>NZ_JBPKAM010000001.1:0-403588 GCF_051216495.1 Pseudomonas baetica | reverse complement strand
CCCCCAACCCCCCCCTCCCCCCCCCCCCTCCCCCCCCCCCCTCCTCCCCCCTCCCCCCCCCCCCCCCCCCCCACAGTTGTACTCCTTATGGAAAAACTCCGGAACGATTCAATGCCCCCCCACCACCATATGGCTGAACGGCGCGATGTAAGCCTGCAACGTCACCAGGCCGCCGACCAGAATCGCCAGGATGATCGAGTGGAAGAACACGTAGCGCAGGATTTCCCCCTCATGGCCGTACCAGCGGGTGGCAGTGGAGGCAACCACGATGGACTGGGCGTCGACCATCTTGCCCATCACACCGCCAGAACTGTTGGCGGCGGCCATCAGCACCGGGCTGAGTCCCAATTGCTCGGCGGTGACTTTTTGCAGCCCGCCGAACAGCACGTTGGAGGCGGTATCCGAACCCGTCAACGCCACACCCAGCCAGCCGAGCAGGGTGCCGAACATCGGGTAGAAAATCCCCGTCGCGGCAAACGCCAGGCCCATGGTCGCGTCGAGTCCCGAGTAACGGGTGAGGAAACCGAGGGCAAGCATGGCGACAATGGTGATCAGTGAGTAGCGCACGACCCAGATCGTTCGCAGGTATTGGTGAATCAGCTGCGGAATGGAGTAACCCATCAGCAAACCGCCAACGATCGCCGCCAGCAGGATGCCGCTGCCGGTGGCGGTGAACCAGGTGAATTTGTACACCGCTTCTTCGACTTTCGGTGCCGGCACCACCGGTGGCACTTTCTCGATCTGCTGATGGATGGTGGTGAAGGTCACGACCGGGGCGAACACCGGGTTGGCTTCACGCATTGGCTTGCCCTGTGGGTCGAGCTTGGCCGAGCTGGTGGCCGGATCGATCGCCGGGCGGGTGTCGAACATGTTTTTAAAGTTTTGGGTGCCCCAGGCAAACACGAAGATGGTGAGGATGATCCAGGGCATCCAGGCGCGCATCACGGCGTTTTTCGAATCGCCGGAAAATGCGGCGGTCGGTTCCGGTTTGCTGGCGTACTCGTCATCGATTTTCGAGTCGTCGACCCGCCCGGACAAGGCTGCGGAGGTGTGTACGGTGGCCGGTTTCCAGACCTTGAGGAATCCGGTCAGGCAGGCCATGGAAATCAGCGCGGCGATCACGTCCACCAGCATCGGCCCGTGATAGTTGGACACCAGGAATTGCGGGACGGCAAAGCTGACCCCGGTGACGAGGATCGCCGGCCAGATTTCCAGCATCTTGCGCCATCCGGCGAAGGCCCAGATCAACCAGAACGGCACGATCACCGAGAAGAACGGCAGTTGTCGGCCGACCATCATCGACAGCTCCATTTCATCCAGCCCGGTGACTTTGGCCAGGGTGATGATCGGTGTGCCGAGGGCGCCGAATGCCACCGGCGCGGTGTTGGCGATCAGCGCCAGGCCAGAGGCGGCCAGCGGCGAGAAGCCCAGCCCGATCAGAATCGCCCCGGTCACCGCCACCGGCGTACCAAAGCCGGCGGCCCCTTCGAAAAAGGCGCCGAAGCAGAAGGCAATCAGCAGCAGTTGCAGGCGACGGTCATCGGTAATCCGCGCCAGGGAGTCCTGCAGCACTTTGAACGAACCGTTTTCGGTGGTCAGTCGGTGCAGAAAGATAATATTCAGCACGATCCAGCCGATCGGCAGCAGACCGTTGGCGGCGCCGTACAACGCCGCTGAACCGGCCATGCTGGCGGGCATGCCGAAGGCGAAGATGGCGATGATGAGCGCCGAGCCCAGGGCGAGCAATGCCGCCAGGTGCGCCTTGACATGGAAGAACGCCAGGGCGGCCAGCATCACCACCACGGGCACAGCGGCCAAAAGGGTTGAAACCACCGGGTTGTTGAACGGATCGTAGATTTGCTGCCAGACCATGTTCCACCTCTGCTTGTTATTGTTGGAAATGCAGACCCTTGGGGGTAGGTGGCCTGTAGTATAGGTGGCATTACGCCGCTGTCAGGTTGGGTCTCCAGCCCCCTGAACCAACGCATTTCAAGGTCTGAGCTAGCATTGCCAGTAAGGTCTGAATCCAGCCATGGGAGGAAAGCCGCAATGACCGAGCGCCATCTGGAACATAAGGAAACGCTGTCGAACGGATGCAGCATCAAGGTCAAGGCCGAGATATTGAAAGACGGTTCGTTGGGCATGTTCATCGGGGTCTACTGGCCGGATGGCTCGGTGATTGACGAGAACCATGATCCCAAACCTCACATGCTGGACATGGAGGCGGCGATGGACTGGGGGATCGATATTGCCAAGGGCATTGGCAATAGCCAGCGCACGTTGTGAGGCAGCGTTGAACCTGTGGGAGCGGTTTGAAACCGATAGCATTTTTCTGTCCTGCGACGCGGGTCACAGTACGAAATCGGTCTAAAAACACCATTCCATTTCCGGAGCGCTTTGCTAGTCTGAATCTTGTAGGTGAAAACGCAGACTGATGCGCAAGCGGATAGCGAGGACGCGTGGGGCGCGCTCCGAAGGGTACACGGTTAGAAAGATCTCCGCGCTGAGATCCAGCCCTTATGCCGTGTGAAGCAGGACAGCGCATATTGCTGTTGCTGTGGGAGTCCTGATAAACCTCGTAAGCCAGAGACCAGCACTGGCCACCTACTAAACCCACTAGAGCCCGCCTTGTGCGGGCTTTCTAATGCCTGTTGATTCTGTAGGAGCGAGCTTGCTCGCGATGGAGGCACAAACACCGCTGGGTGTCAGACAGCCAGCGTTATCGTTAGCGTTCATCGCGAGCAAGCTCGCTCCTACAGGTATCAGGGTTAAACCAGGTTGATCGTGACGTCGATGTTGCCACGGGTGGCCTTGGAGTAAGGGCAGGTCTGGTGTGCTGCATCCACGAGGGTGCGGGCCAGCACCGGGTCAATGCCCGGCAGGCTGACGTTCAGGCGCGCCTGCAGGAAAAAGGCGTTGTCAGTCTTGCCCAGATCGATTTCGGTAGCGACGCTAACGTCAGCTGGCAAACCAACCTTCAGCGCCGCCGCGGCCTTGCCCATGGCGCCAATGAAACAGGCCGACCAGCCGGCCCCCAGCAGTTGCTCAGGATTGGTGCCGCTGACGGCAGAGCCCGGCGGGGAGAGTTTGACGTTCAGGCGTCCATCGTCGCTGCGCGACTCGCCCTGGCGGCCGCCGGTGGTGACAGTCTTGCCGGTGTACAGCACGGTTTCGATTTGATTGATCATGGGGGCTCCTGAAGGTTTCGGTGCTTGGGCCGTGACGGCGTTCGTTCAATCGAAGACCACCGAAAGGCGACCGCTGCACTTTTTCACCCCCATGTACGCCGCATGTGTCCTTGATACCCCCGTTGTGTATCGCTGTGTACCGTCGCCGGGCAAACCTACACAACGATACAAATCGCCTGACTCGACAAGTTCACACAACAACCGGGTGGCGTTTGCTAGCCTGCGTCTTCCGTCATTCAACAGGCACCTTTCGATGTTCAAGATCCGCGTCATGACCCTGGACGATTACGAAGCGGTCATCGACCTCATGTGCAACACACCTGGCATCTCCCTGCGCGATGCCGACTCCCGCGAGGCGACTTCCCGTTACTTGCAACGCAATCCGGACATGAGCTTCGTGGCCGAAGTCGATGGTGTGCTGGTCGGCTGCGTGATGTGCGGGCATGACGGTCGACGGGGCTATCTGCAGCATTTGCTGGTGTTGCCGGCGTATCGGCAGCAAGGCATCGCCGGCGCGCTGGTTGAGCGATGCCTTTCCGCTCTGGAGGAACAAGGCATCCAGAAATGTCACCTCGATGTGTTCAAGAGCAACGAAGCCGCTGCACGTTATTGGCAACGCCAGGGTTGGCAGTTGCGCACGGATATCGATCGGTATTCGTTTATCCGCTCGGGAAACAGCAATGCCTGACAGCCCTTTGTAGGAGCGAGCTTGCTCGCGAAAAACGATTGGGCAATGCGTTCATTCAGAGAGCACGTGTAATCGTTGACCTCCATCGCGAGCGAGCTCCTACAGGGTCTATGGCGTTCAAAGGGGTATCTGATGCGTCGATAACACCTGGCGCAGCCCCATGAACGAGCGGATCTGCCTGACACCCGGCAGGTACAGCAATTGCTCGGCATGCAGCCGGTTGAAGCTTTGGCTGTCCCGGGTCCGTATCAACATGAAGTAGTCGAATTCGCCGGTCACCACGTGGCATTCCATGCAGCCCGAGACCTTTTGCGCGGCAGCCTCGAAGGCGGCGAAGGATTCCGGCGTGGAGCGGTCCAGCACCACGCCGATCAGCACCACCATACCCGCGTCCAACGCCTCAGGTTCAAGCAGGGCAACGATGGCCTTGATCAGGCCGGCCTGCTTGAGCCGCTCGACACGCCGCAGGCAGGCCGGGGGACTCAACTTCACCTTTTCCGCCAAGGCCACATTGGAGATGGACGCGTCCCGTTGCAGGGCCTTGAGGATGGCGCGGTCGGTCCGGTCAAGCTGCGTAAGCTCTGTAGCTTTGATGCTGGATTTCTTTTGATTGTTTGTTGCGTTCATATTGGTTTTCACGCAATAAAAGGTTTTTATTGATTGCTTAGATCGATCAATAGTTCGAAATTACGGCTAAGTTTGCAACACCAATTTTCAGGTTTTTCCCTAAGATTGATTCATCGAAGCCCTCGCGACAGAGCTTGGATATCCCAACCTTCAAGGAATAGCGCCATGAACCTGAATCGTTTCAAACGTTATCCGTTGACCTTCGGTCCATCTCCCATCACCCCTTTGAAACGCCTCAGCGAGCACTTGGGCGGCAAGGTGCAGCTGTATGCCAAGCGGGAGGACTGCAACAGTGGCCTGGCCTTTGGCGGGAACAAAACCCGCAAGCTCGAGTACCTGATTCCCGAGGCCATCGATCAAGGCTGCGACACCCTGGTGTCCATCGGTGGCATTCAGTCGAACCAGACCCGCCAGGTCGCCGCGGTCGCCGCACACCTGGGCATGAAATGCGTGCTGGTGCAGGAAAACTGGGTGAACTATTCCGATGCCGTTTACGACCGCGTGGGCAACATCGAAATGTCGCGGATCATGGGCGCGGATGTACGGCTTGACGCTGCAGGCTTCGACATCGGCATCCGGCCGAGCTGGGAAAAGGCCCTGAGCGATGTGAAGGAGGGTGGTGGCAAGCCGTTTCCGATTCCGGCGGGTTGTTCCGAACACCCCTATGGCGGCCTCGGATTCGTCGGCTTCGCCGAGGAAGTACGGCAACAGGAAGAAGAACTGGGCTTCAAGTTTGACTACATCGTGGTCTGCTCGGTGACCGGCAGCACCCAGGCCGGCATGGTCGTCGGTTTTGCGGCGGACGGTCGCTCGAAGAACGTGATCGGCATCGATGCTTCGGCCAAACCCGAGAAAACCAAGGCGCAAATCCTGCGCATCGCCCGGCACACCGCCGAGCTGGTGGAGCTGGGGCGCGAGATCACCGAGGACGATGTGGTGCTCGATACCCGTTTCGCCTATCCCGAATACGGTCTGCCCAACGAAGGCACGCTGGAGGCGATCCGGTTGTGCGCCCGCCTTGAAGGCGTGCTGACGGACCCGGTGTACGAGGGCAAGTCGATGCACGGGATGATCGAGAGGGTGCGTCGCGGCGAATTTCCGGAAGGCTCGAAAGTACTCTACGCCCACTTGGGCGGGGTGCCGGCATTGAACGCCTACAGCTTTCTGTTTCGTAACGGTTGATCGTAGGCCGCTTGGTTGAATGAAGAATCCTGTGGGAGCTGGCTTGCCAGCGATAGCGGTGGATCAGTCAGCATTCATGTTGAATGTAAAACCGCCATCGCTGGCAAGCCAGCTCCCACAGGGATTGTGGTCATACCGGGAGCACCGCCATGCACGCGATATCGCAATCCGCAATCTGGGTCAAAGCACCTTCAGCGAACGCTGGCGTGGTCATCGTGACCAGCGCCGCGTTACCCCAGTACATGATCGATCAGCTGCGCCTGGCGATCGATGACTGGGACCAGGTGGGTTATTTGGTCGTCAGGCAATCCACTGCGTTAATGCTCGACTGGTTGCGAGTCGGCTCCAGCACCATCGAGTCGACGCAGGTCGACACCTGTGATGCCCGTCAACTGCTGAGTGGCGTCTCCAAAGGCTGCTTTTTACTGGATGTCGAAATTGACCCGATCCCTGGCCTTGCGTGGCTGGGGTCGGTTTGTGGCCACACGCTGCGCGTCCTCGAAGTGGGACAAGTCGAGTCATCCAGCGCAGCGATGGATCGACAGGTGGAAAGCATTTTATCGGTGACCCGGGCGCTGGCGAAAAACGTGCTGCAAGAGCGCTGTGTCATTTAGTGAAAGTCGGCCATATTGACTGAAATACATCATGGTTTCCGAGCGTCATCCGACACTGGCAGGAGTTGCCCATGAACCCTTCCGATACCCTTGCCCGTTTCCTGGGGCAGACAGCAGAAGAGACCGAGGAAATTGCCGAGTGGCGTGATGCATTGCTATCGGTCATCGCCCATGGCGGTACGGCACAGGCCAAACAGATCCTCGACATGCTGGTGGCGGTGGCAGGCACCTCGGACATCGGGTGGCGGCCCAGCCTCGGCACCCCTTACATCAACACCATTAGTGTCGAACACCAACCGCCGTTTCCGGGGGACCTGGCCATCGAAGAACGCTTGGCGTCGATCATGCGCTGGAACGCCTTGGCCATGGTCGCCAGGGCCAATTTCGCCTATGGCGAATTGGGCGGGCACATCGCCAGTTATGCCAGCGCCGCCGATCTGTTCGAAGTAGGGTTCAACCATTTCTTCAAGGCCCGCACCGAAGGCAGCGGCGGGGATCTGGTGTTCTATCAGCCGCATTCGGCACCGGGCGTTTATGCCCGGGCCTTCCTCGAAGGTCGTCTCGACGAACAGGACCTGCAGCACTATCGACAGGAAATCGGTGCTCGCACCCACGGCGCGCGGGGCCTGTCGAGTTATCCGCACCCGTGGCTGATGCCGGACTTCTGGCAGTTTCCGACCGGGTCCATGGGCATCGGTCCGATCAGCTCGATCTACCAGGCCCGTTTCATGCGTTACCTGGACCATAGAGGTCTGCTGGACACTGCGGGCAGGACCGTGTGGGGTGTGTTCGGCGATGGGGAAATGGATGAGCCGGAAAGCATGTCGGCACTGACCCTGGCGGCACGGGAAGGGCTCGACAATCTGGTGTGGGTGGTCAACTGCAACCTGCAACGGCTGGACGGGCCGGTACGCGGCAACGGTCGCATCATCGACGAGCTGGAAGCGTTGTTCGGTGGCGCCGGCTGGAACGTGATCAAACTGGTCTGGGGCTCCGATTGGGATGCCTTGTTTGCGCGGGATGCGGATGGCGCGCTGGTCCAGGCGCTGTCCAGTACCGTCGATGGCCAGTTCCAGACGTTTGCGACCAAGGACGGGCGCTTCAATCGCGAGCAGTTCTTCGGCCAGAACGAAGCATTGGCGCGGCTGGCCCAGGGGTTGACCGACGAACAGATCGACCGCCTGAAACGCGGTGGACACGACGTGGTGAAGATCTTTGCCGCTTATCAGGCCGCTTTGCGCGAAGGCCGCAAGCCCACGGTGATTCTGGCGCAAACAAAGAAAGGCTTCGGCATGGGAGACGCGGGGCAGGGCAGGATGACGGTGCACCAGCAGAAGAAGCTCGACAAGGAGGCGTTGATCGCATTCCGCAACCGTTTCAACCTGCCGTTGAGCGATGAACAGGCCGCTGCGTTGAGTTTCTTCAAACCCGACGAAGACAGCGTTGAAATGCGTTATCTGCATGAGCGCCGTCGGGCGTTGGGCGGTTACCTGCCGGCGCGATCATCCGCTTGCGAGCCGTTGGTCGTGCCCGGTATCGACAGTTATGGCGCCTTTGCCATCGCTGCCGAAGGCAAGGAAATGTCGACCACCATGGCCTTCGTGCGGATGCTCGGCGGGTTGCTTCGAGACAAGCAACTGGGACCGCGCATCGTGCCGATCGTGGCGGATGAAGCCCGCACGTTCGGCATGGCCAGCCTGTTCAAGCAGATCGGTATTTATTCCAGCGTCGGGCAGCGCTATGAGCCGGAAGACATCGGTTCGATCCTCAGTTACCGGGAAGCCTTGGACGGGCAGATTCTGGAGGAGGGCATCAGCGAGGCCGGGGCGATCAGTTCCTGGGTGGCCGCCGCGACCAGTTACTCGGTGCATGGCCTGCCCATGCTGCCGTTCTACATCTACTACTCGATGTTCGGCTTCCAGCGCATCGGCGATCTGATCTGGGCTGCGGCGGATCAGCGAGCCCGCGGTTTCCTGCTTGGCGCCACGGCAGGGCGCACGACCCTGGGCGGGGAGGGACTGCAACACCAGGACGGCAATAGTCACCTGATGGCGTCGATGGTCCCTAACTGCCGCGCTTACGACCCGGCCTTCGCCGGTGAGTTCGCGGTGATTCTCGACCACGGCATGCGCCAGATGCTGGAGCGTCAGGTGGACGAGTTTTACTACGTCACATTGATGAACGAGAACTACCCGCAGCCCAACCTTCCCGAAGGTGTTGAACAAGCAATCATCAAGGGCATGTACCTGTTCGCCCGACATGAACTGACGGATGCCCGGGGACGCGTGCAGTTGCTGGGTTCCGGCGCCCTCCTGCGCGAAGTCATCGCCGCCGGCCAATTGCTGGCCAGCGACTGGCATGTCGACAGCCAGGTGTGGAGCGTCACCAGCTTCACCGAACTGGCCCGCGAGGCCCGGGACGTCGAGCGCTGGAATCGCCTTCATCCAGGGCAACCGGCGCGCCGAAGTCATCTTCAGGATTCGCTCAACGACCCTGCGCCGATCATTGCGTGCACCGACTATGTGCGTGCCTTGCCGCAGTTGATCGCCAGTTACCTGGATGCCCGTTACACGGTACTTGGCACCGATGGTTTTGGCCGCAGTGACACCCGCAGCAGGCTGCGCTCGTTCTTCGAAGTGGATCGGTATCAGATCGTCTTGAGCGCGCTGACGGCACTGGTCCGGCAAGGACAACTCGATGCCGGTGTCTGTGTCGAGGCGATTGCCCGGTACGGAATCGCCGTTGACAGCATGGCGCCCTGGACAGTGTGAGGCTGACGAAACCGACTAAAAAATCAGTCTCGCGGGACTATGAGGTGGGGTTGAGTCAGCCAGCGGCTCGCTCGCAGGCTGCGCCGGCAGCTTCATATTCAAGAAAGCCATTCTCGAACTGCAGGGCGTCATTGAACATCAGGCCTTGCCAGGAGGAAGCCGCGCTGGCTGCCGCTTCATTGCACTTATGGAACGGGGTGAACAGCACCCCGAACTTTTTACCTTCGGCCTCGAGCGCGGCCAAATCGATCGCCAGTTCGCGTATCTGGATCGGATCCGCCTGTTGGTGATCAAGCTGGGACAATCCGCGTTTTACCGTAGCATCCAGGCGCTTGATGAAGTCCTGTGCTTCGGAGGCCGGAATTCTTGCCGCGGCGTTCTGCGCGTCTATCAAGGCCTGGCCGACTTTGAGGTCTTCCTTTGTCGTATGCCGATTGCTCAGGTCAATCACCTTTGGCGCTTCCTGGGCTGTTGCCGAGAAGGCGGTGATGCACAGCAGCGTGGCTAACAAAGTCTGTTTCATTGCGGTGTCTTCGCGCGGTTGTTAATGACCGCGTACTTTACGATGCGCCATAGGCGAGTCCAATCAGGCAATCCTGAATGCTCGGGTCAGTTTGAACGCGTCACGAGTCTTCAACCGTTGCCCGCACAATCCGTTCGCTTTTCACTTCGTCCGCGTAGGTCGTCAGCCGATCTTCCGTCTCCTGAAAGCCCAGCGCGATCTTCATCAACTCGTTGGCGCCGTCGTCATCGCCAAACGCCCGAAGACGTTGGGCAATCGTGAACAAATCCACGCCCGACCACTTGAGCAGGGCAGCCGCCTGCTTGAGGTCGCGTCGTAATTGTTGATTGGGCTTGGTCAGGTTCATGGCACTCCTACAGGCTTATTGCCGTTCAATCGGGTCAGTGTAGACATCACGATTCGGCGCCATAGGCCATCAGGGAAAACTGATTATCCACATCGGGGGTTTTCGGATTTGACTGATGTCTGTCACTGACACCGTCTGGTTAAGGTGTATGGGCTGATAACTTCGCTCAGCTTGATCGCTGGTGCCAAAAGATTAAAAACCGATGCATTGAGAGTGGGACTAAAAAAATGATGATAAGACGCATCAGACTAAGCGCGCGTGCAACTCTTTGCTTTGGCATCATTAGCCTGTTACTGCTGTGTATGGGCGGTTTGTCTGTTTGGAAAATGTCACAAATCGGCAGCGAAGCGAAAAGGCTGGAAGTCGATTGGCTGCCGAGCATTCAGGGCTCTGCGGCCGTCAAATCGACCGCTTACAAACTGCGTCTCGCGCTGCTTTATTACGTGATGGACAGTGCGACAGATAAGGATGCATCGAAAGCAAAGGTTGTCGACCTGGAAAACAAGCTCGCGGAGGTTTCTCGAATCTATGCGCCCAATGTTTCCTCTCAGTCTGAACAGGTCAAATACGAGAAAGTTCTGGATGCGGTCAAGAATTACAACGATAAGGTTCAGGTTCTTTTGGAGCGGGCTGACAAACAATCCCAGACCGAATCCTTTGCCTACATCCGGACGGTGACGGCACCGGCAGCGGAAGAACTGATGGCCGATATTGATCGGTTGGCAGCCGTGAATACCGAAGGTGCGGCCCGTTCCGGAGTCGGGGCACGTGAAGCTTTTGATAGCGGTCTCGAATGGGTGATCACGATTATTGTCCTAGGCCTGATACTCACCGTATGCATCGCCATTTTCTTCACACGAAGCATCGTGTTGCCGATGCAATCGCTGTTACAGGTCAACCAGAAGATTGCCGAGGGCGATTTGCGGAGCACGGTGGAGGTATCGGGTGAAGATGAATTGACCGAGCTGCAAAAGTCCGCCTCGGCGATGCTGACGAACCTCAAGGGCACGATCAATCATATTTCCGAGTCGGCTTCCTTGCTGGCATCGGCGGCTGAAGAAATGAGCGCCATCACCTATGAGTCGAAAGCCGGCATACAACGGCAGAACCTTGAAACCGAGCAGGCCGCGACGGCCGTCAACGAGATGACAGCGGCGGTCGAGGACGTCGCCCGCAATGCGGTGTCCGCTTCCCAGTCCACCCAGCAGTCCAGTACAGCCGCCCATACGGGCCTGGATCGGGTCACCCGGACGATTTCCTCGATCGAGAACCTGGCGGGATCCGTTGGCCAGACCAGCAGTGACCTCGAAGTGTTGGCGCAGCAAACCCAAGGCATCCGGAAAGTGCTGGATGTCATTCGGGCCATCGCCGAGCAGACCAACCTGCTGGCCCTGAACGCCGCTATCGAAGCCGCTCGGGCCGGTGAACAGGGGCGTGGCTTTGCCGTGGTGGCCGATGAAGTCCGGGCCTTGGCTCATAGGACCCAGGAGTCGACACAGGAAATCGAGCAAATGATGAGCGGCATCATGTCGGGCTCGGACAAGTCCGTGCATTCGATGCAACAAAGCAGCGTCGAAGCCATTAGAACACTCGAAATCGCACGGGAAGCAGGGGAGGCGATCAGGGAGATTTCCCGGGCAGTGACCGATATCAACGAAAGAAACCTGTTGATCGCTACCGCGTCCGAGCAACAGGCGGAAGTCGCCCGCTCCGTGGACCAGAACCTGATAAGCATCAAGGATTTGTCCATCCAAAGCACGTCGGCAGCCGATCAGACGTCCGTGGCTAGCAATGAGCTGTCAAAGCTGGCCATTAATTTGAGCAAGATCGTGGCTCAGTTCAAGGTCTGAACACGCTGTGAATTTATGACCGGCTTTGCGGGAAGGGATGTCGGCTGCCGATCGACGATGTCGGCGCCGGCTTCTCGTCCTTGTAGAGATGATCTTACCTATTCAATCCTGTTGACCACTCCCACTCTCCTTTCCATACGCAGGGCGGCATAGCCAGGGGCATACAGGTCCGGCTCGGCCCACTCTTCATGGGCATTGCCGTGTGGCCGAATACCAGGGCCTAAGGCGCGTTTCAAATCACCCGATAAGAAAAACCGATACCCGCTTAAGGATTTCCCAGAGGCGGGGCGGGCACTTGCGGCTTTAGAGTCACGGCCAGTGTTCGACGATGGGCTGGCCTCGACGCCATGGCGGACCCTGTCGGAATTTCTACAAAAATAAGAAGGTGAAAAACATGAGTCTCGAAACGGTCGACATCAAAGCGTGGATCGATAACCGCCCGGTTGCCAGGTATCAATGGCTCATCATGAGCCTTTGCTTCTTCATTGTGCTGTTCGATGGTCTTGACGTGGCAGTGATGGGGTTTATCGCACCTTCACTGATTCAGGAGTGGGGTCTTTCCAAGGCCGCATTCGGCCCGGTCATGAGCGCGGGCATGGTCGGGCTGGCCATCGGTGCGCTGACGGCCGGCCCTTACGCTGATCGCCTGGGGCGCAAGAAGGTGCTGCTGTTTGCCGTGACCGGATTCAGCGTGCTCAGCCTGGCGTGTGCGTTCGCCCGTAACCCCTATGAGCTTGCCGCTTTGCGGCTGTTGACCGGCGTGGCCCTGGGGGCCGCGATGCCGAACACCACCACGCTGCTGGCCGAATACCTGCCGGAGCGCAATCGCTCGTTGTTCATCACCATCATGTTTACCGGTTTCAACATGGGCTCGGGGCTGGGCGGCTTGCTGGCGGCCTGGCTGATTCCGCTGCACGGCTGGCAATCGGTGTTGCTGGTCGGCGGCATCCTGCCACTGATGTTGTTGCCTTTCCTCTGGTTGCTGTTGCCTGAGTCCGCACGCTTCCTGGCGGCGCGTCATGCACCGGCCGCGCAGATCGCCAAAGTGCTGAACAAGCTTGGTGGCACCTTCTCGGCAACCACGCACTTCACTCTCGCCGAACCCCAGGCCCAGCACAAGGCACCGGTGCGCATGCTGTTCACTGATCGCTATCGGACCGGCACGCTGGCGCTGTGGCTGACCTACTTCATGGGCCTGCTGGTGATCTACCTGACCATGGGCTGGATGCCGACCCTGTTGCGTGAAGGCGGTCTGTCCATTGAGCGGGCGGCGACCATTACCGGTCTGTTCCAGATCGGCGGTACGGTCGGGGCTATCGTGGTCGGCTGGATCATGGATCGGCGCAACCCGAACGGGGTTATCGCCACCTCCTATGCATTGGGCGGCGTCTTTATTCTGTTGCTGGGGGCGTTCAGCCTGGAGTCGAGCCTGCTAGCGGTGGGCGTAATTGCCGCGGGATTCTGCATGAGCGGTGCGCAGACCGGGCTCAACGCTTTTGCTCCCGGCTACTACCCGACCGATTTTCGCGCCACCGGTGTGAGCTGGATGCTGGGCATCGGTCGCTTCGGGGCTATCTTTGGCTCTCTCATCGGTGGTGCGGTACTCAGCCTCGGCTTGGGCCTGCCGTTGCTGTTCGCCCTGTTGAGCGTGCCGGCGTTCATCGCCGCATTGGCAATCCTGGCCAACGGTCATGCCCGGCGCCGGGTCAACCAGGCCCTGGTGGCGCAATAGTCTTTTGCGAACACTTTTTATCGGCCCTTTTTTCGAACACTTTTTATCAAAAGCAGGAACTCATCATGGCACGCATCATCGGTGGCCTCGCTGTCTCCCACACACCCACCATCGGCTTTGCCGTCGATCATGACAAACAGAACGAGGCGGCCTGGGCGCCGATTTTCGAAGGCTTCGAACCGATCAAGGTGTGGTTGAAGGAGCAGCAGCCGGATGTGCTGTTCTACATCTTCAACGACCACGTGACGTCGTTTTTCTTCGATCACTATGGGGCGTTCTCCCTCGGCGTCGATGAGCGTTACGAAGTGGCGGACGAGGGCGGCAACCCGCGCTCGCTGCCGCCGGTCGGTGGGCATGCGGCGCTGTCGCGGCACATTGGCCAAAGCTTGATGGCCGATGAGTTCGACATGAGTTTCTTCCGTGACAAGCCGCTGGACCACGGCTTCTTCTCGCCGATGTCGGCACTGTTGCCGTGCGATCCGCAATGGCCGGTACAAATCGTGCCGTTGCAGGTCGGCGTGTTGCAGTTCCCGATCCCCAGCGCCTTGCGTTGCTACAAGTTGGGACAGGCCCTGCGCCGGGCGATCGAAAGTTATCCCGAAGACCTGAAGGTGGCCATTGTTGCCACTGGTGGCGTGTCCCATCAGGTGCATGGCGAGCGTTGCGGTTTCAACAATCCGCAGTGGGATGAGCAGTTCATCGATCTGCTGGTCAACGACCCGCAGCGCCTGACCGAAATGACCCACGCCGAGTACGCCACCCTCGGCGGGATGGAAGGCTCGGAGGTGATCACCTGGCTGATCATGCGTGGGGCCTTGTCGGCCACGGTGAAAAACCTGCATCAGGACTACTACCTGCCGTCCATGACCGGCATCGCCACGCTGCTGCTGGAAAACCAGGATCGGCCGGTTCCGGCGGATGTGAATGCACGGCACTTGCAGCACATGCAGCACCAGTTGGCCGGTATCGAGAAGCTGGACGGGACCTATCCGTTCACCCTGGAACGCAGTGCCAAGGGCTACCGCTTGAACAAGTTCCTGCATCGCATGATCGAGCCGCAATGGCGTCAACGCTTTCTCGAGGCGCCCGAGGCGCTGTTCGAGGAGGGGGGCTTAAGCGAAGAGGAACGCGATCTGCTGCGACGCCGTGACTGGCGCGGGTTGATCCAGTACGGGGCGATTTTCTTCGTGCTGGAGAAACTCGCGGCGGTACTGGGGATTCCCAACTTGCAGGTCTACGCGGCGATGCGAGGGCAGAGCCTGGAAGCGTTCATGCAGACCCGCAATCAGCAGGTGCTTTACTCGGTGGCGGGCAAGGCCCCACGCTGATCTTCGGGAGCGATCGCTCCGTCAGTTCTCGGCGGCCCTGATCGGGTCGCCATTCACCATTTTCTGTTTGATCTCACTGTGCCCGGCACTCAAGGGCGCAGGGCATTTCTTTACCCAAAAACCGGAAAACAATAACAATGAAAACCCCCGTCAATCATCGAATCGCTTGCTCGCTGGCCGTTATTTGCGTGGCACCTCTGGGCGTTCAGGCCGCAGGTTTTGTCGAAGACGCCAGCGTCAACCTGAATCTGCGTAACTTCTACATCAACCGCAACTTCACCAACCCGGCTTACCCGCAAGGCAAGGCGCAGGAGTGGACCCAGAATTTCATTCTCGATGCCAAATCCGGTTTCACCCAGGGCATGGTGGGGTTTGGCGTTGATGTGTTAGGGCTTTACTCGGTCAAGCTGGACGGTGGCAAGGGCACTGGTGGTACGCAGTTGCTGCCGGTCGATAGCGATGGTCGTCCTGCCGATGATTTTGGCCGTCTGGCCGTCGCCGGGAAAATGAAAGTGGGGAAAACCGAGCTGAAGGTCGGTGAATGGATGCCGGTGCTGCCAATCCTGCGCTCCGACGACGGGCGCTCGCTGCCGCAAACCTTTCGTGGTGGCCAGGTCACTTCGCAGGATATCGATGGCCTGACCCTGTACGGTGGCCAGTTCCGGCAGAACAGCCCGCGCAACGATTCGAGCATGGAAGACATGTTCATGCAGGGCAAAACCGCGTTCACGTCCGATCGCTTCAACTTCGTCGGTGGCGAATACAGCTTCAACGAGAAACGCACGATGATCGGCCTATGGAATGCCGAGCTCAAGGACATCTACCAGCAGCAGTACCTGCAACTGGTTCACAGCCAGCCACTGGGTGCCTGGACCCTGGGTGCGAACCTGGGCTACTTCTGGGGGCGTGAGGACGGTAGCGCCCGTGCCGGCGACCTGGACAACCGCACCTTGTCAGCACTGCTGTCTGCCCGCTATGGCGGCAACACGTTCTACATTGGCCTGCAAAAACTCACCGGCGATGATGCATGGATGAGGGTCAACGGCACCAGCGGCGGCACACTGGCCAACGACAGCTACAACAGCAGCTATGACAACGCCCGGGAAAAATCCTGGCAGGTGCGCCACGACTACAACTTCGTCGCCCTGGGCATTCCCGGTCTAACCCTGATGAACCGCTACATCAGTGGCGATAACGTCCACACCGGCAGCGTTACCGATGGCAAGGAGTGGGGGCGGGAGTCAGAACTGGGTTACACGGTGCAGAGCGGCGCCTTCAAGAATCTCAATATGCGCCTGCGCAACTCCAGTATCCGTCGTGACTACAGCAGCAACGAATTCGATGAAAACCGTTTGATCGTCAGCTATCCCTTCAACCTGCTCTGAAATCAGACCCATTGTAGGAGCGAGCTTGCTCGCGATGGACGTCAACGATAACGCGTGCTGTCTGAATGAACGCGCTGTCCATGCGACCATCGCGAGCAAGCTCGCTCCTACAGGGGAATGGCAGCGTGCCAGTCACGCGGCCGCTTCGCGAATCACTTGGCGAATCATATCCAGCAGGGCCTGCGCCACCGGCGAATGCAGACAGCCCGTACGATAAGTCAGGCCGATGGCCCGGGTGGTCTGTTTCAGCTCCAACGGCAGGATGCACAACTCGCCCGAGGCAATCTCCTGTTCCAGCTGGTGGGCGGACACCGCCGCGAGCATGTCCGAGCGCAGCAACAGCCCCCGGATGATTGCCATGTCGCCGCTTTCCACGACTGGCCGGGGCGGCGCAATGCCGAACCGGTTGAAGCATTCATCCAGCATCCGTCGGGCTGGCGAGCCGGCGCGAGGCAGCACCCATCGGGCGGCGCCGAGTTCATCGTGCAGGTCCGGTTTTGAACAGAGCGGATGATCGCGCCGCGCCAACACCACCATTTCTTCCGTGAGCAATGCCTCGCCGGTCAGGTCGCTGGCGTAGGTGTCCGCGCGCAGGGCGCCAAAAATGAAGTCGACATCGCCAGCTCGCAGCTCGCTCGCCAGTAGATCGAACGGGCTTTCATTGGTGATCACCTGGATAGCGGGGTGCTCGGCCATCAGGCGCACGATGGCCTCGGGCAATATGCGCGTACGGCCCAAGGGCAGGGCGCCGACATTCACCACGCCTTGCAGCGTACCGCGGATTGCAGTGATGTCCGTTTCGATGTGGCGCAGTTCATTCAGCGCCCGGCGAATCGGGAACAGGATGTCCTGGCTGGCGCGAGTCGGCTGCAAACCGCGAGGCGTGCGCTCGAAGAGTGTTTGCCCGCAGCCGTTCTCCATGACCTTGATGGTCGAACTGATCGCCGGCTGACTCAGGCCGAGCAGGCTGGCGACGGTCTGCATGTGCTGGGTTTCACAGAGTTTGACGAACACTTGCAGGCGTCGGGCCTGGAACAGGTAAAGCGGTTCGACAGCGCGTTTGTCCGCGCCGCCGAGCAGTCGCGGGACGCTTTCCAGCTCCGCCAGCACGCGGCGCGCCCGCGGCAGCAACCGCGCGCCGTAATCGGTCAGGCGCATACCGTTGGCATGGCGTTCAAACAGCGGCACATCGAGTCGGGTTTCGAGCTCGGAAATCGATCGCGTCACCACTGATTGCGCCCGGAACAAGGCCGCAGACGCTTTGGATACGCTGCCGTAATCGGCCACCCTGACGAAGGCGCGCACGTTCATCAGGTTGGAGAGTTCTGTGGATTCCATTGGGGCGGGCTCGGGGGATCGGTGTCTGAGCCGGACTATGCATCGGCCTATACCGGCTAGCAATAAAAAAAACGCATACCTCCAACACTGCAACGCATTACTCCACCGGTGAGTCGCGGTGCGATGCTCTTTGCAACCGCAGGAGGAGTATCCGCAATGATCGATTCACCGAAAAACGCGCTGGTCGTCAGCGCCCACTCTGCCGATTTCGTCTGGCGTGCGGGCGGCGCCATCGCGCTGCATGCGCAACAGGGTTACAACGTGCACATCGTCTGCCTGTCCTTCGGCGAGCGCGGCGAGTCAGCCAAGTTGTGGCGCAAGGGCGAGATGAGCGAAGAGAAAGTCAAATCCGCCCGCCGTGAAGAGGCCCAGGCCGCTGCGGACATACTGGGCGCCAGCGTCGAGTTCTTCGACATCGGCGACTACCCGATGCGCGCCGACAAGGCCACCCTGTTTCGCCTCGCCGATGTGTTTCGCCGGGTCCAACCGGAATTCGTCCTCAGCCATTCGCTGAAAGATCCCTACAACTACGATCACCCGCTGGCCATGAACCTGACGCAAGAGGCGCGCATCATCGCCCAGGCCGAAGGCTACAGACCGGGAGAGAAAATAGTCGGCGCGCCACCGGTGTACAGCTTCGAACCGCACCAGCCCGAGCAATGCGAATGGCGTCCGGATGTGCTGCTCGACATCACCCAGGTCTGGGACAAGAAGTACGCCGCCATCCAGTGCATGGCCGGTCAGGAGCACCTGTGGGAGTACTACACCCGTGTCGCCTTGCAGCGCGGGGTACAAGCCAAGCGCAACGTCGGTATCACCTCCAGCCGCGACATCGTTTATGGCGAGGGTTACCAGAGCATCTTCCCCCGTGTGACGGAGAACCTCGGATGAGCGGGTTGATCGGAAAAACCGGCATTGTCGTGCGTCACATCGACCGCGCCGAACAGGCGTTGGTCGACGAACTGGGTCACTTCGGTGTCGCGACCATCCACGAGTCCCAAGGCCGAAAAGGCTTGCTGACGTCTTCGATCACACCGATCCAACGAGGCGTGGCCATCAGCGGCTCGGTGGTCACGGTGCTGGTCGCCCCGGGCGACAATTGGATGTTCCATGTGGCGGTGGAGCAGTGCCGGCCTGGCGATATCCTGGTGGTCGCGCCCAGTTCACCCTGCACCGACGGTTACTTCGGCGACTTGCTTGCCACTTCGCTCAAGGCCCATGGCGTGCGGGCGCTGGTGATCGATGCCGGTGTGCGTGACACCCACACGCTTCGGGAGATGGGCTTCCCGGTCTGGTCCCGCGCCATCAGCGCGCAAGGCACCATCAAGGAAACCTTGGGATCGGTGAACCTGCCGCTGGTGTGCGGCGGTCAATTGGTCAACCCGGGCGACGTCGTGGTCGCCGATGACGACGGCGTGGTCATCGTGCGTCGAGGTGAGGTCTCGCAGGTTCTCCAGGCCAGTCGCGCGCGTGCCGATCTGGAAGAACAGAAGGCGCTACGACTGGCCAGGGGAGAACTGGGGCTGGACATCTACAACATGCGCCAACGGCTCGCGGAAAAGGGCTTGCGCTACGTCGACAGCCTCGATGAACTCGGAGACTGAGCATGGGCCAGACACGTATTCCATGCCTGTTGATGCGTGGCGGAACGTCGAAAGGCGCTTACTTCCTGGCCCGTGACCTGCCTGACGACCCGGCGCTGCGAGACCGCGTACTGCTGGCGGTCATGGGGTCACCGGATGCGCGGCAAATCGATGGCCTCGGTGGTGGCGACTCGCTGACCAGCAAAGTGGCGATCATCAAGCCCAGCATCCGCGCTGATGCCGACGTCGATTACCTCTTCGCGCAAGTACTGGTCGATGAACCGCGCGTCGATTACGGCCAGAACTGCGGCAATATTCTCGCCGGTGTCGGGCCCTTTGCGATTGAGCGCGGATTGGTGGCGGCGTCGGGTGATGTCACCCCGGTGCGCATTTACATGGAAAACACCGGGCAGATCGCGATTGCTCAGGTACCGACCCCCGATGGCACCGTCAGCTATTCGGGCCAGGCACGGATTGATGGAGTGCCCGGCTACGGAGCGCCGCTGGTGGTTGAGTTCGAGGACATCGCCGGCTCCAGTTGCGGGGCACTGCTGCCCACCGGCAACGTGGTCGATGTGTTCGATGGGGTGGAGGTCACCTGCGTCGACAATGGCATGCCGGTCATTCTTGTCCGCGCCGACGACCTTGGTCTCAGTGGTTACGAGCCTCCGGAACAATTGGACGGCGACATCCCATTGAAGGCCCGGCTTGAATCGATCCGTTTGCAGGCCGGACCACGGATGAACCTGGGCGATGTGAGCCAGCGCAACGTGCCCAAGATGTGCCTGATTGCGCCGGCTCAAAGGGGAGGGGCATTGAGCACTCGCACCTTCATCCCCCATCGATGCCACACCAGTATCGGTGTGTTCGGTGCGGTCAGCGTGGCGGTTGCCTGCCTGATCGAGGGCAGTGTGGCAGCTGGAGTGGCGCGCGTAGTTGAGGGCGAGATCAAGCAACTCTCGGTTGAGCACCCCACGGGAGAGTTCACTGTAGAGCTGCGTCTTGAAAACGATCGCTTGGTGAGCTGCGGCTTGCTGAGAACCGCGCGGTTGTTACTGGAAGGGGCCGTATGCGTTCCGACGACGTTATGGGGAGGCAAGCGGGGCTAGTCGATCCTCACCTGTGCAAAGCGCTGAACCCCACGGGGACGTGGGGTCAGCTCAAGGAACAGATCGCAGCCTCAACGCTCCATGACATAGGTGCCCGGTGCGGGGCAGAGGGGTGGGTACTTACGTGAGCCGGGCTTTTTCGGCGCTGGCAGGCTGTCGCCCGAGCGCTGTCCGATCCATTCGCGCCAATGCGGCCACCAGCTCCCTTGTTGACGCTCGCCGGCGTTCTCCAGCCAGTTTTCCGGGGTCTCGGCGGCGGCAGGGGCCGCGTAGTAGAACGACTTGGGGTTACCCGGCGGATTCACCAGGCTCTGCAGGTGGCCGGCGTTGGACAGCACGTAGGTGGTGTCCTCGCCAAACAGTCGGGCGGTGCCGTAGCAGCCCTGCCAGGGGGTGATGTGGTCGGTGGTGCCGCCGACCACATAGGCACCCACCTTCACTTGGGTCATGTCGATCGATTCCCCGGCAATCTCCAGGGTGTTCGGGTTGCTGTAGGGGTTCTGCTGGACCAGGTCGAGGTAGTCCGCGTGCAGTTGGGCCGGCAACCGCGTGGTGTCGTTGTTCCAGGCCAGGATGTCGAAGGCCGGCGGCTTGTTGCCCAGCAGGTAGTTGTTGACCCAGTAGTTCCAGATCAGATCGTTGGGCCGCATCCAGGCAAACATGCGGGCCATGCCCTGGCCGCTCAGCACGCCTTTGCGCCGGGAGCTGGCCTTGGCCGCACGCAGGGCGGACGGGGTGGTGAACAGTCCAAGGGTGGTGTCGTCCAGCGCCGAGGGCATGTCGAGCACGCACACCGCCCAACTGGTGTTGGCCACCTTGTGGCCCTCGCCGCGGGCTGCCAGCCAGCCCAGGTAGGCTGCCAGGGTGATGCCGCCCGAGCAAGAGCCCCACATGTTCACATCCGGGCTGCCGGTGATCCTGCGCGCTACGTCCACCGCCTGGTCGAGGCACAGTGCGTAATCGGACAGGCCCCAGTCGCAGTGCTCGCGGGTGGGATTGCGCCAACTGATGACGAAGAGGGTGACACCGCTGTCCTGGATCCACTTGATCAGGCTTTTCTCCGGCGACAGGTCGATAGCGTAGTACTTGTTGATTTGCGGCGGCGACATCACCAAGGGGCGGGCATAGACATTTTCGGTGGTGGGCGCGAACTGCAGCAGCTCGAACATCTCGTTGCGAAACACCACTTGACCCTTGGCCGTGGCGACGTTTTCCCCCACCTTGAACGGTGTGCTGTCGACCTGCCTTGGGAGCCCACGGTTGGTCAGCATATCCTGGCCGAACTGGCGCATGCCCCGGGCCAGGCTCATGCCACCGGTGTCCACCAGCTTGCGCAGCGCCGCCGGATTGGTCAGTGGCGAGTTGCTCGGTGCCACGGCATCGGCCAGGAGCGCTGCGACGAACCGGGCCCGGCTCTTTTCCATCGGGGCCAGATCGGTGGAGTCGATGAAGCGGGTCAGCTCACTTTGGCCGGCCAGGTAGCTCTGCAGCAGTGCGCGCAGGAAGGCGTTGGTTTGCCAGGCCGGATCGGCGAAGCGCTTGTCCTTCGGGTCCGGCGCGATGCTGGAGTTACCCCCGACGATGCCGCGCAGTGCCTTCAGGTAACCCCCCAGATGAGCGCCAGCCTTGAGCGGCGACTTGCCCACGGCCTTGAGCAGGTAGCCGGCCGAGCTGGCCAGGTCCGCCGCGCGCACACTGACCAGCGGATTACCGGCCAGGGTCTGGTTGGCAGCCGTGCCGATCAGTTCTTGTTGCCGGGTGTTGTCCGGGAGATCGCCATCGTTGCGGACACGACGCTTTCGGCCGGTCGCCGAGGCGCGTTGGGTAGGGGGTGTGGACTCGCTCGTTCGGGTGGATCTGCTCATGGCGGCTCTCGTGCTTGCGGGCACTGTGTTGTTGTTTTGCACCGACTCTAGGGCAGCAGCGGCTGAAGCCACCTCGCATTGCACGACAGCGAGTTTTCATTTCATGACAAAAGGCAGCGTGGGCCGACGAGCTGAACGGGAGGTCTGCGGGACGGCCCCTTGGCCGATAGCCACTGAGTGACTGTTGCGCACCCATTCAAATGACTTCTGGCTCAACCACCCACACGCTGCATGGCATCTTGTACAGAAGATGTTCAACGGTACTGCCGACCAACCGCTCCATGGCTCGGTGACCGACGCGACCCATGACAATGACATCAGTGTCGTAAGCCCCGGCATAGCTGGAAAGCACCTTGGCCGGATTCCCCATGATCATGTGCTGGCGCTCCGGCGCAATGCCGTTGCGCTCCGAAAGCATGCGGAACGCATCAGCCTGCGCATCGAACAGTGTCTTGGCTTTGCTCGAAGAAAAAAAAGCCGAACCATCACTAAAACCAAATTCATCTGCGCTGATGGACGAGAGGTCATGGGCGTAGACCACGTCGAGTTCGGCGTTGCAGGTAGCGGCCAGTTTTGACGCCTCGCGCAGAATCCTGTCGTTGAAACCT
The DNA here is from genome assembly GCF_051216495.1 of Pseudomonas baetica. Classification (GTDB taxonomy): domain Bacteria; phylum Pseudomonadota; class Gammaproteobacteria; order Pseudomonadales; family Pseudomonadaceae; genus Aquipseudomonas; species Aquipseudomonas baetica_B. Next base: position 380,851 of record NZ_JBPKAM010000001.1, on the reverse strand, counting down.
TCATATCGGTCATCACGATGAAAAGGGTCGACGGCGGCGACGATTTTGCGCGGCAATGCGTGGTGCGCATGGCTGACAAAATGCAGCGGTACCGGGCATTCCCGTAGCAGATGAATATCCAGTGGCGTAAACATCAGGCGTGACAGCAGGGATTCGTGTTCCAGCGCCTTGATCACAACGGCCATCTGCTGTTCTTTCAGATGTATGAGGATTTCCTGCAACGGCCGCTCCACCCACACCACTTCAGTGGTGACGTGCACCCCGATTTTACGTAGTGGCCTGGCTTGATCTTCAAGCCATTGACGATGGCGCTCGACATAGCCCAGCCGCATCTGTTCCAGCGCTTGTTCATTGACCATTCCAGCCGTCGCAAGCCCTTCAAGGTAGTCGAACGCCACGATGTGCAGTGCCGCGTCCGAAGCCTTGGCCAGTGCAGCGGCCCGGTCGAAGGCAGGGCTGTTTTCCATCAAGGGAGAAACGATCAACATGAAACGTGATTGATCAGACATGACAGATCTCCGTTAGGTAATCGCGTAACGGCTTGCACCAATGGCTGCGGCGCCGGGCAGTGAAGCCTTGCACTTATCCTGCTGGAGGCCAGGGCGACGGGGTTGATCTTTGTCAATTGGAATGAGGCAGGACGATGGGGTCCGACGTGCGGTTGTCCAGTTCGCGTCCAGCGACGAGATTGTTGATCGTTATCAATCTTTCGTCCGTCACCTCGGCGCAGTCTTGGGGCTCATGCTGGACTTTGGTTTGTACAAGACAAAGGAGAGAACACCATGGCAACCATGAAAGCGGCTGTTTTCGTCGAACGAAACCGGATCGTGCTGGAAGACAAGCCCATCCCTGAAGTCGGGCCGCTGGATGCATTGATCCGTGTCACCACCACGACCATTTGCGGCACCGACGTGCACATCCTGCGCGGTGAGTATCCAGTGGCCAAGGGCCTGACCGTGGGGCACGAGCCGGTCGGCATCATTGAACGGTTGGGTTCACAGGTGTACGGCTTCGTGGAAGGGCAGCGGGTGATTGCCGGTGCCATCACGCCCGGCGGACAGAGTTATGCCTGCTTGTGTGGTTGCGGTTCACAGGACGGTTCCGACACTCGCCATGGTTTCCGCGCTACCGGCGGCTGGAAGTTCGGCAACACGATTGACGGCTGCCAGGCCGAGTACGTACTGGTACCGGACGCCATTGCCAATTTGTGCCCGATTCCCGACGGACTCAGTGACGAGCAGGTGTTGATGTGCCCGGACATCATGTCCACCGGCTTTTCCGGGGCTGAGCGGGGCGAAGTGACCATCGGCGATACGGTTGCCGTGTTTGCCCTTGGACCGATAGGCCTCTGTGCGGTGGCGGGTGCACGGCTTAGAGGCGCGACGACGATCATTGGCGTCGATGCCGTGGCTGAGCGGATGAGTGTTGCCCGGCGGTTGGGGGCTACCCATGTCGTCAACTTCAAGGATGGCAATGTCGTCGAGCAGATCATGGCCCTGACGGATGGTCGGGGTGTCGATGTGTCCATCGAGGCGCTCGGGACCCAGGGGACGTTCGAGTCCGCACTGCGGGTGCTGCGTCCGGGCGGACGGCTGTCCAGCCTCGGTGTTTACTCCAGCGATCTGCGCATTCCGCTGGACGCCTTTGCCGCGGGGTTGGGTGACTACAGCATCGTCACCACCCTGTGCCCCGGCGGCAAGGAACGCATGCGCCGCTTGATGGCGGTGGTGCAGAACGGTGGCGTGGACCTGTCGCCGCTGGTGACTCACCGTTTCAAACTCGATGATATCGAGGCGGCTTATGAGTTGTTTGCCCACCAACGGGACGGTGTGATGAAGGTCGCGATTACGCCGTGAAGGTATGCAGGGCGAAACTCGACGTCGAAGCCGGTGCACCTGGTGACCACGCCCCTGAATCCCCGGCCACGTAACGTATTGGCCATCATTGATGTGTTGCCCTGCATCGGGCGCCATGCAGTGTGCTGGCGATCAAGCCGGGACGAATGCTGCAATCCTGAAGACTGGATCGCCCCGTGATGGACCGTTGGCCGGAAAATCGCGGGGCGCTCTTTTTACAGGTAAAGGCGATTCACGCGTGTTTGATGTAAATCAACTCGCACAACGTACCAGGGCGCAGTGTTAAAGCACGCCGGCACCTGAAGGCCGGGGTCGAACGGAGGTGTGTGATGTATCAATATCAACGGTTGCTGTTGATCGTCGATCAAAGCCTGCGGCAGTCCCCCGCCGTGCAACGTGCCGTCGCACTGGCCAAGGCCGTTGGCGCGGTTCTGGATGTTCGAGCCTTTGTCGAACCGACACCGGTGGTGCATTTGTGGGAGGAAAAAGTCGACGACGCAGAGCAACAGCGCTATGTGCGCCGCTATCGCCGCTGGGAGGCTGAGGAGTTCGATCGGCTCTGCGACCTGGGTCTGGAGGTGACGGTCAAGGTTGTCTTCACCACCCATCCGCTGCTGGATATTTTGAAGACAGTCGAAGATCTCAAGCCATCCCTGTTGATCAAGGATGTGACCCTTGAACCCGCTCTGAAGCGGGTGTTCATGACTCCACTGGATTGTCATTTGTTGCGTGAATGCCCGGTCGCCGTGCACCTGGTCAACCAAATCCGGTACAGCTTGCCTCACCGGATCGTGGCGGCAGTGGACCCGTTCGATCCAGCGACACAAATCAGCGGTTTGAATGACACCATCATCCAGACTGCCAATGCCCTGGCCCTGCAATGTGATGCGCCGTTACACCTGCTGTACGCCTATGACTTGTCGCCCGTCTTCAACAGCGATGCGCCACTGGCCGGAGGCAGTTGGGGCGTGGACTTTATCGAGGAACTGCGTCAGTCCCTGCATGAGGCGTTTATTACGCTGGCGGAGCGCTACGGGGTACCGCCTGAACGACGCCATTTCGTCATGGGGTTACCGGTACCGGTGATCAGCGGATTCGTCGAGGAATATTTGGCCGATGTGGTGGTAATGGGCGTTGAGCAACGCGTGGGAATCGACCGGCTGATTGGCAGCAATACAGAGCGGGCCCTGTACTCGGTGCCGGGGAGCATTTTGGCAGTCAGGCAGTGAGCGCTATCGGGCCGTTGAATTGGCCGGCCCGCACCGTTCAAGCGTATGCCTCCGTGTAACTGGAATAATCATCGGTGCAGAAGCACCCTGGACGATCTTTAGATCCAACTTATTGTGGATGCAACAGACGAACGGATGTAAGTCCCGTTCCGTCGGCGAGTTGCCCTTGCATTCGTGCGCTATTCAACTCGAACACAGTCCTTGAGAGTTGATGTAAATCAAGTCATGAACGCGTCAGGCTCTCAAAATCGAGGAAAAGCTTCGATGTCGATGATCTGGCAGCCGGCATCGACCGATGGGCTGCAAGCGCCCAGCATCGTAGCTTGCTTGAAACGATGTTCTTGCTGGAGACCCTACATGAGCCAGTATCAAAGGTTATTACTCATCATTAACCCGACCCTGCGTCATTCCTCAGCCATGAACCATGCTGCAGCGCTGGCCAAGGCCAGCGGCGCGAGTTTGCATATCGCGGCGCTAATCCCTTCTTTCAAATGGTTATCGCTACTTGAAGAAGGGGATCGAGAACTGGCTCGGGAGCGTTACCTGCAGGACCATCACGACTGGCTTAAGGTCCAGGCAAAAAATCTGCGGGGAAGAGATATCGACGTGACTACCGAGGTGGTTTGGGCTGAGGATATGAAACAGGACATCCTTGATCACGTCGCAGCGTTGCAGCCCGACCTGTTGATCAAGGAAATTCAGCATGAATCGGCGCTCAAACGGGCCTTCTTCACGCCTTTGGACTGGCATTTGCTGCGCGGCTGCCCTGTTCCGGTTTTCCTGGTGGGTGGCAGCGGCTTCGTGTTGCCACGCAGGGTAGTGGCGGCGGTTGAGGTCTCGGACCGTGAGTCCGCCGACAATGAACTGAATGAGCGGATCATCAAGCAGGCTTCCAGCCTTGCCATGCAGTGTGATGCCGAGCTGCATTTGTTGTACGCCTGCGATATCACGGCTGATTATCTGGCGGACATGGGCGGCCTGACGCTCGCCGACCTGACCAAAACGCTACGCAGAGATTTGGAAGCGTCCTTCTTGAGGTTGGCCGGCCGCTTCGGCGTACCCTCTGATCGTCGACATTTCATTCTGGGGCATCCGGTTTCGGCGTTGAGCGAGTTCGCTAATGAACACAAGGTGGATGTCATCGTGATGGGAAGGGTCCAGTCCCATGGGGTGGGCAAGCTTCTGGGTAGCACCACCGAGCATATCCTGTATCAGGTGCCATGCTGCGTTCTGGCGGTTTAGATCGAGCGGGGGCGGGACTGGATCGGTACAAACTGGGGACATCCTTAACGTTTTAAACCAGAGACATCGTTTACAGGTATGAAACACGGTCAGGAGGTGCCTGACCGTGCGCTGGAATCGTTGGTGGTTGATGTGATCACGCTGAGTTGATCATGGAAACGAGCAATGTGGATTGCCGAGCGATGGAGTCAAACAGGACGTGCACTGTTGTAATGCTCTGTGCTTAACAAAGTGCACCACTCGGAAGCGACGCGATGGACTTTCACTTCCATTGGCCCAAAGCTCATCGATTTGCTGACCTTGGACATTCACTTTCTCGGGATATCTGCCCAGGCCACTGAAACTCGATTGGATCGCGGTCGCTGTGATCGTTCAGGAACCTGGAGTTCCGCACAGGATGAAATGCATATGCTGCCGGCTGGCACAAAGGCTGCAAGACCTACATCAGGTTTACCTACCACATATTCAGCTGGGCTCCTCCTCGGTCAACGATGATCGATGTTTCGAACAGCCCATGAATAATGTGGGTACCTCAGACAGGGATCATTGGCTTTAACACTGCAAAACAACAGGCAAAGGCGCCTGGAACCGAATGGTTTCAGGCGTTTTTTTTTGCGTTTTTTATCCGTAATTATCCTCGGAGCCATCCATGAAAACAGCCGCACAATTGCTGAAACTAAAAGTCTCGCAAAACCAGCAGGTACATAGCATCGCGCCAGATCAGATGGTGTATGAAGCGCTGAAGATGATGGCTGAAAAGAACGTAGGTGCTTTGCCCGTAATAGAAGAGGGTCAGGTAGTTGGTGTTATCAGTGAACGCGATTACGCGCGCAAGGTTGTTCTCCAAGGGCGATCTTCAGTAGGTACACCGGTCAGGGCCATCATGAGCGCACCCGTCGTGACGGTAGAAAGTCAGCAAAGTATTGAGCGTTGCATGGAAGTCATGACCGATAGACATCTGCGCCATTTACCGGTGGTTGAAGGTGACCAACTGATTGGCCTTTTATCGATTGGTGATTTGGTGAAAGAAGCCATCGTCGAGCAGGCCGACCTGATCCGGCAGCTGGAACACTATATTCGCGGGCACTAAGCGACTGATTGTGCTGCGGATGTAGAGCTTATGGGCCTTGTTGATATGAAGGTGATGCCCATCGAGCAGGAATTAATCATGGAGCTTTTGATATGGCCAAGCTAACCACGGCACGACGTATTTTTATCGGTTTTGCAATTGCGCCGATGGTTCTGATTTGCCTGACTTTCTATGCGTTGCACGATCTGGCAACGCTGAAAGACCAGGCAATGGTGATTGTGAAACAGGACTGGCCGAAAATCGATCCGATCCTGGTCATTGCCACAGGCGTGCGGGACAACGCCAGGAACACCAGGGATTTGCTGATCGACAAGGAAAATCAGCAAGCGCAACAGGCGATTGATGCCACTAAAAAGCGCATCAGCCAAGCACTCGAAACGCTTGAGCCATTGTTCGATTCACCGGATGGCAAGGCCGCCTATTTTGCTCTGAAAAAGAATCGCGAGGCCTACGTCTCCGCGTTCACCCAGGTGCAGCTATTGATCAAGCAAGGCGCTTTTGATGGCGCGATGACGCAGTTGAAACAACAAGTCATCCCCGCCGAACAGCAAGTTTATAAAAGCCTGGATTCCTTGATGGTGACGCAAGGTCAGATCTTTGCCGATCGCGAAAAGTCGGCACAGGCGCTGTACAGCGATGCGCGATTTAACATGTTGGGATTGCTTGTGTTCTGCCTGGCCTCGGTCATCGTCGCTGCGGTTATCGTGACGCGTAGTGTCACTCGACCTTTGGGTGGAGAACCCGATGATGCTGCGCGGGTCTTGAGTCAAATCGCACAAGGTGATCTGACGATTGAAGTGCCAGTGAATGCTAGTGCTGGCGACAGCGTAATGATGAACATGCACCAGATGCAGCAAAGCTTGAATGCAATGGTCAAACACATCGCGGCGTCGGTCGAACAGGTGGCGAGTTCGTCCGAAGAGCTGAGCGCAGTGAGCTGCCAGGCCAGCAGCAGCTTGCAAATGCAGGGTCTGGAGATCGAGCAGGCTGCGGCGGCGGTCAATCAAATGACGGCGGCCGTCGATGAGGTCGCACGAAATGCAGTCAGTACGAGTGAGGCTTCGCGGGTGTCCGAGCAAACCGCGCAACGCGGCCGTGAGCAGGTTCAGGAAACGGTATCCTCGATAGGGGCACTGGCGGGGGGCATGACGGATACCTCGGAGCGTATCCAGCAATTGGCCAGGGGTGTTCAAGATATCAGTACGGTGCTGGACGTGATTCGCAGCATTGCGGAGCAAACCAATTTGTTGGCCCTAAACGCGGCGATTGAAGCAGCGCGTGCCGGCGATGCCGGACGTGGTTTTGCGGTGGTCGCTGACGAGGTGCGGGCGCTGGCCCATCGCACTCAGGTGTCGACCCAGGAAATCGAGCAGATGATTGGCACTATTCGTCTCGATACCGTGCACGCTGTTAACGCCATGCAAAGCAGCAGTCACCTGGTGCAGTCGACTCTGGAAGTCGCGCGACGCTCCGGCGTTGCCCTGGAGGAAATCGCCTACTCGATCTCGCAGATCAATGAGCGCAATCTGCTGATCGCCAGTGCTACGGAGCAGCAGGCCCTGGTGGCACGTGAGGTTGATCGAAACTTGATGGGGATTCGTAACGTGTCCAACCAGGTCTTGGTGGGTGGGCAGCAAACCCAGGTAGCAAGTTTGGAGTTGGCGCAGATGGCAGGAGCACTGAACGAGACGGTAGCGCGTTTTAGAGTCTGAGCTAGCACTTTCTGTTCTTTCTCAGTTACGCCTTTGAATCGCCCCGGATTCTCTAGACAGAGGGTGGGGGAACAGATGGGGGAACAAAAACTGCTGAAAGCAAAAAGGCCCCATAAAATGGGGCCTTTCGGTGCGAATATGGCGGAGGCGATGGGATTCGAACTCTTATCATAGGTTACCCCCTCTATTGCCTAAAAAATAGTAGATCAGACCCTACCCCTAGGTACACAAAACATAACAAAACCGGACGTTTTAGGGCGCATATGAACGTCTTCTAAGTGCGCAACCAGTTGCATACTTGCGGAAGACCCACCAAAGATCCGTAAGCTCGTTTTTCGATTTTCAATACGGCGCGCTGGTAGGAAGTGGAAGATCCGTCACTGTATGTAAAACCAGTGTTATGCTTGGGCGAGCATTTCCTTCTGACAAAAATATGCAGTGAGGTAGCCGTGGCCGTATTCGAGCGAGAATCGATGTACCAGATGTTGGCTAATCGTGACTGGGAGGGCTTATCCAATACACTCGTGGTGCATGCGAAAGAGCTAACAAATGATCCCATCACCCAGCAGGCGGTTGGATTTTTTGAGACCGAGTTTTTTGCCGATTGTGCCGACTACCCGAGTAAAGCCAGGTATCAAAAATTCGAACACATTGCGCTGATGATAGAGTTGGGTAAACACGGATTCTCAAAAGCGTTTCAAGATCGCTTTGTGGATGAAAAACTCAAAGTGATGCAGGAGTTGAGCTTGCCATCGCTTTTGAGCTTTGCGTTATCCAATCAGCACCGGCCACTTGCGAAGCAGATCATCCAAGAGCGCAGATCAGTTCAGCCTGAGCAAATCGCTCAAGCGCGTCGCGGGGACATCAGCATAAAGGCCAACCAAATACACGACGCAGCCCCCAAAACTGTGAAACTCTTCAAGTCGCAACAGGAGGAAAACTTCTTTGAAGCTGTGCGGCGGGTATTCCCTACGTATAACCCTTACCCCAATGTGGCCCTAAGTAGTGTGCTGGACATCAATGCGTTCAAGGACGACCTGACGTCAAAGGAGCACAGCTACTTCTTCAGGGCTGTCGTGGACAGCGTCGTATTCGATGCTCGCGATAGCTATACCCCAAAGTTTTTTTTCGAACTTGACAGCGTTCATCACGACAGCGCCCAAGCTCGAGAAAATGATTCAATGAAGGACGCGATTTTCAGAGCGGCCAATGTGAAGTTGACTCGGATTCGTGGGTACGGTTCTAAGGCACTCACCGTTCAGGAGTTTGAACGATTGGTCGTTGATGTCATGCAAGCTGGCGTCCTTCGGTAGCGAAGACGTCTCGCTTGATGTTCGACCCGTTTTAGAGGGTTCAAGTTTGTTGGAGTAATGGCGGACTGCCCACAGACCTGCCCGCCGACGCCCTGAACAAATGGAACAGCTCCGGTACTGCGCGGCTACTCACACATCTCACACCTAGTGACGTTACTTACGTACGTACCTGGCTCACGGTGAACGTCTCGGATGCGCTTGGGGTGGTAGTGCGCCTTGATGCATTCTGGCGGGATATCCTGATGGATGACGTAGCAAGGAGAAGAGTCCCTGCCAAGCTGCCTGCCTGTGACGTTCTGCCCCCACGCAAAGAGGATCATTTTCGCTAGTTCAACCCGCTGTCCCTCTCGGACAAGGGCGAATGGAATATCCACCTCAAGAACCGTGGGTATCCCGATTTCGCGAAGCCTCCAGCGATAATCCTCCCCATAGAGGTCAAAACGGGTCAGCCTGGCGGTAAGTGCCATCAAGTACTCACTGCCGTTGATGGCTTAATGGCCAAAGTCGTTGAGCATTTTACGGTCATCCCCGGTTAGCCAGATTTTCCCTTTTTCACAGTTGCTTCGATCCTGCAGTTCGTCGAGGGCCTTCTGGATTTTATCTGGATCAACATCATGGAATAGCGCTCGAAAGCGTGCCTGGATGCGGTCAGTCTGCTGTCCCCGCAACCCTTGCTCGTAATAGGATCTGGGGTTTTCAGGGCGGCACCCATGGAAGGCCTTCGCGTGGGCGTAGTAGCCCACCATGTTCTCGCAAAATGCGGAAATGATTTCCTCATGGTCAGGCAACTAGGCTAGATCATCTGACCAGCATTTCGGGCGTCTCCGCTCCAGATACCGGCGCAGGGCCGGGTCTAACAAGTCGCACGCGTAGATCCGAATTGAAGGCAGCCAGCTACGGCGGTTACGCCAGTCAAGAGTGCGGTGTTTCATCTGCCATTCCTTGGGCAATGTCTCTACTACCGGTGGATTAGCAGGTGAGACGGTATTGAGATGATCATTGATTCAAGTGGGCGCGCCGAGCAAATCGAAGCAGCGTAAAACCAAGTCTGAGAGGTCTTACAGGGGTACACAACATGGCGCTTTGCTTGTCGCTTCAGATGGTAATGCGTCACGAAGCTGAAAGCACTGGAGTGCCGGCAGGCAGCTCACCTATTGCTAGCTATGTTTTACGGTTGTAGGAGGCGAGCTGTGCAGTACCTGCGAGGTCAATCGTCAAGGTTGGACGCAATGTGGTGGATGATCTTGAACGGAGTTAGGCTGTCCACTCCATCGTGCGCACCGGAATACGCTTCTACCCAATATCCCAAGCAATGTAGTCAGATGCTTGGTGCAATGCGGATACTCTCTGGCGTGGAGGGGAGCATCTATCCAGGTCTTCACCCGCACCAGCTATCGGCATCCGGTCTCCTAGACATCGTCACCCAGGTCGAGTGCATGGAAATTGCATGAGGGTGGGCAGGCTCGCTGGGTCGCCTTTGGTAGGTTGTCTTTGGTCAAAGCTTCTCCTCCCGATCACGGATTATTTTGTTGCCCATGTGCAAGCACTGCCGTTACTTTTGACAGGTAGCTGATTCGTTTTCCATTTTCAGTGCGTTCTCAAAAACATAGTCATCACTCCCTTCGGGCTCGAGAAATCTGAGGGATTCATCATGCATCACTTCCGTACTGGTAAATAAGTACACTCAGTGTACTTAGTTGGAATGGAAAGTATTTTTTTTGGTGATAATAAATACACTTGGTATATATGTTTAAAAGTACACTTTGTGTACTTATTTTTTGTTGTTAAAAGTTTAAAAAGTGCTCTTGCGCGACATAAGATTTCTGTGGAATGATCGTTATACAAAACCACCCTAGGAAGTCCCCGTTGTTAAGAGCACCCACCAATAACCCGCGCATCTCGGTGCCGCACGTAGATATGTTCGAGACGGTGCGTGATGGTCGTAGAACGTTCAGGCTTGTCTCCGCAGATGAGCTTCAGAATACGTTTTTTGATAACTGGGCCTATCAACTTAGTCGTAAGCTTAAGTACAAGACCGTATCGACTTACTGTTATGCGGTTAAAACCATGTTGAACTATGTGGCTGAGGTGGGATTTCAGAATGGCGGGCTGACGCCCGAGCTTCTGGCGGATGCTCTGGACGCCTATGAGAGTTTTCTGGTGTTTGGCACCTCCAGCAGTACCGAGATGGTTCGAAAAGCAGCTCGGGTATTGGGGGATCGAAATTTATCTGGCTCTTCGGTAGTTACAAATTTTGCCGGTGTTAATCGATTTATCGATGCAAGCGAAATGCTGCGCAGAGGATTGATTGAACTCGAGGAGCGTGGCGCTATTAGGACAGCATCCCTGTCAGGCTTCTCCTTACAGACGACTGTTAAAAAGAAGACACCTGAAAAAGTTAGATCCGCAATAAAGTCAAACAGCTGGTTGGCAGGGTGTATAGCTGGTGGTGCCAAGCGAATCAAATGTGCTGGTTTGTCACCCATTTCAAAGCCTTCGGAGCTGGCGTTCACCGACGAGTTTGGTGGGGATGAGCTGACATTTCCAATTGACATGTGCGTCGAGCTGATTAAGAGAGCGCCAAACCTTCGAGATAAGGTTCTTTGGAGCCTGATTGCTGCTACGGGATGCCGTGTGTCTGAAGCGCTCACGATGATGATGAGCGATCTGAGGCCTAGCACTAACGCTGATATAAGTAGCAGTGTGGTGATAATCGATCCGGCAACGCGGCGTCATGTGTTGATCAATTATATATCTGAAGAAGACATCAATAAGCTTCCCCACAAAGGTCGGGCTCATGCTGAGACCTACATGATCGAACCCTTTGCCTCTATGTTTTGGATTGCTTTGGCTGAGTATAAGCAAGCGGAACGAGAGAAGGAAAAGCTCCGTTTATCACCTGTACGACACAAATTTCTGTTTCGTAATCTGAGAAACGGTGATCCGATGCCGCTTTCTTATCAGACCGTGTACGAGCGGTTTACAAAGGTAGCATTCAAAATAACAGGTGAAACATACGGATTCCATAGCCTGCGTCATATGTATGGTTATTACCTGGTAAACCACTGTGTGAACCCTAACCCCAATAGCACTCGGCGCTACGGATTAGATCTGCACCAAGTGCAGAAATACATGGGGCATAGTCAGATATCGACCACCAAACGTTACGCGCGTCAAGATGCGCAGATGCTCCACGCTACCTTGGCTGCAATCAACCTGGCAAAACTGGGAGGAGGACCGCGTACGGTTCGAGAGGCCCGAATTGCCTACCTGAAAGACGAACTTTCCCTCCTCGAAAATCAAGCGTTGGAAGCAGCATGATTAATCTATCGAAAACTGATGCAATATGGCTTGTGCCACAAGAAGATATCGCTATTGAATTTGATGAGGCGGTAAGCCTGGTAAGAGGTATGTATAAGCGTAAGTATGATGCCTTTTCGAGATGTGCTGCAAAGTCTTTTTTGAAAAAGTTGGAGGCGCTTGGGCCTGTAATATTTCGGAAGTGGAGTCAGGATCGCATATCCGAAATTTTGCGTTGCTGTGCATGGAAGGGTAGAGATATTCGATCACTTGATGAATTTCAAAATTTAAACCTTTCTCAAGCAGGTGTTGCACATACATTTTTCAAAATGGCTTTTGTTGTGCTTTGGTGTGAGCGCAAGATATTGTTGCCACTGAATTTTACAGTGCCTCATAATCAAGAGGATCTGGTTGATAAAATTACGCTTCGTTATGGATCTAAAACTCTTACCTATGCGCGTAGTGTAAACCCTTGCTCATCAATACCGTACACAGGCGCGCTTGATGAGAAGGATCGCAGCCTACGAGGCACGTTTTGGTATCGGCTGGTGCTGTGCTCTACTATATACGATCCCGATGATCTAACGGAGGAGGATATCCGGGTATTGCACTCAAACTCCATTGGAACCGAATTTGAGTTCCTGAGGCGTTATTACGTCAAGGATTTTTTGCTAGTCGTTGCTGAAAAGACGCCAATGCGGGAGGTGCTTGCAAACTATCTCATGGTTGAGGCTGAGAAGGCTGCTTTGCAACGAATTGAGACAAAAAAGAACAAAAAGCAAACGATCAGAAAAAACGCGAACGCTGTAGCAGTAGAAACCACATTAAATTATCTGGAGGGAAATGATCACTCTCTAGATGGGCTCGTTCGTTTTTATGGCAGCACTGGCATTGTTCGGAAATGCTTTGCCATTGAGGATGAGAACTCATTACCGGAAGGTTACCTGCATTTACCTAAAAAAGTTACAGATTTTTGCATTTTGATTGACAGGACGTACAAGTCGTTTATTCGCTACAAGCGCCTGCAGGAGGAGAAAAACGTTGTGACTCCTCTGAACTTTATGTTGTGTTATTGCGCAATGTATCTATTCAAATATTACATGGATAGGGATGGTCATTTAGGTAATTATCCGACAACCTTGAATGATTTTTCCTGCTCACTCTACGTGACCGCAGATGAACTTTTACTTGAAGGCTTTGCTCAGTTCATAACAAAGCCCCCCCAGACCCTTCTCAGCTTTATAAATGGGGTGAGCAAACGCAATTTTTGGACCAATGATACCCATTACATGCGTATCCAACCCATTGATCATTTTTTTAGCTACATCGTAGATAACAACCGTAGATTTGCAGGCGCGGACAGGGTCGAAAACACGTTTACCGATGCATGTTATCCAAGAGTGAAAAAGCGCCACGGCACCGTAAAAAAGCCAATTCCACGTGCCTACTTTGCTACTTTCCTCAGTATGCTCTATTCGTTGGAGTATCTTGTGATGCATCTCAACGAAATGGCTGGCGGTGAAGTGCCGGGAGTTGTGAATGGCAACCTGGTTTACCCGAGTGTCACTGAGCTCAACGAACATCCTTATTGGTCAGGTATCTGGGGTTCCGAAGGGTTAGCCTGCGAAAACGTAAACTTTGCAGTCCTTAACTATTCACCGATCTTCTATCATGAAGACAAAATTCAACGATTTGAGTATATCCCTCGGTTTTACCGGATAGCCGAGATGGAGATTAATAACCGCGTTGAACGTAGGGTTGTTCCGAATGATATCCGGCTGACTATATTAATGTGCGAAACAGGGATCCGCCAGAAGCATTTGATCTGGCTTGATAAGGAGCAGTATGACCGCTATCTGGACCGTGGTAGCAGGAGGGTTCTTGCGCCATTGTTTGTGAGTACTGACAAGGCTCATGGCGAGTGGAGTGCTATCACTTCGCGACATGTTATCGACTTGTTAGATCGCCAGCGCGATTGGTACGACGCCTGTACCAGTTCAGAGTATCAAGACAACTTGTGGTACGGCATGAAAGAAGAATCGCAGTTTGGCATGTTCAAGCCACTTTTTCGTACCGCTGGCATCGCTAGGCACTGGGCCAATTACAAAAGCTTTCCTTTGTTGTTGTTGTGCCTACAGTATTTTATTCGTGCTCAGCTCAAGGATTTCGAGCTTCGAGACATAGTTTGGGAGCGGGATAAGGGGCAGGCGAAAGAATTTATCTCGGACTATCGTCTGGATAGTTTAGCGACCGTGCCCGTCGCGTCTGTTCGAAGTGATATAACACCACACGGGTTACGAGCAGGTTTTGTATCCGAGGCGATAAAATTCCTTCCACCCTCATTGGTAGGACGCTTTTTTACGGGGCAGACTGAAGAGCTCGTCTACTACTACGCGCTTATAGATGATGACCCTGTCGTGAGTCACGAGCAGTTGCTTTTCAGTGCGGTCATGAAGAATGTCGATAAGGTTCAGAGGGGAGAAGCGCCGCATCTGTCAGATGCGGTGTATAAACTCAATAAGAGACTTATGGAGGCCATCCAAAGGGATCCAGAGGAAGCCATTGCAAATCATCGATTGATGAGTCTATCGAGGGTGAAGGGTGCCAAGAGTGGCATCGATATCATTCGTGCTAAGGAGTCGACGACGCCAGCTTACAACGCTACCCATATCTGTCCATTTAATAACATTTGCCCGAAAGAAGTGGCCGAGATGTTTGGAATCACCAACGTCTGCGCTATATGCCCGTTTGCCATTCGCGGCGTTGACCACCTCCCAGCGATCAGTGCAGAAAAGGATAAGTACAAGGAGTTGATGATTGGTGTCCTTAAAATGATTGATGATTTACTTCAACGCAAGCCAGAAAATCGTAACGAGGTCGAGCTCGAAAAGCTTGAACGCGAACACGATCATTTCGCCCGTCAGGCTGTTGTCCTTGAAGCAATCGAAATGCAGTTGGTGGAGATGGCCAATAGCGGCCAGCGGAATGAGTTGGTTGTTCAGAAAAAAGAAGAAATCATAGGTCACTATCAGCGCACTACGGTGGGTGACAACGAAAAACTGCTCAAGCGATTGATTGATGCACAGAACTTCCCTGACCTCACTAGTCCTGATCTTGACTGCCGGCTCGCTTATCTTCGTTCTGTACTGTTGATGCAATCAGGTGACCTCAAAGAGCATTTAGGGATCCAGTATAGGTCGTCCGGGACAGTAGCTACACAGCTTGCTGGCCAAATCAGCAGCATGGTGAACGCTGGGGCAATTGACGTATTTGATGTTTACAGTGCGTTTGAGGGTGAACAACAGCAGTATAAACTGTTGGAGCAGCCCGTTAAACGTATTTCTCAGTACATTGCATAATATGGGTACCCAATTGAAGAGGCAGTCAAAATTTGGCCCGTATATAGCCAGGCGATCCGCGCATATAGAAGCGATGATCGGGCTGGCGATAAGCACGATTGATGCTTCGAAATACGGGCTCATCACTGATTACTGCAGGGCACTGAGTGCGATCATTACAGAGCTTAGGGCAGCAAAGTCGGCCAGCCCCAGCTCTCCGTATTTCAATAGAAAAGTTAAGCCATTCAGCCACGTTACGTTAATGCGGAATACAATATATCGTGAGATGGTTGAAAAGCCATTTAACAGCAGCAGAATGATTGTTGAGGAACAGAAAAATAATGAAGATGAAGATGAAGATGTCGAAGAGTTGAAGTACAAGGTGGTTAGCCTTATGGCGCAGACTAATCTTCTGAAGGAGAGGGTCATTGCATTGGATGCCGGTAGGGGGCTTACAGCTATCGATAATGCTGAGGCAGAAAAAATTATTGATAAGCTCAATCAGCGGATTGAAATGCTCATTCGGGTTAATCAGGACGTCCTGGATTCAGTTAATGGCGCGTTTCGGCTCGTTTTAGACCCCACAGAAAAGCAACCAGTGGCGGGTATGTATGGGCCTAAGGGGCTAGTCGCGAGCCTTGATGATCTAGAGGAAATTAAAAAGGCAATGAAGGAGCACCCTGTCACTCTCTCGGCATGACAGATTTGTCATAGTGCACTTTAGCGACCCAAGTGCTGCCTTTTCAGCTGGACACAGTACTTCTTCGTTCTAAGATGGTTGTCCGACAAAAGACAGAACATCTATCGGCGATCATCTTCAATTACCGTCACTAAGCTTGTGTATTGATCGTATTTCAGTTGGACTCATCCGATACAGATTGTGGAATTTTCTTTGCTCCACATGTACTAGGGTATGGCACCCATTACATAGCGAAATCAGATCGAAATCGTTTTCAGCTCCTAATCTGTCGTAGAGGATGTGATGCACGCATTCGGCGGTGTTCTTACATGACTGGCACTGATAGTCATCCCTATGCAGTATGCGGGCACGCGTCCTTGCCCATTCCGGCGAGTCATAGTAGGTACCAAACGTGGAATTATCTTTCCAGCTCAGTTCTCTTCGTTGAAGCCTCTGCTGGATGCTGGACTTGTAATCCTGAAAGTCACTGCTCAAAGCTTCAGACCGTCGCCGATGCCACGCTGCGAGCTCCTCCTTCGATCTTTTGGTTAACGCCTCATCGAAAGGAGAAAGAAATGCCCAGTTGGGGTATTTACTTTTGCTTGATGCTCCGACATGGTGACCACACGTTATGCATTGCATAACCACAGCATTTCCACCCGATGGATAAGTCCGAAGGCGAGCGTCTATCAGCTTATGGTCACAGCCTTCCAAGCATGGGGCAGGATCCATCCTTTGAAATTTGTCTTCAAAGGCCTTTCTGTCGTAATCCGGTACATCACTGCCATTTCGCATCTGCGCTTCATATACGGCCCAGCGGGCCTCTGCCCAAAGGGTTCGCTCAGCAGTGAGACGGTGGTAGAGCCCTTCATCAAAGTCTGGCAGTGTGCCAAGGTCATACTCGTTTTTGGGAAGCGACCTCGGCTGCGTTCCGCACTCAGGGCATTGAAGTACCACATGCAAGCTACCGTCACGGAAAACCCGTTTCGCGGGCTTGGCCTGGGTATGTTGGCAGCTGGAAATATTTAACTTTGGAGGCTCTGGATGCTCTCGGTCGAAGCGTTCAACGGCAAGTTCGGCGGCGCTTTTGTAGCGATCAAACGCCCTCTCAGGAAGATCGTACTCCAGCTTGAGTGCCCGAATTTCTTGCTGTAAAGCCAGGATGGTTTTTACTGCGCTTGCCCTTGAGTCCGGAGCGGCGTCTTCATCTAGTGTGATGCAACTCGCTTCGAATTCCCGAAACCGCAGATCGAAGAATTTGCCCAGGTATTCATCGAGAGGATTGTCATAAAAGGGGTATCCCATCTTGCTTCGTGCTTCCTTGATGGCGTGCTTTTATAGCTTGCCGCATTTATCGGTACTCAACAGGGGTGGCGAACCTGCAGGAGGTTCGCCTGCATCATCTGTCACTTGTTGAGATGAGCACGCACATCGTCAGCCCAGGTACCGACAGCATCGACTGCCTTTTTGAGTTCAGTCTCGGTGCAACTTAGGGATTTGCACCAGTTTTTGACCTCAAAGGGGTCGTTGATGTCGATGCGCTGAGCGTCGGTAGGGTGGGTAATGTGCTTATTGTCCGGCATGATGAACATCCTTAATGATTGATGGCGAAACGCCATCCAAAGGAGTGAGGGCGCCCATACCTGATTTCAAGAGGGCGAGTAAGCTATCCACCACTCGTTCTAGAGTGGCTGCGTGCATGGCTGCCCATCCAATGGATCAACAGATAGTCAAACTAGTCATCAGTAGCTTCTAACTCAACCTGTACTTGGCCGCTATGCGGTACCTGTCGGATACGGCAACCAGATTCGATTAACACTTTGCCTATTCGATGCGTGAGGTCAGCAGGCAATTCCTGCACCGGCTTGTACCTGATGCTGAGGTTGTAAGGTGCCCTTGGTATAGGCGCATCGCGATAGAGGAGGGAGCCATTGCCAGGTCGGTGCGAGCTGCCTAGGCTATCCACGGTGATCTTCCTGAGGGGGAGCTAGGGCGAAACTCTAAGACTCGATATCGTTGAGATGATCAAGTGCCTGAAGGTCGGCAATCGACGGGGTAGCTATACGCATGATGTTTTGAAACGAATGGGCGGGTAACGGCAACCCAATTCCTAATACGTATAACGGTAAACCAAACAAAAAACATTGTTCCCATGTGTTTCTGAATCCATCGAGCACAGGGTATCCAGGGAAGTAAATTCTGTATGCACATCAGTCGAATCACCATCAAGAATTTCAGGAACTTTAAGCATCTCGACGTTGAGCTTGGGCAGCATGCTGTTGTCCTTGGCGAGAACAAGGTGGGCAAGACGAATCTGTTGTTCGCTTTGAGGTTGATCCTAGATCCGACCCTTCCTGACTCAGCACGCAGATTGCGTCTTGATGATTTCTGGGATCGCCTGCCTAGGCCGCTGAAGGCTAATGATGTAATTGAAATTTCGGTGGAGTTCAGTGACTTCGAAGGCAGCGAAGAGCTGTTGGCAGTGCTCGCCGACCATCTGATCCAACCTTCGCCTATGGTGGCGAAGGTTACGTACCGCTATCAACCAATCGCAGGCATTGATCGAGTACCACGAAGCGAAGCGGACTATGAGTTTGTAATCTTCGGTGGTGATCGCCCGGAAAACTCGGTCAGCTACGAATTGAGACGGTGGATGCCAATGGACCTGTTTCCCGCGCTTCGCGACGCTGAGTCGGATCTTGCACGATGGACGCGTTCCCCACTGCGACCGTTGCTGGACCGAGCGGCTCAAACCATTGACGAAGAAGAGCTGGAAGAGATCGCCAAAGAGGTGCACACAACGACATCAAGGATTGCAGGCTTACCTCAGCTTGCTGACGTGGTGAAGCAGGTCAATGGCCAACTCACAACAATGATCGGTGATAAACATGCAATCGAAACGGCTCTGGGCTTTGCGCCAACGGAACCCGAACGGTTACTTCGTGCATTGCAAATGATGATTGATGGAGGTAAACGAAGGGTTGCGGAGGCCAGCCTTGGCTCCGCAAATGTGCTGTACCTTGCGTTGAAGCACCTTGAGCATCAGTACTTGGTGGAAGAAGGGGAGCGGCAGCACACGTTCTTGGCAATCGAAGAACCCGAGGCGCACCTGCACCCCCATCTGCAACGCTTGATCTACCGAAACTACTTAAAAACTCGTGATGAGGATCAGCAAGGTCAGGAGCTGCGTAGCATCCTATTGACAACGCACTCGCCAAACGTCGCCAGCGTTGCTCCTCTCGCCAACGTCGTAGTGCTAAAAAATGTTCCGAAGGGAGGGCATACGGTTGCTAGATCCCTCACGGGGATCAAACTCGAGTCTGCTGATCGAGAGGATCTGGAGCGCTACATCGACGTAACGCGCGGTGAGCTTTTCTTCTCTAAGGGCGTCATCTTGGTAGAAGGCGATGCCGAAAAGTTCCTCCTGCCTACGCTAGCCAAGTTGTACGATAAAGCTTTCGATTTCGATGCCATGGGCATCACTGTCTGCTCGATCGCCGGGACCAATTTCGCTCCTTACGTAAAGCTACTTGGGCCTAAAGGGCTCGACATCCCATTCGCTGTACTCACCGACTTCGACCCGAAAGGCTCAGAAGTGAGCCAGGAAGATGACGACCCGGAGGGCGGTGGAGTGAACGACAACTACGGGGAAAATCGAGTGGTGAATCACATCATGGAGAATTTGATTCCCGAAGATATGTGGGATGGGCTCGAATTCCATGAAGTGCTTGAGCATGCACCTGAGTACGGCATTTTCCTCAATGAGTTCACCTTTGAGGTCGATGTATTCAAGGCCGGTGCTGAGGAGCACTTCAAGACGGCCGCTCTGGCGCTGTCGACCAACAAGAAGATGCATGCACGCTTCAGCGCCTTGGCAATTGACCCCACGTCCTTGGATGCGAAGCAGTTTCTCAAAGACATCGACTCTATCGGCAAAGGGCGGTTTGCCCAGCGGTTGGCTTCAGCACTGCTCGCGGCAAAGGCTGATGTATGTCCCGACTACATCAAGAATGCCTTGAAGTACATGCAGGAGAAACTGGGATGAGCATCGTCAAACCAGCCTATCTCGTTGCCGCTGAGGATTTGCGTGGTAACGAGGATCAATGGAATGCCTACGAGTCGACAGGCAACTGCGTCATCCTGGCAGGCCCCGGTAGTGGGAAGACCAAGACCATCACCGTCAAGATCGCCAGGCTGCTCGCGGAGACAGTGCGCCGCCCGCAACGCATCGCCTGCATCACCTATAGCAATGCCTGTATTAGCGAGCTGAGATCGAGATTGACAAAGCTTGGTGTTGAAGATGGGAATCGCACTCTCATCTCCACCGTGCACTCGTTCTGCTTGACGGAGCTCGTACTACCTTACGCGGCAATGGCTGGACTTGCCGTGCCCACCCCACTGGCCGTGGCGACGCCGGCAGAGTCTCGCCAGCTCTTCGGCGAGGCTTACCGTTCCGTGTATGGCGCAGCCCCGAGCAGCTCGTCTCGCACGGCGTGCGACAAGCTGCGACGTACCGTCGTGGATCGAGACTCTGAGGAGTGGCGGTCGTGCGCTGAGCGAGAAACACGAGTTGTCGAAGCCTACGAAGATCTCCTCCTTGCACGGGGGCTGATCGATTTTGACGGCATAGTGCTCGCAGGTCTGGAATTAATCGAGAACCACGACTGGGTGCGGCTGGCCTTACGGGCGAAGTATCCCGTCGTGGTGATTGACGAGTACCAAGATCTCGGTTTACCACTGCACCGTATAGTGCAGGTATTGCTTGATGCGGGGGTGAGGATCATTGCCGTAGGAGACCCGGATCAGTCGATCTACGGATTTACCGGTGCCAATCCGGCCCTGCTAAAAACCCTGGCGCAGAACCACCGTGTTGAAGCCATAACACTCAGGATGAACTATCGCTGTGCCGATCGCATCATTGCCGCGTCCAGGTCGCTCTTTCCGGACCGCGCGGAATTCCAATCCCATGATGACCGGCAAGGTGAAATTCGTATCCACAAGCTAGAGCGTGACCTCGCGGGACAGGCAAAGTATGCGCTCGAAACGCTGGTCCCAGCCCTGCTCGACGCCAATCCGACTTGGAAGCCAGGAGACATAGCCCTGCTGTACCGATCCATGGCTGAGGGTAAGCAGATCGCCATGGCAGCTGATCGTATACAAACGCGCTACTTCCGCCTCGACAATGGTTCACCTATCAAGCGTACACGCCTCACAGAGTGGCTAACAGAGGCCGCGCAATGGTGTGCCGGGGGATGGCAAACGGGGCAGGTGCAACTTTCGCAATTGCTCAAGTCCTGGCAACGCATGCAACGCACAGGAAAGAGCGAAGCTCAGTGGCTTGCTTCTCGTAAACGGGTGATTGCAGCTCTTTTCTCATTGCGGGATGGCCACCTGTCGCTTTTCAAATGGCTAAAATCTCTAGCTGACGCTGTCCTCGACGAAATGCTCCGCAGCGAACTTGGCCTGAGCGACGAGATCGACATCCTCGCTGACCTTATCAACGAGGCGGATACGGGTGGGGCGCTTGAAGAGTTCACCGTCGAGATCTTTGGCAACCAGGGTAAGAGCCCAGATCAAATCAACCTGATGACGCTTCATAGCTCAAAAGGACTGGAGTTCCAGGCTGTCATCATGGTCGGTCTTGAGAAAGGCGCATTACCAAGTAGTTATGATAGGACTCCCGAGCAGGTGGAGGAGTCCACACGCTTATTCTACGTAGGCGTTACCCGCGCCAAATCCCAGGTCCACTTGACGTTCAATACTATCGAGTCGCCACTACTCACTACGATTCGAACGGCGACCTAGCAGTGTCCACGGTTTCCCTCGGGAATTTGGGCGGGTAAACGGACAACTCATGGGCTGAGTTGATCGTCTTTGGAGTTGGCTGCTTCAAAGCATGACATTGAGGGAGCCTCTCGGTCTTGCCAAAGGTAACGCTGTTGGCAATGACCGGAAGTGAATGAATCGAAGGTTTGACAGGTAACACTCGTCGGATCCTGAATAATCCTGAGCTATTGTTTGTGAGTACATAATAGAAAAAATGGATCGATAGTTTTAGATTTGCCAATGAGCCAACCGTCCGTCGAGTGGGTACAGTTCTCTCCATCAACTTCTCAACCCCTGACGGAGAGTCAACGATGCCTATCATCAACAGCCAAGTTAAACCGTTCAAAGCTGACGCCTTCAAAAATGGCGACTTCGTAAAAGTCTCGGACGCTGACCTGAAGGGCAAGTGGTCTGTGGTTTTCTTCTACCCAGCCGACTTCACCTTCGTATGCCCGACCGAGCTGGAAGACCTGGCTGACAACTACGACGCATTCCAGAAACTGGGCGTCGAGATCTACAGCGTTTCCACCGATACCCACTTCGCCCACGCAGCCTGGCACAACACTTCGCCAGCCATCGGCAAAATCCAGTACACCATGATCGGCGACCCGACCCACGCCATCTCCCGCAACTTCGACGTGCTGATCGAAGAAGCCGGTCTGGCTGACCGTGGCACCTTCGTGATCAACCCGGAAGGCCAGATCAAGATCGTTGAACTGAACGATGGCGGTGTAGGCCGTGACGCTTCCGAGCTGCTGCGCAAAATCAAGGCTGCCCAGTACGTCGCTGCTCACCCGGGTCAGGTTTGCCCAGCCAAGTGGAAAGAAGGCGAGGCCACTCTGGCTCCGTCCCTGGACCTGGTCGGCAAGATCTAAGTCAGTGACTCGCTCCACAGGGCGGACTACCGCACCTACTCAGTAAGCTGCACCGCCCAATAAAAACGCCCGGGCGAGATTCGCTCGGGCGTTTTTTATGCAAAAAATTTGATAAAGGAAATCGCCCGTATGTTGGACGCCAATCTTAAAGCCCAGTTGAAATCGTACCTGGAACGGGTCACCCAACCGATCGAGATCGTTGCTTCGCTCGACGACGGTGCGAAATCCAGTGAAATGCTCAAACTGCTGAAAGACGTAGCCAGTCTTTCCAGCCAAATTACCTTGCTCGACAACGGTGACGATGCACGCAAGCCATCGTTCTCGATCAATCGCCCGGGTCAGGACATCAGCCTGCGTTTCGCCGGCATCCCGATGGGCCACGAATTCACCTCGCTGGTACTGGCCTTGCTGCAGGTCGGCGGTCACCCATCGAAAGCCAGTGCCGAAGTGATCGAACAGATCCGCTCGCTCAAGAGCGAGTTCAGCTTCGAGACCTACTTCTCGCTGACCTGCCAGAACTGCCCGGACGTGGTCCAGGCGCTGAACCTGATGGCGGTGCTGAACCCGAACATCCACCACGTCGCCATCGACGGCGCGCTGTTCCAGGCCGAAGTCGATGAGCGCAAGATCATGGCGGTGCCCAGCATTTACCTTAACGGCGAAGTGTTCGGCCAGGGCCGCATGGGTCTGGAAGAAATCCTCGCCAAGATCGACACCAGCGGCGCCGAGCGCCAGGCCGAGAAAATCAGCGCCAAGGATGCCTTTGACGTGCTGGTGGTCGGCGGTGGCCCAGCCGGTGCTTCGGCAGCGATTTACGCAGCCCGTAAAGGCATTCGCACCGGTGTCGCGGCGGAGCGTTTTGGCGGTCAGGTGCTGGACACCATGGCCATCGAGAACTTCATCTCGGTGCAGGAAACCGAAGGGCCGAAACTGGCCAGCGCCCTGGAAGAACACGTCAAGCAGTACGACGTCGATATCATGAATCTGCAGCGTGCCACCGCGTTGATTCCGGCGAAGAACCAGGGCGACTTGCACGAAGTTCGCTTCGAAAGCGGCGCCAGCCTGAAAACCAAGGCGCTCATTCTCGCCACCGGTGCCCGCTGGAGAGAAATGGGCGTGCCGGGCGAGCAGGAATACAAAGCCAAAGGCGTGTGCTTCTGCCCGCACTGCGACGGCCCGCTGTTCAAGGGCAAGCGTGTTGCGGTGATCGGCGGCGGCAACTCCGGTGTCGAAGCGGCGATCGATCTGGCGGGTATCGTCAGCCATGTCACGCTGCTGGAATTCGACAGCAAACTGCGTGCCGATGCGGTGCTGCAGCGCAAACTGTTCAGCCTGCCCAACGTCAATGTCATCACCAGCGCGCTGACCAGCGAAGTGAAGGGTGACGGCGAGAAGGTGAATGGTCTGGTCTACAAGGATCGCGATTCGGGCGAGTTCCACACGGTCAACCTCGAAGGCATCTTCGTGCAGATCGGTTTGCTGCCCAACACCGACTGGCTCAAGGGCACCGTCGAGCTGTCGCCTCGTGGCGAGATCATCGTCGATGCCCGTGGCGAGACTTCGCTGCCAGGTGTGTTCGCCGCCGGTGACGTGACGACTGTGCCGTACAAGCAGATCGTGATTGCGGTGGGAGAGGGCGCCAAGGCTTCGCTGAGTGCCTTCGATCATCTGATCCGGACTTCGGCTCCGGAGTAAGTACCAAGGCTGACCAAGAAGCCCTGCAAGTTCTAGCTTGCAGGGCTTTTCCCATTTCCGACGGATCATTTGTATCAAACGGATGAAGCCTTGCCGGAGTGGACTGATGATGGCTTTCGGGTAGCAAAAGGACGTCTGTGATGCTTGCCATTGTCCTGGTTGATTGCGATCATTTTGCCATTATTTGCAGTCAGATTTTATCGAGTAGGCATCGGTGCGAAGCTTGCTGAACTCAGGGGAACTGGTGGGAATGACGGAACGACTCAAGGATGAATTTTTGGCGTCGATCAGTGGCGTAGTCACACCCGATATCGTGGTATCCAGCCCATCGGTCGCACGGTTGTTAGGGTGTGAGTCGATTGCCAATATTACCGCTTGATGGGGAACACTGAAGTGACGCAGGGAGATATTCCTCTACGGGATATGGAATCGAACGCTGTGTCTCGATTCTCGAAAGCCTTCGAAGCCAGGTTCGACACCACCCATGGTGAAGAGAGGGCCGGTTGGGCTAACACGACACTTGGAGCGCAGGACACGGAATTCGCAGATCACCTTGTCGCGGCAAACGCCCGCTTCGCAATCATTGAGTTCAAAGCAACGCTTGAAGCGATAAGGACTGAGGCAGGTAAAGATCTCCGAAAGAAGCTCTTCAACGAATTGGCGCTGAGACGAGATTTTCTCAGGCGTTGCCTGGATCTCCACATGATTTGTTGGAGCACAATTGAAACCCACCAACCGGCAGGATATCCGATACCGATCCATGAAGAGATTGACCTGCTTAACCGCTACGCCGTGAAGGTGGCGCGATTTCTAAAGGTAGACCTCCAACTGAAGGCAGACCGGGACATGTCGACCGAAAAATTCCTGGATCGATTCATTGGGGCCCGTATAGTCGGCGGTACGTACAAGCGCTTTAAGAAATATCTGGACGAGCTCGGCGCGATTGCCGGCGGGGTGAGCGGGGACAGTTCAACTATTCAGGGTATGGTCTTTGTTTACCTCCCGGGAGACGAAAAGGCCCCTGGGAGATACGCTCATGCCCGATTTCGAGGGCTGGAGGAGCTTAATCTTCTGATGCAGCCACTTGGTATTGAGAAAGATCATCAGCTCCAACGCTCCAAGAACCTCGAACGCGATACGCCTTCTGACAGAAGCTTTGGCCCCAGCTTCTAACGGCTGGCTGGTGGCGCAACAGGCGCAGCGGGTAGGCGGCTCCAAATTTTCTGGAGCTCAGCCTTCTCTTTGGGGGTGGCCTTACTCCAGATTAATTCGAAATGCGCAGCATTTTGCCGAGTCTCCCGTTCAAGAGGGGACTCCCGGAGGCTGGCAAAATAAACAGCACCGAAGATCGCCAAGCCACTGACCACAAGAAATCCGATTCCCAATCTGAAAATGAATTTCCTAGATTGTGTAAAGCTCTGGTCGACCCGATTGGCTGCCAGCTGGTTCGCCTGGGCTGATTGGGCGAGTGCCTCAGTGGCGCCGGTAAGTGACGCCTGCACGCCTCGGAATGCTGCTTCATGAGCGTGCTTTGCAGCGACCAGGGCCACCTTATCCGCATTAGCCCACGCGCGCTCTGCAGTCACAACTTGCTCACCGATTTTTTTACTGGCAGCGTCAACTTGCGCAGTGAATTGTCTAGCCTGGACAAGCACTGCTTTGCTGTCGCGAATCTCATCGTGAAATCGGTCGAGCTCTTCGGTAAGTCTTTCAGAGCAGGCGAGGAAGTCCTCGTAGGTCGCCGTCCAGGTATTTACATTCTTCATTTCTTAACCATTAGCCTTGACTGTCATTGCCGGGCGGTCGTTACTCGCGTGGCCGCTCAAGAGATAGATCGAGACGTTGTGAATTGTCGCAGTGGCGAAAGAGGTCTGGGCTGAAATTATGCCTCCCACCAAGGCCGCCATCTTTAAGAGGATCATTTAACCTCAAGGGAAGGCGTCGAACATTTAAGGATTCTTCGACTGAGATGTCGGCCATGACCGGAGGTGTGATGGATTGAATTTCTGCCTGAGGTTCGATATTTGGTGTGAGCGACTGCTCGACTGTTGGGTTACTCGTTGATGCTCCTGAAAAATGCAAGTCGAGAGCGAGGCCAATTTGCTCCATGATCCTCTGCATATGGCGAAGGGAAAAGCTTACATCCTTACGCATTGGATTTGGCACCAGTCTCAGCTTTAGTGAATACTCTAAGGGCCTACTGAAGAACGGAACCTTACCCCTGAATCGCAAGCTCGCACTCTCCAGTATTCTTGCCAGTCGGTCCGTAAGAAAACCCTATCTTGCGATTACTCAATGTTTTCTATGAGAGCCAACCCTAATCGATAGCCACCTCGAGCGGTGGTTGGCTAGACGAGGGAAGAGTACGAGCACTGGTCTACTCTAATGTGCCAAGCTTAAGACTGACGGTGCCAATGGCGCCGAACCGTCGACTCCGCCATACCCAGTTCCCGTGCAATTTCAGCTTGCGTAAAGCCTTTATCCTTCAGCTCCTGTACTTCGCTTCGAGCTTTCGCTGCTGCAGCCACTCGAGGGTGTGGCCCTTTCTCAGTTTCCAGCGCAATGGGGGTCTCGAGTAGAGATCGGGAATGAAGGTCTCTTTGGGCAACCTCCAGGACCTCACTCGCCGTCAACTTTTCATGCGCTGCACACACCAGGGTCATCAACGCGACGGGATGTAGCTTCAGAGCATTGCTCAGTTCGATGATCGCCTCAAGGCTGGGCGAGGTCTTTCCACTCTCAATTTGGCTCACGTGTGATTGAGCGAGCGTATCGCTCAGATCATCTTGCTTGATGCCGCGTCCCGTTCTTAAGAGCTTTAGCGCCGCGGCGAATGCGATTCGCACAGACATTTTTCTGTCCCATAAAAACAGAGGTGTATGCCGCGTTTGCCATCCGCCACTCAAATCTATATATTGATATGAGTGGCGGTATCGGATCCTTTGTGCATTCATGACGCATCAAAACCCAGCCCCACTCTCGAGTTGGTTGTTTCAATTTAGCTTTAAATCGAGATCGGTCTACAGATGAAGCTATACGTGCTTTCAGATCTGCATAACGAATTTTCTCCCTTCGAGCTTGTGCCCGCGGAGTACGACTTGGCCGTTTTGGCGGGGGATGTTGATGTCAAGTCGAGGGGAGTGGGGTGGGCAAACAAGGCTTTCTCGTGTCCCGTGATTTACGTGGCTGGCAATCATGAGTTTTACGGTGGCCACATCGACTACACGTTGCAGAAGATGAAGGAGGCTGCCCTCAGTCATGTCCATGTTTTGGAAAATGAGGCCTTCGTTTTCAACCAAACACGCTTCCTTTGTGCAACAAGCTGGACTGATTTTTCTGCAACGGGAGACGCAGTGGCTGCTACCCAAATTGCTCAGGATTGGATGAACGATTTCCGAGTTATCCGCGCTGAAAACTACCGGCGTTTACGCCCGTCCGATGTCGTCAGCCGAAACCATTTCTCGCACGAATGGTTAGCGGCGGAATTACGAAAACCGTTTGATGGAAAAACTGTCGTCGTGACGCATCACGCGCCGCTCTACGAACTGGTCGGTGATAAACATGATGGTCATCTGAACGCTGCTTATGCGAACAATTGGCAGGACCTTGTAGAGAAGGCAGACCTTTGGATCTTTGGTCATACCCACCGATCCATTGATGTCCAAATAGGTCGGTGCCGCGTGGTCTCGAATCCTCGCGGTTATCCCAACTCACAGACCGGTTTTAATCCCGCTCTGGTGGTCAACGTCATCTGAGTTGCGTCTTGAAAGCCACTGATAGTCGATGGCTTCTTCTCATTCCCGATTTTCTAATGCGACTGGGATCGTTGTTCAGGCTCAGCGTGAAGGGTGGGCTGGGCGGTACACAATTTGGATGAAATCAGGAGCTGTGAGTGGAATACGGCACGAACGAAAGCAAAATCGCGGTAAATAGTCTGATTGATTGTCCAGGGATATCACAGCATGAATGACCCACTGTGCGTGTCCATTCCAGAGACCGTCACAACGGCAATGGCAATGGATTTTGGTATGCCCGTTACCGCTTACTTGCTGGCAGCTGTCGACAGCCCACCGATACTCATGGGCACGGTGTATGGCGATACCAAAGGACGGTTCAGAGAGGGCGCCAGCATAAGAACATCGAGGATACAGAAGGCCCATTTTATTGAGGGGTATTGGCTGTTTCAGACGATCGGAGGCAGCACTTATGTTGTGGTGAGTTGGGTTCCGCCTGGTGGCAATATTTATATGAATCGCATTTATCACTGACACCTCATGGGAGGTTTGGAGCGATCCAGTCCGACGTGCTGTCGAGTGATGGTAGTACTGGATTCCATGCAATCAAGATCCTGCCAAGCAACAGGCAGGGTAAGAGCAGATTAGAGTGGCAATGAAGAAGACGACCGTAACGGATGCCCAGCTACTGGGTGATTTGCTTTTTGGCGCTGCGCAAATAATAGGGGGTTCCAGACTCGATGATGATGAGTTGATCAGGGTCGCCAAAGAATTATTTGTGGAAAGGCAATTTTGTATCGTCCGACACTGGATGTTGGTTGATGTCATGCTGCCACAATTCCACGCACGGGAAATCCAAAAGCAGGGGTTAGAGGCGACCATCTTGTTTGCCCAGCAGGCTGTATTCGATAATCAAGGTAAGCATCAGGAGGGGGACATCATCCTCAGCGACTACCAGCGTGATTTTGACGGCTGCATTTTTGAAAGCAAAGACACGCTGTACATCTTGGCCGGCCGTGGAGCGCGCAAGCATGCGAGTTTGCCTGCAGTCGAGGCGCTCGGGGACTCGATCGATGACTCGTCATCCTACACTTGGAAAACGCATGGCAACTGAAGGTCTGATGAGGCGGTATGTTGAGGTTTGAGCCTTCAGTTGATGACTATTGGATTTTGCTCAGATGTTCCTATCACTATTTTTGGATCGGAAATGCTCCTGATTCTGATAGGTAATAAAATTGAGCTTTTATCCCAATGCTCTGCCCTAAATGATAGTAGTTGTTGCAGAGTATTTCGGAACTGATCAGCGACTCCACTGGAGTTGTGAAGGGGATATAGCCAATGAACACAGGCTTGTCTGGTTCTGAGGGGTGGGTGTTTAAGTGAAATACAGCAAAAGAGTCCTTATGCTCTTCGTCGGTGGAAAGCTGAATCTCCCAATCGCAATGCTCGCTCAGAGTTTTGTTGTACTGCTTGATGTATTTTGCAGAGTTGTAGTTCATGATACTCTCCTTTTTTTTGTTATGAGTTAATTATAAAAATGGAGCAATGACGGTCGCAACCCTCTTTTTCGAAGTTTTAAGTGCCCTGCTGTGGCACGATAATATGCTGAGGCGTATGGAATCCATCACACTTCAAGTTCACGCGGATGGCCGTTGGCGCGATGCGATGGTGGTCAGCTTCGATTCACCTGGAGATAGCCTGCGAAGTCGGTGCAACATCAACTATGTGCCCGAATACCTTGCGGATCAGTTCATTCAACTGGGTACGGTTAAGGCGCCGGCCGTCAGTGCGAACCTCCCATTGGAATGGGAGATTCGGCGAGAGCTTGCCCCTGCTTTTCTGCACGATATCATCCCGGCCGGTGCTGCACGTCGGCACATCTTGTCGAGAATGGCGGTACCGCCAGGGATGTCGATTGATCTCTTTCTGCTTTACCAATTCGCTTCTGCTCCCATTGGAAACATGCGCGTAAAAAGCGCGGGCGAAACGCTGTATCCCACAGGCAAAGTGCCTGATGGAGCTACACGAGCAGAGGTTGTTCAGGAAGGTATGGGCTTTCTCGACCAGGCCAGGGAATCGGGAATGCCAATAGACGGTGCCCTAGGGGTCGGTGGTCAAGCTAAAAAAATGCTGCTGGTCGAGGATGCTGCGGGACGGCTTTATCCCGACGGAGCGGTAGGCGACGCAGTTGCGTGCCGCCATTGGTTTGTAAAATTCCCGCGTAATAACGGAACCAAATTAGACCGGGACATCCTGCATTCCGAATACTGCTTTTACCGCGCGTTGGGCGCGTTGGGGATCGACACGATCGCCGCCGAGGGGCTGACATACGAAGCGGCGAAGGTACCCAGTATTTGGATGCAAAGATTCGATCGCAAAGTCTCTCCGTGCGGGGTTGAGCGTATCGCAGTAGAGTCAATGTACTCGCTCTGTGGCGTCACTAATTCGGTTGTCCGTATGGATCATATCGATGTCGTGGATCGGCTAGCGAAAACATGGATTGCCGCAGACCAAGAATCTGAAATACCCGACATGATTAGCGAATACCTGCGACGGGATTTGATAAATCTGATTGTCGGGAACACCGATAACCATTGCGGAAACCTCTCGATCCTTCGGAGTAAGGAGCGAGTGAGCTTTGCACCGGTTTACGATCTTGCACCCATGGTACTGGATGTTGAAGGCATAGTGCGGATTACCCGGTGGCCAACAGCAATGGAACGATTCGGGTCGGTCGATTGGGCGGCTGTTTGTTCAGGCTTCGCGCATTGGGCAGATCCGCAATGGTTGTTCGATCGCTTAAAGGCGGACGCTCAATTGCTGCTGGCGTTGCCGGATCTGCTATCGGAGCTAGGGTTACCACAGCAAGTTTGGCGCTCGCCGCTGATTCCGTTGAGTCGTCTGGAAAATACGTTTCGTAGTTGGAAGTTGAAGTGATTGATCCAGGCAACCACTTGAGTGGACTTGATCGACCAGCAGCTCGTAGAAATCTTCGTCTTTCAGATCCCCCTGGTGCAGCTTTGTTTCGCAGCAGCGCTGCCAACCAGGTGGCGACAATGAGGTTTGTCTATGTTTATCCGTTACTGAAGAAAAGCGTACAGGTCTACCCAGAAGTCCTCCTGACCTCCTAGTGCGAAGTCTTAGCGAAGTGCGATGCAACTGACTGATGAGGCGATGCGAAAGAATGGGTATTTCTGTATGACTACCTAAAGAGTCTTCAACACACCTAAAAATCCCGTATTCACTCGGGTAATCATCTATCGGTACGAACCCTCATACTGCCTGAGCAATACCTCGCGGCCGTTTGTGTTCAAATCAAAATCAATCCATGTTGCAGCACTCTCTATGTGCGGCAAGGTGCTGCACCTCGCGTACCCAGCCCCTGAGGAAGCGGCGCCAGTTGCTTGCGTAACTACCTTCAAGCAATCGAGTAGACAAGGCGCTCGCCACTTCGAATCTGTCGCGCTAGGGCTGGGGTATATGCTGGTCGAGCACAATCATAAAAGGGTAGCCATCGGTACCCACGTATTGCGTTTCGGGTATCCATCAGTATTTCCCGAGCGCAGTAATCGAACTTCAAACCGCAAAATGTCTAACCACATACTAACAGCGTTAGTTCGCTGAGAGCGTTCAGAATTGCGTTGAGCAGTGTCGGGTGCGGAGCAGGAGGGGCCATCTTGGGGGCTGTTCGATCGTGGTTGGCCAGGCTGTATTTCACTGTTTAGTCGTGTTGAAATTTTATTCATTTTCAACCCTTGAATGTTTTTGAGCGAAGGGTCTTTATGCCTGCACGGCGTTCGTTGAACGCCGACTCTCGAATCACTTCATGTTGGTCGCCGGATTGACCTGGCAACACAGCGAAGACTATGCGCGCGAGCCGCGCCCTGTTGTATTTGCATGACACCTTCGATCCTTGCCAAGGACCTGCCATTGCCGATTGAGCCGATATCGTCATATGCAGATATGCGCTGAGGGATTGAGGCGTCAAGATAAAGCCAGAACACCGACGGCACCGTAAGCCTTCAACACGCAAAACACCAAATGTCGGCGGGATCTCAAACCTGTCGCAGGGATTTAATGCGGGTCAAACCGCTTTCGCCTGGAGAGGCGTGGAGAGGAGATCGAGAAATGGTGCAAGAGGATCCCGGGGGTCATATCCAATAAGAACTCGCTCACCGTGCGTGCCGGTTCTCAGGTCGTGCCATCTTCACCACTTGACGTTCTACCAAAGTTCGAGAAAGCGCATTAAAACTCACCGACTCTATACACAAAATTATTCCAAGAAGAATTACGGTGTGTTCAGTTGAATATTCGTTTTCGACATTATATCTACTGGTGAATATCAGTGTGACAATGGGGTAGGTATACTCCTGTCTTTAGTAGGGGGTCCCTTATTAATTTTCAGAATTACCCTGCTGTTATAGTCGACAGTTTTCGATAAGATCTTACCGTCAAGGAGTCCAAGTGGAGCAAGACGCGTCCGAGGGGACGGCTGAGAGAACCCACGCTAAGGAGCTAACCATGTATGATTTTGAGAAGGACCTGATTGACCAGTATCTCAATGAAATTGGCGTTCTCTATGCAAAAGCAGCGAGCGGAGAAAACGTTTCCGAAAGAGTAAAAGAGTTAGCTGCTCAGTACTGCGAACGTATCAAGACTTTAGAGTCCAACATGCTGATGCGAAACACTGAGTAGCTCAAAGCGGTTGAAGAAAAGGCGGCGAGGTCGGTAGCTAGCCAGACCGATTTGTTGAGCCCTAAGTTGGCACCTAGGTAGGCTGCGGCGAAAGCAGGCAGGTTACAGACGGCAAATGGTGCTTGCAGTTAACCTCAGATTAGATTGCCTTTACAGTTACACAGACGCGGCGGGTATGCTGGTCGATACGGCTAACATCGGTTTTCCTACTGCTTTTTATTTTTTCGAAATAAATAATTCACGAAGCTGTAATTGAGTTTCTAATTGACGATTGCACAGCATTCTCTCCCCAATAGCGGTAAAGAGCCATATCGAGGGATTGAATATGTACCCACCCGCCCTCGTGGGGAGGCTGTGCCTGGCTTTGCTGTGCCTTTCTTCGCTGAATCTTGCTCACGCCGCCCCCACCCCTGGTGAAACCGATCTGATCCGCGAGCGTCTGGATCGCTTGCTCGAAGAGCAGCGTCGGCGTCTGGAGGAACTCAAGGAATTACCCGGAAAGGCAGCCAAACCTACTCAACCGACGGCCCCGGCCGACGCCCGTTGTTTCCCCATCAAGGACATCGAACTCAAAGGCGCCGACAGTCTCTCGGACCGCGAGAAAAATCGCCTGCTCAAGCCATATATCGGTCAGTGCCTGGGCGTCCCGCAGCTCAACGAGTTGCTGAAAGTCATCACCGATCACTACATCGAAAAAGGCCTGGTCACCAGCCGTGCCTACTTGCCGCCGCAGGATTTGTCCGGCGGGCATCTGAAGGTGCTGGTGGTCGAGGGTCGACTTGAAGGGTTGAAGGACGCGGAGGGCAGCCAGCTGTCGGACCGTGAACTGAGGATGGCTTTTCCCGGCAAGAGCGGTGAGCTGGTCAATCTGCGGGAAATCGAGCAGATGGTGGATCAGCTAAACCGTCTGCCATCAAATCAGGCGCAGATGGAGTTGTCCCTGGGCAAAAAGGTCGGTGGCAGCGAAGTGCTGGTCAAGAACACGCCGCAGAATCCGTGGCGTGCCGGGTTGTCGCGCAGTAATGACGGCCAGCGCGGCACTGGCGAGAAGCAGTGGGGCACGACGTTTGATTGGGACAGCCCGCTGGGCCTAGCCGATCAGTTGATGCTGCGCGGCGGTCACGATGCGATGACCGATCACCAGCACACCTCCAACAACGCGATGCTCAATTACTGCGTGCCGTGGGGCTGGTGGAACTTCAATTATACCTACAGCCAGAGCGAGTACCGCTCGCGAGCTCAGGCCAACGGTTTCAATTTCAAGCAGACCGGCGACAGCGAAAATCATCAACTGCGCGTCGAGCGGGTGATCCATCGCGACGCACTGAGCAAGACCTCCGTCAGCACCGGCCTCTCGTACCTGCGCACCAACAACTTCATCGAAGACAGCAAGCTCAAGCTGAGCAGCAACCGCATCAGCGAAGCGCAGTTCGGCATCAACCACGGTCGGCGGGTCGGCACTGCCTTCGTCAACCTCGACCTGAATATGCAAGAAGGTAGGGACGCATTCAAGGACAAGCATGGCTGCGCCCGCATCTGCCAATTTCATCGCGTCCTCTCTCAACTGACGAGCTTTCAATTCATCACGGCCCTGTACTTTGAAACTGCCAAACACGTTGACTGATTGCAGAGTTAATCCGAGATATGGACACACAGGAATGCCCATTTTGAGTAGTTGTGCGACAGCACTTTTAAGCCATTCACCGCCTTTAATCTTGACCATCTCGGCACTTGCCTGCATGACCGTCACGGCATCTTCCAGCATCCGATTAAGCGATCATGCAGAGCTGAAAGGTAGATCCGCGACGATGAGCGCATTGCTATTACTAGTCGACAGGCACCGAGTGTTGTTAGCGATATCTTCGATGGTCACCGGCAGGGTAGTGGGGCGGCTTTGAGAAACCATACCTAACGAATCTCCAATAAGGAGTACTTCTACACCCGCTGGCTATCCGATGCTGTAGGTAGGCGGGAAATCATTCTGTCTTGAAAAAACGGATAAGGGTCTGCACAAATCGGATAGTCCCGGCTTTTAACCTCTCGCTAGCATGAATAGCCATTACGCCTTTTTGAAGGCTTGGGTGCATTTATCTACACCTGTCCGACCCGGTTGTTGCGGGTTGTACCTATAACAATAACGAATCGAGTCCGACAAGCCTTACAGGCATGCGGGCCGGGGAATCATGATGCTGAGACTCACGAAGCGCACTCACTTGGCGGCTCTGATGCAGGGCGGCGCGGTAATGGCCTGTCTTGCCACAGGTTTTTATCCCCAGCACCTTTACGTCTGTTTACCGGTCATCGTGCTGGCGCTGATCGCGGCGGGCTGGCTGTATCACTTCGAAAGCGTGGAGAGGGTAGAGGTGCGGATCGAAGTGCCGGTAGAAGTGCCGGTAGAAACCAGGTTGCTGCCAATGGAAACCTCTCTCGAATCCGACGGTAAGCCTGAGTATGAGCCACTAACGCTTCATCCGCTTCTACGCAGTAATGTGGGCGAGTTGAGCCTAGCGATCGGAGAGACCGAGAAAGACATGCATTTTGCCAACCAGTTGGCACGCGAAGCGGGTGGTAAGGTTAATGCCAGTTCGCAGAGCATCCAGACCTCAGCCACTATTTTCTGCGAGCTCAATCAGTCTATGGAGAAACTGGCTCAAACGTTCGTCGAGCTGGGTGGCCAATCCGTGCAAATCAGAGGGTTGGTCGGCAGCATCCAAGACATCGCCCGGCAAACCAACCTACTGGCCCTCAATGCCGCTATCGAAGCGGCTCGTGCGGGCGAGCATGGTCGCGGCTTTGCCGTAGTGGCTGATGAAGTGCGTAACCTTTCCAAGCGTGTCGCTGATTCCAGTGCGCAGATCCTTCAGATCGCCCAAGGCCTGGAGCGTACCGCCGATGACGCCCGTGGTGGTATCGATGACCTGAGCGTGTCGGCGCGCAACGGCCTAGCGCAGTCCGATGAGGCGCTGCAGTCGATGCAAAGCTTGCGTGACGCTGCCGTGGCTCGAATGGAGATTGTCGAACGAGTCATGTCGCGGCTGGCCGAGCAGCAGCTGCTGGCAGCTCAGGTGGAGTCGTTGCTGCCTGAGTCGGTGCATGTCGAGCACGTGTCTTATCCGGGACGGGCAAGCCGGCGACCAGCCCGTGTTCAATAAACTATTACCAGCGTCGTCAGAGGGGAAGAGGTAACTCCGTCCTGAGGCGTATCCGGAGCAAAACGGTGTCCTATCTTTGATGGGCCTCGTTCGGGCACAAGGTCACGCTGGGCCATCACTCAGGTATGTAGTGCGTCGATAGTGAGTGCCGCTACGCAGGACATATCAGTTTGTGATCGCTCACGACCGGCCGAACCTGAAATGTCTATGCGTTCCAGCCTGGCCTGGTCGGTTCAGTTTCTATCCTGTACTGCCTGACCAGCTTATTTGGTCAAAGTCTGACTCTGTGCAAAAACGATAGCAGTCGAGATATCCAGCGATATAGAAGCAAACGATTTCATCAGCAATGACTCCGGCAATGCCCAATCCCATTTCTCGCGCAGCATGTTCTCCACATTCGCAAGAATCGAATCGAGATCGCCTGCATCCAATCTACCGACATCCTCCAGCGCTGCTAGGGTTCGACTGATGTCGGCGTCAATCTCAATGGCAAGGCCTGAGTTATCACAAGAATGACCTACATGATTGAGCAGCAGGCGCAGTGCATCGTTGGCATGATCGCCCAGCCAACTGATCAGATAGCACTTGCCACTCGACTCGATGATGTGGCGCTCACCGAGGCCCAATGAGGCAAATGTCTTCCGCGCCTCGTCTAGCAGCTCTTGAGCACCGCCATCAATAAATCGGCAGGGAGTCGTATCCGCCAGCACCGCACGCATTTCTTCGCGCACAGTGTCATGCACCATTGCACCTAACCCATCGAACTGGGGAGGCGCACCGCCGCGCGCGGCTGCCACAATGATCACCTTGGCCTGGAGGTCGACGTCATGCACTTGCCATCGTCGACCCCCAAAGATGATTCGCTGACCTTTGGTAAGCGGTCGGCTGACTGGCACTGACCCCAAGGTTTTTCCATCACACACGAGGCGAAACTCTTCATCGCTGGAAAAGGCGCTGTAGAACTCGTAGTGGTTGATCAAGCGCTCTCCAACCGTCCCGGGAAGCAACAATCCTGAACTGTCTTGAACAATGAGTTCATGCTCGCCCAATGACCTGAGCAGGCCCACGAAATCAGTTTTTTCGACCTTGGAAAAAGCCCCATCGGCGATCAGGCTCTTCCAGAGATCCGCCGCTGATGCACCTCCACACTGGGCGATGATGGAGAGGGCTTGCTGAACCAAGGTGGAGGCGTGAACGCCTTGAGCTCTCGGGGGTTCGAACCATCCACGAATCAGTAGGCGAACCATGGCAATGGTCTGTACCAGGCCTTGGCGCAGTTGGTCGGAAAGGCTCGAAGAGTCTTTGAGTGGCGACTCTTTGCAATACGCACGCAATACCGCATTTTCCCCTGGGCGTCTTCCCGAACGACCTAAGCGTTGGCGTAGACTCGCCACCGAGGGAGGGGGGCCAATTTGCACCACGGTCTTGATGCTGCCGATGTCTATTCCCAGCTCAAGGGTTGTGGTGCAGATCGCCGATGCTGCCTGGTTGCCAGCCTTCAATGCATGCTCAGCTTGCTCACGTAGATCCTTCGAAAGGCTGCCGTGATGAGGCCAGAACTCGTTGGGCATACCGTCTTTCTCGCAGCGCCGACGCAGTTGGTCTGCGTACCATTCAACCTGCTGGCGGCTGTTCGGGAAAATCAGGTTATTGCTTCCTCGCAAAACCTTGTAGAGGTGATCGGCGA
Organism: Pseudomonas baetica; assembly: GCF_051216495.1. Classification (GTDB taxonomy): domain Bacteria; phylum Pseudomonadota; class Gammaproteobacteria; order Pseudomonadales; family Pseudomonadaceae; genus Aquipseudomonas; species Aquipseudomonas baetica_B. The sequence continues at coordinate 343,428 of NZ_JBPKAM010000001.1, read as the reverse complement.
TTGCAAAGTCAGGGCTTGCCTTGTTTTCCGTTTCGTCTTCATCGCCGTCCTCATCAGAGGACTGGACGGCAATCTTTCTAAGCTCGCTCATGGGCGGCTGGATGTAACCGCGGATTTGCACCTGGAGTGTCTGATTGGAGTTTTTGGACTCGATCACGGTCACTGTGTCGGCGCCCGCCGGACGAAGAAACTCTGCTGCCAATGTCATATCGCCCAAGGTCGCTGATAGCCCAACTCGGGGAAGGCGACGTCCTGTTACAAGCTCGACTCGGTGCATCAAGGACTGCAACTGTTTGCCGCGCTCGCTGCCAATGAATGCATGAAGTTCGTCAATGACGATGTAGCGCAGGTTCTGGAAAACGCCGGCCAGGCTTGAGCCTCGGTTAACGAACAATGCTTCAAGGGACTCAGGTGTGATCAGTAACACACCCTCCGACGACTTCAGAAATCGATGCTTTTTGCTCGATGAGATGTCCCCGTGCCAGCCGACCACAGGAATTTCAAGTTGCTCGCAAAGACGACTGAGTCTGCCCCATTGATCGTTGATCAAGGCTTTGAGTGGGCTGATGTACAGCACAGAGCCAGGAAGGTCATTGTGGTTCAGTAAATGGGTGAGGATGGGGAGGAACGCGGCCTCGGTTTTCCCCGCTGCTGTTGCGGCGGCGATGATGACATCCTGGTCTGCATCCACCAGAACAGGCACTGCCCATTCTTGGGCGTCACGCAAGGACGTCCAGCCTTCATCCCAAATCCATCGCTGGATACGGGGTTCTAGCTGGTCGAAACCCGATGACTCAGAGTGAGAAGGTGGCAAGTTCATCGTCCGCGTCGACCTTCGTGTCCTCTTCTCCGCCGAGGTCTTTGGCTACCTCGACACCTCCCAGCAGCGTCCGCCAGTTAGTTCCCGGGTTTTGTTCCAGGATGGCCAGCAGATTGATGAACGCAGTGATAGTGGTGCGCGGCGTACGGAAGTAGGCTTCACCCAAACGCTGGTTACAGTGCGCCATAAACAGTGGGAGTGCTTCGTCAGGCAGTAGATATTTTTCTGCATCGCCGCCTGCGTAGACATGACGAAGCTTCTGAAGCAATACATAGAAGTCTTCAGGGGTGAGGCTGGTTAGGCGAATAACAGGGCCCGAAAGATCAACCAACCCTGTTTTTGCGAACGAGTTTTCGGCTAGTCGCGATTGCAGGGCAGGGTAGCTGAAGAGGCCTCGGCGAGTGTCCATCAGGAACTCGGGAGTGCCGCCCAATACGAAACCAAGCCCTTCAGACGAACCTTGCAACGAATCATTGAGGATACGCAGAATCTGTTCATAGTTTGCATTTCGAGCTTGTGTGTTCGCCAGCTTGTAGAGGTTTACAAGCTCGTCAAGGCAGATCATCAGACCGCCGAAGCCCGCAAGTCTTACGAATCTCGACAGCAGCTTGAGCTGATCGTAGACGGAGGCGTCATCAATGATCGTTCGCACACCCAGAGCCGCCCGCGCATCGGTTTTGGTGGTGAACTCACCACGTAGCCAGCGGATGGCGTCAGCCTTGAGTTGCTCATTGCCGTCCTCGAAACCTCGGCAATACGCAGCGATCACTTCAGCGAAATCGTAGCCGTTGACCATCTCGGTCAACTCAGCCAGGTGTGTACGGATGACAGTCTCACTGTCAGTACCCGCCGCCTTGGCTTCCGTTTTGGCTTGGGAGATGAATTTCTCGACGATGCCTTGCATAGCCCTACCGTCAGGCTTTGTGCGTGTCGACATGTTCTTGGCCAGCTCGGAATAGAGTGAGCGTGCCTGTCCCCCAGTGGCATGCAGCCTGCGATCGGGGTTTAAGTCAGCGTGCATGGTTACGAGTTTGCGCTCCATCGCAATGGCTCGTACCAGATTGAGAAAAAACGTCTTGCCGGCGCCGTACTCGCCAATCACAACGCGAAATGCCGAACCGCTTTCAACCAGGCGGTTAACGTCGGTGATCAGCGCATCCAGTTCGCCCACCCGGCCGACCTGAATCAAGTGTTGGCCGACACGAGGGACGACGCCGGCGCGTAGTGATTGGATGACCGCGTCGCGATCCTTGGCTCTGATAGTGGTCATAAGGCTAACTCTTCCAGAATGTCTTTATTGATTTCGATGGGATCATCACCTTCGGTGATGGGCATGTCGAAGCGGTCAAAGGCCATGTCGTTGATTTGCTCCAGAGCACCGTCGAGCATCAGCTCCATGTCGCTCGCAGCGGACTCAAGTTCAGATCGACTCCACTCTGGACGTGAGACCAATAGGCGTAGGAACGCCGAATGTTCCAAGTCGAGACCCGCAACGTCGGCACTCGACGCAGAAGTCGATTCGGCATACTCAACAAGCTGCTCAGATTCCTTAACCTGGTCATCAGTGAACACCTGAGCCAGTAGGGCGGATACCTCAGCTGTTTCTCGTTGCAATTCAGCAATTCGCTCATGATCGAGCACGAACCCTTGCTTGGCGTTAACTGGGAGGGGCACCCCAGGCTCGGACTGAGTGGTGTTGGCGGGTGGTATGACGGATGCAACACTTGCTCCGGATGCAGCACCGTGAAGATCGCTGTAGAGCAGCTGACTGTCCAGTTGCAACGCTTTATACACTCGCTCCAGAAGCTTCACCTCCGAAGGGCTGACGGTGCCATCGGCTTGTGCGAGGTGGGCCAGGAAGCTGGCAATCGCGCGCTTTGCTTCGACGGTTAATGGGTCGAGCTTTTTCTTCAAACTTGCGAGTGTGGGAGGTTGCTGAATTTGGATTCGTAAGTGCGCCTTGAGACGTTTGCGATGGGCAACACTCAGGTGACTCCATGAGTCAATGTGCTGACCCAGCATGGTGACTTCTTCATTTGAAGTATCCCCGTCGGCAGATGCCACTGCACTGGCGAGGTCAAGAGTGACCGAGGCCGCGTTATAGGCCGCCGAAGCTCGCAGTGATCCGTCCTCTGGTTGGGTCACGAACAATGCAATTTGGTCTTCGGTTTTCGGTGTTTTACTGCCTGCCAGAACGTCAGGTTCCATACCGATATGGAGTGACTCCAGCGCGCGGGCAAGTGCCAGTACTTTGTCGCGAGACAACGCCCCTGCGCTCTTGAACCGTCCAGCGAGTTCGCCAAAACTCATGGCAATCAGGTCATCACCGATCCTGTGTTGAAGATCGTCCAATTCTGCACGGGCCGGCGCCGGCCATAGCGCGACAGGAAGCTGCAAAAGGCCCTCCAGCGCGTCTGCGCTTTCAGGGTTTCGGCCCAGATAGCGGCTATAGGGTTCCAACTCGCTGGTGCAGAGCTCAACAATCAATTGCAGGTTTTTACGCGTTCCTGACGTCGCCATGACATCAGGAAGATCCCCCAGGTTAACTGCGGGTGCCATTAACACTGCGGAGGCCGATCGATAGCTTGCTTTGAGCTTGGTCTTGTTTTGCGCGAGGATTAGCCCGGCAGGGTGGGTACTCGCGTACTTGAGCTTGAACAATGCAGCGAAGACATCCTTACACCGAGTTACCGGGGTGCGCTTGCTGATGTTGGGGTCGGCTAGCGCCCATGCCAATGCCCAGTCGGCATGAAGTGGCCGTTTGTTTGCGGCGAGTTGCCCTAACCCTATGCGCAGTGGAAGCGGCATTTCGTAGCTGTAAGCAACGGCATCAGGAGGTGGGCCAAGGTAAAGGTTAGGATCGAGCGCTTGATTGCTCAGGTAATCCAGAAAGCCCTCCGCGTACCCCCTGAACGATCGACTGTCCCCATAGATATCCAGCAGCCGTTGGACTTCTTTGGTGATCAGAGGAATCTCGGCCTTCACCTGCGGATCGCTTACTGCATCAACAAGTGCACGGCGCTCAAGGCCATAAAAAAATAAAAAGACGTAGCCGGTGTCTGCCAGTGGATCACGACGTCCGCCTTCTAGCCACTGCAGGTATCCGCGCCGAGCCTCTGGCGAAATGGAGTGAAAACTCGGCCAGTAGGGCATCAGCCGCTCTTCGATATCAACGTACGATTTGGCTATCCGCAGTTTGGGATTGATCAGTGATGGTTCTTGCGCATCGTATCGACCCAGTGCGCTTCCTACATAGAGCATTCCACCGGGAAGTGAAAAGCCAGCCACAGAAACTGACTCGCCTGCTGGCACCCAGCGGGTATCTGATGTCTGCTTGCTTGCGTCTGGAATCTTAAAGGCGGTGGAAGGCGAGGAGCCGAGTTGGACGGTATAAAACTCGGAGGTTTCTTCAGGCATATTGTTTGACGAAACCTCTTGCATGGAGAAGGTCACGTCTTTACTGCGCGGCTCCCGCAGGTGCGTTGTCGCTGAAGCAGACCTTTGAATCTGTTCAAGCTGTCGTTTAGTGCGAGTGGCTAACAACCACATAATGGCGACGATGCAAGCGACGACGCCAATAGCGATCCATGCATTCTTCGGGATCGAAGCGACTGCTCCAAAAGCGAGCGCAAAAATAATCAGGATGCCGGTGCCGCTGGAGTTTTTTGCCTTCTTCCTTGCCATGAGTATTTCAACCTTGAAAGATGGATGCTGGCTCAATGGAAGTATCCGATAAATACCTTCAGAGAACCATGGTCTGCGCAGCGCTTCTGATCGGAAAAATGCCCATCAACGAACCCTTCAGCGCTAGCTGTCACAGTCATCCCAATGATCGAATGATTGGGCTACGGAGGTTTTGCCCACCGGTTTATGTCGTTAAAGCCTGTGAAAGCGACGTTCGATTCATCTAGGCAGCTAGGAAGCTGCGGGTACGTAATAGGCCTACGATTGACGACGCCTGCGGCTTAGCCTCAGCTCCAGTCTTTAACAGTTCTGTCGTTTCACAGGTATAGACGGTAGAGCGGAAGGTATGGCCTCTATTTCTCCGTCCACGTCAACAAAAATATTTTTTTGATAGCCCCCTTAAAAAAATTTTTCAGCGACGGATCTTTATATTTGAGGACAACAAAAAAGCAGCGATCTCGGCGCTCCTCCTTACGCCGTTCCTTCTGGGGAAACGGTGTTGGTTTTTGCTTTTGCAGTGCTCTTGCTTCTGGCTTTTTCTTGCGATTTATCCTGCTGACGCTGACGTATGGCCTGCCCCATGGGCATAGCAAAATCGGCCCTGTGCGGCGTAAGCCGCTGCTTTCAGGTTTGATTTCAAACACAGAGCGTTTTTTTTGAAAAAATACCCGTGTTGGACAACATCTGGATGGGAAATCCCAGTGGACGGGCGATGGGGGGGTAAATGCACGGTGAACTCGAATCTCAAGTGTGGCTATCGGTGCAGAAAACTTGTGGCGTCACAGCGTTTGAAGCATTAATTCAGCGAGCTGTGGATAGCTTCAAGAGGCATCCAGGGTTCGACCCCCTTGTGCGGTTGCATGCGTCACATATCGGTCAGCTAGGCTTTCAGGTTTTGCGCGATGTACTGCGCAGTCGTGGGGTTCGTTATGAGTATTCTGCTGATCTTCCTGGTTTCCTTGAACTAAGGTCTCGCCTCAAAGAGCACATACGATGCCAGCTGCAGGAATATCTGGTGAGAGGGGGGCATTCAACTGAAGATATGCAGGAAGATCAGTTGGGTAGAGATTTAGGTCTATAAAACGCTATATTATGTTTACCCTGCATTCTGTGCTATCCAACCACTAAGGAAATTGCCATGTCTCGTCTCGCTGAGTTTCGCAAGTTGGAACAACAACTGGCCGCCCAGATGGCGGAGCTTGAATCCATGAAAAGTGATTCCGGCCTGAAAAAAGAAATGGAATTTGAGAACAAACTGCGCGCATTGCTGGGTGAGTACGGCTACAGCTTGAAAGACGTGATCAACCTGCTCGACCCGCAGGCCGGTCGTCGCGCTCCAGTCACTGAGTCTAAAGCCGGCACCCGCAAACCCCGCCAGGTTAAGACCTACAAAAATCCGCATAGTGGCGAAGTCGTCGAAACCAAGGGCGGTAACCACAGAACACTGAAAGAATGGAAGGCTAAGTACGGCTCTGACACCGTCGAGTCTTGGTTGATCAGGTGATGTTGATTTGAGTGCAAAGGGCCCAGTGGGGCCCTTTGCATTGGGGGTTGTATGGAGATCATAGAAATAGAGCGCCGTAAGCGTCCAGCAAGCACGCCGTTCTGACGCCATCGCTATCCGCGAAAGCCTGACATCGCGTAAGCGTGGTGTTAAAGATTCGGCTTAGGTTGCAGTTGATGAGATTCGATCGCGCGCAGTATTGAAGACGGAATTTTGACTGATACTCCTTATCCTGATGCTGCAGCTGAACTCGCCGCACTCAACAGTCGTGAGCACGGCGTCCTTCATTTCAAGCGCTTCCCCATACCTGCTAATAACAACATCAGCCTTTAGGTGTTGAGAGCAGATCAGGACGGCTAGACTTCAAAGCCGCTTCGCTGATCTTGCCTTGAATCGAGCAGGTCAACATGCTTTTGCTGCCCTTGAGATCCTCAGGTGCTGGCTCAACCATGAAAACTCGTTCCGAGGTATCCGCTACCAACTTGCCCGCTGACTCGTCAGAGATTTCCGGTAGCCACGCCAATTGTTGTTCGGACCAAATCTCCGGCCGCGCAAACACACTGTTGGAGACCAGCAAATCGAGGGCGTGCGACCTCTTCAGCGAGGCCGCGACTTGCTCAGGCGACTGCTGAGAATAGAAGCCCCAACTGATGATGCGTGCCCCCATTAAATCAGTGTCCTCGGCAAAGAAACCGGTTAGAGATATACCGTCTACGACAACTGGCTTATCGAAAATCCAACGCTGGCCCATATCACTCTTGCTACCCCCTTGCAGCTTGATATGGGCATTTTCAAGCTTGTTGGAAATCAGCGATTTGAAAGGCGCTTGCGCAACTACCGAGAACGACTGAGCCCCACAACTTATATAGTCAGACAGTGGTGCGGTAGCGGCGAAACCTGCTGGTGGCCCATTCCTTTGGTACCGGGCTGGCTTTGAGCGCCTTGCTGGAACAGCCGCGACGCTTGCCCGAGGTGAATGTCGCGGGCGCCTTTTTGCTGGGCACCCAGTTGGAGCGCCCCTTGAGTCGGGGTGGCCTAATGGCCTTGCCCACGTGGCTCCTGGAAATACTCCGGCCCCTGCTGTCCAGGGGGGCGCAAGCGTGCCTGGCACCCCGCGACCGATCCGGCGCTAGTGGCCTACGAGGAGCAACTGACCCGGCGCAATCGCCTGCACGTCTTCAAGGCCTTGCTGCAAAGCGCACAATGGCCGGACGCGAAGGCCCTAGCCAACCTAGCCTTGCCGACCTGGGTACTGGCCGGCGACAGCGACGGCTTGACCCCTGCCAGCGGCGGTGAGGCCCTGGCGCGGCGATTGCCGACTGGGAGTTTCCAGCTGCTGGAGCAGTGTGGTCATCAATTGATGCTGGAGCGGCTCGTCGAGGTGCTGGCGGCCTTTCAATCACTGCTGGAAAAGCTCGATCAGACGTTAGGCCTTGTCAGATAACGCTCACCCTACGAACAAGGCCGATGACTGCTTGCTCGCAGGGACGCGTTTGGGTGCAGGTGGACCGGACATCACACCAATGAAAATGCCTAGGCAATGGTGGTTTGGTCGGTCTCGGAAGGACTTTGACCGGAAACTGACTGGATTTTGCGCATCCCGAACGACTGCTCCTTTTACTTCGATGTAGAAACAACTTCGGTGTGGGCTTGGCAAATAGCCTTCGTCGATGATTCCGATAGGCCGTTGAGCGTGCATTGGGTCAAGTCGAATGGGACTCTACAATCTGCTATATTTCGCGCCACGTTCTCTTCCCATCAGGGTGATAGTGAGAAAATAGAAGCCTTGGCCGGCCACGCACCGCCAAGGCTTTGCAGAAGAATGCAGCCATCTCCCCCGGCAGAGTGTTGAACTTTTTTTGAGTTTGCAGGAGTGCACAATGGATCTCAGTAAACCTGGGCAGGGTCTGAAGCGTGACCTCCAGGGCATTGCCTCGGACCTTAAATGGTCTGCGGTAGAACTGATGCGAATTGCCGAGCGATTGAGTTTGGCCGGTAATGAGTCCGATGCTCAGGCCATTTATCGCATGATTACAGTCTTTCAAAGTGATGAAGCCCGACTTCAATCCCATGCAGCCGGGATCGTGAGTGCCCTTACGTAGGTGACCGTTACGGTACTCAACAAGTCGACGCAAGTCTTGACGCAAGACCTAAAAACCTCGCTCCACTTCGAGTAGGCAACCAACGAAGTGCTAATAAGTTAAGCCCTGACCAAGGCAACTTACTCGACGACCTGCTCGACGCTGATATCGCGGCCATCGAAGCCGAGTTGAAAGCGGTCAATCCGCCATATGCACCAGCTAAGCCACGTCAGAGGCCCAAGCGTGCGCCGCGGCCACCGCAGTTTCCACGCATGGAAAATGGGCCGGCTGCCAATGCATAACACTGATCCAGGCTAAACACTGGGTAACGCTAACGCGCCACCTGAACGACGGGGCTGTGCCCATCGACAATAATCAGGTCGAGAATCCGATAAGGCGCGTGGGCGCTTGGACGCTCGAACTGGTTTTTCACCGAGTCACTTCGCAGCAGCAAGCGGGGCAGTTGGGATCATGAGTTTTATCCAATCTGCGCGGTTGATATGGCCATGATCCGTATGCCTATCTGAAGGGATGCTCTTACGCGTCTTCCTATTCGGCGATCGTGCGAAAAATCAATCAGTTGCTGCCGCATAAGTGGCAGCCAGCTCAATAACGCTAGACGGGTTGCCCGGGGTGCATATTGTCGACCTTCCTGAAGCCCTGCGGTTATCCCGACTAGGATTCCTAACTGTATCGTGCCGTGCATCCACGCGACGTCGTGCCACATCACTCCAATGTTGATAGCGCTAAGGGGACAAAGTGTCTAAATGCGCCCGAATACTATATGGCGCAGCACCAAATGTGATCCAGCGACCCTTTAATTAGGTGCGAGCCTCCTCAAACAACCAGTCTCGAAAAGCTTTTAATCTCGGCAGGCTTACACATTCCGAGCGATAGACAACGTAGTAAGCCAATGGAGAGACAAACGGAATGTCCGGAAACAAGCGGATCAACCTGCCAGCAGCCAAATCATCTCGGGCCATGACGCTGCGCGCCAGCGCGACCCCTTGTCCATCTATTGCCGCTTGAAGCACCGCTGCAGAGTTGTTGATCTTCATCCCCCGCTGCGTCGATACGTCTTTCACCCCAACTGTTTTCAACCAGGTAGCCCAAGTTGTGAATCCGGCGTGCCCATCCATCGACAGGTCATGAATCAGCGTTTCATTTGCCAGTTCAGTCAGCGTCTGCAAACAATCTGGGGTGTTTTTCAGTAGAGGTGAGCAAACAGGGTAGATGTCCTCTTCCATAAGTTTTTCTGCGATCAGGCCAGGCCATTGACCGGAACCGTAGCGCACCCCGATGTCAACTCTCTGAGTCAGGAAGTCTACTGCCTTGAGTTGGGTATCAAGTCGGACATCAGTATCTGGCCAAGCGGTTTGGAAGCGTTCAATACGCGGTAATAACCATTTTGCGGCAAAGGCGGGACTGACCGTGACAGTCAGAACCCCGCTGTGTGAGCTCTCCCTCATGCGCTCTATTCCCAGTGTAAGCCGCTCGAAACCGGCCCGAATGTCAGGAAGCGCACGCTCAGCGGCCTCCGTAGCGACCAACCGCGTCTTGCCACTGGAACCTCGATGAAACAAGGGCGTGCCTAACCACTGCTCAAGAGTGCGCACTAACTGCCCAACGGCTGCCGGGGTGACATTCAACTCTTCAGCAGCAGCAGAAAAGCTTTGGTGCCGGGCACTAGCTTCAAAAGCCCTCAGTGCATTGAGATGGACGGGCGTTGCCATGGCGGTAAACCTTTTCTTTATCGTATTGACACTTTATCTCGTTTGTACCGCCATCGATAGAGGCCAATAATTCGCTCATACCTTAGCAGCACATTATGGGCTGGGATGGTTAGGGGCCGAATTTTAAAGGCTGCTGATGATCGGTTCTCGGTTTCCCGAATAGCCTCACTCACTATCTGGAGTATTTAAATGAACAGTCAATTCACCGGAAAGAAATTATTGGTCGTCGGCGGCACCAGTGGAATGGGCCTGGAAACCGCGCGATTGGTATTACAGCAAGGCGGTAGCGTTGTCATCGTGGGCAGCCGAGCAGAGAAAACCGAGCAGGCTCGTCAGGAGCTGGCAGCATTCGGCCAGGTAAGCGCGCTGACTGCAAATCTGACCGACGCGCAGAGCCTGGCGACGCTGCTGCAGGAAATTGATCAGCATCACGCTGATGTCGACCTTCTGGTCAACGCGGCGGGCGTATTTTTCCCCAAGCCTTTTCTGGAGCATCAGGACGCCGACTACGATCAGTACATGCAGCTGAACAAGGCGTCGTTTTTCATCACCCAAAAAGTCGCTGCCAACCTGGTTGCCAAGGGGCGTCCCGGCGCAATCGTCAATATTGGTTCCATGTGGGGCAAGCAGGCAATCGCCGCCACCCCGTCATCTGCCTATTCGATGGCAAAAGCCGGCTTGCATTCGCTGACTCAGCACTTGGCGATGGAACTTGCATCCGAGCATATCCGCGTCAATGCCGTATCGCCTGCGGTGGTGCAGACCCCAATCTACGAAGGTTTCATCCCCAAAGCGGAGGTTCATTCAGCGCTGCAGGGCTTCAACAGCTTCCACCCAATCGGACGGGTGGGTACTCCTGAGGAGGTGGCGGAGGTGGTCGCCTTCCTGTTGTCCGAAAAGGCCAGCTGGGTCACTGGCGCAATCTGGGATGTCGATGGTGGTGTCATGGCCGGGCGTAACTAATGTAAATCCAAGCATGTCTACTGAGGCAGGCATGCTTGATTGCTATCAACTGAATCTGCTGGAGACTCTGCAATGATGCAAGACTGGAATGCCTATCGCGACGTTCTTCTCGATCGCGTAGGCGAATACGCCAAACAAAGCCCCGATGTTGTGCGCGGTTTGACGACGATGGACGGTGCAGCTGCCAAGACAGGCCATCTGGATGCCAAGACGCATGAATTGATTGCCTTGGCTGTGGCGGTGACTACCCGCTGTGATGGGTGTATCAGCGTCCACACCAAGAAGGCCGTCGAGCATGGCGCAACCCGAGGCGAGATTGCCGAAGCACTAGGTGTTGCCATCGCGCTCAATGCGGGCGCTGCATTAGTATATTCGGCAAGAGTCTTGGAAGCACACGCTCAACTGCCTGCTGCTTGAGATCCGAATGACGCGGCGGCGGTGATCGCCGTCGCTAACAAATGCATTTAATTTCTTGGAGAACAGACTTGCTCGTTAATGCGGACTTCACCCAGCGTGCCGCTGTCGCTATTCATGACTACCACTGGGTTGCATCGCCACAGCCGGGTGTTGAGCGAGTCATGCTTGATCGAGTCGGCGGCGAAAAAGCTCGTGCGACGAGTATCGTTCGTTACTCAGCCGGTTCCAGTTTTGCCCCTCATCAACATCCCGGTGGAGAGGAAATCCTCGTCCTGTCTGGTACTTTTGTGGACGATGATGACAGTTATTCCGCAGGCTGGTATCTGCGCAACCCTCCAGGTTCCAGTCACGCGCCTTCGAGCCCTGAAGGCGCGGTCATTTTTGTGAAGCTCTGGCAAATGTCTGCGGATGAGCGATCCAAGGTACGGATCGACACGCGGCGACCAGATGCATGGTTACAAGAAAATGGTCGCGAGGTCTGCCCGTTACATGCCAGTGAATCTGAGGCCGTTTGCCTGGTGCGCTTACCTGCGGACGCGCTGTTATTCAATGCATCTATCGAGAACTCCGAGCTTTTGGTCTTGGCTGGAAGCTTGGTCGAAGCCGGACGGCATTATGAGCCTGGCAGCTGGCTGCGTTTTCCATCGGGAGAACACCCGCAGCTGTATGCCGCAAAAGAGGGGTGCACGATCTATTTCAGACGTGGACGCCTGATCGGTCTCTCAAGCGAGGCATTACCGTGAACCAGGCTCGTATCGCGATCATTGGCGGCGGCATCAGCGGGCTCTACGCGGCTTATCTACTCGAACGCCAAGGTATCTTTGATTATGTACTGCTCGAAGCCCGCGAGAGACTCGGAGGACGGGTTCTATCTGTCGCACTTGATGGCACAGTCGCGGGTCTATCAGATCCCATCGAGCGCTTTGATCTGGGGCCGTCCTGGTTTTGGCCTGATTTCCAGCCGCAGCTTGACAGTCTGGTAGCTGAACTCGGTTTAGAGCGGTTTGTGCAGCCCGTACAGGGCGTTAGTGTGATCGAACGCGTTGCCGGAGCGGTGCCTGTACGCATACAGGGCTACGCCACCTCGCCATCTTCAGTGCGTTTGCTTGGAGGCATGACGGCTTTAGTCGATGCGCTGGCTGCCAACATAAATCCTGACAAAGTGCGCACCGGGCAGGCAGTACGCTGTCTTCGTGCCTGCGAGCAGCACTTGGAAATTGAGAGTGTGAGTGGCAATGGCAGTCAAGAATCATGGGTGGTTGAGCACATGCTGCTAGCCGCTCCGCCGCGACTGCTTACCCGAAACATAGAATTTTCACCGGCATTACCCCCTTCGGTTGCACAGCTATGGCGAAGTACCCCAACCTGGATGGCTCCTCACGCCAAATACCTCGCCGTATTCGAGTCCGCATTCTGGAACAAAAGCGGATTGTCCGGACAAGCACGGAGCGCAGTAGGGCCTATGGTGGAGATTCATGATGCCTCGTCGCCTGGTGGGCATGCCGCATTGTTTGGCTTTATAGGAATGCCGGCTCAGACGCGCAACGTAATGCCTCAAGAGCAGTTGCAGGCGATGTGTCGCGCTCAGTTGGTGCGGCTTTTCGGGCTAGAGGCGGGTAACCCTGTGGCTGAATTCCTCAAAGACTGGGCGCAGGATCCTCTCACCTCTGTTGCTCAAGATTTGCTCGACGGCGGGCAATATTCATTCAGCTTGGAGCCAACTTTCGATACCTCCCCTTGGGCGGGGCGGTTGATTGGAATTGGTAGTGAATGGTCACCACAGTTTCCGGGGTACATCGCAGGCGCCATCGAAGCAGCTGCGTCAGGCGTGCGCATGATACTCCAAAAACAGAGCTGATCAGGCTCGGCAGACTCGGCCAGGCAAGACAAAGCCTCGAGTTTGGGGCCGCTTCTGAAAACATCAGCCATGCCGTTCATGACACCAGCTAACAGCTCGTGCGCACCACTCACGTAATGAGCGGCCATTTCAGCCACTTTCGGCAAGAGCACGTTCTGGTAACCACGACTCGCTCCAGTCCGGTTGTCCCGAGATTAATATTTCTGTTCAGACTTTGACTTTCGGAATTTTGGCACTGAGAACAGTCAACCGACAAGTACTGTCTCGGAAAGGGTGTCATGCATATTTCGGGGGTGAGCAAATGCCTACCAACCCCCACCCAAATGCCTACCAAAAAAACAGCGAAATCCCGATGTTCCGCCGTTGCGCATGCTCTGCATTATAGAGTGATAGCATTTTGATGTTGTTTTTTTTCGATGCTGGGCTACTCCATTGGCGAGCTTATGGCAACTGGCTGACCAAATGAATCGTCTTCTAGGCCTATTCCCGGTTTGAGCCGTACGTCGATTACTACTCACTTAAGGCGTTTTAGAGTTTCCATGCGCAAACGTTCATTGCATTTCAAGCTTTTCTGTACCGCTCTGATTGGATCTATCGGAGTCATGGCTCTTCTGCTTGGTTCGTTCGCCTACATCGCTTATGGCTCATCGGTAAAAGCAAACACCGCGTTGATAGATGAGATTGTGAAATCGAATGCCAAGGAGGTAGAGGTCGAATTGAGCGTAGCATGGACGGTGGCTGAGTCGGTCGCCAGTCTTGCCAAAGCGATGCAGCAACAGCATCTGGATCGCGCGACAGCCGATGCATTAACGCGTCAACTATTCGAGTCAAATCAACAGATATTGGCCTTTGGTCACTATTGGGAGGCGAATGCTTACGATGGTAAGGATCGTGAGTTTATAAATCAGCCTAACAACGACGCCACTGGTCGTTACATAGTGTACTGGAACCGTATTTCAGGGACGGTAGCCTCCGAGCCTCTTGTCGGTTATATGCCTGAAAGCGCTGACAACCAGTATTATTATCGCCCACTTCGTTCCCGGGTGGCCTGGGTGACCGAACCCTATACCTACAGTACTGAGACCGGCAAACAGGTAATGATGGCGTCGCTTGTGTTGCCTCTATTAATTGACGGCAAGGCTCAAGGGGTTGCTGGGCTCGATGTTTCGCTTGAAGGTATCAATCGGCAATTAGCGAACGTCCGCGTTTTCGGAGGCTATGGGGCACTTGTTTCTAGTGATGGTCTTTACGCGAGTCATCCGGATGTGAAACGTTTGAGTAAGCCGGCAGATGATCTGCCGAGCGAAGCGAAAGACGCTATCAAAGCTGGACGCCCTTATGTATTTCAACGTGACGGCTGGGCTTATGTTTTGCGCCCTGTTCACATAGGTAATGCGCCTAATACCTGGGCATTGATGGTGGCCTATCCATTGGCGGAGGCTATGGCCGATATCAACCACATGCTTTACACGAGCATGGGCATTGGTTTGGCAGGATTGCTGGTGCTGGCCATCGTCCTCTGGCAGTTACTCGCCTGGCAAGTACGCCCGCTATCCGGGCTTGCCGCTGGCATCTCGGGGTGGAGTGGGGAGTTAGGCCTACGCTTCGAACAGCGTAGCGGCGATGAAACGGGCAAGCTGGCTGGTGCCTTCAATCAGTTTATTCAGCGTTTGGGCAGCTTGGTCGATTCTATTCGTCAAAGCAGTACGATTCTGCTGCAAGTGTCCACCTTGTTAGGGGATACAACCAAAGCAGTGGCGGAGCGGGCAACGTCGCAGCATACAGCCACGGAAGAAATGGCCAGTGGTATCACTTCGTTGGCGCAATCGGTTACCGAAATGTCCCAGCAAGCTGAAGATGTGGAACAACTGGCACGCAGTGCGGAGATGTTAACTAGCAATATCTCGGATGACATGGCAAGAACGCTCGCTGACATTACCCGCATCGATAAAACCATGGACGCTGTCGCTGAGACAGTGGGTGCTCTTGAGGGGCGATCTCAGGATATTGCCGGCATCATTGCGGTCATTCGCAGCATTGCGGATCAGACCAATTTGCTGGCCTTGAATGCCGCGATTGAGGCCGCACGAGCGGGTGAGCAAGGGAGGGGGTTTGCGGTAGTCGCAGATGAAGTTCGGCAACTGGCCGAGCGCACCAGTCGCTCGACCGGAGAAATTGGAGGAATGATTAGTGCAATCGGATCAGATGTGCAGAGCACGGTGAGCAACGTTCAGCAGGCGGGGAGCGCCGTCAGGGAGGGAGTGGCTCAGTTGAAGGCCTCGGTCGCTGGGGTTGATCAGATTCGTCAACACGCGCAGCACATTCTGTTGCGCATCAGCGAGGTGGCCCGTCAGACCCAGAGCCAAGCCGCGACGGGTGAGCAAATTTCTGTGGCCATTCAAGGTGTGAGCAGGATTTCTGAACAGAACGATTTAGCTATCCAGAGTCTGGTCGAGCAATCCGCTCAGCTACGCAATCAGGCAGGGGAGTTGACGCAGCAACTGACACATTTCAAAGATTAAGCAATGCTGTGCTTTTGATCGAGCGAGTACCGTGCCTAGTCCGCTCCACGTAGACGGAGCACCAGGCGCGTGGCTTGCTACTGACCAAGTGCGCCTCAGTCCTTCTTGCTCGATTGTTGCTCATCGATACGGTTGCTTCGTGCCCTGTTGTTCCGAGTTGATGAGCAGTTTCGTCCTACCCATCGGGGTCGTGTCTTTCGAATGCACATCATTCCTCGCCATCCTAGCGAGGAATGATGTGCATTTTAATTTTATAATCCATTAACCCTGCCGGCGGTTAGAGCATCGCTTTATGCAGTATGGTGTCATAGGGCAATGCTTACCTGGCTCCTCTCATGGGCCTATCCATAAATCGGCATAGCCCGATGGCTTGTCATAGTGAGTGAGCAGCATCATGCGTAGTTAATAGCATATGCTTTCTTTTTTAACGCAAGGCTGACGGCATCTCTTAGTAGACCTGGTCATCGGATGGAGAGTCCGCATTGAGAACCCTAACCCCAACAGTAGTTGCGATGGCTGTCCTGTTTCACGCTGCTCTAGGGAAACTCTGAATAAGACTTCCTGATTTTGGCAAGACACAGACTCCACCCGCAGAACTTTCCGATGAAGCAAATGACTTTGGCCGATGCCGAGTACGCTGGTAAACGCAAGCAGACCCGTAAAGAGTAGTTCCTGATCGAGAGGGAGCGGGTGGTGCCGTGGAAGAGTTTGATTACATTGATCGAACGGCGCTACCCGAGGGGTGATGGTGGTCGTCCGGCCTATCCACTGATGGCGATGCTAAGTGTCCATCTGATGCAAAACTGGTTCGGCTGCAGCGATCCAACGATGGAAGAGGCACTGTACGAGACTACTATTCTGCACCAGTTTGCTGGGCTGAGCCTGGAGCGCGTTCCCGACGAAACCACGATCCTCAACTTCGGTCGCCTGCTGGAAAAGCACGAGCTGGCGGCAGCGATTCTGGGCGTGATGAATGGCTATAGTTCTATGACGTTCAGTCGACAGCGTGGAATGACAGCTACGAAGTACCGATAGTTTTTATTAAGAGAGTAAAAAATGAACGTCAGGACAATGAACCTCGCTCCAAGGGCTGCGGTATTTTTCTCACTCATTATCCTGGTGGTTTTTGCACTGGGCATTGTCGCTGTGCTGCAAATGGGCAAGCTCCGAGAGTCCGAACAAGATGTAGAAAACAATTGGATGGCGGGTGTTCGTGAGATCGGTAAGATGAAGGCGGGTACCTTGCGGCTGCGTTTGGAAAGTATCCGCATTACTTTGACAACCGATGAGCAGAAACGGCAAACCCAAATCGCTGCCTTAAGTGGCTATCGAAACGCTCTCCAGAGCACCCTCACCAATTACGTTCCTTTGATCTCGGGGCCGGCGGAGCGGGAGCTGTACCAGGCGGTCGCAACCGATGCGCAGGAGTACTTCAAACTGCTGGATGAGTTGGTGTCGCTGCTGCGAAGCGGTGATAATGCCGCTGTAATCCCTTTGATCAATACCCGCATCCCCCCTATGGCCGACTCCCTGCAGGAGAAGATGGACAAACTCTCGGACTTCAACGACGAGGGGGCCAAGCGTGCGGGGATCAATGTCTCGTCTGTCTACGGCAGTGGCGTGACGCTAGTGATTGCCCTGCTGGCGGTTACCGTGCTGCTCACCGTCGTGCTGGCCACCGTGCTGACCCGCAGCATCACTTCGCCGATCAGTGATGCTCTGGCAGTGGCTGAACGCATCGCCGGCAGTGACTTGTCCAGGGACATTGGGGCCACTGGCCGCGATGAAGCCGGTCGCCTGTTGGCAGCACTGTCGAAGATGCAGGCGAATTTGCGGGAAACCATCGCCCACATCGCCGACTCCTCTACCCAATTGGCTTCGGCCTCGGAAGAAATGATGGCGGTGACGGAAGACGCCAGTCGCGGGCTGGTGCGGCAGAACGACGAGGTCAATCAGGCGGCCACGGCGGTGACTGAAATGAGCGCAGCAGTGGACGAGGTCGCACGCAATGCCGAAGCCGCCGCGCAATCTTCCCGCGAGTCCATGGAGTTCACCCGCTCCGGTATCGAGAACGTGGCGCAGACCTTGAAAGCCATCGAAGGCCTGGCCGGCAACGTGTCCAGCACCGGTGAGCAGGTCAAGGCCTTGTCCGGCAGGGCGCAGGACATCAGCAAAGTGGTTGAAGTGATTCGGGCCATTGCCGAGCAAACCAACCTGCTGGCACTGAACGCGGCTATCGAAGCCGCGCGCGCCGGCGAACAAGGACGCGGGTTCGCGGTGGTGGCCGATGAAGTACGGGCACTGGCCCACCGAACCCAGCAGTCGACCCAGGAAATCGAGCAGATGATCACGGCGATTCAGGCGGACTCGACCCAAGCGGTGAGCGCGATGAACATCAGTACGGAGATGGCCAACAACTCGATCTCAGTGGCGCAGAATGCGGATGTTTCGCTCAAGCAGATTGCTCAGGCCATTACCCAGATCAACGAGCGCAATCTGCTGATCGCCACCGCCTCTGAAGAGCAGGCCCAAGTGGCCCGTGAGGCCGACCAGAACCTGGCCAGCATTCGCGAGCTGTCCATCCAGAGCTCGGCGGGCGCCAGCCAGACCGCCAGTGCATGCGGTGAGATGGCCAATCTGGCGACTGAGCTGAATCGCTTGGTTGCGCGTTTCAAGGTTTAACAGCCGCTTCAGTCTGGCCTGCGGCCGCCCGACGTTAATCATTCTGACGTCGGTCGGGCCGCTGGCCTGTATTCGATCAATGCTCAAGACCGTGCAAATCTTGAGCGGTTATTGCCCTTGCCCTTTCCGCCACTGAATAACCTCCAACATCGGACAACTCTCCCCAGGTGGCAGTAGCTGGCCCCACTCTGAAAAAGACTCCCACCTCTGGTGAAATACCCCTTCTCACGCGAATCGAACGGTTGAGCCCCGATGCAATAGATGTCCTTCGCCGATGCCGAGTACGCCGGCAAACGTAAGCAGACCCGCCGCGAGCGCTTACTGATCGAGATGGATCAGGTGGTGCCCTGGAAGGGCCTGATTACCTTGATCGAGCCACACTATCCGAAGGGCGAAGGTGGCCGTCCGGCGTATCCGTTGATGGCTATGTTGCGGGTTCATCTGATACAGAACTGGTTCGGTTACAGCGATCCGGCGATGGAAGAATCACTGTATGAAACGACGATTCTGCGCCAGTTCGCGGGGTTGAGTCTGGATCGGATTCCCGATGAAACGACGATCCTCAACTTCCGGCGTTTGCTGGAAAAACATGAGTTGGCGGGCGGGATTTTGCAGGTCATCAATGGCTATCTGGGGGATCGTGGTTTGATGCTGCGCAAAGGCACGGTGGTCGATGCGACGATCATTCATGCACCGAGTTCGACCAAGAACAAGGACGGCAAACGCGATCCCAAAATGCATCAGACGAAGAAAGGAAATCAATATTTCTTCGGGATGAAAGCGCACATCGGCGTCGATGCCGAGTCGGGTTTAGTCCATAGCCTGGTGGGCACGGCGGCCAATGTGGCGGACGTGACGCAGGTCGATCAGTTGCTGCATGGCGAGGAAACTTATGTCTGCGGCGATGCGGGTTGCCAAGGAGTAGCAGGACAAGGTATTCGGCCAATTCAGCGAGGAACAGGTCGAGCATTTCAAAGCGGTGCTCAAGGGCGTGATCAAAGGCGCTTGAGTTTGTATTGACACCGAAAGCAATGAAGCTGGGGCTGCTCTGACGACCGGAAGAGGGTAGGGCGAACCTTACTAATACAGTCAATACGCCTATTTTGAATCAGCATCTGCCGATAGCTGTCGCCTCTTATCGTCTGCATTATGCGCCATCATTTTGATACCGCTGTTGTCGAGTGTGGGATGGGATTGTGTCGTTGATTTTTTGATCCGTCCGAATGCTTGGGTGTGATGCCTGGCTTTTGGGATAGACGAGTCACTCACTCATTGCACTGGAACGGGAGAGCGCACGTTTGAGTCATGTTTCCTTGGCTATCCGGAATCTTCCGGATGAGCAGTTGTTGATGCGTCAGGGAGGACTGTACTGGGTAGCCGTCGATCAGACCCGCGATGTCGAAGCTCTCGCGCTGCAAGGCTTGATCGCATTACCTGAACAGCAGCGGGCCAGCCTGGTGTGGAGTGGTCATTATCCCGAGCAGTTGATTGGCGCGATGAGCGAGCGATCCGGGCCTGGAGAATTGTGCCTGTTCGAAGTGCCTGAGTCGGTTCTCCGCTTGGCGCTCAAGTCGCTGTCGTCCGAACTGAGGCGTGCCGGAATGGCTCCGGGCAGTCTGCTGCTTTTGATGCTGCCGGCTACTGCCTGGCAGGCTTTCGACGCGGCGCAATTGCAGCAGTGGTGCAGCGGACTTAGGCGCTGGTTGCGCGAACAGCGTTGCACGCTCCTGGTGCTGTGCTATGGACAGGCTCCTCAACTGCATGCCGAGTTGGTTCGCCTCAATGAGTATCTGTCCGGGTTGGCGCAGTTGTACCGGCGTGATGGCGGCATACGCTATCAATCTCACTTCTGGCACAACGAACAAGGCGTTTGCGGCGCACGGGAGTTCGAACTCGACCTGCAGGCCTCGGGCTTTGGCCAGGTCTGGAGCGAACAGGACAGTCCTGCACCGACACGCACCAATGATCAGCGCATCTATCTTGCCCAGCGCGTTGTGCTGGAAGACGCTGCCGGGCTATCCGAGCAGTGGCGTGTGTTCGAGAGACGTGTCGACCTGCTGCAACAAGCCACCCTGGCACGCGCCGCAAGTGTGATGGTGGCGATCGACAGTGACCAGCAGGTGGAAGCGTTGGCGCGCGAGCTGTATGCGTTGCGCGAGCGTTGCGGTACGGCGCTGAAAATCATCGTGCGGGAAATGGAGCCCTGCCTGCGCTATCGCGACGAGCGCCTATTGATGGCCTGTGGGGTGAACATCATCGTGCCCTTTGGCAACGCGTTGTCCCGGTTCTTCAGCTTGGTCGACAGTGTGCAGGACCAAGTCTGGCGCCGCAGGCAGTCGAGCGCTGACCTTGAGTCGCTTCTTAAACGCCTGCGGGCCCCGACGACGCGCGGCCTGTTGGCTCCCAGGGAGTTCCTGTCGGAGCTGGAGCAGATTTATGGCGGCGCTTCTGGCGAAGTCGAGCACCAACTGCTGCGGTTGCAGCCGCGCACCACGTTAACAATCGAACAGTGCCTGCACCAGGTCAGTCTACGTCGATTCGGCGATATCGCCAGTGTGGTGGATGGTGTGTTCTACCTTTTTCTGTTCGCTTGCCGTAGCGATGGCCTCGAGGCGGCGCTGAGCAATATCTGTCGCTTGTCGTGGCGCAATCTGTTTAGTGATTGCCAGCCCCTTGTCGAGCTGGACAACTTGCCGCGTGCTGCATTGCGTGAAGCAACGAGCCTGCCGGATACGTTGCGCCTGGCCCCGGATCGAACCGAGACGGCGACGCGGGCACAAGTCGAAACGAGTGCCCATATGCCGCGACGAACCACTTTGGCGATCACGGACTACTGCGAATGAGCTATTACGAATTACTTCAGGTCATTGCTTCAAGCAGCTTGCTGACACTGGCGTTGTTCCTGCTGCTGCGTGGTTTTTGGCGCCAGGGGCGAGCCTGGCTTCAGGGCCTCTTGCCGCCCCGTTACTTGAAGCCTCACCGTATGCCTCGGAGCACTTCGCCGCACCTGCCCCCGAGTGCGCCTCATGAGTAAGTTCGAGCCGCTGAACCTTGCAAGCTCGACGCGAGCCCGGCCCGGCCTGGGTTACTGGAACCTGTATTTCATACTCAAGTTCGCATTACAGTGGGGCGGCTATCTGAACATTCAGGTGCTACCCAATCTGCTGTTCGCGGCTTTTTTGCTGATGCCGTTGAGCAACCGTTTCGCCGCAATCGTGCGTCGGTTGATCGCCGTGCTGGTGGCGGTGGCGCTGCTTTACCGAGACACCTGGCTGCCGCCGTTGAGTCATTGGATGGATTGGCCTTCGGTGGCGGATCTTTCCTCTGGATACCTCTTGGCTTTGGCCGAAAGCGTGGTCGACTGGAACCTCTGTGGCTGGCTGCTGGTGTTGGTGGGGGCGTATCTGTTTGTCCAGCCTTGGCTGCGCATGACCACGCTGACCTTGGCTGGCCTGGCCTGGTTGAGCTGTATCAACCTGCTGACGCTGTACCCAAACCATGAGTCGAGCCCTGCCGCGCCGCGGGATACGGTCCTCCCTGCAAACGCGGCCGTCGACAGTTACTTGCAGCAGTTCTACGGCGCGGAGGCTGACCGACGGGTGGCATTCGAGCCTTCGACTTCTGCTGCTCAACCCTTTGATCTGTTGCTGATTAACATCGATTCCATAGCCTGGGACGATCTGGATTTCATTGGTTTGCGCGACCACCCATTGTTGCGGCAAATGGATGTACTGTTTGACCACTTCAACTCGGCCGCTTCCGATCGGGTACCCGCCACGCTTCGGCTGTTGCGTGCCGGATGCGGCCAAGCGCCTCGCCAACAGTTGTATGCCCCCGCCGCTGAGTCTTGCCTACTGTTCGATGAGCTGGGTAGGCAGGGTTTCGTCGGCGAAACCCTGCTCAACCATACAGGACAGTTCGAGGGCTTTCTCAATGCTGTGCAAACCCTGGGGGCGCTGCCAGGCCCGGAGAGTGATGTCAGCCATTTGCGACCGATATTCTCAGGGCCGGACGGCTCACCGGTGTGGCGCGATAGTGAGGTACTGGGCGCCTGGTGGAACCACCGTCAGGAGCAGTCCGAGCCGCGCGTGGCGTTGTTCTACAACAGCTTGACCTTGCATGAGGGTAATCGGGTCGTGACGGTCGATGGCAGCCTCCGGCGCGCCGACTACAAACCACGGGCCCTCGCCCTGCTCGACGACTTGGGCGTTTTTATCGAACAACTGCAGCTTAGCGGCCGTCGCGTGATCGTGGTGCTGGTTTCGGATCACGGCGCGGCCCTGCGCGGCGACCGCATGCAGTTCCCCGGCATGCGGGAAATACCCAGCCCGTCAATTACCCAGGTGCCGGTCGGCATCAAGTTGATCGGCATGGGGCGTAATTCACGCTCAACGCCTTTGCAAATCAGCGAGCCGAGCAGCTACTTGGCCTTGGCGCAAATCATCGAACGCCTGTATACCGCGCCACCCCAGGCCGAGGGGCAGCAGCCGGACTGGCAACCTGTGCTGGCGGGGTTGGCACAAACCTCAATGGTGTCCGAGAGCGAAGGCAGCACTGTGCTGGACTACGCCTCCACGCCTTATGTACGGATAAAGGAGAAAGACGCATGGCTTCCTTACCGGCCGATGTCCAAATGAGTGCCAGGTTGCTGTCGCGCAAAGAGCGGACCGATGATATCGCTCGATTGAAGGCCGAGTTGCAATTACCCGCCCTGAAATACGTCGACGTCTCGCTCCAAAAAGAGTTGCGGCGTGCTTTGCAGCGCTGGCCCCTGCTCGCCGAGTTCGAGCAGGCGCAACGGGCACCTGAGGCGCGGGTCTCGCTGGCGCGCCACGGCGAACCGCAGGTGACCACGTGATCTCTCTGGGGTTGTACGGACTACGTGGCGGCGCTGGCACCACTTCGTTACTGGCGGCGCTTGGTTACGCCCTGCACACCCTTGAACAGCGCGTGCTGCTGGTGGACATGTGCCCGGACAACTTGCTGCGCCTGCATTTCAACCTGGCCGTCACGGAAAAGGGCGGTTGGGCGCGGGCCTTGCTCGATGGTCACGACTGGAAGGCTCAGTCCTGGAGTGTTGCGCCGAACCTGAGTCTGCTGCCTTATGGTCGACTCACCAGGGACGATCAGGCGCGCTTGGAGCATGCGTTGCGCCTCCAGTCCGGACTCTGGGCCCGGCGCACAAGCGCTCTGGCCGAGCACTTCGATTGGATACTGTTCGATTTGCCACAACGCCTGCCCAGGCAGGACAGCGCTGCGTTCTGCCAGCTGCAGATTCAGGTGCTCGAAGCCGATGCAGCCTGTCACGTGCTTCTGCAACAACAGGAGGAGATGGCGGACTATCTGTTGCTCAATCGTTTTGACCCGGCGAGCCAGGTCCAACGCGATCTGATGTTGATCTGGCGTCAACACTACGATGTGCGGCTGCTGTCGCTGACCGTGCACAGTGACGAAGCGATGCGCGAAGCGCTGGCCTGCAAACAGCCCGTGGGCCGTTATGCGCCGGGCAGCCTGGTGGCCCAGGACGTGCTCAGCCTCGCAATATGGTGTCAAGCCCGAGAGGGAGTGGTGGCATGATCGCCCGTTGGTTCCCCTACCGGCATTTGCGCAATGAGTACGGATGCCAGCCGCTGGTCGCGCTGCTACTGGGCGTGTCGAGCGCCTTGGCCTGGTCGGTCTTACGCCTGGAGTCAGCCGCTTGGCGACAGTTGCTGGATCAGCGGCAGCAATGGTATCCACAGTTAGTCGACAAGACGCCGAGCCTCGGTGACCCGTTGCGTTACGTGCTGCAAAGCATCTGGTTGCTACTGATACGACCGGTCGCTCCTGAGCACCGCTCAAACTCTGCGATCTGGTGGTCGCGCGCCGCCACTTTCAATCGGGCATTGTGGAGTCGGCTGAGTTATTCGCTTGAACGACAGAGCAAGCGTATCAGTGACCACTCACGGGTCAATCAGGGGGTCCACTGGTGGAAAGGCCTGGAGCGGCACCGTCAATGGTTGCTTGGCGGTTTGCTGTTCACCCAATTGGTTCTCCTGACGCTGTTGTGCATCACCGAGCCGTTCGGTTATCTGGAGCAATTGGTCTTCGCGGTCTTGCTCTGGGGCCTGACCATGCTGGTGCGCGGTATTCCCGGACGTTTTTCGACCCTGTTAATGGTGGTGTTGTCCGCCATCGTTTCCTGTCGTTACCTGTGGTGGCGCTACACCTCGACGCTGAATTGGGACCAGCCCCTGGACCTGGCCTGTGGCTTGGCATTGCTGGCGGCAGAAACTTACTCCTGGATCGTGCTGATCTTTGGTTATATCCAGACCTGCTGGCCACTGAACCGCGAACCAGCGCAGTTGCCGGCCGATACCCGGCACTGGCCGACCGTCGACTTGCTGATTCCAACCTACAACGAGGATCTTTCGGTGGTGCGCGGTACGGTTTATGCCGCCTTGGGCATCGACTGGCCGGAGGAAAAACTGCGGATTTATCTGCTGGACGATGGCAAGCGTGAGAGCTTCCGGCAGTTCGCCGCCGAAGTCGGGGTCGGCTATATCATTCGTCCGGACAATCGCCATGCCAAGGCTGGCAACCTCAACCACGCCTTGGGCCGAATAGGAGGCGAACTGGTCGCGCTATTCGATTGCGACCATATGCCGGTTCGCTCGTTCCTGCAGCTGACGGTGGGCTGGTTTCTGCGCGATCCGAAACTGGCGCTGGTCCAGACGCCCCATCATTTCCTGTCTGCGGATCCTTTTGAACGCAACCTCTCGGTGTTTCGCAACAGGCCGAACGAAGGTGAACTGTTCTATGGGTTGATCCAGGATGGTAACGATATGTGGAACGCCGCGTTCTTCTGCGGTTCCTGCGCGGTGCTGCGTCGTTCGGCGCTGGATGAGATTGGTGGGTTCGCGGTGGAGACGGTGACCGAGGATGCCCATACCGCCTTGCGCCTGCATCGCGCAGGGTGGAACTCGGCCTATGTACGCATCCCCCAGGCGGCCGGCCTGGCCACGGAAAGCCTGTCAGCCCATATCGGCCAGCGCATTCGCTGGGCCCGGGGCATGGCGCAGATTTTTCGTACCGACAACCCGTTGCTGGGCAAGGGCCTGACGGTGTTCCAACGGATCTGCTACGCGAACGCGATGATGCACTTTCTCGCCGGTTTGCCGCGGCTGGTGTTCCTGAGCGCCCCCTTGGCGTTCCTGTTGCTGCATGCCTACATCATCTATGCCCCGGCGTTGATGATCCTGTTGTACGTTTTGCCGCCGATGATTCACGCCAGCCTGACCAACTCGCGCATGCAGGGCCGCTACCGGCAGACCTTTTGGGGCGAGGTTTACGAGACCGTCCTGGCCTGGTACATCGCCCGGCCCACCACGGTGGCGTTGTTCAGCCCGAACAAAGGCACCTTCAACGTCACTTCCAAGGGCGGCCTGATGGAGCATGACCGGTTCGACTGGAAAATTGCCCGGCCTTACCTGATCCTCGCGGGTCTGAATATCCTGGGGCTGGGTTTTGCCTGCTGGCGTTTGTCCACGGGGCCAGCCAATGAGGTTGGCACAGTGGTGGTGAGCTCTCTGTGGGTGATTTACAACCTGCTGATCCTCGGTGCGGCGGTAGCGGTGGCGGCCGAAGTTCGGCAGGTGCGCCAGACGCATCGAGTGCAGACCCGGTTGCCGGTGGCGGTGCGCCTGGACGGCGGCCATTCTTACCCAGGCATGCTGCTCGACTATTCCGATGGCGGTGTCGGCGTACAGATCGATGTGCCGTTGTCGCTTCCGGTCGGCGGGCACGTTTCATTGTTGATGCAGCGTGACTCGCGCGAATTCCTGTTTCCCGGTCTGGTCAGCCGTAGCCACAAGCAATTCGTCGGTATCAACTTCGCCCACCTGTCGACCCCACAGAAAATCGATTTTGTGCAGTGCACCTTTGCCCGCGCCGATGCCTGGTTGAATTGGGGGGAGAACTATGTCCCGGACAGGCCTCTGCACAGCCTGATCGATATTTTCAAACTTGGCGCTAAGGGTTACTTCCAACTCTATCAATACCTGCCTTTGTGGTTCCGCCGTGTGGCGGGACCGCCATTGCAGCTGGTGGGCTGGCTGTTGAGTTACCTGCCGCGGATGCCGTCCTCATTTTTTTCGTCCTCTTCTCGGTCTGTGAGCCCATCATGATTCGCTATTTCAGTAAATCCCTGGTTGCCGGCCTGGCGCTCCTGACCCTTGACGGCACCCAGGCTCAAGGCCTCGCAACGCCGCCGCTAGACCCGGTCCCAAGCTGGAGCAATACCTACAACTTCGGGCAGTTTGGCCACGCCGCCGATAACCTGTTGCTGGGTATTCACGACAGCGAGCAGATCGAATTCTCCTTGCGCCGCGACCGCATCGCCAGCGATGCCAGGCTGCGGTTGGAGTACACACCGTCCCCTGCGTTATTGCCGGTGCTGTCACATTTGCGGGTCTATCTCAATGATGTGCTCGTGAGCGTTCTGCCCATCGAGAAGGATCAGCTGGGGCGCAAGACAGTCCGCCAGGTGGAGCTCGACCCGCGCTTGATCATCGACTTCAACCGGGTGCGCCTGGAGTTTGTCGGCCACTACACCGACGTTTGCGAAGATCCGGCCAATAGCACCTTATGGGTCAGTATCAGCCGCCGCAGTGAGATCGAACTGCATGAGCAGGCGTTGTCGCTGAAGAGCGACCTGGCCTATTTTCCGTTGCCGTTCTTCGATGCGCGGGGTCAGGACAAACCCAGTCTGAACATGGTTTTCGCGGCTTCGCCCACATTGGGCGAACAACGCGCTGCGGGCGTCCTGGCGTCTTATTTCGGCAGTAAGGCCGGTTGGCGTGGCATGCGTTTTCCGGTATTGCTCGACCGTCTGCCCGGTGCCGGTGCTGCGGCCACGCCTGCGATTGTATTTGCCACCAATGACCGCCGTCCGTCGTTCCTGGCTGACCTGAAGCAGTTTCCAAAGGTTGAAGCACCGGTGTTGCAAATTATCGACAACCCGCAGGCACCTCACAGCAAGGTGCTGCTGGTACTCGGTCGTGATGATCAGGATCTGCTCGTCGCGGCTCGTGCGCTGGCGCTGGGCGGGGATTTGTTGCGCGGTTCGCGGGTGACGGTGGACAAGGTGCAGCAACTGCAACCGCGGCAACCCTACGATGCGCCCAACTGGATTCGCACCGATCGTCCGGTTCGATTCGCCGAGTTGATCAGCTATCCCGGGCAGTTGCAGGTGAGTGGCCTGCGACCGGCGCCGATCAGCGTCGATCTCAACCTGCCGCCGGATCTGTTTGTCTGGCGCAGCCAGGGGATCCCGTTGAAGCTCAATTATCGCTATACCCCCAGTGTGGTCAACGATGAGTCACGGCTGAACATCAATCTCAATAATCAGTTCATCAGCAGCTTGCCGCTGCCAAGCAGCGACAGCTCGAAGCTGCAAGGGCTGAGGCTGGCGGTGCTGCCCAATGACCCAGCCAATCCCACCGAGAAGGTGTTTGTGCCCGCGTTGCAAATCGGCGAACGCAATAACCTGCGTTTCGACTTCAACTTTGCCAGCACTATCGGCAGCGCCCAGCGCGATCATTGCCAGACGATGCTGCCGCTGAGTAATCAGGCGGCGGTTGACGAAGCCTCGACGATCGATTTGTCCGGCTATCACCACTTCATCGCCATGCCGGATCTGAAGGCTTTTGCCCGCAGCGGCTTCCCATTCAGCCGGATGGCCGATCTGTCAGAAACGCTGGTCGTGGTACCGATACAAGGCAATGCCGTGCAGATCAGCACATTGCTCGAAGCCCTGGCAGCGATCAGCGCGCGTTCGGGGGCGCCGGCGCTGGGTCTGGAACTGTCCGCGGACTGGAGCGTCGCGGCTCGGACGGACGCCGACCTGTTGGTGTTGGGAGGGTTGGGAGCGGGTATTGGTGAGTTCGCGAATACGAACCTGATGCTCAACCAGTTCCACGATTGGTTGTTGGAGCCGTCCAGCCAGACGCTGAATGGTTCTTCAGCGCGTGCCGGGCAGCTCAACGATATCAGGGACCAGGCAGCCCATCGGGTCGAGGTCTCGGCCCAAGCGCCGATTGCTGCATTCGTCGGTCTCAAGTCGCCGTTCCATGAACAGCGCAGCATTGTCGCGCTGCTTGCCAACGATGACGCCGATTACCAACTGCTGCGAGATACCCTCGCCGACGGCGCGAAGATGGATTCCGTGGCGGGTTCAGTAGCGCTGCTGCGCAGTAGCGGCGTAGAGAGCAGACAGGTCGGCGAGCAGTACTTCGTCGGTCATCTGCCCTGGTGGTTGCTGCTCTGGTTCCAGCTCTCCGCGCACCCGGTGTTGCTGGCAATGACGGTGGTACTGATCGTGCTACTAATCGCTTTTGTGTTGTGGCGCTCGCTCAGTTGGGTCGCTCGGCGGCGGCTGATGAGCCAGGAGTGATACGGGTGAAAGCTTTCCTGGCGCTGCTGTTGACCCTGAGTGTCATTGGCCCGGCGAGCGCGGCCCAGTGCGGCTGGCCGGCCTGGGAGCGTTACAGGCAGGCGCTGGTGAACCCTGACGGACGGGTCGTCGATCCGTCCACCGAGCAACGGATCACGACGTCGGAAGGGCAGAGCTATGGCCTGTTCTTCGCGCTGCTGGCCAATGACCGGGCAAGCTTTGCCCGGTTGTTGCGCTGGACCCAGGACAATCTGGCCGGGGGTGATCTGTCCCGTCAGTTGCCGGCTTGGCAATGGGGCCGAGACAAGGAAGGGCGCTGGAAAGTACTCGACGCCAACAATGCCAGCGATGCCGACCTATGGATCGCCTACAGCCTGTTGGAAGCAGGTCGGCTATGGCGCCAACCCGCCTATGAAAAGCTCGGGCTCAATATGCTCTGGCTGAGCGCGACGCAGAGTTTGCGCAAACTGCCAGGGCTGGGCCTGATGCTGCTCCCGGGAGGGCAGGGTTTTGATGGCATCGACAGTTGGCGCCTGAATCCCAGCTACCTGCCTCCGCAATTGCTGGCGCGTTTTGCCCAGGTCGCGTTGATCTGGCGCGAGCTCGCAGACAATTCCCAGCATCTGCTGATGGAGGGCTCGCCCATGGGGCTGGCCCCCGACTGGTTACAGTGGCGAAATGGGCAGGGCTGGGCAGCCGATAGTGTCACAGGTGCCAAGGGCAGCTACGACGCGATCAGAGTCTATCTATGGCTCGGCATGCTGGCCGAGGATGCGCCCGGAAGGCGTGAACTGCTCGGCCACTTCCAACCCATGCTGGCGTTGACCACTCGTCTGGGGGGCGTGCCGGAAATACTCGACACCCGAACCGGTGCTGATACCGGCAAAGGTCCCGTGGGGTTTTCCGCGGCGCTGCTGCCCATGCTGGCCAGTGTGCCCGGCGGCGCTGAGGCGTTGATGGGGCAACGTGAACGCCTGCGTCGGGAACCGCCCGCGCCCGATGCTTATTACAACCAATCCCTGATCTTATTCGGCCAAGGCTGGGATGAGCGGCGATATCGTTTTGACAAGAACGGACGTCTGATACCGAATTGGGCGGGCGCATGCAAAAAGTAACGGGGTGGGCGTTGCTGTTGGGATGTCTGTGTGGGCCCGCGCTGGGCCAGGCCACCGACCCAATTGATCAGCAACAGCGGTTTCTGGAACAGATGCGTGTCGGCGAAGCGCTTTACCGCGAAGACCTGGTCCGTGACGCGTTGGCGCGCCTGAACCTGATCGCCCCCGACGAGCCCCAAGTGCTGGTCGCCGGGATCCGGCAGGCACTGCTGCAACATGATCAGGCGCAGGCCCAGCTATTACTGGAACGATTGCAGCGCCAGGCGTCGGGCTCCCCGGAATTGCGCCAGGCCCAGAACCTGTTGACGCTGCAAAGCGCAGATGGGCAGAAGGGCTTGCATCAGGCGCGTGAATTGGCAACGGCGGGGAAAGCGCAAGAGGCCGTCAGGGTATACCGGCAATTGTTTGGCGATGCTCCACCGGATCTTGCCAGCGCACTGGACTACTGGCGGGTACGCAGCGGCATGGCCGGGCAGCAGGCAACGGCCATCGAGCAACTGCGGGTGTTGGACCGTCAGTATCCGGGCAACATCGGACTGCGGCTGGTGCTCGCGAACCTGCTTCTGGCGCAGAAAAAAGACGCCGAGGGCCTGGCGATACTGCATCGGTTGGCGAGTGATCCGCTGGCGAGCAACGACGCCGCCGAGCAGCAATACAACTACCTGAACCGTCTGCCGATCAGTCAGAACAGCGTACGGGGCTGGCAGGACTTTCTCGCCCATTACCCGAATTCACCTCTCAAGGGCAAGGCGGCTGGACAGTTGCAGCTTCAGCAGCAGCGCTTGGCCGATCCGGCCAGGCAGGCGGCGGCCAAGCGTCGGCAGCAAGCGCCGAAAACCGTCGACCACTACTCGGTATTGTTGCGCGAGGGTGACCAGGCTCTGCGGCGCAAGGACCTGGCCAAGGCCGGCAAGGCGTACGAGCAGGCCCGCAGAATCAGGCCAAGCGATACCAGGGCGTTACAGGCACTGGTCCGTCTGTACCAGGCACAATTGCCGCACAAACTTGAAGCCTTTCTCGATACGCTGACGCCTGGCGAGCAGCGTGAATTCCAGGCGTTGCGCCAGAGTCTGGCGCTTGCGCGCTTGAAGACCCAGGCCGATGCCGCCACGCAACGGTCCGATTGGGCAAAGGTCAACAGCCTGCTGTTGAAGGCCTGGACACTTGATGCGGACGATCCCTGGTTGGCCTTTCATTTGGCCAAGGCCCAGCAGGCGCTTGGACAGGCCCGCGCGGCGGATGACACCTTCCGCCAACTGATGCAGCATCAAGCAGACAATCCCGAGGCGCATTACGCCCAGGCGTTGTATCTGAGTGCCAATGGTCGCGACAGCGAGGCTTTGGACACGTTGGCGTGGATTGCGCGACCGGCCTGGAGTCAGCCCATGCGTGACCTGGCCGAGCAATTGCAAAGTCGCCTGTTGCTGGCGCAGGCCAATGCGTTGCGCGACGGCGCCAAGTTGATGGCCAAGCAGCAACCTCAATTGGCGTTGGATCAGTACGCCCAAGCGATGGCGGCGACCGGCCTGTTGACCCCCGCCCAGGCCAGTCCCCGGGACGATCGCGCACTGACCTTGGCCAGCCGTGAGCAGGATACCGACGGCGGAATGTCGCGCAGCCTGCGCAAAGAGGTCAATGCCTTGTACCAGCAGCAGAATCCGACCCTGCATCTCTACCACGACATCGCCTGGCGCTCCGACAACACCACACCGGGTATCTCCGACTTGCTGGCCCAGACCTCAATCCTGCGGCTCGACATGCCGATCACTGAAGGCAAGGGCTTCGTCCAGGCCGAAAACGTCGACCTCGATGCCGGCCGCTTTCATACCGATGCCGACGGCCTGCATCGCGAAAGATTCGGAACCTGCGCGATCCGCCTGCGCAATCGTGCAACCGGCGCAGTGCTGTCCGACGGTTGCCAGAGCGACACCCAACGTGCCCGCGGTAACACATTGGCAATCGGTTGGCGAGATGAGCGTTGGGCGCTGGATATCGGTCATTCTGCTGAAGGCTTTCCCGTCTCGAACTGGTTGGGCGGGGTCAGCTTCGCCAGTGATTGGAATTCCCTGGGCTGGAAACTGATGGCCTCTCGGCGCCCCGTGAACGATTCACTGCTGTCCCGTGCCGGGGCTGTCGATTCCGTCAGCGGCGTCCGCTGGGGCGGCGTCACTGCCAATGGTCTGCGCCTCGATCTGAGCCATGCCACCAGCGCAGTGGATGGCGTATGGGCCAGCCTTGGCGCGCATTGGCTGCGGGGTGAGAACGTCGCTGACAACAGCCGTCGTTCGGCGATGGGCGGCTACTACTACAACCTGATCGAACGGGCCGACGAGCGTCTGAGCACTGGCCTGATGCTGATTTATTGGAGCTATGACAAGGACCTGAGCGAGTTCACCTTGGGGCAGGGCGGCTACTACAGCCCGCAGAAGTATTACTCGATGGGTGTGCCGCTCGATTACGCCTGGCGCAACGCTGACTGGTCGGTTCGACTGGAAGGCTCGCTCGGCTGGGCGTATGCAACAACCAAGGCCAGCGAACTTTACCCGCTGGAAGGCGGGGGGGGGAAATGGCTGAGCAGTATCGAACAGGCCGGTTTCTCTGCCGAGGATGTGAGCGAGGTTAAGGGCGCAGGCACCACCAGCGGTGCCAACGTGCGCCTGCGAGGTCTGGTTGAGCGCCGTCTTTCGGAGCACCTCGTGCTGGGCGGTGGATTGGCCTGGCAACACAGCGAAGACTATGCGCCGAGCCGTGCACTGCTCTACTTGCGTTACACCTTCGACCCTTGGCAAGGCAACCTGAGTTTGCCAGTCGAACCCCTATCGCCCTATGCGCAAATGCAGTGACTGGTCAGGATTTCATGCGGATCAAGACGTCGTGATCGGGAGATGGCGGCAAAGGAGATCGATAGATGGTGCGAGAAAACCCCAAAGTCGTATCCCATAAGCATTCGCTCACTACGCGCGCCTTGCGTCTTGCCATATTACGCATTGGCCTGGTATCGCTGAGCGCGGGGGCTATCTCTTACTACGTCAACTCCACCTCGATCGAGAGGGAAGTGACCGGCCAGTTACTTTTGTCCACCGAGCAATCCTTGCAACGTGAGTCCTTACCGTTTCAGGAAATCAAGGATCTGCAGCAGAACTTTCTCAAGGAGTTCAAGGAGACCCTGGCCCGTCCTGGCATGCAGGCGACGCTGGTACACAACTTTCAGCAGATTTTCTACCGCCACGAGGACGGCTCTTACACGCAGCGTCCACAGTTGTTTGAAGGCCAGCCGCTGGCCGACGGACGCCGTTTTGCGGGGATGTCGGCGACCTACGCTCCCGACATTGCGCCCAACGACGATATCCGGGCGCGATTCACCCTGTCCTATCTGTTGTCCCACAAGTACGGTTCCAGCACCAAGGGGCGGCTGTTCAATTTCTACGGCGTGGTGCCTGAAAAAGGTTTTCCTGTCTATCAGGACGCCGATATCGCCAAGGTGTTCGGCTACTCGGGACCGGATGCCCTCAAACTCGAAACCTATGAATTTTATGAGCGTGGCTTCGGTACGCCCGCAAGCGACACGCTGTTCACCCGCATGTATTGGGATTTTTCCAACAATGCCTGGATGACGACCATCGCCACGCCCGATGTGGCCGATGCGTCCGGCAAGCACCACATCCTGGCGTGTGTCGATGTGCTGCTCGATGAGTTGATGAAACGCACGGCCAAGCCCGCCATGCAGGGGGCGTACAGCACACTGTTCATCGCCGATGGGGAGGGCACGCTGATCTATCATCCTGCAGTCATGGAGCAGGTCAAAAGCAGCGCGGGCAATGCGTCCATCCGGTCCCTCAAGATGACTCAATATTATCCGTTGCTCGAAGCCGCTCCCGCGCTGGCGCCCGGTCAGGCGCGGATAATCCAGACACATGAGGACATCGTCGCGATGGGCCTCATTCCCGATACGCCCTGGGTGCTCGCTGTCCACTACCCGCGCAAACTCATGATCCCGGCAATCTTCGATAACCTGCTCATTGTGGTTGTACTTGGCTTGCTGACCCTGCTGGTGGAGATATTCATCCTGCGTTCCATTCTGCAAAAGCAGGTAGCCGCTCCGCTGTTTCGACTGATCCAGGCCACGCGACTGCTCGGTGTGGGCAAAGAGCGCTTGCCGCCTCAGCAGCTGCCGACTCAGTCCTGCGATGAGATCGGTGAACTGGCTCGCGCCTTTACTAAAATGGCTGAGCGGGTTCAGGACGCGCATGACCATTTGGAGCTCAAGGTGAAGGACCGTACCGCCGAACTGGAAAAAGCCAATCAACAATTGTACAAACTGAGCACTATCGATGGCTTGACCGGTATCGCCAATCGTCGGCATTTCGATGAAACGCTGGTCAGCGAATGGCGGCGCGGCTTGCAGGCGAGTACCGTTTTTTCGCTCATGCTGATCGATGTCGACTACTTCAAGAAATACAATGATCATTACGGGCACCAGGCTGGTGATGATTGCCTGCGAAGTGTCGCCCAGGCGCTTAAGGCTCATGTCCAGCGAGTGGGGGATTTAGCGGCACGCTACGGCGGCGAGGAGTTTGTGCTCATTACCACGATCGCCAGTTTCGACAAGGCGATGGAGCATGCGCAAATGGTTTGTCGGGCGATAGAAACAATGGCATTGCCTCATGCGATGTCGCCGTTCGGCGTAGTCACCGTGAGCATAGGTCTAGCGGTCATGGGCATTACCAAGGAAGGGGCGGCGGACGACCTGCTCAGGCACGCCGATCAGGCGCTTTACAGCGCTAAGGCGCGGGGCCGCAATCAGGTGGTGCTAGCGGATATTCAGTGAGCGTATTGCAGTTGATCCCTTGATTGAGATGCCCCACGGGACAGTGATTTTCGTGAGGACAATGTTTGCCGCTACGAGGAGTCACCGACAAGCCCTCCCTATAAGCGACTGTTTGATGAGTGAAGATGATGCTCTCTATGGAAGTGGATGCGTTGAACGCACGAATGGCGCAATCCCCACTGTTCGAGGCTACTTTCGAACTGGTGTCCTGTGCCCTGGTTCTACTCGATGATCTTGGGCGGATATTGAAGGTCAATACCGTTTTTATTGAGCAGTTCGGCTACTCTGCGGCGGATTTGTCAGGCGTTCCGTTTGCCGAACTGATTCATCCGGCCGATCGTGTGGTCCCAAACGCTGTAAAGGGTCACGTCTTGCCATGGCGTCTCGTTGACCAGCCTGATGAACTGTCCTATCGACACAAGGATGGCACTCTGCTTTGTGGTCGTAGCAAGCTGGCGATTGTGGGCGCATTTCTGCTGGTCGAGATCGTCCCGGTTGAAGCCCCTAAGAGCCTGGACGAATTTCTGGAGCAGGATCACTGGCTGCAACGGATCACCGAGACCGCTCCAGGCATCATCGGTACCTTGCGCCTGGGCAGTGATGGCACGTATTCCATGCCTTGGATCTCGCCTGGCTACGAAAAATATTATGGCGTAACAGTGCAGGAACTGGAGCGCGACGTCGGTATTTTATTCGAACGCCTTCACCCTGACGATGGGGTCCGGCTCCAGGAAACGATTGCCGAGTCGGCACGCTCCATGGCTCCCTGGCACTGTGAATACCGGGTGCGACATCCACAAAAGGGTGATATATGGCTCGAGGGCCGTGCCAAGCCGACGCTGGAGGCGGACGGTTCGATTATCTGGTTCGGTTTCCTGCACGACATCAGCGAGCGCAAAGGCGTCGAACAGGCACTGCTCGAAAGCGAAGAGCGGTTCCGCCTTGCTTTTGAATCCACAGCCATCGGCATGGCGCTGCTGGCCCTCGATGGCCGCTGGTTGCGCGTCAATCCTCATCTGTGTGAGATGCTCGGACGCAGTGAGGACGAGTTCCTGCAGACCACCAGCGAATCACTGATTCACCCGGACGATCTGTCCAGAGCGCACGCTGACGCCCAACGCCTGATCATGGGCGAGGTTCCCTACGTGCGTCTTGAAAAACGCTACCAGCACCGCGATGGTCGCTACCTGCGGGTGCACTTGACCGCCAGCATGATACGCGCCAAAGACGACAGTCCTTTGTATTTTGTCATCCAGATCGAAGACCTCAGCCGGCTTATCGAGGCCCAAGAGCGCGTTTCTCTGATGGATTTTGCCCTCAGTCATGTGCAAGAGGCTGCCTTTTTGCTGGATGAACAGGCCCGCTTCCACTATGTCAACGACCAAGCCTGTCGACGTTTGGGATACAGCAGAGAAGAGCTGCTGTGCATGACCGTCGCCGACATAGATCCTAACTGGAGTAACGAGCGGCTGCGGGAGTCTTGGTTCGATGCTTCGAAGATTTCAGGGCGTTCTCTCGAAATTATCGAGAGCTACCACCGGACCAAGGCCGGTGCCATTTTTCCGGTCGAAATCAGCGTTTCTCATTTCGAGCTTGACGGTCAGCGTTACAACCTGGCGCTCGCCCGTGATATCAGTGAACGCAAGCGACTACAAGCCGCGCAGTGGGACACTGAGAGGCGTTATCGGGAGATTTTTGACAATTCGTCGGACTGTCTCTATCTGTTGGAAGTGACGGAAGATCAACGCTTTCGATGTCTCGAGGTTAACCAAGCGTTCAAACGGTCTTCAGGGTTTCGTCGCGAGCAATTGATTGGCCAATACGTGGGCGAATCAAGCCCAGAGCAAACAGCACGCAAGGTCCTGATTGTTCTGGAACGCTGCCTGGCGAGTGGAGAAAGTATCGAATGGGAAGATGAATTGGAGTTGCCGGCGGGGAACATCGCGGTTCTCTCGACGTTCATTCCTGTTCGCGACGAACAGGGAAAAATCTACCGTATCGTCGGAATCAGCCGTGATATCACCGAACGCAAACAAATGGAAAACCGTTTGCTGACCAGCGAGCAGGAGTTCCGCGCCTTGGTGGAAAACACTCCCGATGTCATTGCTCGCTTCGACCTGCAGAACCGAATCTTGTATGCCAACCCCGCAGCGCAACGCATGTTCGGCTGTCCGCTGAGCTTTCTGCTGGGTAAAAAAACTTGCGAAGTGGCACCTGATTTGGATCAGGCGCGATTCTTTCAAAACAAGCTCGAATACATCATTCGTACCTGCAAAGTTACCGAGGAGGAGATATCCCTGGACGTTCCGGCTAAACAGGGCGCAAAAGTTACCAGCTACCAGGTTCGCCTGGTACCGGAGCGTGATCAACATGAGGCGCTTGTCAGTGTTCTTGCGGTCGGGCGCAATGTCAGCGCCATGCGGGCGGCGGAGCAGCGACTGAAGGAGTCCCATGCGCAACTTCGCCAGCTATCCAGCTACCGCGAAACCACGCGGGAAGAAGAGCGCAAGCGCATTGCCCGGGAAATTCATGACGAACTTGGGCAGCAGCTGACCGCTCTACGTATGGGCATTTCGCTGTTGCGCCTGCAATTCGGCAGTGAACAACCGGCGCTGGTGGAGCGAGTCCAGGTGCTGATGGGGCGGATCGACGAAACGATCCAGGTGGTTCGCAACGTTGCCACCAGCCTGCGTCCCTCTGCACTAAACATGGGATTGATCTCGGCGCTCGAATGGCTGGTTTCCGAGTTTTCGCACAATGCGGGCATTGCCTGCCGCCTGAGAGCACCATCGGCTCGATTGGAACTCGACGACGAGCGCGCTACTGCGATTTTTCGAGTGATTCAGGAGTCCCTGACCAATGTCGCTCGCCATGCGCATGCGAGTCGGGTGGATATTCATCTGGAGTGCAGTGCCGAGCACGTCCTGATCGAAGTGCGGGACAACGGTAGGGGCTTCGACCCGAAGCAACTGTCCAAGGGCACGCTAGGTATGCTCGGCATGCGCGAGCGCGGGCATATGCTCGGTGGAACGGTGACTGTAGACAGTGCCCCCGGGCAAGGAGCGTGCGTGCAGGTGAATATTCCCTTTCAAGTAGATCCAGAGGCCCTATGATCCAATTAATGATTGCTGACGATCACGCCATCATGCGTGAAGGTTTGAAGCAGCTGTTTGCGTTGGCCGACGATCTCCACGTCGTGGCTGAAGCGGAGAACGGCGTACTGCTGCTTGAACAGCTACGCCATGAGCGTATCGATCTATTGCTGCTGGACATGAGTATGCCAGGCATTAGCGGTGATGATCTGATTGCGCGAATACGCGCCCATTATCCGCAACTGCCGATTCTGGTACTGAGCATGCACAATGAAGTGCAGATCGTGCAGCGTGCACTCAAGTCGGGAGCCTCCGGTTATCTCACCAAGGACCGGGATCCCGAGACGTTGCTCGCTGCCATTCGCCGAGTAGCCGACGGCGGGCGCTATATCGACGCCGCCCTGGCAGAAAAAATGGCCTTCGTTGCCACGGGCGTGGAACCCTGTAGCCCGCATGATGTGCTCACTGATCGGGAGCTGCAGGTCATGCGGCTGCTCGCCCGGGGCTTGAGCGTCTCGCGGATCGCGACCGAGCTGATCATCAGCCACAAGACGGTCAGCACCCATAAGGCTCGGTTGATGGAAAAGATGGGGTTCCTCAGCACTGCGGATATCGTCCGTTATGCGATGACGCAACAACGGTTCTAATCCGATGGGTACTCTTGGTATCACGGGAAAGGGAGCAGATAAGTAAACGGCTGGCATACGACCTAAGGTGAGCTGGCCAAAGGATTACAACATGAGATCCATCATGCCATGACCCACTCATGTTGGCTTCCCCGACCGCCCAGTCGTTCGATACCCTCAGGCTGAATCAGCAAATCGACGCGCTCACAGAGCGTGAGTTGCAGGTACAACTTCAATTCATACGCTCCTTATTCCTTCCGGTCCTCCCTGCCCAAGATAATTTGCGACAGCTTCTCCTGTGAAATGCAAACTCCAAAACGCTGCACGTGATCGGAACCAGACTACGAGGCGCGCATGGCCGTGCTCGATAGGACATCATTTCTAACTGTCTTCGCTACTCCGAAAGCGGAATTTCGTTTTTGCATGGGGTAAGTAAATGCTTAGACGCGGTGGCAGAGAAAGTGGCGGCTCTTTAGAAGCGATCGCAGGACATCGCAGCCATTTTTGCGGTCATTCGCAGTATTGCGGATCAGACCAGCTTGCTGGCTCTGAATGCCGCGATTGAAGCCGAACGAGCAGGTGAGCAGGGCAGAGGGGCGCGGTAGTCGCGGATGAAGTCCGACAACTGGCCGAGCGCACAAGTCGCTCGACCGGAGAAATTGGAGAAATTGGAGAAATGATCGGTGTGATCGGATTGGATGTGCACAACACCGCGAGCAATGTCCAGCAGGCGGGGTGTGCCGTTAGAGAAGGCGTAGCTCACTAGACGACTTAGGTCGCAGGGGGTAATCAGATTCGCCAACATGTGCAGCACATTCTGTTGCGCATCAGCGAGGTAGTCCGTCAGACCCTGAGCCGAGCCGCGACGGTTGAGCAAATATCTGTGGTCATTCAGGGCGTGAGCAGAATTTCCGAACAAAATGATTTAGCTATCCGAACTCTGGTCGAGCAGTCTGCTCAGCTACCCGATCAGGCGGGGGCTTTGACGCAACAGCTGGCACAATTCAAGGATCGAACAATTCTGTGTTTTGATCGAGCGGGTTGTCGGCATCACCCTACATGAAGGCGGATTTCCTTACTCCATTATCAGTCTGTCCTTATGGTTTTGCACTGCAATGGGTGGCAATTTGGAATCATCTTCCTTCGAGGTCGTCGCTGTTCGGTGGCTGACCTCGAAGTAAAAAAATCTACCCGTCAGGACAAGAATGCGAGGTCGACCGATATC
Organism: Pseudomonas baetica; assembly: GCF_051216495.1. Taxonomy (GTDB): domain Bacteria; phylum Pseudomonadota; class Gammaproteobacteria; order Pseudomonadales; family Pseudomonadaceae; genus Aquipseudomonas; species Aquipseudomonas baetica_B. The sequence continues at coordinate 303,846 of NZ_JBPKAM010000001.1, read as the reverse complement.
GACCTCTCGAAGTTGGATCGGTCCGAACGCAGTGACTTTAGCGCAAGACCGAGAGAGTCATACCTCCTACATGTCATTACACCACGCCATCTCGCTGCCGACACGGTATGCCCTGCGAAGTATCTGTCGATGTCTCTGCGCGTCGGGTTTCTGGTTGTTGTCTCGCGCGGTAGCCGCCCAAGATTTGACGGGTGTCCCCTTTGAACAGTTGCTCGAAACCGAAGTCGTCGGTGCGTCGCAGTTCTCCCAGCAACTTATCGACGCGCCATCCGCCGTCTCGGTGGTCACCGCGGAAGAGATACGTCGCTTCGGTTACCGGACGCTGGCCGAGATTCTGAACAATATGCGCGGCTTGAACATCGGTTTCGACGGCGCTTATTATTTCCCCGGAGGGCGTGGCTACGGCCTACCCGGCGAATACGCCGGGCGCGTCATGCTGCGTATCGACGGACAACCGGTCGCCGACAACATTTTCAACCAGATTTACCTCGGTGAGGATGGTTTGCTCGACACCGCGTTGATCGAGCGGGTCGAGTACGCGCCAGGGCCGGGCGCCGCGTTGTACGGTAATAATGCCTTCCTGGGCGTGATTAACGTTGTGACCCTCAGAGGCCGTGACCTGAATGGCGGTCAAGTGGCGGTGACGACCGGTTCGAACCAGGACCGCACGGCACGCGGCAGTTGGGGCAAGCGGCTGGAAAATGGTGCCGAATGGCTGGTCTCGGCCTCGACATCTCAGGCAGATCTTCCCGATATCCAAGTCGACGGTGACGTCCTGCGTGATGATTTGGACAGCCAGCGATTGTTTGTCAAGGGCTCGCAAGGCACATGGAGCTTGGAAGGCGCGTTCGCAGAGCGTAGTCAGCAAGAGCTGACTATCCCCCTCGGCGCCAGATGGAATTTTTCCGACGCAAATTCCTTCTGGAAACTCGGCAACGATTCCGACTACGGCAGCTTTCGGTCTTCTATCCGGCTTTCCCACGGAAGTTATCGATACCGCAGTGCATATCGTGAGCCTATCGACGATGGACGTCTTTTCACCGAGGACATAAGGGCTGACGGGCAATGGTTTGATCTTGAGGGGAGTGTCAGCAGCGTAGCCTTCACGGGCCACCGTTTGGTGCTGGGTAGCGAATACCGCAACGACTACCGGCAGGACCAGCAGATACGGCGATACTTCCCACGCCGCGACGAACACGAAGAGAAGTACAGCCAGGGTTCCGCCCAGACGTTTAGCCTCTATGCCCAGGACGAGATTGCACTTCCATACGATTTTAGCCTGAACCTCGGGCTGCGTGTTGATCGGCGCAACAGCAGAGACACTGTGGTGCGGAGCGCCCCTCGGGTCGCACTGATCTATACCGGTCTGGCAGACACCACGCTGTCTCTGTCCCATGGTACCGCCACTCGTTTCGCAAGCCGCAACGAGGAGACTCTTCACGAACTCCCCTCCACCGAGTCGGAGCGTGTCACCACCACCGAATTTGTCGCCGACTATCATAGTGGTGATTTTTGTGTGCTGAGCAGCCTCTATCGTTACCGCATTTCAGACCCCATTCAGCGTTTCACCGACCCGACACTGGAGTGGATTGACACTCTCGGGGCGGAGCTCGAAGCACAATGGCAATGGCAAGGTGTTCAGCTACGAGCCAGCCAAACTTGGCAGCGGTCACAAGACAATCTCGATCGCAACCTGGTCAATTCACCGCAGCAGCTGAATAAGTTGCAGGTTTCCGTGCCCTTGCTCGGAGAACATCTGCGAGCGAGCCTTGCCGCTCGCTACGTAGGTAGACGCTTGATAGCGCCCGAAACGAGCGCTGCCGGCTACACGATCGCCGACCTTACCCTGACGAGCGAGGAAGTCTTGCCGGGTGTGAGTGTCAGCGCCGCGGTGCGCAATATCTTTGACCGTCAGTACAAGGACGCTTCGCTCTTCGACGTCGAGAGTGAGCGTGGAGAGCGTAGCCTGTGGTTGAGTTTGGGATATAGGTTCGAATGAAGACCATCTTCCTCCACGCGTTCATTCTCGTCATCTTGTACCTGCCTGGCCAACTAGTACGAGCCGACGTAGCGGTGGACGAACGTGCGATGAAGGTTGCCTACCTCTATAACTTCACTCTTTTCGCCCAGTGGCCTTCCTTGCCCGACGCCGACTTCCAACTCTGCGTGCTCGGCAGCACGTCCCTGGATGAAGAACTCACCCACCTGGAGGGCAAGCGCGCTCAGAACGGCCTGCCGATCGCCATACGGCGGATCATGTCCAGCGCCTCGCTAACCGGCTGCCAGGTACTCTACATCGACGAGCACAGCCGGCGGTCTCTCGACTCCGTGCTGCAACAGCTTGCCGGGACGCCGGTCCTTACTATCACGGACGCAACTGGCTTTGCCGATCAGGGCATTATGATAGAGATGCGCCGGCAGGGCACACGAATCGTTTTCGACGTCAATCTGGCAGCTGCGCGGCGCGTGAGTCTCGACTTCAGCTCCCGCTTGCTAAAACTCGCCAGTTACGTGGCTAACAGGCCTTAAGCCTATGTATACCGTGCCCTTCAAGGATCGGTCGCTACGTGAGAAGCTCACCCAAACGGGTTTTTTGCTGACCGCCATGATGATGGCTGTCCTGCTGGTGGCACTGCTGACTTACCAATTGATCGTGCAACGTAACGCTTTGGCAGTAGGTGTGAGAGCCCATGCCATGGTGATTGGCAGCAACGGCGCCGCAGCGATCATGTTCCGCGATGCCCAGGAGGCGCAAGAAACGCTCGCGTCCCTGAAGCATATCCCTGACATCACCTGGGCGGCCTTCCTGCTGCCTGGTGGGCAAGAGCTGGCCACCTACCAGAGGGGAGCCTTGGAAGCAGGCATTGAGCACGCACAGACCGAAGGGATCGGTTGGAGTGCTCTACTCGTGCGTGAGCCGGTGATGCTTCACGGCCAGCACATCGGCACTGTCGCGGTGCAGGCGAGTCTTGCGTCCCTGTACAGCGGCCTGGCGTTGCAGACCGGGTTCGGGGTGCTCGCGGCTGCGCTGGCACTATCCTTGTCCCTGGTATTCTCGCGCCGAATGGCCTCCAGCATCGTGCAGCCTTTGCTGAGCCTGGTACAGCTGACCGAGCAGGTACGCGCCAAGCGCGACTTTAGCTTGCGGGCAACCTTGTACGGAAGCGACGAGGCCGGCCGTCTCGCTCGAAGCTTCAATGACTTGATGGCGCAGCTTGAATGGCACGACGCCCGGACCAATGCCGAACTGCAACAGCGCCGGCTGGCTGAGCAGCAACTCAACAAGTTGGCTTACTACGACCTCGTTACCGGCCTGCACAACCGGCATTACTTCAAGGAAAAACTGGAGACTGCGGTGGCAGAGGCCATGCATTACGGAACGTCCTGTGCGGTACTTTTCATCGATCTGGACGACTTCAAGGTCGTCAATGACACCCTTGGCCACGAGACTGGGGACACACTGCTGACCCTCGTCGCCAAGCGACTGCGCGGTACGTTACGCAGTATTGATGTGGTGTGCCGAATCGGTGGTGATGAATTTGCGGTGATTCTGGAGAGTGGTGTCGGCGTCGACCAAGTCAGCCGAGTTGCCTCGAATATCGTCGGTGCGTTGTCCATTCCTTTTAACATTGAAGACCATCAAATAAACATTGGAGCAAGCTTAGGCATCAGCCTGTGCCCCGATCACGCATCAGACACTGTTAGCCTAGTGCGCAATGCGGATATGGCGATGTACCACGCCAAAGCCAACGGCAAGAACAGCTTTTATTTGCACGCGCCGCAAATGGACATCGGTTCGGTCAACCAATAACCATCAAGGCATTACCTTATGTGGTTCTGCGTCCACTAGGGAATCCCCTATCTAGCTCCTACCCAAGGCCTACCTATAAGTCAGCATAGCCCGATGGTCTGCAATAACGCATTAGCAGCATCATATGCGACTAATGGCACATTGCTTTCTTTTTAAGCAAGGCTGTCGATATGTGTTTAATGGTCCGGTGATTGGATGGAGGGTTCGTATTGGAAGTAACACCCGCTCCCCTCGATTTATCCCCAGCAGGAGTAGCGATAGCTTTCCTGTTGCAGGCTGCTCTAGGTGCTGCTTGCCTGCTGGACGTTGGAGGGTTGTACATTCAGTACTTGGCATCAGCTGTTTTCCTTCTGACATTGGGTATGGCGGCAGCCTTTTACTACCATGCGTGCGTCCGTACGCTGCCCTCAGGTATCGCGACGGAGTGCATCGACAAGCCGATCGCTAGTTGCGAAGAAACGAATGTCCAACCTTATCCGCTGGTGTCAGGTTCAGTAGTCGGAGCGGCGCCTGAGCACACTCATGACGAAAAAATGTTCGAATTTGCCGAAATGATAAATGGACTCGCCGAGCTTACTACGGACCTGCTCGAAAAAAGAGAATATCTCCTGGAGAAAATCATCAATCCGATATCGGCTGCTGACCAAGCAACATCCAATAAACACTATCTCTCTTTTGTCATCGACGACGAGTTGTTCGCGGCAAATATCCTCAATATCCGCTGTATTGTCGAGGCGACTCAACTCTCCACTACATCGAGCGTGCCGCCGAAGCTTCGTCGAGCGATCAGGCTGCAAGATGTTCTGGTCCCCGTAATCGACTTGGGGATGCATTTCGGTTGTCCACCTGTCGAAGTCAATCTCGGGACTGGCATTGTAATTCTAGACGTCGTCAGAGATGGGCACCGACAAATGCTGGGTGTGGTGGTTGATGCAGTTTGCGATGTACTGCAGATTGCTCCGATGAATATTGAGCCGCCCAAGGCCACCGATAACGAAGTCCGCAACAACTTCACCATCGGTAGGGCTACGGTCGGCAACCTGACATTTACATTGCTGGATATCGATCAAGGTTTTTCGGCGAGTGATTTGTTTCTGCTGAGTCCGTCATCCCAAGCGATCGTAAAGCAAGCCTCTCGATATAAGCCTTCGCATGTTTGAACGAGCAGGCTACCGCTAAGAGATTAGATTGCTGCCGCTACAACAACTGATGAGCTTGTAGTATCAGATTCCTTGGCTATGAATGGAGTCCATATATGAGAATGCTAGAACGTCTATCTTTGCCTGGGAAGTTTTTGCTGCTGGCTATTCTCTGTCTGGCGCTTATTGCGACGCCGACCTCTTTCTACGTGCTGGGTGCCTTGAGCGAGAATCGCCAGGCCGAGCAAGAGTCTCGCGGTGTGCGACCTGTACAGCAATTGCTTAAACTCGTTGAACTGACGCAACAGCATAGCGTCCTCTCATCCGCCGTGCTGGGTAGCGCCCGAGCCTTAAATGGGGCAAGGCAAAGCAAGCAGGCAGAGGTGGAGCGTGAGTTCGAGCAAACCGAGCGTATGTTGCGCGAGTCTCAGGTTCCGTCGAGTATCCTGGATTCCTGGGAGCAGGTGCAGCACCAATGGCATGACTTGGTAGACCAAGTCTCGAAGGCCGCAGTCGAGGGCTCCCAAAGCCTGACGCTACATACTCAATTAATTACCGCTTATCTTCAAATCGAAGACTCGTTGCTCGATCACTTCGAGTTATCGCTGGACCCGGTCTTTGAAACCTATTACCTAATCACTGGCACCCTGGTTGAGTTGCAGCGAACCAGCGAGTTGCTCGGACAATTGAACTCCGCTGGAGCACTGTATTTGGCGCGGGGAAGCGTCGAGCCCGAGCAACATGCCGTTCTTGGTAGCTTGACTACTCAAACCCTGAGCAGTTTGGACAAGTTGGACCGTGCCTACACCAAGGTTAACGCTGCCAGCCCGCAGTTTGATGCTCTATTACGCGATCCGCTGGCAGTGCTGCGTACACAGATCAAGCGGGCGCTCGATCTGACGGACACACATTTAATATCAGCCAGCGAATTGAGCTATCCGGTGGCTGACTATATAGCGGCCTATACTCAAACCGTTGACGCTCTGTTTGCGTTCGAACAACCAGCTCTGAGCGCTCTGGCTGAGGCACTGGCGACGAGGCGCGACAATGCGCGAAAGGCATTTATCGTGATGTCTGCATCCCTTCTGGTGTTCGTACTGGCTGGTGCGACACTGGCAACGTTGGTGATACTCCGATTGCTCAAGCAACTCACCATCGCCTTGAAAGCGACCGAAAGTATTACTGCGGGCGATCTGAGCCAATCGATCGATATTCTTGGCATGGACGAACCTGCCCGCTTACTGCAAGCACTACAGCGTACGCAAGAAGGGCTGCGCGGCACCGTCAGGCAGATCGTCAATTCCGCTGAGCGTCTGGCGACCACCGCCGGGGAGTTGAATACGGTTACCGAGAGTGCCATCCATGGACTGCAATTACAAAACGGTGAGCTTGATCAAGCTGCCACTGCGGTCACCGAACTCACCACGGCGATAGAGGAGGTGGCACGCAATGCAGCCTCGGCATCTCTGGCATCCCAATCTGTAGATCAACGTTCCCGCCAAGGCCAACAGCAAGTCGACCATACCGTAGGTGCCATCGAATCCCTAGCCGGTAATATCGAATACACAGCCCACGCTTTGCAATCTTTGGCAAGTGAGGTGAACGATATCGGCTCTGTGCTGGATGTAATCAACGGTATTGCCGAACAGACTAATCTTCTCGCCTTGAATGCCACGATCGAGGCGGCCAGGGCTGGTGAAAATGGTCGTGGTTTTGCAGTCGTAGCGGATGAGGTGCGAGCCTTGGCTCGAAGGTCCCAAGAGTCGACCAAGCAAATTGAAAGAATCATCGTCTCTGTGCAGAAGGGTAGCCAAGAGGCGCTCGGAGCCATGCAAAACAGTAATGAGCAAACTCAGAAAGCTTTGGCGGTTGCCCGTGAGGCAGGTATCGCGTTGAATGTAATCACCGCAGCCACTAAGCAGATCACCGAGGGCAATCTGAGCATCGCCAGCGCCACCGAGCAGCAATCACAGGTCGCCCGCGAGGTTGACAGTAACCTGATCAACATGCGCAATGTTTCTGTACAGGCTGCCAGTGGAGCCAATCAGATCCATGTCTCCAGCCGCGAACTCTCGAGTTTGGCTGGGGAACTGAATGTCATGGTCAAACATTTCATCTTCTAACGGGCACGCAGTGTGCCTTGATGCGTTGCCATTTTGGTCAGCGCGATCTGAAGGCATTGTGCGTGTCAGTCACCTAACCCCAACATGCACAGCCAAACCCTGGCGCGCTGCTCGACACTTCTCTTCAAGGCGGCGCCAAAAAGTGCGACGAATTCTTCACGGTAAAAATAAGTTGGCGACATGAACGAAAAGCTACCTCTCTTCAGCTCGCTCGAAGGTACTCCGCTCACCGAGCGCATGGCGACCTACTTTCGGCTGTATCGTGAGACATTCGAGAATAATACGGACTGCCTGGGTTTTTACGAATTCGACGAAGACAACCGCTTACGCGTTCTTGAAATTAATCGGGCATTTGAATCGCTGCTCGGTCAGAACAGAGCTGAAGTGCTCGAGCGATACTTGGATGAATGGCTGCCTGAGGCCATGGCGCGCCAAATAGTCTCTGATAGCCACCTATGTATCGCCACCGGCGCGCCGCTCAACGCTGAGCACGAATTCGATCTGGTCATGGGCCGCAGTTACTTCCTGCACCGTCTGATCCCTTTGCGTAATGAGGCTGAGTGCGTTGTGTGCTTCCTGCACATCCTGCGCGACAACACCGCGATCAAGCTACATGAGCAACGACTGATGAATGACCAGTTTGCATTCCGCACTCTGGCGGAGCATTCCCCTGACACCATCGCTCGGTACGATCGGGATCTCCTGCGTACCTATGCAAATCCCGCTTTCGTGCGCATGACCGGAGTCTCTGCGGAAGACTTACTTGGCAAGAAACCCAGCCACGCTACCAAAACGCCGGAGATACTCCTCTATGAAGCAAAACTGCTGAAGGTGCTGCGCAGCGGTCAGCCCGAGGAACACGAACTGACTTGGTGTGGTGCGGACAATAGTCTTGTTACCAGTCATATCCGGATCGTCCCGGAGCGAGTGGCCAATGGCGAGGTAGTCAGTGTGCTGGTCGTGGGCCACGACATCACCCATTTGCGCCACACCGAGCAAGAACTGCGGAGCAGAGAACAGGAATTCCGCACCCTGGCGGAAAACTCGCCGGACGTCATCGTTCGCTATAACAAAGAAGGCCTACGTGTCTATATCAACCCTGTCTACGAGCAGTTATATGGCATGTCGACCAGCGAGGCCATCGGGACCCCCATCACCTATAGAAGTCCGCTGCCGATAGAAGCCGTAACCCGCCATCACGAAGGCATTCTGAACATCTTACAGAGCGCCCAGCCCGCTTCTGTGGAGGCTACTTGGACTAGGGCAAATGGCGAGCAGATTGTTCAGCATATCCAGGCAGTGCCCGAGTTCGACCAGCACGGCCAAGTCGTCAGCGTGCTCAGCATCGCCCGGGACATTTCCACTCTCAAGGCAACCGAACGTCGTCTCGAACAGGCCGAGACCCTGGCCCGTCTCGGCCATTGGCAGCTGGATTTTCGATTGGGCACCTTGCGGCTGTCGGGGGAACTCTGTCGTATGATCGACAAACCTCGCAATTGGTCCCCGACCCAAAAGGAGGTTCTCGCCATGCTCACGATCAAGGAGCGTAGACAGGTCCTCGATCGTTTCCACCAAGCATTCTCTGAACGCAGTACATCCTTGGCGCTGGAATACTGCATAGCGGTAGGCGAGCAGTTGCTGCATATGCACTCCCATATGAGCATTGAATACACTGCCGATGGCGCACCCCTGCAAATGCTAGGCACTGCCCAGGACATCACTGAGCTGAAAACTTATCAGAAGCGGCTGCACACTCTGGCCTATTACGATGTGCTGACCGAACTACCTAACCTCGAACTGTTCAAGGAGCGTCTGCGGCGAGCGCTGCTCCAAGCTAGGCGTAGTGGTGGCGAGGTCGCCGTGGCGATTCTCGATCTCGACAACTTCAAGGTGGTAAACGATACCTTGGGGCATGGGGCTGGCAATGAGTTGTTGCGGGAAGTAGCCCAGCGCCTACGATGTTCAGTGCGCGACATCGATACTGTGGCGCGCCTCGGAGGAGATGAGTTCGCCTTGATTTTCCCCCAGTTCGCTGACGTAATTGAGTTAGACAATCTGGGCGGGCGAGTCGTGCGGTCCATTGCCGGGATCTATCGGATCCGGGGCCGGGAAGTCTTCGTTTCTGGCAGTCTTGGTATTGCCCGTAGCCCCCAAGATGCCGGCAGCATCGGTGAACTCTTGCAGTACGCCGATTCGGCTATGTATCACGCGAAGGCACGCGGGCGGAATAATGTACAACTCTATACGTCGCGGCTGACCGAGCAGATCACAGAGCGCCTAGCCCTGGCAGCCAGCTTGCGTCATGCTCAGCATAATGGCGAGTTGACGCTGCACTATCAGCCTCAGATCGACTTGGCGAGTGGACGACTTATCGGCGCCGAAGCGCTATTACGCTGGAACCATCCTCAACATGGACAGGTACCCCCAGACAAGTTCATTCCTATCGCCGAGGAAACCGGGTTGATCGTAGGCATTGGTGAGTGGGTTCTGGATCAAGCCTGTCGCGTTGTTTCCAATTGGAACCGTGGCGATCGCTATCCACCACTGAAAATGGCCGTCAATCTGTCGCCTCGGCAGTTCCAGATGAACAATCTACTCGACTCTATCCGCGCCATTCTGCAGGATGCTGGCTGTAAGCCAAGCTGGTTGGAGCTGGAAATCACCGAGGGCTTGCTATTGGAAAATAGTAGCGCCGTGCATGAAACCCTCGAACAATTGAATGCCATGGGCGTTTCCATTGCCATCGACGATTTTGGTACCGGTTATTCAGCGCTTGGCTATCTGAGTCGTTTTCCCATCGAAACCTTGAAGATAGACCGATCATTCATTCACGAGATTGAATACAATCGCAACAGCGCCGAACTGGTCAAGGCAGTCATTTCCATCGCCCACAGCCTTCGCTTGGCATTGGTAGCTGAGGGCGTTGAAAATTCCTCTCAGCAAGCATTCCTCCAGCTCCACGGCTGCCACAGCGCACAGGGTTGGTTATATGGGAAACCTATGCCGGAGGAGGATTTTAAAAACCTACTGCAATCCCAGGCCTAATCAATGGCATCTATGCGAGCGGCTCGACAGCGAACTGGAACTTTTGCGTCCGCGGCCGCTATACACCTCGTGAAACTTTGCCTGAGATTGCTATCGCCTCCGGTCCTCTGAGTCTATAGTCCTTAAGCTATTTCTTTTTGCGTGGGCACTAGGAAGTGCTCCTGCCGGCTTTGCGATACCGGGGATCGACCTCAGTTAGTCTGCCTGAAGGATCGACATACTGAAGTCAATGCGTTGCTTCGGTTTCTGACTGTTCTGGAATCATCTGCTCACTTGCTCTTAGTTCAAACGAAATTCAGCGAGTTCACACCTTTGAACGGGCGTGACTCAGTTGATCGTATAAGGCGCCAGCCTTTCAGGTTGTGAGCGTGCTCGTCGGGGGCGTGGGTCTGTATATGGCTCAGGTAAGGTGGCTGTGCATTCGCTGGCTGGATCAGAATGTTGTTCCCCCAGTACGCTATTGAACAACAGTTGCACTGAGTCAGCTGTGAGGAATTATTTAGCCAAACCGAGCCAGATCTTAGCACGGTGATTTACGTCTACGTCTCGCCACAGTACCAGGTAGATCAGTTGCAAGGGCTAGACAACGAAGCTCTTCATCATTTCACGCAAGTGCTTAGCCACCTGGCTGAGTTTTTTGGTAGTCGTCAATGACTGCGCCGCTACCTCCTGTGACTCGACGGAGAAATCTCTAATGTTCAGTAAATTTTGGTCCACCTCCCGAGCTACCGCTGCTTGCTGCTGCATCATGCTGGCGATTATCTGATTACGCTCTGATATTAGTTCTATAGCATGGGTTATTTCATCCAGTGCTCCGCCTGCTGAGCGCGCAACATCGAGCGTGCCATCGGCTTTTTGTGTGCATCGTTTCATCAGAAGTACGGAATCTTCGATATCGCCGCGGATGCCCGTGACCATGTCTTCGATTTCCGAAGTGGACTGCTGGGTGCGATGAGCCAGACCTCGTACCTCATCGGCAACTACTGCAAAACCCCGGCCAGCGCTCCCAGCACGAGCTGCTTCTATCGCAGCGTTCAAAGCTAGCAGATTGGTTTGCTCGGCAATCGAGTGGATGACCTCCAGTACCTTTCCAATATCCTGGCTTTTTCGAGCCATTTCGCTGACCTGAAGGGAGGTTTTTTTTACCTCTTCGATCATTTGCTGAATCGCGCTGACGGTCGCTACCACCATTTCTCTCCCTTGCTTCGAGGAGTTGTTGGCGTTTCCCGATGCCTGTGAGGCTAAAAGCGCATTACGAGCCACTTCTTCCACCGCAATGGACATTTGTGTCACCGCGCTTGCTGCCTGCTCAATTTCCTGGGTTTGACGATGCAACCCTGCTGAACTTCGCTCTGATAGGTTCTTCATGTCCTCTGAGGTATGTGACAGATCGTCGGCGGATGAATAAATGTTTTTGATTGTGTTGCGTAAACTTTGCTGCATGCGCTCTAACGCACCGAGCAAACGGGCTGGCTCATCCTTCCCCTCAATTACCGGTGTCGAGGTGAGGTTGCCGGTCGCGACTGACTCGGCTAATGCCAGCGCACGGCTCAATGGCTGCAAGAAGCTGCGAGCCAGTGCCCAAGCCACAATGCTGCCCAAAACGATAAGCGCGATGGTCAAGCCCCACATCAACAGACTGAACCCACTGGCCACCGTATAAGCTTGATTGGCAGCAAGTTTGCTCATACCCTCTTCGAGATCGATCATTTGATTGATCGAATATAGCCATTCTATGAACGCAGGACGGGCTTGGGAAAGCAACAAATCCAAGGCTTCGGAAGTATGACCATTCATGCGCAGTTCTACCGCTTGAGTGACCAGTGGCAAGGTTTTCGCTTCGACATTTTTTATCTTGGCTAGAGCGTTGCGCTCCTCTGGAGTAATGTCGCCCTGGCTGGCGAATAGTCGATCCAACTTTTCGGCGGAGTCGGAATAACTCTCCGTGAGTTTTTTAATTTTTTCGATCTCTATCGGAATTTTTTTATTGTCAGTGATTAGCATGATATCGCGCAAAACAATCGCCCGATCATGCACGCTGCCACGAAAATTTATCGCATAGCGGGTTTTGACGTTATTAACATCATTAATTCGGGATAGGGTGTCTTTAATGTAGGTGACTTGAGAGGTGCTAAGCCCTGTTAGCGTAGTCGATAGTGCTAAGATGAAAGCAAAGCCGAAACCTAGTCTAGTACTAACATTAAATTTCATTGTTGCGATTTCCTAGAGCGTGTTTGCGATAGGTGCGCGAGAAAAAATCGGGGAAATACCAGCAAAAGCCTTCCTTGTTACGATATGCAGCATGGTGCTGGGATGGCTTCATTGCTATAGGATGGCGCTGATTCGTAGGTAGGGCTAGGACTATGTTGCGTAGTCCGATGGGACGCCAAAGCTGTCACTCGTAAACCACACCAAGTGCGCAGCGCTCAGGCAATGAGCAATCACTTCCGCCATTTGCTGAAATACCATGTTCTGGTAACTTTTTCACGGAACCATTAGCTCTATTTCGGTTATTTCGAGAGGAGTATGTTTTCAGACTTTGACCTTCGAAATCATTGGCGCTGAGAGCAGTCAATCAACAAATACTGTCTCGCTATGGTGTCATACCTAACCATTGCTCGCTACTGTCAGCCGGCTGATTCCTGACTGCTTGTTGGCCGCATTGCTCGACCCCCCCTGGCAACTATTACATACAGCCTCAAATCTCAGTCCCCCAGTTTTGCCCCCCGGTTACACGCAATGTACAAGAAACCCATCCGGGATTTTTTGGAGGAATTTCGCCAGTCAGCACGCCATTCGCAGCGGGGCGCATTTGGGGTTCTATGGAGGCATAAAAACTAAACCATCATCAGGTCGGGGGGGCTTGCATTTCCGACCGACGTCTTGCCGAGGAAGAGAGCCTCATCCGGTCGCATCTTGCGGCCAGAGGGTCCGGCGCCTAATGTTATGAAGTAGGCACTAGGCAGCGGAGGAGGTCGTATGCTCTGTGCAAACTGCGGATTCGAAAATCCTTCCGGGACCAGCTTCTGTGACGCGTGCGGCGCCAAGCTGTCTCGCAGTTGTACGCGCTGTGGTCACGAGGCGGGCTTGTCCGCCAAATTCTGCAGTGAATGCGGCGCGCCGCTGACTGATGCGTATACTGCACCATCATCGCGCTCCAAGCCCGTTTCAGGGCCTTCTCCAGCGCCTATTCATTACACGCCCCACCACCTTGCCGAACGCATTCGCGCCGAACACGCAGCCATGGAAGCCCGGGGCGAGACCGCCGGCGAACGCAAGACCATCACGGCGCTGTTTGCCGACATGGCCGGCTCTACGGCGCTGATCCATGACCTCGATCCGGAAGAGGCCCAGCGCCTGATCGAACCCGTCGTTGCGCTGATGATGGAAGCCATCCACTACTACGAAGGCTACGTGGCCAAGACGATGGGCGACGGCATCCTCGCGCTGTTCGGCGCACCCATCGCCCATGAGGACCATCCGCAGCGGGCGCTGTATGCGGCGTTGCGCATGCAGCAGGCGATACAGCGACATAGCGACCGCATTCGTCTGGAGAAAGGCATTCCCTTGCAAATCCGCGTCGGCATCCACACTGGAGAGGTCATCGTGCGTTCTATCCGCACGGACAATTTGCACACCGATTACGATCCGGTCGGGCACACGATTCACATTGCATCCCGGATGGAGGGAGTCGCCGCACCATCGACGATCCTGGTAAGCGAGTCCACCCACAAGCTGGCGGAAGGCTATTTCGAATTCAGAACGCTGGGGGCCACCCAGGTCAAAGGCATTCCCGATCCGCTCGTCGTGTACGAGGTGCAGGGGCTCGGCGCTCTGCGCACGCGCCTGCAGGTCGCGGCACATCGCGGGCTGGCCAGGTTTGTCGGCCGCCAGATCGAGCTCGACCAGTTGCATCAGGCGCTCGAGCAAGCCAAAGCGGACCATGGGCAGATTGTCGAGGTGGTGGGGGAGGCCGGGGTCGGGAAGTCGCGGCTGTTCCATGAATTCAAGGAGTGCTCGCGGCACGGCTGCCTGGTGCTAGAGACGTTCTCGGTGTCGCACGGCAAGGCCTTTGCTTATTTTCCGCTTATCGAGCTGCTGAAAAACTATTTTCAGATCACTGCCCTGGACGACGAGCGGCGGTGCCGGGAAAAGGTCATGGGCAAGACGTTGACGCTCGAGCGCAGCTTCGAGGCTCTCGTGCCCTATCTGCTCTATCTGTTGGGTATTGGCGAACGCCATTCGGCGCTTGCGGAAATGGATCCCCAGATCCGGCGCGATCGCATCTTCGATGCGATTACCCAGCTTCTAGCGCGCGAGAGTCGCGATCAGCCGATCGAACTGCTGTTCGAGGACCTGCAATGGCTGGATCGCGAGACTGAAACATTCCTCGGGTACCTCATTGACCGTGTGACGAGTGCCCCGATCCTGATCCTTGTGAACTACCGGCCCGAGTATCAGCCTGCGTGGACGCGCGCGGATCATTGCAGCCAGCTGCGGCTTGAACCGCTGGGCCCAGCCGAAGCCCAGGGACTGCTCGCGGCCCTGCTTGGCAACGATCCCTCCCTCGTCCCCCTCAAGCAGCTCATTCTGGAGAAGACAGAGGGCAACCCTTTCTTCATCGAGGAAGTGGTCCAAACGCTGGTCGAGGAGAAATCGGTTCTCGGCGAACCTGGCCGTTACCGGATCGAGCAAACTCCGACTACGCTGCATATTCCTACCACCGTGCAGGGTGTGCTCGCTGCCCGTATCGACCGGCTCCCCGTTGCGCAGAAGGAATTGCTGCAGACACTTGCCGTCATTGGCAAGGAGTTTGCGTTTAGTTTGATCCAGCGCATCTGTGATGGAGGGGGCGCTTGGATGGACGAACATTTACGCGATCTGCTGGCCCGACTGGAGTCCGCGGAGTTCATTTACCAGCGGCCCGCATTTCCGGAGGTGGAATATTCGTTCAAACATGCGTTGACCCAGGAGGTCGCGGGCAGCTCACTACTTACGGAGCGGCGTAACGCGCTGCATGAACGCACGGCGCAGGCCATCGAAGAACTGTTCCCGACCCGCATTGCGGATTATTGCAGCGAACTGGCGCACCATTACAGGCTGAGCGGCAATGTCCCGAAGGCCGTGGAATACCTGCACCGTACCGGGCAACAGGCCCTCCAGCATTCTGCCAATATTGAGGCGATGCGTCACCTCGGCGCGGCGCTGGAATTGCTCCAGCATTTGCCTGACACGCCCGCGCGTGCTCATCAGGAACTGACATTGCTACTAGCCTTGGGCCCGGCTTTGATGGCCGTGCGAGGCTATGCTGCGCCCGAGGTGGCGACCACTTACACCCGCGCACTGGCGTTATGCGCGCAACAAGTAGGCGACGACTCAGTGCTTTTCCCAGCGCTGTTTGGGCTGGGAACTTACTACTCGTTGCGTGCGCAATACGCAACTGCATGCGAACTCGCTGAGCGATTGCTCAATATTGCGCATGCTGCGCAGGATCCGGATTTGCTCGTGGATGCCCATGCTGCACTCGGGGCGACATTGTTTTTCCAGGGTAATCTGCGCGATGCCCATGAACACCAGGAGCGGGCGCGTGTCCTCTACATCCCGGACCGTCATCGCACACATGCCATTACCTACGGCATGGATCCGGGCTACGTCCTGACATTTTCGGCCTGGAGTCTTTGGCACCTCGGTTTCCCCGATCAGGCAAGCACGCGCAGCCGGGATACCCTTACTCTGGACAAGAAGATTCCTCACCCAATTAGCTTGGCCTTCACCCTCTCCGCTACGTCGATACTGGGGCAGTTTCAGCACGACGTACAACTCGCCGAAGAGTGTGCCGATGCCGCCATCAAGCTTTCACTCGAACGAGGATTTCCGTTTTATTGGGCATGGGGGACTATCGTCCAGGGTTGGGCTCGCGCCGAGCAGGGAAACATTGACGAGGGTGTCGCTCAAATAACCGATGGTATCGCTACTTACCAGGCAGCCGGAGCAGAGCTTGGATGCTCTTATTTCCTGGCCCTGCTGGCCGCAGCTCAAGGGCGCGCCGGGAATTCGCAGGCAGGATTGGATGCCGTGACCGAAGCTCTGGCTATGGTGAGCAGAACAGGCGAGCACTTTTACGAAGCGGAGCTGTACCGGCTTAAGGGAACACTTATTCTCCAATCTTCGGGCGACGCCAGACTGGATTCTTCCATGCAGCAGGAAGCGCAAGGATGTTTTCAAAAGGCAATCTCGGTCGCTCGACAACAAGGGGCAAAGTCACTCGAGCTACGAGCCACAGTGAGCCTTGCTCAGCTATGGGCAGTACGAGACAAGGAGGTAGCCAGACAAATGCTGGCCGACATTTACAGCTTTTTCACTGAAGGCTTCGACAGCGTTGATTTACTACAGGCCAAGATGCTGCTCGATGCATGGGCATCAAACGGGGAGTGAACGATCGATGGCGCAGGATGCTCATTGGTCGGGGTGAAGCGCCGCAACAAGTTCCGATTCGGCTCAGTACCGACGAGGAGACTGAGAATGACCACGAAGAACGGAGCGCGTCGGGGGCAGTGATGAGCGTAAGGCGGTCGCGCTGGCTTTGCGGGACGGGGGGATGCACGGTGCGTTCACTTGGGGTGTGCCCGATCGGTCGCTCGAGGACGGCAGCCTTGTCATTGAAGGGGTGAACGCAACCAGTGCCGGCGCGATGAATGCAGCCGTGCTGGCCTATGGCATGCTCCAAGGTGGCGACGCCGGCGCGCGCCAGGCGTTGCACGATTTCTGGTACGCCGTGGCGCAATCCGCCGAGCGTTATAACCCGTTGCGCTGGATGCCATGGTTGAAAGGGGCGCACAGCTTCGGGTTGGACTATTCGCCCATGTATACGTTCGCGGACATGACGCTTCGTATCTTCTCTCCTTACCAGTTCAATCGCCGCAATTTGAGTCCGCTACGGGAGGTGCTGGAGAGGCAGGTAGATTTTGCCGCCTTGCGAAGCCAATGCCCGTTCCACCTCTATCTGTGCGCGACCAATGTCGAGACGGGGAAGATACGCATCTTCACGGGCGATGACATTTGCGCTTAGGCGGTGCTTGCTTCGGCCTGTGTGCCGACATTGTTCCAGGCAGTCACGATTGACGGGCAGAACTACTGGGATGGCGGCTATATGGGGAACCCGGCTATTTTTCCGTTGATCTACCACTGCGATACGCGCGATGTTGTGATCGTCCACATCAACCCGCTCGTCCGCCCGGGTGTGCCCACTACAGCTGCCAACGTCCTTAATCGCATCAATGAAATCAGCTTCAACTCGTCGCTGATGCGTGGGATGCGCACCATCACTTTTGTCACCGACCTCATCCAGTAAGGGACGGTTGATCGCGACGAGATGAAGGCGATGCTGATCCACTCCATTCGGTCCGACGAAGCGATGTGCGCTCTCAGCGTGTCCAGCAAGTACAACGCGGGCTGGGACTTCCTTTGCGGACTGCGCGACAACGGACGCCGCGAGGCAGAACGAGTGGTGCAGTAGGCCTAGACGCAAGCTTGGTGGTTTTTTCTCTTTCGGTGCGAGCATCTGCACTGGCGTTTCGTCAGCGTGGATCACGCCTTGAGCAAGCACTGTTTCGCGCAGAGCATCGACCAAGGGCTGGAGCTGCACATCGGGCCCGGGGACATTTGGTCGAGGTTGGGTGAGGAAGTCATACCGCGAATTTTGCCAGAGCAGGCCGTTCTCAGCGATAGACTAATGGGCTAATGGCGGGTGGAAATCCTGACGTTAAGGGCTATTACGTCCGCTTAAAAATGCGCGGACACCATCGCCCTTAATGCTGGAGTTCGGAAGCTGTGTTCCCTGAACGCTTTCTTCTACGTGACGATGGATTGGATTTTAATAGAGTTGGATGAACTGCGCATGGGAGAGGGTGGTGTACTGTCAGATGCGATCTAGCTACTGGCGGTGGTACTCCGCTGCTAACAGGCTGTGGGCAGACTCGATGGGCAGGTAACTTGCGGCGACGCTCATGGTCGGTGGTGGAGAGGGCTTCTGCCTTTTGTGGCGAAATAGACTGAGCATCGTGACCTTCGGGAAATAGTTGGGACAATGGTCTTTTAGCCTTTTCGGATAGAGCTCTTACCCTTGAGTCCCCATTCCCTTCCGACCCTTGCCCGTTCTTTTTGGCTCGTGCCCCCTTTGTGTGGCAATCAAAATATCTATACTGCTAAACATCGTTTTGTTGGGAGGGCTATCTCGGCAAAGACAAGAGTCGGTACACTGCCGCGTAAATTTTTTGGGTGCTGCCATGAACCTCACTGACGCCACGCTTGTGCTGCTGCTCGCGGCACGTATCCATGGGACCGACGAAGCCGTCAGGGTTTCGGCGAAGAGCGTGGTCAAGAAGTTGCCGCGCAGTAAACGCGATTTGATCTACAAGGTGATCGACAGCGAGAGCCCTCTAGACTTAGTGGGCTTTTTGATCGAGAACCTCGAGCTGTGAATATCCATGCTGTGTACCCAGCTCCAGTGAGCGCAAGAATCAGGTAGTCCTTACCAGTCCTGTAAAAACAAGCCAGCATCAATTGGTGAGTCTGGATTTGACGGTGCCACTGAGGACGAAAGTGCATGTGGTTGAAGTGTTGCGGGACGCGGGGTTGAAAGTGTTTTTCGAACGGCTCACATCCGCACCGCTGCTTCTTTAGATACAAGGATAGATTGAGGTCGCATACGCCCGTTAGCGGGATCAACCTCGGGTCTGTACCTCTGCCCTGCTTCTTACGCTGTATAGTTTTATACGGCAGCGATGGGGCTACCCATGGTCCATGATGTTATTGTCGATCGCTCGGCGCATTTTGATAACTCATAAGCAGTCGCCTTCGGGCTATAGGTTGTTACCGAGGCGGAGCGAGTCTCCATAAGCCGAATCGGGTAAATGACTGCCGCCATCCTCCGACAGCCTGGACCTCTAGGTAGCACTTTGCGACTGGGTTCTAGTAGAGGCTGCGCTTCTGTAATTCGGGGATGATTAGTTACACAAGTTTTCAGGTGTGCCGGGACTGATCAACGGATTAATTATGTATCCGCTGGCGCCGGAAGTGCTCGCGTGCTCTTCGATTCGGTCGACTACCTTTTGCGAGGAGTCGACCAGGATCAAGATTGGCTGACTGGTGCGAGCCCAGTCAGCAAGCTGAATAGATGTTAGCTCTTCGAGTTAAAGTTCTGAGCGATTGCGGAATATACATCCGGATGAGACTTCTTAAGGCGAATGGCATACAAGCCACCAATGATAAACGCCAGGACAAGCAGGTAGGGCAGGAGAAGTACTACTGGGTTCTTACTTCCAGTCAGGAGGTCGAAATTTCTTACGGCAAGTGACACCGCCAACGCAAGACCGATGAAGCTTACGATGGGGGCGGTCAGAGTGCGCCACCAATGAGTGCGGCCCTTGCGACGGAAGTAAGCGATGATCGCAAGGCTGGTAAGTGCCTGAAGCGCGATGATACCAACCGTTCCGAATCCGATTCCGACTGCTCCCAAGCCTAGTAGAGGATCAAGGCCCAATGCAAAGGTGATGGTAACAACGGTAATCGTGATCAGGGTAATAAGCACACTCGCATTGTGAGGTGAGGCGTGCGTCGGATGTACACGCCCTAAAAAAGCCGGGAGACAGCCCTGTCGACCAAGGGCAAAGATATAGCGACTGGCCACATTATGAATCGCAAGCAAGGTTGCAAACATGCTCGTGGAAAGGAACAGTTCCATGGTATGGGTGGCAAGCTTATTGAGGTATTGGTCCCCGAGATTGAAGTAGAGCGTTGCCAATTGACTCGTCGCGACATTCTGGACATCACTGCCCACAGCGCCAATGGTGATCCACGTGGTCACAAAATAGAACAGCGCCGTGAGGGAAACAGCCCCGAAGGTTGCCAGCCCGATACTGCGCGAAGGTGAATGGGTCTCTTCGGAATACAGTGCTGCAGATTCCACGCCGATGAAACAGGTAAACGCCAACATGATGGCGATGCCAGGTGCCCCGCTGAAAACCGCGCTCAAACTGAAAACACTGACGGGAAATGCGTCTGCCCCTTTGCTCCAGATAATGCTAATGTTCAGTGCAATCAGGACGGCGAATTCGACCGCCAGCAGAATGGCGAGCATGCGCGAGCTGAAATCGATCTGCCGATAGCCAAGGATCGCCGCGAGTACCACAGCAACTATTGCCGGCACTATCCAATGCACGTTGATACCGAAAAGATCGCTTAACGCAACCTGTGTAAAGAAAGCCACATAACCAACGACCCCACACACGAAAGCCGTGTAGGAGAGTATCGCCAGGAAGGCTGAGCCAAGCCCCAATACACTACCGAAGCCACGGGCTACATAAGCGTAGAATGCACCAACATTCACCACCTCCTTGCTCATCGCGTTATAGCCGACCGTAAAAAAGCCCAGAATGACGGCGACTCCCGCGAAAGTGAGTGGTACCCCCAGTCCATTACCAAAAGCAAAGGCGATGGGTACGACACCCAGTACCGCCGCCATCGGTGCCGCTGCAGCGATGATCAGAAAAATAAGACGCAATGTACCTAGGCTCGGGCGGAGCGTATCGGCTTCCTCTGTTGGGAGGCTGGTTCCCAAGCTGTCCAGAATACTTCTGTTTTCAACTTTCATCGCATTCTCCGCGTGCAGCGACTCCAAATCAGGAGCGCTACTAAGATTTATCGGTTTTATTGGTTTCAATGACGGGATCACGATGACTGGCCATTTTAAAGTCAGCGCGCAGGCCCGTTGACAGTGCCTTTGTCCTATATCCATTGTTTTCTTCTGAAGTGAACTCAGAAGTCGAAGTCCGATAGATCTATCCTACGTAGCCTGGAATGCTAGCGTTAGCCGGAATTGGCACAACATGTCTTGATGCGAACGGGACCAATGCCAGCTTGGCGAGCACACATAAAAAGAACAATTTGAGTGAAAACCGTATCAGCCATTACTACGGGCATTGCTATTTTACTGGGGGATGCCGCGTGCCTTCAGTAGCGCTTTGTATCCCGCCTTGCGCAGCAAAAATATCGGTTGCCCGTCTGTACGGCAGCAGTCTGCAGGCGGTGCTTATCACTGCCTGGCAAACAGAGACCGGCCTACGCAGTGTCACGGTGGAGACGGGTGGTGCGGAAATAACGCCATGGAATTTGAAAGCTTTGCACCTGCAGATCTTGAACCCGGGAGCTCCCACGGTGTGTCGCCACTCTCGGTACTGTGTTCAGGTTTGTATAGCCCGACCCGCGGTATCAGCATGAAATGCTTATGATGTTCCACTCTGCGTAGAGGTCGGCCCCGCGTGTGTCGGGGGTTTGTACGCTGCGGTTCAGGCTCGAGAAGTCATAGAGCAGCGCGCCGGTATTCACGGTCGGGAGAAAACCGCATTGAAGCCAGCATGGTGGATTTGGGTATTAATTTTAACAGGGCCTGCATAGTTGCTTGCAATCTCGCTGGGAACCAGGAGCCTAGTGCCCGGCCATTGCTGTAGAACATCGGATCGTAGCTTTCGGAGGAGCGACTATAGCGATATTTGACTACAGGCTTCATTGGCCGCTGAACGTCCATCCCGCCTCCAAGTGCCAGGCGCTTTCTCGCCGAGTGTCAGTATGTTCTCAGGCATAAATCAGGTCGATGCTTTCGTTGTCCGTGCTGAGTAGAGGAGGCTTCCCGTTTCTGGTGGAGTATGCGTTCCATGCCACACGAGTTCCCCAATGAAGCATATGACCTTCGCCGACGCCGAGTGCGCGCAGCGGGCATGGATGCAGTCGGCATGGTTGAAGGGCGCAAGGCCGAACAGGATTAGAGGCGGGTGTTGGCGCGAATGACGGAAAAAGGCGAAGCGTGTTCCAACTTGATGAGACAGACATGGGAGAAGATTATCAGGGCCTGCAGACGCAGTTGGGATAAGGGAGGCTGCAAACGCTGTTGGAGCTGCTCAATGACTTGAAAGCGCTCAAGCGCTAATCAATTGCATCATGAGTCAGTGATGACTGGCTCATGATTAGGGCTGTCATCATCTGAATCCACCACTCATGGTGCATATCGGATAGCGGTCGAAGCCGAGCAGGCGTGTTCCGCCAGTGTTGATTGGGCGCAATGCCAACAGGGCTTAGTGAGCCAGTTTCGAATATAAGTACCGATGTGGCGGTAGTAGGAAATTAATCCATGGACCGATTTCAGGAAATGCAGATTTTCGTCACAGTATCCCAAATGCAAGGCTTCTCCTCGGCGGCGCGGCATTTGGGGGTGTCGGCGGCCAGTGTCAGTCGGGCAGTGACGGCACTGGAGGCGCGAATTGGTACTCAGCTGCTGACGCGTACTACCCGCACAGTAAATTTGAGCGAGGCTGGTCAGCGTTATCTGGAGGACTGTCGGCGAATTCTCGCAGAAGTACAGGAAGCCGAGGACTCGGCGGCCGGGAGTCATGCCCAACCTCGCGGGCAACTAACGATCACTGCTCCGGTGTTGTTCGGTCAGTTGTTCGTCACGCCGATCATGGTGGACTATCTTGATCAATTTCCAGAAGTCAGCATTAACGGTGTGTTGGTCGACCGCGTGGTGAGCATGGTCGAGGAAGGCATTGATGTGGCCGTACGCATTGGTGAGTTACCCGACAGCAACCAGCACGCGATTCGGGTTGGTGAAGTGCGGCTGGTGATCTGCGGTTCACCAGGCTTCCTGGCAGCCCGTGGCAGGCCACAGCATCCTGAGGATCTCTATGGGCTACCCATCGTCGCAACCTCTGCCATTGGACAGCAAAGAAGTTGGCTATTTCTGGAGGCAGGAAAGTCGCTGAACATTCGCCCAGAACCACGACTGGTAGTCACTGCCAATCAGGCCGCCATCACTGCCGCTTGCCTGGGGTTGGGATTAACCCGGGCTCTGTCTTATCAGGTAGCGAGCAATATTGCGGCGGGTGAGCTGGAAGTTGTTCTGGCAGACTTCGAGATCCCCCCTTTACCCATCCATGTTGTTTACCAGGGTGGGCGCAAAGCCCCGGCGCGGGTTCGTAGTTTTGTGGATTTTGTCGTGAAAGCGTTGCGTGAAGATCCTGCCTTGAACGGTTAAAGCACTATTGCAGTGGATGAAATTATGGATTGCATTTCATGATTATTCTGTTGTTTTTAAAGCGGGTGGAAGATAGCTCCCGCTCGGCGCCGTTCACGATGGAACGGCGCCATCACCCAGCGGAGTCACCATGCACACGATCAAACTCTATAATTTTCCCCGCTCTGGCCACGCACACCGTGTGGAATTGATGCTATCGCTGCTGAAGCTACCGACTGAGCTTATCTTTGTCGATCTGGTCAATGGTGCACATAAGCAGCCGGACTTTCTGGCCCTCAATGCCTTTGGCCAAATTCCAGTGCTGGACGATCAGGGTGTAATCCTGGCGGATTCGAATGCCATTCTGGTGTACCTGGCAAAAAAATACGGTAACGGCCGCTGGCTGCCCACCGACCCAGTCGGTGCCGCCAAGGTTCAGCGCTGGTTGTCGGTTGCAGCCGGTCAACTGGCCTCTGGCCCTGGCATCGCCAGGTTGATCACTTTGTTTGGCGCACCTTTTAACGCCGAAGAGGTGATTGGCCGCTCTCATGCATTGCTCAAGGTGCTTGATCAGGAGTTGGCCGAGACTGATTATCTCGCCGGCACCGACCCCACCATCGCCGATGTTGCCATTTACACCTACACCTCTCATGCGCCCGAAGGCAACGTGTCCTTGGATGATTACGCCAACGTTCGTGCCTGGTTGGCGCGAGTGGAAGCCTTGCCAGGATTTGTCGGCATGCCACGCACTATCGCTGGTTTGCAGACTACCGCTTGATGCACACGGCCCAACCCGGTTGGGCCGTTCACATTGTGCGCGCAGGTGCATGGAGACGCATTATGGAGCACTCACCTTGGAATGCCGGCGAGAAACAATTGCAAGGCCATCTAGGGGTTATCGAGCAGATGGAAGTGTACGGCCGCAGGGCGATACGCAGCGAAATGCCGGATCAGCATCGCCAGTTCTATCAGCAGCTCCCCTTCATGTTGTACGGTGCGGTGGGTGCTGATGGCAACCCGTGGGCCAGTATTCTTGAAGGGCCGTTGGGCTTCGCTCATTCTCCCGAACCTTCGCTTTTGCTGTTGGATTCTCTGCCGGCCGCCGATGATCCTGCTCAGTTGCATCCCGGGGCAGCCATCGGCCTGTTGGGTATCGAACTGCACACCCGGCGGCGCAACCGAATCAATGGCCGGGTTGGGGGTCATGACGGCGAGCGGCTTCGGCGTATCGGTGGAGCAGTCTTTCGGTAACTGCCCGAAATACATACAGTTACGGCAATTTCATTCGGTGCCGTTGGCGGATCCTTCGACCCGCATCGCGCACTATCTCGATGGGTTGGATGATGCGGCTAGGGCGATAATCACCGAGGCGGATACCTTCTTTGTCGCCAGTTATGTGGACGTCGATGGCCAACGCTCGGTGGACATTTCTCACCGGGGTGGCCAGGCCGGTTTCGTGTGCATTGATGGCAATCGTCTGACGATTCCAGATTTTGCCGGTAACCGGTTTTTCAATACCTTGGGCAACCTGTTGCTCAATCCGCGTGCCGGATTGTTGTTCATCGACTTCAACTCCGGCGACCTGCTGCAGCTCAGCGGTCGGACCGAGATTATTCTCGAAATGCCTCAAGTCGAGTTCTTTCAAGGGGCTGAACGAGTATGGATATTTCAGGTGGAGAGCGTGATACGCCGTCCCGCGGCGCTTGTTCTGCGCTGGCGCTTTCACCCAGCACCTTAACGACAGGTACCTGTGAGGACTCGTATGCAAGTTCAGGAGTGGTGGATTGCTGAAGAATGAGCCGCAGTAATATGTGCTTGGCGGGAAGCCACGACAGCCGCCTGATCAAACCGGGGTTCGCCAGGCAATGCTCAGGTCGGTGAATCGGGGCTTTCCTCGGGCTAATTGGAGCCAGCGAAGGTGCAGGCTTAGAGCGCGATATTTGCGCGCTCCGCTTGACGCGTAAGATCGCCGAGATCGAAATAGTCTCGCCATTCGACGATTTCACCGTTTCGAACGCGGAAACTTCCCATCAGTGGGATGGAGATACGTCCGCCATCTTCAGTGATGAAGTCGTCAACCCGCTCTGTGAGAACGACCTCCCCGGCAGCTGCGATTGCGACTGTCTTCCAACTTGATGTTAGTCGGCTGCCCATGCCAAAAGCGTGGGCAAACTCGCGAGCAGCCTCTCTTCCATTGATGGGGGGCAGCGGAATGTTGTGATAAAAAACGTTTTCGCTGAGATGATCCATGGCTTTATCGATCTGCCCTGAGTTGATGTGCTGGATGAAGCTCTCAACGATTTGGATTGGTTCTGACATGATGAGTCTCCTTTGAGGTGCCGATGGATACAGGCTCTTTTGTAATACTCTATAAGTCACGATTTCTGAGCGGCTGTCCTAGCTAGATGCTTGGACGATGCGGGGCGGCTGCACGCGGGTTATTTTTGAGGTTGGCAGCATCATTTCAGCTCCGTTGAGTGCTTGGTGCAAACTTGTTCGGAGAATCCTTAACCCTGTCTTTCAGTACGCGTTATTATTCGCTCTGGCGTTGAACATGGGAAAAGCGGAGTGCCATGTTAAGGTGATTCCATCCCGTATCATCCATCCACTATGTGTACCCTAATGACGACAGCAAAAGATCTCGCCAAGCATTTGAATTTGTCCGTATCGACGGTGGGGCGTGCTCTTGCCAATGACTCTCGAATCAGTGCCGAGACACGACAGCGGGTCATGAAGGAGGCTGAGCGTTCTGGGTATGTTGCCAACCGCGCGGCCCAAATGATGCGCGGTGGTTCAAGCAAGCTTGTCGGCCTCGTGCTCTCTGATCTAGGTAACAGCCAATACAGTATTGGCGCGCACGCCCTCTCGAAAACTTTGGAAGAGGAGGGCTACCAACTGGTCCTCTCCGAAACCAATGATGATCCCGATGCAGAATTGCGTCAGTTGCGCGAATTGATCAGCGCCAGCGCCGCCGGGATTGTGATTACCCCAACCAAAAATCCGCGCCCCGAAACCATCCGGCTTCTCAAGTCCACGCCGCATGTTCAATGGATCAGGCGACATCCGTCTTTGGGTGAGCAATGGTTTTGCTTTGATAATGTCAAAGCACTTGAGGTCGGTACTGAGCATCTTATCGCCTTGGGCCATAAACGGATTGGTTACATCGGGTTGATGCCAACAACCTTCGCGGGCGAAGAACGCCTCAAAGGTTTTTATATGGCGCAAAAGCACATAGTCATCGATGAGGAGCTTATGGTGTTCGGTCCTGGCGCCTCCTCAGAGTTCGGGCGCACGGCCTTGCGACAGCTTCTTGCTTTGAATGAGCCGCCGACGGGTATTGTGCTCGGCTCATTGCAGATCACTCGGGGTATTTTGGATGAGGTGATTGATCAAGGTTTGAGGATTCCCGAACAGTTTTCAGTCGTAGGCTTCGGTGACGAACCTGGTTTCCGCTGGTGGCAGCCTGGCTTAACGACGGTTTCTGTGCCGAACGCTCAGATTGCCACGGCGTGTGGCCTTTGGCTTCTGCATCAAATGAAAGTGGGGAGTGCGGCATCGAATGCTTCCTTCGGGTCAATTACGCCCGGAGAGTTAATTGTGAGAGGTAGCTCCGGCGCTCCCGGCAAGTTATTTTCATCACCAGCTACCGCTCTGGAAAGTCGAGAGCTGCTTTAACGGCTCGGGCATCTCGATAGGTGAAAACACCTATCGAGGCAATTACTGGAAAGCGCGCCCTCCATCCACGATAAAGTTGCTACCAATAACGCATGAGGCTTCGTTGCTTAAAAGGAAGACGACAACGTTGGCCACTTCTGCCGCTTGGGACAAGCGACCTAGCGTGTAACGGGAAATGAAGCCTTCCCGGTTCACACCTTCTCTGGAAAGGAAGCCATCGGTCATGGGGGTTTCGACTGCGCCGGGGCAGACACTATTTACCCGAATATCCGGCCCCAATTCTTTGGCAATGGTTCGGCTGTATTGCACCAAGCCTGCCTTGGCGGCGGAGTAACCTGCGCTGCTGACACCTGGCATTATCGCTGCGAGCGCTGCGATGTTGACGATGGCTGCGCTCTTTCCGTTTCCTGCTGCCTCGCGCAAAAATGGAAGTGCTGCCCGACAGGCCAAAAACGGGGCAGTCAGATTAGCCAGGATGCTTTGATTCCAGCGATCCAGATTGCACTCCTCCAGGGTGCAGACGTCAAGGACCCCCACTGCATTCACCAGTCCGTCAAGACCGCCCATGGATGAGGCACATTCGTAGACGGCACGCTTGGTAGCATCCTCGTCGCGTAGATCGGCGCATACTGAATAGCCGCCCGTAACTGCCTGCACCTGAGATAGTGGTGCTTGCCGTCGGCCAATGACCGAGACGATTGCGCCTTCCAAACTGCACCGCTCGGCTATCGCACGACCAATTCCGGTTCCGCCGCCTGTGATAACAATGCGTCTCCCCGAAAGGCGCTGGTGTGCCCCGCTATGCATCATCGAAAGCGTTTCTGTTTTGCTGAATGGTGAGCTCATACGATTGCCAACAATATTTTGCCGAAGTGTTTGTTGTCCCGCATCAGCTCCTGTGCGGCGCCTGCTTCGGCGAGTTGAGCTATACGGTCTATACGCGGTTTGAGTTTGCCCGCAACGACGAGGGGGATAATATGCGAGGCAAAAGCTCTGGCGATGGCGGCTTTTTCTTCAATATTCCGAGATCGAAATGTCACTCCGGTAATCTGTGCGCGCTTGAAAGCAAGCATGCCGATATCCAGCGTGTCGCTTGCGCCGCCCAGACGGCCTACTGCAACCATACGGCCGCAAATGGCGAGAGCCTGAAGGTTGCCGTTCAAAGCCCCGCCGCCAACCATGTCGATTATGAGATCTACACCTTGTCCACCTGTAGCCTCGCGCACAGCTTCGGCCCAGCCGTCCTTCATCGCAAAGGTCTGATCCACTTCCTCGCTCGTTAACTG
The DNA here is from genome assembly GCF_051216495.1 of Pseudomonas baetica. Classification (GTDB taxonomy): domain Bacteria; phylum Pseudomonadota; class Gammaproteobacteria; order Pseudomonadales; family Pseudomonadaceae; genus Aquipseudomonas; species Aquipseudomonas baetica_B. Next base: position 275,701 of record NZ_JBPKAM010000001.1, on the reverse strand, counting down.
ATCCAGTTTGTCTTGCGAGCGCGCGACGCCAATAACGGTTTTCGCGCCGTTTAACTTGGCTAGTTGCGCAGCAGCTTGACCCACCCCTGAGGTGATCCCCTGGATGAGTACCGTCTCTCCCGCGCGCAATTTACCCTGCGTGATCAACGCGTCATATGCCGTCATGAACCATGCGGGTAACGAGGCGGCAGTCTGCCAGTCAATATCATCCGGCAGTTTCACTGCGATTCTATGGTCGACCTTGGCAAACTCAGCGTGGGACCCGCTTGAAAGCGCCATGACTCGGTCCCCTTCAAAAAAACCGCTGCAACCAGCACCCACTTCGACGACTTCTCCAGCCAGTTCGGTGCCAACGACCGTGTTGGGTGCGTAGTGGTCGGGGGTCAGCCCCAGATCTGCACGGTTAAGGCCTGAAACCCTAACGCGAATAAGGAGTTCGCTTTCGCTGATTTTGGGTTTTGGTATATGTGCCAACGTGAGCCGGGGTTTATCCGGCGTACTATCATCAACGATGAGCCCTTTCATTCGGTGATACCTCCAGTGACCTTTTCAAGTGATAGCCATTCCTCGGCTTTAACGGCGTTGGCGAGAAGGGCGCGAGCGCGTTTTTCATCCTCCAGCACTGGTGGTGGTGTGCCGTTTATTGCGCTCAAGCGAAGCGCCTGGAGTGCGTCGTCAAACAACGTGCACATTGGCAACAGCAGTGCAAGCGGATACAAGATCTGTGTATAGCCCATACCATGGAGTTCACTGACAGTCATTGCCGGCCAGTCCTTTCCTCCATAAACAACGGCGATAAGCGGCGTGCCACGGAACACCTCACCGATACGTTCAAGCTCTTCGGGCTTGCGTACGCCTGCGAGAAACAAACCATCCACACCGCTCTTCAAATACAGCTCCGCACGGCGGATTGCGGCATCTAAACCTTGTGCGCCATAGGCGTCGGTGCGCCCGATGACCCACATATCTTTGCTATCACGAGTATCGAGGGCCACCTTCAGTTTTGCCGCGATTTCTTCGTCATGCACCACGCCGACGGCAGCACTCTGACCGGGACGTTTAAGCGCACGTTTTTGGTCTTCAAGTACGAGCGCACCGACGCCGAGGGCCTCATTTGCACGAACGGTCCGCGCGACGGATTTCACGTCGCCGTAGCCGTCATCGCCGTCGACCATGCAGGGTATCGATGTGGCATCGAGAATGTTGCGAGTTACATCGCAAACGTCTGCAAGACCCGCTATTCCCAAGTCGGGAAGTGCAAAGCGTGCAGCGAGTGCGCCGGAGCCGCTGATCGCAAATGCTGGGAAACCAGCCTGTTCGATCAGTCGCGCCGTGAGCGCGTCGTGAGCGCAGGGCATGACTAGCGGCGCTCCTGTGGCGACTAGCTGACTGAAGGTTTGACGCTTTGCCATTCATCACCTCTTGCTTCATTTTTGGTCATGTGTCGACCTGCCAATTGCTCTAACTGTGCAATCGTTATAACACACGATTTTAGGATGCTCAAACCTGACGCACTGCAATGAATAGCTCCTATTTTCCAATGTTTTGGCATATTTTTAGACATAAGCGCTCTGAATACTGACGAATTCGTATGGCATTCTCACTTTACAGCGGTCCATAAAAAAACTAACGTTAGCACTGTGCTGAAGGTTTACAGGTCACCCATGCGCTTGCTCAAGCGCAAATCAACAGGAGACAAGTGATGACTAGATGTCCGCGCAATCCCGAATTGCCGCAAATCTTCGGGTTGGATCACGCTGCGTATCGATGCCGGGACGCGCAAGAGACATGTGACTTTTACGAAGGTGTGCTCGGCTTCCCGCTTGAGGTTGCAATGATCAACGAGCGGCACCCGACCACAGGGGAGGAGATGCGCTATTTGCACTTGTTCTTCGACATCGGGACAAACGTCCCCGGTGAGTCTTCCTACTTGGCATTTTTTGACGTGGCGGACGTTCCTGATGGTTCTGTCTTTGAATTCAAGCGCCAATGGGGTATGGACCTGCATTTCGCCATCAAAGTAAAAAGTATCGAGGCCATTCATGAGTGGCAGGATCGCCTGCAGGAACGTGGAGTGAAATGCGACGGCCCGGTTGATCATGGAGTCTGCACATCGCTGTATTTTCATGACCCGAACGGCTATCGGTTAGAGTTTATTACTTACTCTGAGGAGAATGCCGAGGCGTGGGAGCATCACAAGCGCGATGCTCATAAGTCTTTGAAGGCTTGGAACAAGATAAAGGCGCAGCCTGCAATAGCGCTGAAGGGTTAAGGAGAAGCACATCATGGCAAGCCAAGATCACGCCTTCTCTTGTGAATGGGTACATATAACTTACGAGGAGCGTTCACGTTTCGCCGAAACTTATGGTTACTCGGGCACGCAGGGTAAGGTCAATTTAGAGGGCATGCTTCTGCGCCCAACTGAAGGGTCTTCCAAGACCCTCATCATTTTAATGCACCCCAGCTCCACACTGCATTTGCTTCCTGTGCCTCAGGCCTTTGCGCGGTCAGGGTTGCATGTTCTATGCGCGGGCAGTCGTTATCCCAAGAACGATACGGCGCTCATCATGGAGAAAGTTGTTCTTGATCTCGGTGCTTACATTCGCCATGCAAAGGAGTCGTGGGGTTACGAGAAAGTCGTCCTCCTGGGTTGGAGTGGTGGTGGGTCACTGTCGCTGTTTTACCAGTCGCAGGCTGAGACACCTACGATCATCGATACCCCGGCGGGTGACCCTGTCGATATCGTAGGGGCCGGGCTGATACCCGCAGATGCCGTTGTGTTTCAGTCTGCACACGCAGGGCGAGCCTTGAATCTTGCCGAGGTGATTGATCCCTCCGTGCGTAATGAGGCGAATCCGGATGATCGGGATGTGGAGCTCGATATCTACGACCCGCGCAACCCGAACCAGCCGCCATATACGTCCGAATATGTCGCTCGTTATCGTGCAGCTCAACAGGCTCGTCTTCGCAGGATCACAGCCTGGGTGAAAGACACGCTCGAGGAGCTTAAGTCCCGCGGCACCGGCGAGCTTGAGCGAGGGTTCGTTGTGCATCGCACCTGGGCTGATCTTCGCTTCCTGGACCCGACACTCGATCCCAATGACCGTGCGCCGGGCGGGAGGCTTCTAGGGGATCCTGAAACCGTAAATTCCGGACCGATTGGTTTGGGACGGTTCTCGACATTGCGTGCCTGGCTTTCGCAATGGTCTCCGGAAGATTCCCGCGCCAATGGTTTTGTATGCGCCGCCGCGATGACCTCTCCGCTTCTTGTGATCGAAGGGAGTGCTGATGATGGTGTTCCTCAGCCCGATTCCAGGCGAATTTTTGAAGCGGCTGGCTCTCAGGACAAAGAAATGCATGTCATCAAAGGGGCAACGCATTACTACGCAAATCAGCCTGAGCAGATCGCCGAGGCGACAAGCATTGTCCGTAGGTGGCTAGAGGCTCGCCAGTTGCTTTGAGTCAGTCTGAACGCCGCACGTCCTTAAATGGTTCATAGGGCGCCTGCAGCTTTTTCCTATAAGTGAAGTGGCGTTGCAAAGCGCTATCCCACGTGATTGTTCATTTTAGCGTGTCCTTGTTTGTCGCGGTTTCGGCGTGCGCTGAAGCCGCCGACTCCGGCGCACGCCGTAACGGCGTGGCCAACAAACTCAAAGCCGTTCACATCTCTGGAGTCCCAAATGGCAGTGTTAGATAAACCACGCCAAACCAAGCTTGAAGATCGCTATGAGCTGCGTGAGGGGGTCGTCGCTTTGTCTGGCACGCAGGCGCTCTCCCGTTTGCCGCTTGAGCAGCGCTGGCGCGACCAGAGCGTTGGTCTTAACACGGGCGGCTTCATCTCTGGTTATCGCGGTTCTCCCTTGGGCTCCTATGACATGGAGCTGATGCGGATCAGAGCCAAGCTGAGCGAGCTGAACGTCGAATTCTTGCCTGGAGTTAACGAGGATCTTGCTGCAACCGCCGTTTGGGGGACGCAATACGTCAACCTCTATCCCGGTGCCAAGGTCGATGGAGTGTTTGGTATTTGGTATGGCAAAAGCCCCGGCGTTGATCGCAGTGGCGATGCCTTTCAACATGCCAACACCGCAGGCACGGCGCCAAACGGCGGGGTGATCGCTCTGGTTGGAGATGATCATGCGGCAAAATCATCTTCTCGTTCTGCGCAATCGGACATGCAGTTGAAGGCTTGCGGGATGCCGATCCTGTATCCCTCGAACACTCAGGAAATTTTGGATTACGGTCTGCACGGCATTGCCATGAGCCGATATGCAGGTCTTTGGGTTGCGATCAAGCTGGTTACAGATGTCGTGGAAACAACCTCGACCGTCGAAGTCGGCCCGAATCGCGCACGTCCTGTACTTCCCTCCATGCCCACGCTAGCGCCGAAGGGGGTGCATATTCTTGCCAACGAGCCGCCGCTTGAAATGGAAGCGAGGCTTTATGAGCATCGAGTTCCTGCTGCCATCGCTTATGCGCGGGCCAATGGGCTCAATCGAATTATGCTGACTCCAATCAGACCCAGATTGGGCATCGTTTCTGCAGGAAAAAGTTGGACTGATACGCGCAGCGCTATGACCGATCTGGGGCTGACCGATGAAGTCGCCACGAATGCGGGTATACGCCTTCTAAAGCTGGGCATGACTTATCCGATCGATCCGAAAATCGTTGAAGCGTTTGTGAAAGACCTGGACTGTGTATTGGTCGTCGAAGAAAAACGGCCCTTTGTTGAGGAGCAAGTTCGCGCCATCCTGCAAGCGGGAGGGCTGCATGTTAGGGTTTGGGGTAAGGCGGATCCGTCTGGTGCAAGCCATACGTCTGAAGGTGTGCCTTTATTGCCAATGTCGGGAGAGCTTTCTCCCAAAATCATTTCCCGCACCATCGCAGGGCTGGTTGGTCTGAAGGCACTTGCATCTGACGAAGAGGGTGGCGGGCTTTCACTCGATGTGCCGGCGCTGTTACGCACTCCGAATTTCTGTTCGGGCTGTCCGCACAATCGATCCACTGTGGTGCCTGATGGCAGTCGCACGATGGCTGGGATCGGTTGCCATGGCATGGCTATGTGGATCCGGCCCGAGACCACTGGCACCGTGACCCACATGGGTGCTGAAGGCATGTTCTGGGTTGGGCAATCACGTTTCACCAGCGAAAAGCACGTTTTTGTGAATCTCGGGGATGGCACTTTTTTTCATTCTGGAAGCATGGCGATTCGACAGGCAGTCGCCGCCCGAGTGAGAGTGACATACAAACTGCTTTATAACGGATATGTCTCGATGACCGGCGGGCAACTCGTGGACGGTGAGCTAACGGTCCCGCGTGCAATTGATCTGGTCCGCGCCGAGGGGGTGGAGCGGATCGTGCTCGTAACCGATGACGTGACGCGCTATCACGGAGTCAGTCTGGCGCCAGGCGTCGATTTGCGCCCTCGCAATGATCTGGATGCGGTGCAGCGAGAGCTCCGTGAGTTTGAGGGAGTGTCGGTGCTGATTTACGACCAAGCCTGCGCCACTGAGCTACGGCGCCAACGCAAACGCAACCCTGCAATCGATGTGGCAAGGCGTGTGTTGATCAATGCCGAGGTGTGCGAGGGCTGCGGCGATTGTGGTCGAAAGTCCAACTGTATGTCGATTGAACCGCTCGAAACAGAATTGGGCCGCAAGCGAAAAATCAATCAGTCGAGCTGCAACAAGGATCTCACCTGCGTTGAGGGATTCTGCCCAAGCTTCGTGACTGTCCGCGGCGGAAAGCTTAAACGCCAGGTAGGTGTCAGCGCGAATGCCTCAGACAGATGGGGCGATTTGCCGGAGCCGATTCTGCCAGATACCAAGGGCGGATATGGGGTGCTCGTTGCCGGTATCGGAGGCACAGGTATTGTAACCATCGGGGCAATCCTGAATATGGCTGCAACCCTTGAGGGGCGTGAAAGTAGTGTGCTTGATGTGACGGGCATCGCTCAGAAATACGGTGCTGTGATGTCTCATCTGCGTTTTGCTCCAGCAGGCGAGACGCTGCGAAGCTCCCGGTTAGGTTTGGGCGAGGCAGATCTTGTCATCGGTTGTGACCTGATTGTGGCTTCCGGTGAAGAGGCGGTCAGCAAGCTAAGCCTCAGCCGGAGCCATGCCGTCATCAATTCTGTTATAGCGCCAACTTCGGACTTCCCTAAACGACCTGACTGGAAGGCCAATGCCGAGGGGCTAATAGAGCGTTTAAGCGTGACGACTGGAGGGAAGATTCACACGCTTGAGGCCAGCCACATAGCGACAGGCCTGATGGGCGATACCCTTGCAGTGAACATGTTCATGCTGGGCTTTGCTTGGCAGCAGGGGCGCGTCCCTGTCGGCCTCAAGTCGCTTCATCATGCGATTGAGCTCAACGGAGTGAAGGTGGATTTCAACATTCAGAGTTTTGAATGGGGGCGTCGCATGGCTGTCGATCCAGAGGCTGTTCGCCGCGAGTTGATGAGCCAAGCCAGGTCAGGCAATGAAAGTGTTGTACGGATCATTGAGCCCAATCCTAGCGTGAATGACATCGTTGAAGATCGCAGCTCGCGTCTCATTGCATATCAAGGTAAGGCTCTAGCCAAGCGATATACGAGCGCTGTGAAACGTGCACAGGACAAAGATGCTGAAATGGGGGCCGAGGGCGCTTTGGCCAGTGCCGTAGCGCGGTATTACTACAAGTTGCTAGCGCACAAGGACGAGTATGAGGTGGCGCGGATTTACTCTTCCCCTGCGTTTCGCGAAGAGGTCGAGAGCCAATTTGAAGGTGACTACCGGCTGCACCTAAACCTTGGGGCGTGGCCGTTTTCAAAGAGGGACCCCGTCACGGGAAACCTACAAAAATGCGAAGTAGGTTCCTGGGTGTTCCCGATCATGCGGGCTCTTAAATCGATTCGAGCCATTCGCGGAACGCTGATTGATCCGTTCCGCTACAACGCGGAAAGCAAATTGGCGCGCGAGCTTCTCAAGAACTATGAGGACGATTTGGTTCTGATTAATGAGTGCACGGGTCGGCAACAAGGCATTGCTGATGCGTTAGCCCTGGCTTCACTGCCTGAGAAAATTCGTGGCTATGGGCATGTGCGCGCCGACCACGCCAACAAGATTGCTGGTGAGCGTGTGACGCTTCGGGAGAGGCTTCGCAATGTGCTCTCCCAGGGTGAGGCTCCGAAGAACACCGTCCTGGAGTGCAAGGAGAGCCTATGACAGTTTCACTTTTTGATGCGCTGGTGCCTTCCTGGATACAAGTTCTGGAATCCATGTCCGGTCTGATGGATAAGGCCGAGCACCATTGCGCAGTGTGCGGAGTGGAGCCACAAGTGCTGATCAATGCGCGTTTGGCGCTTGATATGCGCCCGCTGAGCTATCAGGTAAAGGCTGCTATAAGCCATTCCAGCGGCGCTATCAATGCGGTGCGCCGGGGCCGGTTTTCGCCCGACCTTTCGTGGCCTGAAAGCTTCGGTGCAATGAAGGGGGGTGTGGATATGGCGATTGAAGAGCTGTCAGCTTTAGACAAGGATGAAGTCAATGCTTTTGCTGATAAGGACCTTCTCTTCATGGCAGTGGATTACCAGGCCGAGTTTACGGCTGAAAATTTCCTGCTCTCGTTCTCGTTGCCGAACTTCTATTTTCACACCTCCATAGGCTACGCCATCTTGCGCGAGCAAGGCCTCGACATTGGAAAGATCGACTACCTGGGCAGACTTCGAAGGAAGTGCTGATAACCCGACGCAACTCGCCATTCCTTGACGCAGACGGATGACATGATGAACTTTAATCTATCCCCTGAGCTTGAAAGCCTGCGTGATCACACGCGGCGATTCATTGCTGACAAGATCATTCCTTTTGAAAATGATCCACGCCAAGGCGCGCATGGTCCAAGCGCAGATTTGCGCCGAGATCTGGTCGAACTGGCCCGCGCCGAAGGACTTTTGACGCCACATGCAGGTAAAGAGCTGGGCGGTTTGGGTCTCAGCCACATTGAAAAGGCGGTGGTATTTGAAGAGGCTGGCTATTCATGGCTCGGCCCCACTGCAATGAATATTCACGCACCCGATGAGGGCAATATTCACTTGATGGAGGCGGTTGCTACACAGGAACAAAAGGAACGTTGGTTGCGCCCGCAAGTCGCGGGGCAAACTCGCTCTTGTTTTGCGATGACCGAGCCTTCCCCTGGGGCGGGGGCAGATCCAAGCATGCTCCAGACCAGTGCTGTTCGCGATGGCGATACCTTCATCATCAATGGTTTGAAATGGCTGATCACCGGTGCTGATGGCGCCGATTACGTCATCATCATGGCTCGAACGGAGGGTGGTGATGCGACGATGTTTCTGAGTGATATGGACGCCGATGGCATTACGCTAGAACGCAAGATGGATGCGATGGATCGTTGCTTCACCGGTGGGCATGGTGTTTTACGTTTTAGTAACCTACGGGTGCCTGCGGCAAACGTCCTTGGGGAAGTTGGCAAAGGATTTCGCTATGCCCAAGTCCGTCTGGCACCTGCTCGTCTAACCCATTGCATGCGCTGGCTCGGACAAGCACGCCGCGCTCATGATCTGGCAGTGGAATATGCAAGCCGCCGCGAAGCCTTTGGCAGGCCACTTGGCAAGCATGAAGGCGTGGGATTCATGTTGGCCGACAACGACATGGACCTTCAAACCGCCCGGCTTCACATCTGGCATACCGCCTGGATGATGGATCAAGGTCACCAATGCAATTTTGAATCAAGCCGGGCAAAAGTGGTTTGCTCAGAGGCTGAATGGCGCGTGGTTGATCGTGCGGTGCAGATCCTGGGGGGGCAAGGTATGACTGGTGAAACCGCCGCCATGCGCATCTTCACCGATATGCGTGCATTCCGTATCTATGATGGCCCGAATGAAGTGCATCGCTGGAGTATGGCGCGCAAGATCATCAAGGCATTTGAAGATGCGAAGGAGTCGACGCAATGAGCGGATCTGATCGTTTCTCTCTGCTTGGCAAGCAAGCTTTAGTGACTGGCGCATCAAGTGGTCTGGGCGATCACTTCGCTCGGCTTCTCGCGGCTCAGGGCGCACGAGTGGTTGTGGCTGCACGCAGCGTGGAAAAGCTTAAAGCATTGGTCAGCGAAATCTCGGAGAGTGGGGGAGAGGCTCGTGCAGTGGCCTTGGATGTAACCGATCCGGCCAGCGTAAACCAATGCTTTGACGAAATTGCCGACTGGGGTGTGCCGGACGTTGTAGTCAACAACGCTGGCGTCACTGTTACCCAATCCGCCCTCAAGCAAACTCCGGCTGACTTTGACCTGGTGATGGATACCAACCTCAAAGGAGCCTGGCTCGTCGCCACAGAGGCAGCCCGGCGCATGGTGTCTGTCGGGCGTGCTGGCAGTATCGTCAACATTGCCTCAATTCTGGGGGAGCGGGTAGCCGGTGGCGTTGCGCCTTATGCGATTTCCAAGGCGGGCGTTATTCAGGCCACCAAGGCATTGGCGCTAGAGTTGGCGCGTTATGACATTCGAGTCAACGCACTCCTGCCTGGTTATGTCATCACAGCTCTCAATCGTGATTTTTTGCTCGGGGAGCAGGGGGACAAACTTCGGTCACGTATTCCAAGTCGTCGCTTTGTAGAGCTGGCAGATTTAGATGGCCCACTTTTGCTCCTTGCCAGTGATGCAGGTGCCTCGATAACGGGAGCAACGCTGCCGGTAGATGCAGGTCATCTGGTGAGTACGCTATGACTAAGACACTTAATATCCCCGCATTGCAATCCTATCTGTCGGGTCAGGGGCTTGCGGCAGATGGTTTGATCGCTGTTCCGCTCACAGGTGGGCAGTCCAATCCGACCTTTTGCCTTGAAACCAAAACCCGAAAATACGTACTTCGCAAAAGACCCGAAGGCAAGCTATTGCCGGGAGCACATGCGGTCGACCGTGAATATCGTGTCATGCGGGCTCTGGGTGAAACAAGCATTCCGGTACCAGAGATGCTGGCCTTTTGCGAGGACGAGAGCATTCTGGGAGCGCAGTTTTACCTAATGGAATTCCTTGCTGGGCGGGTGATTACTGATCAGTCTTTGCCTGGGATGTCTGCGCATGAGCGCGTTGCGATCTATCGGGAGATGAATAGTCTGATCGCGCGTCTTCATGCGGTTGATTACCGCGCGATTGGACTTGAGACCTACGGCGTGGCGGGCAACTACATCGAACGGCAAGTTCGTCGTTGGTCGCGTCAATGCAGCGAGGCTACTGTGCCGATCACCGCGGATATGCGGCGTTTGATGGATTGGCTGCCGGAGCACGTTCCCGCCGACGATGAAACAACCCTGGTTCATGGCGATTTTCGACTGGATAATCTCGTGTTGCATCCGACTGAGCCCAAGGCGATTGGCATCCTCGACTGGGAGCTGTCCACCTTGGGAGATCCACTGGCGGATTTTTCCTATCACTGTATGGGATGGCACATTCCCCCCACGCTTTGGCGCGGGATCGCAGGGCTGAATCTTGCCAAGCTCGGAATACCTGATGAGTCCGATTACGTGCGCAAGTACGTCTTGGCGACTGGTCGCCAGCGTGCGCTCGAGCACTGGGATTTCTACATGGCGTTCAACTTGTTTCGGATGGCAGCAATCCTGCACGGGATTGCCCAGCGCGCTGCAGACGGAACAGCAGCAGCGAAGGATGCCACTCAGACTGGGGCTAAAGCGGGTCCGCTTGCGGCGATCGCTTGGCAATGTGCATTGCGCTATGAGGCGTCGCGTAAATAGTCTGGTATTTGGTTTGGCCGATGCATGAAACACGTTTGATGCCATCTTTCGTGCTTCTGCATCGGCCGCTTTGTTTTGAATATCGGAACCTCAAAGCGTGTTTGGGTTTGCCCTGAATGGAATGAGGTTCGGGGTCTCTAACAGGTCCATCTGGCGATCTGTTTGTGGCAATTCCCATTCAAGGTAATAACGTGCCGCTGTCAGTTTGCCCTCGTAATAGAGTGCATCGTTTTGCGTTGTATCTTTCTTTTCTTGGGCCACCACTGCTTGCTTCAACCAGAGCCAGGCCACACAGACGCGACCGAATACGTCGAGGTAAATGGTTGCATTGGCCAAGGCCTCGTCAGCTTCCTCGGCATAGCGCTCAAGCAAGTCTTGGGTGAGGCGGATCAGGCGCTCCAATCGTTTTTTGAGATCGCGCGCCAATCCTGGGAGATCTTGGTCCGAGCGTTCCGCTGCCTCGATCGTTGAAGTTACTTGGGCGGCAAATGCATTGACTGCAGCTCCTCCAGAAATTCGTACTTTCCTGCTGAGAATATCCAGTCCATGAATGGCCTCGGCGCCCTCGTGGATTGGGTTGATCCGCTGGTCGCGGTACAGCTGTTCGACGATATACTCCCTCGTATAACCCGCTCCTCCCAATATCTGGATTGCTTGATCGTTCGATGCGCAGCCGTATTTTGCGGACCACGATTTGACAATGGGTGTCATCAGGTCAAGCAATAGGCCTGAGCGCTTGCGTTCTTCAATATCTGGATGTGTATGTTGGTCCTCAAACAGGGACGCGGCAAAAAAACACAGTGCCAGTGCTCCTTCGGAATAGCATTTCTGCATCAGGAGCAGACGGCGCACGTCTGCGTGTTCGGTCAGCATTACTTGCGGCGATTTCGGGTCCTTGCTAGACGGCAGCCGGCCTTGCGGACGTTCACTCGCATAATGCAGCGAATAGAGAAAACCCCGATAAGCCAGTGCGGCGCTGATGATACCCACACCAATCCGTGCTTCATTCATCATCTGAAACATGGCTGCCAGCCCCTTACCTTCTTCTCCTACCAGCCAGCCGACTGCCCCCCCGTTATCGCCAAAACTAAGGGCGGTAGTGGGCGAGCTACGCTGTCCCATTTTGTGCAGCACACCGGCAAGGTGCACATCATTGCGCTTCGACAACTTGCCTTCATCGTCGGGAAGCCATTTGGGCGTAAGGAAGAGTGAGATGCCCGCAGCCCCTGCTGGCGCGCCCTTCGTTTTGGCGAGAACCATATGAACTATGTTGTGCGCCACATCAGAATCACCGGCGGAGATATAGATCTTTTGCCCAAAAATGAGCCAGGTTCCATCCTTTTGGGGTTCGGCTCTTGTAGTTATGTCAGCAAGTGCCGAGCCTTGCGCCGGCTCAGTTAGGGCCATGGTGCCGATGGACGCTCCGCTGACGAGCTGTGGAATCCATAGCTCCTGTTGCGCCTGCGTCCCGAAGCTACGAATCAGATTGATGACGCCCTGCGTAAGGAATGGATAGACCGCGAAACTAGTGTTGGCGCTTTGAAAATACGTCTGCACTGCCCGTGAAATGACTTCGGGTACTTGCAGTCCGCCAGCGTCGACGTCGGCGGACATGTCCATGAAGCCACCATCGCAGATCGCACGCCACGCCAAGATGACTTCAGGTGTTGAGACGACTGCGCCGTCCACCATTTGCACCTCCTTTTCGTCGCCCTTCTGATAGAAGGGCAGCAGGTAGCGTTCGGAGGCAGCGCGTGCTGAGCGCAGAATTTCATCATAAATCGTTCGGTCTTGCTCGGCGTATCTCGGGCGCGCATGGAGCGCTGTCGTATCGAGAAACTCATAAAGCAAGAATTCAATTTCTCGATCGCGGACAAATTCAGTCATTTTGGTGCCCTATGGAAGCGTGGACGGATGTGGTTGATCAATGAATTGATCAAGTCGTCGCCGGCTCCAGCGTTGCTGGAATCTGGTCTCGTTGCACTGAGCTCAGCTGCGAGAGGGTGACGACTATGAGTGCTTCATTTGTGCTAACGTTATAGCAGACGTTGTGCGCTTTCCGCTGCTAAATATTTCGGTTCTAAAGGGGGTTGTCTCTATTTTTTTTTAAATAATACTGATGTGGGGATTTTATTTTGCTTTGTTTGTGCTAACGTTAGGCATAACAAGTCAGCCGAAGGATGTCATCCTAGGACTGCTGTAGCAGTGAGCTTCAGGGCTTGCTGGTAGTCCAGGTAAGTCTGAGGCTCGGGCTAACAACAAAAACAATAGTGAGGAGACTTCTGCATGCAGAAAGCTACTATCGATGCGGACGTCGTGGTGGTCGGTGCCGGGCCTGTTGGATGTGGCCTGGCTACGGAATTGGGTCGCCGTGGCATAAAATGCATCATTGTCGAAATGACAGACGGAGTTTTCACAGATCCGCGCTTGCACGCGATTAGCATTCGAACCATGGAGTTGGTCCGTACTTGGGGTATTACTGATCAATTGCGCGGTTGCGGATGGCCGGCGGATCACCCTCAGGACGCTGCCTACCTGACCTCGCTCGTTGGGTACGAACTGGCGCGGATTCCATGGGCTGCGATTAGCAAGATGGAGCCGCCGCAAGAAAGCCCGACCTTTGCGCAGCGTTGCCCACAAAGCTGGTTCAACCCGATCCTTCATCGTTTGGCAGGCAGTTTCGATTCGGTTGAATTCCTATGGGAACATAAATTCCTGGACATGACCCAGGATGAGCATGGAGTGTCGATTGAGGTTCAACCGCTGAAGGGCGGTGATGTTTTCTCGATCCGCGCAAAATACTTGGTGGGTTGTGATGGCGCTCGTAGCGAAGTACGCCAGAAAATTGGTGTTCAATACCAGTGCTCCGGCATCTATGGGCATTCGGCTGAGGCGATTATCCAAAGTAAGGAAATCGCTGATCTTGCCCGGCCGCGCATCGGTGGTCGTTATACCGCAGTGACAAATAACGGTGTGTCAGTGACCTTGCTGCCCTATGACGGTATTGATCAATTCCGCATTGTGTTGGTTGCCGAACCAGACAAAGTCGACAAGGCGCGCATGGATGAGGCCGTCGAGCAAGTAGTCGGACAGAAGGTCGAGTTCAAATATCTGACCGAGCTTTTGCCCTGGCTGAATCGAGAGCGGACCGCAGAGCGATTCCGCGATGGGCGGGTTTTCATCGCAGGAGACGCCGCGCACACCATGCCGCCTGCTGGTGGTCACGGAATGAATACCGGAATCCTGGATGGATTTGACCTCGGATGGAAGTTGACCGGGGTGCTCCAAGGCTGGGCCGATGAAGCATTACTCGATAGCTATGAATATGATCGGAAAATGGGTGCGGCGCGGACCGCAGCCATGGCTGGTGAGCTGTATCTTGATTGGGGGAGGGTGAAGCCAACCATCGATCAGCATCTCCCGAATCTGAATCAAGAAGACGCTGAAGGTGACGCGTCGCGCAAAGTGATCGGTGAGCTGATTACGAGGGTCTTCAAGCGTGAGTACAACTCCTTGGGCACTCCGCTGGGCTACCGATACTCCGGTTCACCTGTGATTGTGGATGATGGCTCGCCCGAACCTGCTGACGATATCGTTCAGTACACCCAGGTGGCGCGCCCCGGCCACAGGCTTCCGCATGCCTGGCTAATGGATGGTCGTTCGACGCTAGACCTCGTCGATAAGGTTTACACGCTTATCGAGGTTGAGGGCGACACCCTCTCGAAGACCTTTCAAGCCGCGGCAGAAAAAAGGGGGATTCCCCTCGTCATTCATCACATCCACGATCCCCAACTAAGAGAACTTTTTGCATCACGTGCCGTTATTGTGCGCCCCGATCATCATGTGGCTTGGCGCGACAACGGTAAGGCGTTTGATGTCGACAAGGTATTTGATGTTCTGATCGGGCGAGCGAAAGTTTTGTCTTCTGATGGGGCAGATCAGATCACCAGGTTTGAATGCGTCAGCTCCGAAGAGGGTGTGGCATGAGTACCTCTAGTAAGCCCCTTGCGGGCAAGACTCTATTCATCACTGGGGCAAGTCGCGGAATTGGCCTTGCCATTGCGCTGCGCGCTGCGGCCGATGGGGCAAACGTCGCGATTGCTGCTAAAACCGCCGAACCGCATCCCAAGCTGCCAGGTACGATCTATTCGGCGGCGGAGGCCATCGAGGCGGCAGGTGGCAAGGCGCTGCCTCTCATCGTCGACGTGCGCGACGAGGATCGAGTAAAGGAAGCCGTAGCCGAAACCGCTGCACGTTTCGGTGGCATCGATGCATGCATCAACAATGCTTCAGCGATCGACCTGTCCAAGAGCTCGGACATCGCGTTGAAGCGGTTTGATCTTATCCAGCAGATCAATATGCGCGGAACATTCGTGGCCTCACGCGCTTGCATTCCGTATCTGCGTCAAAGCAGCAATCCTCATATTCTGGCGCTATCACCGCCGTTGCAGATGCGCGCCGACTGGTTCGCTCAGCACCTGCCCTACACTTTGTCCAAATATGGCATGTCGATGGTGATGTTGGGGCTGGCGCAGGAACTGCGCGAAGACGGCATTGCCTGCAATGCTTTGTGGCCCCGCACAACGGTGGCGACGGCCGCAGTCGAGTTCGCATTGGGCGGCGATGCCATGCTGCGTCAATCACGTACTCCCCAGATTATGGCGGATGCCGCCTACGCCATCCTTTGCCGCGATGCCCGCATCTTCACTGGAAATTTTGTGCTGGATGATGACGTCTTGTCAGAGGAAGGGGTGAATAATTTTGATCGCTATCGCAATGATCCAAATACCGCGCTTCTGCCTGATATTTTCGTCGATCCCAAGGATCCACTTCCTCCGGGGTCCAGATATGAGGTTAATCCATGATGCGGCTCGCTAATCACATCGTTGTGCCTGCGATGCTGCCTGGCTGGTATTTTGAGCAAGGGTTGGTGAGTGCATAACGAACGGGGTTCGCGGGAGACGAGTCTGCGGACCATAAAACAAAAGCAGTCATAACTGCCGATAAATCTGACACGGAGAAAAATAATAATGTTCAAACCAATGATGCGTGCTGCTCGCTTGCATGAACCCGGTGGTCAGTTCCAGGTCGACGAAGTACCTATGCCGCAAGTTCGTGATACTGACGTGATTGTTCAGGTGAAAGCTTCGGGTGTGATCCCGAATCTTCCCAACGTCATCCACCATTTCGCTCAATGGTTCCCGTCTTTGCCGATGGCAGAACTTCCCGCTACCTACGGTTTGGACTCTGCCGGTGTGGTCGTAGCGGTCGGAGAGCGAGTGCGTCAGGACATCAAACCGGGCGATCGGGTTTATGTGAACCCCGGCCTTTCTTGCGGAAGCTGCACAGCCTGCCGCGCTGGGCAAGATGTGAATTGCTCGGCCTATACCTTCATGGGGTATTTCGGCTTCGGTCCGGGCTCGGTTGATATGTTCAAGGACTATCCGTATGGCGGTTTCGGGGAATTCCTGACAGCGCCTGCACGTAATCTGGTAAAGCTTCCCGACAACGTCAGCTATGAGGCTGCCGCGCGATTTGGCTACATCGGCACAGCTTATTCCGGTCTGCGTAAGGCGAACCTGCAAGCCGGTCAAACAGTCATGATCGATGGTGGCACGGGCACTCTGGGTGTTGGTGCAACGATTTGCGCGCTCGCCATGGGGGCGGCAAAAATTTTTGTGACTGGTCGGAATACCGACCTCCTCGCAAGGCTCAAATCCGTCGCTCCAAACCGTATACATGCCTTGGTTGCAGGAGAAGGGGTGGTCGAAGAAATTTTGCAGAATACGCACGGCCTGGGCGTGGATGTGATCATCCAATGCTTAGGAGCCAACGCGCCTGCAAAGTCTGTGGTGACCTCCATAAAAGCGTTGCGTCGTGGGGGCATTTACGTCAACACCGGTGGCCTTTTTGAGCCACTTCCAATTGATACCGTCGATCTGATGACTCACCAGAAGTCCATCCTTGGTTCGCTTTGGTTCACTACCGCTGAAGGGCAGGCGATGGCCGATATGGCTGAGGCGGGTGTACTGAACCTGCAGGTTTTCGAGCGTCAGAGTTATTCGATTGAAAAGGTCGATGAAGCCCTTGCAGCGCTCGAAGTTCGGGACGGTGGTTTCACTAACATCGTTATTGTGCATTAACGACTGCGAGGAGAAACCTGATGGAATTTCGCCGTATTGTGACCGGGTACGATGACGCCGGAAAGTCAGTCATTTTGTCCGATGGACAGCCAGCGACCAGCCATGATTTCAACCATACCCCAGAGATGCACGTATCACTTCTCTGGACCACTGGCCCTGATCAAAGTGTGGGTAAGCCGGCAACGGACCCTACGGATTCGGTCACCTGCTGGACACCGGCGCCGGGCGGCAGCGTAGCTATGGTCGTGGTGTTTCCTCCTGACTCGGTGATGATGGCGCCGGATTTCGATCCTTTGGCTGCGGGGGGGGAGTTCCTTGGGAAACTGCCTGGTTTCGCTTGCAAGTTTGAGGCGAAAAACCCGGGCTTTCATACGACTGACACCGTCGACTATGGCATTTTGCTTGATGGCGAACTGATCATGGAGCTGGATGACGGTACGACCACCCTGGTCAAAAAGCATGACGTTATCGTTCAGAACGGCACCCGCCATGCATGGCGCAACCGTTCAGATAAGCCGGTTCCGGTACTCTTTGTGCTTGTCGGGGCAAATCGTATTTCCTGATCCGCATAGAGCGCCCGTTCGATGTGCCTGAGTCCATTCTCAAGCGGTGACTCACGGTGGAGCAGTATTTCCCCTGTTTCGGCTGCGGGCTGAGACATCGGCAATGTGAGGCTTCCAACACTGATCGGGTTGCAGGTTACAAAGCGATCATGAGCATTGCTCCAAGGAGTGAAAGCTATGGAAAAGTTTGAACACATAGTCCGGTCAGCTTTTGACGACTTTATCCCGGGCCCCGCGAACAAAATCGCGTTGACACCTATAAGCACGCTGGCGCGCGCAGCTCGTGTTTTTCCGACCAAGTCAGCCGTTATTGATGGAAACCGGTGTACTACCTACGCCGAAATGAACAGGCGCTGCCGCCAACTGGCCGATGTGCTGTGCAAATCCGGGGTAGGAGCAGGCGACGTGGTGTCGATCATGGCGCCAAATGTGCAGGCCATGATTGAGGCGCATTTTGCTGTGCCAATGTCCGGTGCAGTGCTAAACACTATCAACACACGCCTGGACACCAATGCCGTTATTGCGATACTGCGCCACGCCCAAGCGCGTGTTTTCTTTGTAGATGAAGAATTTTCAGCAGTCGCCAATGCCGTGCGAGCCGATAGCTCCCTCGATATCTTGGTCATTGATATTGTGGAAGACGATCACACTAAAGGATATGAGGCGTTCCTGGCGAAGGGAGACCCTTGTGGTGAGCTACCCGAGATCGTTGACGAAGATGCGGCCATTTCGCTGAGTTATACCTCGGGCACGACAGGCGATCCCAAAGGGGTCGTCTATTCCCATCGAGGGGCGGCACTGAATGCACTTGGCAACGCTTTGTCGATGGGGTTCGGACCAAGCAGCACCTACCTTTGGACGCTGCCGCTGTTTCATTGCAACGGCTGGACGCATTGCTGGGCCCTGGCTGTTGTCGGCGGCACTCAAGTCTGTCTGCGAAAGACCGAGCCGGCAACGGTCTTTAATCTGATAGCAAAACATAGCGTAACCCATCTGGCCGCTGCGCCTGTGGTTCTGTCGATGTTGATCCATGCTCCAGAGTCCGACCGTCGCAGATTCGATCATGTGGTGCGGATTGCTACTGGTGGCGCTGCTCCGCCAAGCGCGGTGATTAAGGCGATGGAGGATCTGGGTTTCACTGTCACCCATCTTTATGGCTTGACCGAGACCTACGGCCCGAACCTCATTTGTGAGCCGCAGAAAGAGTGGGCCAATTTACCGCTCTCAGAGCGCGCACGGCTAATGGCTCGGCAGGGCGTCCCACATCCTTTGGTCGGGGACGTTTCGGTGCGCAATCCTGATGACATGGTCCCCTTGCCCTGGGATGGCCTGACCATCGGCGAGATCATGGTGCGCGGCAATACAACGATGAAAGGTTATCTCAAGAATCCAGAAGCCACGGCCAAGGCCTTCGCAGGTGGTTGGTTCCGAACTGGTGACCTGGGGGTCACTCATCCTGATGGCTATGTTGAGATCAAGGACCGATCCAAAGACATCATCATCTCTGGCGGGGAAAACGTATCGAGCCTTGAAATCGAGGAGGTGCTCTATCTGCACCCGGACATTATGGAGGCCGCCGTAGTCGCACGCCCTGATCCTAAATGGGGCGAAACACCGATGGCATTCATCACCTTGAAGCCGAACACTGTCAGGCCTACCCCCGAAGCCCTGATCGTCTTTTGCAAGGAGCGACTGGCTGGGTACAAGACTCCCAAGCATTTTGAATTTGGAGACTTGCCCAAGACACTCACGGGAAAGATCCAGAAAAATATCCTACGTGAACGCGTAGCGGAATTAATTAACGAGGAGAGTACTGTCCATTAAAACCGAACATTGTCTTGCCTGAGTTTTCGAATACTTTGGGTCATATGAAAAAATAATCGAGCTTCCGGCTTAGATCGCGATGCGTCGGCTGTTGCGTCCTAGAAAATAACCCAATTGCACTACCTGAATAAAAATAATAATTAGAGGGTGAATCATGAAAGTTAAATACCTGGCCACAAGTTGCGCGGCGGTTCTGCTACCTATTCTGGGTGGTGAAGCTAGCGCAGTGAACGGATTGCAATTGACCGGTTATGGAAGTAAGGCCCAAGGAATGGGGGGTGCCTCTATCGCTTTTCCACAAGATGCCATGGCCGCGGCGAATAACCCCGCAGGGATGGCTTATGTCGGGGACCAACTTTATCTTGGTACGCAAGCGCTTTGGGATCATACGGATAGTCGTAGTGGACCGATGACAAACCATGGTGCGGGCGTCAGTTTTACCCCGGAGATTGGTTACAACCATGATCTCAATGAACAGTGGACGATAGGTATTTCAAACGCCTCCAATGGCGCCGGTTTTGAGTATGACAACAATATTGCTACTGGTGGAAGCGACGGAACGAAGGGAACTGTCATCACACAAATTATATTGCCGACAGTCACCTATAAACCCACCCCGGATTTGGCAATTGGCTTCTCTCTCGCTCCAGCAGTCTCGGCCATTAATCTCGAAAATTTTCCAGGAGTGACACACAAAGGGTACGAATTCGCAACGGGACTTGGCTGGCGCGCCGGGGTCCTATGGCGAGCCAATGATATCTGGTCGTTCGGCGCCATGTATGGCTCAAAAATCAAAATGGGTTCCTTCGATGGTTACGGCGAACAAGCTCTCGCCGGCACTAACGGCGCGTTGGATGTGCCGGAGCAATATGGGATTGGCGTTGCTGTTAACTTAACCCCTAAGCTCACGCTGGCTGCCGATTTTCTTCGAATTCGATGGGGGGATACGCAGTTTGCCCCCTTGTTTGGATGGAACGATCAAAAGGTTCGGAGGATCGGGCTTAACTATGCAGTGAATGATAGTTGGGCAGTTCGTGCCGGTGTAAGTTACGCGAATCGTACATTTGATTCTGACGATACGGTAAGGAATCTTATGTTGGTTGCGATCAATTCGAAAGCAGCCTCCATCGGGGCAACGAAAACCTTTTCCGATGGTGACGAATTAACATTTGGCGTGGAATACACTTTTGACTCGCCCGCAGTTGGAACTGGCGTGAGTGCGGGCAATAAAATCGATACGGATTTGATCGTGGCATCAGTTGGATACAGTTTTCATTTTTAGCTTGGCGGTGATCTGAATAGGCCTTATTTGAAGGCAAACGAAAAGACTGATGACAGTTTTTACCTGGCTTTTCTTATCAAGAACGCGCGCTCAGCAGCTTTCGGGTTCTCCGAAAACGCTTTGTGTCGCGGTTTTTAAATGTACTCGGAGAGTTAAATAATGAATTTGAATCCGATGCGAATAGGTGTTCCGAAGGAGATAGACGAAGGGGAAGCGCGCGTGGCACTGACCCCGGAAGTCGCCAGGCAGTTGAAGACGCTAGGCTTCAGTTTGGCCATTGAAACCGGCGCCGGTGCACTGGCCAATTTCGACGATGATCAGTTTCGTGAAGCGGGCGTGGAGATTATCGAAGATCCGAAAGAGCTGTGGCGCACATCCGATATCGTCATGAAGGTACGCCCACCGACTGAGCATCCGGAATTGGGCTTTTATGGTGTCGAGCTTCTGGGCAAGGGGCAAACCTTGATCAGCTTCCTGTATCCGGCCCAGAACCCCGAGATGCTAAAAGAACTGTCCCGTCGAGGCGTCACGGCGTTGTCGATGGACTCGGTACCTCGTATTTCCCGCGCTCAGAAAATGGATGCCCTGAGCTCCATGGCCAACATCGCCGGCTACCGTGCCGTAGTCGAGGCAGCACAGCACTTCGGTCGCTTTTTCACCGGCCAGATCACTGCCGCCGGCAAGATCCCGCCGGCCAAGGTGCTGGTGATCGGTGCCGGTGTCGCGGGTTTGGCCGCCATCGGCACGGCCAAAAGTATGGGCGCCATTGTGCGTGCGTTCGACACTCGTCCCGAGGTCAAAGAGCAAGTCGAGAGTATGGACGGCGAGTTCTTGATGCTCAATTTCGAGGGGGAGGACGGCAGCGGCCAAGGCGGTTACGCCAAGACCATGAGCCCAGAATTCATCAAAGCTGAAATGGAGTTGTTCGCTGAGCAGGCCAAGGATGTCGACATCATCATCACCACCGCCCTGATCCCGGGAAAACCTGCCCCTGAGTTGATCACCGAGGAAATGGTTTCCAGCATGAAGCGGGGTAGCGTCATCGTCGATCTGGCGGCGGAGGCGGGTGGTAACTGCAAACTGACGGTCGCCAACGAGGTAGTTGTAAGGCACGGCGTCACCTTGATCGGTTACACCAATCTACCCAGCCGCTTGGCAGCGCAGTCCAGCCAGTTGTATGCCACCAACCTGCGCCACTTGCTGACTGAGCTGTGCCCTGAGAAGAACGGTGAGATTTTCGTCAATATGAATGACGAAGTGATCCGGGGTGCAACGGTAGTCAAGGAGGGTCTAGTGACCTGGCCACCGCCCGCACCGCGCCTGTCGGTCGCCCCCAAGGTTGATACGAACAATAAGGCCAGCGCAGTACTGCAAAAAGCCGAACCCAAGCCGGCAAGTCCGCTGACATTTCTTGCGCCGCTAGCACTGGCAGGCATTGCGCTGTTAGGTCTTGGCTCAGTGGCACCGCCGGCGTTCATGGCCCACCTGACAGTGTTCATGCTGTCCTGCTTTGTCGGTTACATGGTGATCTGGGGCGTATCCCATTCGCTGCACACACCCCTGATGAGCCTCACCAACGCGATCAGTAGCATCATCGTCATCGGCGCGCTGATTCAGATATCCAGTAACAGTCAGCCGGTGGTGATACTTGCGGCGTTGGCCGTATTTCTCACCAGCATCAATATCGTCGGTGGCTTCGCCGTTACCCAGCGAATGCTGCGGATGTTCCGCAAATAAGGTTCCCTAAGATGAATACAGGTGTCATCACAGCTTCATACATCGGTGCCAGCGCACTCTTCATCCTGGCCCTGGGCGGTCTGCGCCATCAGGAAAGTGCGCGTCGGGGCAACCTTTACGGGATGTTGGGTACGGGCCTGGCGATGGCCGTCACCGTCTTCGGCTTGGTGACCCATAATCAATACTTCCTGATCGGCGGTATGGTCGCAGGCGGGGGTATCGGCTGGTATCTGGCAAAAAAAGTCGAAATGACTCAGATGCCGGAGTTGGTTGCGATCCTTCATAGCCTGGTCGGCTTGGCAGCGGTTTTGGTCGGGTATGCCAACGCGCTGGACCATGGCAGTGTCATTAACAATGTCGAGAAGACCATCCATGATGTCGAGACCTACGTAGGCATTCTGATTGGTGCAGTGACTTTCTCCGGTTCTGTTGCCGCCTACCTTAAGCTCAGCGCCAGAATCAGTGGCAAGCCGCTGCAGCTTCCGGGCCGTCATCTATTCAATGCGGGCATGGCCGTGCTGGCGATCCTGTTCGGGATGTTCTTCATCGAAGGCTCAGTCGCAGGTGATGGTTTAGTCTGGTTGGTGCTGATGACCCTGGTCGCACTGGTATTTGGTGTACATATGGTCGTCGCGATCGGCGGCGCTGACATGCCGGTGGTGGTATCGATGCTCAACAGCTATTCCGGCTGGGCCGCGGCAGCTATGGGCTTCATGCTCGGCAATGATTTGCTGATTGTGGTCGGCGCCCTGGTGGGTTCAAGCGGTGCCATTCTCAGCTACATCATGTGCAAGGCGATGAATCGCAAGTTCATCAACGTCATCCTCGGTGGCTTCGGTTCCGGCTCAAGCAAGGGCGGTGGCTCGGCGAGTCCGGCAGGCGTAGCCGGCGAGGTTCAGGCAATCGATGCCCAAGAGACGGCCGATCTGTTGGGAGGCGCCAAGAATGTGATGATCTTGCCTGGCTATGGTATGGCCGTTGCCCAGGCGCAGCATAGCGTGTACGAGATTGCCAAGAAACTACGTGAGAATGGCGTCAAGGTACGCTTTGGTATTCACCCCGTGGCCGGCCGTATGCCGGGCCACATGAACGTTCTACTCGCAGAAGCCAAGGTGCCCTACGACATAGTTTACGAAATGGATGAGATCAACGAAGACTTCTCCAACGTGGATGTCTCGATCGTGATCGGTGCCAACGATATCGTTAATCCGGCGGCGCAAGAAGAGGCTGACAGTCCCATCGCCGGGATGCCGGTGCTGGAGCCCTGGAAAGGAAAAAACACGATCGTGCTCAAGCGTGGCATGAGCTCCGGCTACGCTGGTGTCGATAATCCACTGTTCTATAAAAACAACACACGCATGCTATTCGGTGATGCCAAGGACAGTGTTGATGCAGTGCTGAAACTATTGAACTTCTGAGTATTTTTCTTGCTGCATCGAGACTCCAAAGAGTGAAATTTGGGACTTGGCAGTTGGGCAGTACGGGGGTCGTTATAAAGTTGTTCATGTCGATTTTTTAGCCGACCGACGTTGGTGCACCGAGGAATTTATTCATGAAAATGCATTAGGTGGTGGTACTGAGTGGAGTACGCACAGTATCGGTACATTGGGTGGAATCCTCAAAGCGGAGCCGCCTGGTGAGCTCGCTGGGCTCGTAGTGCGTGAAGCGGTCGCGCGTGCAGGT
This sequence comes from Pseudomonas baetica, assembly GCF_051216495.1. Taxonomy (GTDB): domain Bacteria; phylum Pseudomonadota; class Gammaproteobacteria; order Pseudomonadales; family Pseudomonadaceae; genus Aquipseudomonas; species Aquipseudomonas baetica_B. The sequence goes on along the minus strand of NZ_JBPKAM010000001.1, from coordinate 251,730 downwards.
ATCGCAACTGAAGCAGTCGGGCACTGTGTATTTGGCCATGTCATTTACACTGAGGCTTCTGATGCATACATGGCGCGAGTGGCTGCCCTTAAGAGTGGACTGGCGCACATAACACCCGCTGTCACTGTCAATCGCCTGTGCGGCAGTGGCCTGCAGGCGGTGATTCTCGCTGCCCAGCAGATAGAGACCGGCGTTTGTAGTGTTGCGGTGGCGGGTGGTGCGGAAAATATGAGTCGCGCGCCTTACTGGGTACCCAACGCCCGTTTTGGTTACCGAATGGGTGATGGTCAATTGGTAGATGCCATGGTGGGAGTGCTGCACTGCCCGTTCGAAAATGTGCATATGGGGATGACTGCAGAAAACTTTGCGCAAAAGTGGACCATCAGCCGCCAGGAACAGTATCAAGCAGCATACGAAATCCACAATCGCGCCCAGCGCGCCATTAAGCAAGGCTTTTTCAAAGAGCAGATCGTGCCAGTCGAATTGAAGTCCCGCAAAGGGGTAACGCTGTTCGATACGGATGAACATGTTCGCCATAACGGTCCGGTAGAAGATATGGCTGCGCTCAAGCCGGTATTCAAACGGGATGGAACAGTCACTGCCGGTAACGCCTCCAGCCTCAACGATGCGGCTGCGGCGCTGGTGTTGATGGAGCGGGGGAAGGCTGAGACACGGGGGCTTAAGCCCATGGCCAGATTGGTGGGTCATAGCTTTGCGGGAGTGGATCCTAAATACATGGGTATTGGACCGGTGCCGGCTATCCGACAGGTGCTGGAAAGCGCCAACCTAATGGTGAGCGATATCGATCTATGGGAAGTCAATGAGGCGTTTGCCGCCCAGGCATTGGCGTTGGCAAAAGAATTGGGTATTCCCGGTGACAAATTCAACCCCAACGGCAGCGGCATCTCGCTTGGTGATCCTATCGGTGCCACGGGCGCGGTAATTACCGTGAAGGCTTTGCACGAGTTGGTGCGCATTAAGGGGCGCTACGCGGTGGTTAGCCTTTGTATCGGTGGTGGACAAGGCATTGCCGCGCTGTCTGAGCGTCTCTAAACAAAATTGGTTGGCAGTTGGGGCGGCAAGAGTAATCCGTTGAACGCTGGTGGCCATCGATGGCACGGAGTGATTCACCCACTAATCGAAGGTGCGATAAAACGGAATGGACGAGCTTATTCAAAGCGAATGCATTGGAAAAATACTTTCGATCACCCTCAACCGAGCGGGAAAAAAAACGCTCTCAGTACGGCAATGTACGAAGCGTTGACCCGTCTATTCGTGCAGGGTGATAAGGACGATACAGTCGTAGTCATTCATATTACCGGCACCGGTGACAGTTTTTGCGCTGGCAACGATATTGGCGATTTTTTGGCGGCGGTGCGGCGTGGGGCTTTGGATAGCCCTGCACGCCTGTTCTTGCAGCAGTTGAACCGTCAGAGAAAGCCGGTGGTAGCAGCAGTGAATGGGATTGCAGTAGGCATTGGGGTAACGATGCTACTCCATTTTGATTTTGTTTACGCAGCAACCGACGCGCGTTTCCGACTTCCATTCGTGGACCTTGGCCTGGTACCCGAAGGCGGGAGCAGCGCGCTGCTCCCCTTGATGTTGGGCCATCGGCGCGCATCGGAGCTGCTGATGACCGGAAGCGGCTTCGATGCTGCGAGTGCCGAGCGATTGGGGATTGTTAATGCCGTTTTGTCGACGGAACAACTGATTGTTCGAAGCTGGGCAATGGCAGAGTTGCTGGCTGGAAAACCGCCCCTCGCATTACAGCAGACCAAAGCGATGATGAAATTGAACCCAGGACAGCCCCTTGGCAAGGTCATCGACAGCGAAGTCGATCAATTCATGGACTGTCTTCGCGCGAGTGAAGCACAACGCGCTCTTCGCACGCTTATGGGCGGTGACTAGTGAGCGGGGCCATTCGCGCCTGCCCCGCGAGGCTACTGTTCCAGGGATTATTGAAGATAGTGAGCTGCCCTCAGCAAAATCCCGGCTACATCTATACATAAAATCTGTGCTGTGACGATATGACAAGTACCTGTAGGTGCTTTAGAACTCATCCAATAAGAAGAGCATGCCCACAATGTTCAGTCTTCCAGGTTCGCGCGGTGATCGAAAAACTCGCCTGCAGCTCATAGCTGCCTTAGAGGGAAAGCAAGACCAACCCGAGTTCCGCGCAAGCGCCAGGGATCAAGAACTCAAGCGCGCATGGGAGAGCGCAGCCAATAGAGAAAAGGGACTGCTGGCACACGTCAGTTTATTGGAAGCTGAGCTTGAGGCAGTTCGCGCGCTATTGTCAGCAGCGGAGAACAAGATTGAAGCTCAAAGGGAGCGTTTTGACCTTATCAACCGTGCGTCCAACGAAGGTCTGTGGGACGTGGAGGTGGTCGGTGGTGATCCGATGAGCCCGAACAACATCTGCTGGATGTCACAGACTTTGCGTGAGTTGCTGGGTTTTAGTGACGAGCGCGAATTTCCCAATGCCATATCCAGCTGGTCTGATCGCATGCACCCAGATGACAGACTAACCGCGTTTGAGGCGTTTGGCCGACACTTGAATGATAAGTCCGGGAAGACACCGTATCGCGTGAATATCCGCATGGCATTGAAGGGCGGTGGGTACCGCTGGTTCTTCTCACAAGGCGAAACGCTGCGCGACCTGCAAGGCGTGCCTCTCCGGATCGCCGGATCGATACGGGATATTCATGATGACTGGGAGCGCGAAAGAGCGCTGGATGTGACCCTTACCCGGTTCGAGCTTTCCCGCGAGTTGCTAACCGATGGTCTATGGGACATGGAAGTGATCGCTGGCGATCCGGTTAACCCACGAAACCCTATATGGTGGTCTCTGCAATTCCGCCGCCTGCTTGGTTTTGAGACAGTCGAAGAATTTCCGGATGTACTCGAAAGCTGGACTTCACGCCTGCACCCCGAGGACAAGGAGCGCAGCCTGACGGCATTAGCTGAGCATTTGAATGACCGCACCGGCAGAGCCGCGTTCGACATTCAATATCGGCTCAAGCTCAAGAGCGGTGAGTTCCGCTGGTTCCGCGCCCGTGGCCAAACCCGTAGGGATGAGCGCGGCACACCACTGCGAGCGGTTGGTGCGCTGGTAGACATCCATTTCCAGCACGAGCAAGAACAGTTGCGCGAAACCGAAGCCAAGCATCAGCAGAAGCTGGAGCAGAACATTGCTCAGCTGACGCAAATTGTGGGCACTATCCAGAGCATTGCCAGCCAAACCAATTTGCTTGCACTCAACGCTGCTATTGAAGCAGCCCGAGCGGGCGAGGCTGGGCGCGGATTTGCGGTGGTGGCCGATGAAGTCAGGAAACTTGCAACCCGAACCACTGAAGCCACGCAGGAAGCGACCAGCATGATGAGCAAGTGATTCTGCTTCGAGGGGAAGCAGCGGCGGGGCGATGCGCGGTGGGTTTGTTTCTCTCACCAGCTGCTCTATAGGGCGCTGACTGCCAAAGCATCAATTGAGCAGCAGTCTGGCTGTTATTGCTCAACAGACAGTAATTAGTCACCTCCCGATCAGGCAGAGGCCCAACCAGGTTGCACAACATCGCTCACGATGGAGGCAACTGCTTCTATTGCACTGATGAAGATCATCTGCTCAGTGCGCATAGGCTGTGCTGTGAAGACGCGATGCCAAAACTGGATAACGGGCGCTTTTGCTGCGCTCTTACTCTCATGAGAATGACCTGCAACCCTCTTGTGTGGCCGCATGCTGGCTGACAGGTTGGTTAAATCCAGAAAGACCTTCTTCGAGGACCAGAAATGGAAAGTTCAACTCGTCGCACGCTGATTTTCGGTGGCCCTGTCTTAACTCAGAATCAGGGGCGGGAAACTCACGAAGCCATCGTTCTTGAGGGGGACTCGGTGGTTGCTACCGGAGCGTTGGCGGACATGCGCAGTTTAGCGGGGCCCGCAGCACAAAAAATTGATGTTGGTGGCGCCTGCGTTATTCCCGGCATCATTGACAACCACCCACATTTTCTTCACCTCGCCAGTTTTGATGCGATGTGTGTCGATCTGTACGATGCACGCAATCACGATGATATACGTGCGCGGATTCGAGAGCGTGCGGCAGTTACTCCCGTCAATGGTTGGATTGTCACCACCCCCGTGGGTGAACCCCATTACTTTATTCGCCGCTCTTGGCGGGACTTGCCTGAAGGGCGTCTGCCAAATCGATATGAGCTCGACGCCGCCGCGCCTGATCATCCGGTCTGGATTCAGGCCTACGCGCCACAAGTGCCGAACATCAGTGTTCTGAACTCCAAGGCATTGCAGATCCTGGGACTCGGACGAGATTTGCCCGATGTGGTGGACAATGTCTGGATTGAAAAGGACGATTCCGGTGAGTTGACCGGTATCTTCCGGGGTAGCGTGATCAATTACTACAACGACAGCGCGTTCTGGATGACCCGAGTGGTTTCGCAGATGCCACTGCCGCCCGCAGATCTTTGGTATCACGGTGCGCTGGCGGGTCAAATCAGGGCGGCCAATCAAGGGGTAACCGCATGTTATGAGGCGCATGTGATGGACGCTTCCCATATCGCTGCTTACCAGCGCGTACGTGATGAAGGTCTCCTGAGTATGCGAGTCATGTCCGCTCTTGATGTCGCCCCAACGTCCTGGGATTTAGGGCTCGGCCTAACTGACGAGAATGTGTACAAGAATTTCGAGCTGGCGATGAAACTGTCGCAAACCAGCGATCCCTTGTACCGAGTTAATGGTATGTCGCTGGCAAGGGGGGGAGGCGCCTGGTCTGGTTTTCTTAGAATCGATCAGACTTACAAGGATCCCTATGGACGTCCAACTAATGGACGTACATTCGTACCACAAAGCATTGAGCGCAACGCCATTGAATATTGCCTGCGTAACAATGTTCGATTGAACATGGTACAGGGCGGCTATCAGGATCACAGAGAGTTTCTCGAGTCCCTTGAGCCTTTCCTCTCACAATGGAATGTGCGGGAGAGGGAGTGGATCATGCAGCACAATATCCTCATCGATGAGAAAACTATCAAGCGTTATGCCGAACTGAACTTCCATCTGACCAGCAGCTTGAGCTTCTGCTGGGGCAAGGGAGATTTGTATCAGGAGCGTATTGGCGAACATGTGCTCCCGGATCTGGTGCCGATTGGTAAGATGATGGCTTCCGGTGCCAACGTCGGGCTGGGTTCTGACTGGGGGCCAACCAGTCCATTCGAGCACATGGCGCTTGCTGAGACGCGCGAATTTTCAGGTTCGGGGCGCAAGCATTCCGGCCCTGGTAACACAATCGATCGACAACAAGCATTCGACGCCTGGACGATAAACAATGCCCGACTGATGCAATGGCAAGGTATAGGTGCGCTGATGCCGGGATATAAGGCCGATATTGCCATCATCGATCAAAATATTCGGACATGCAGCCTCGACCAATTAGCCAACACGCAAGTCCTGCGTACGGTGATGGGGGGGAAGGATGTTTTTGATGCAGGTGTCATTCCTCGCTTAGACGGGGGCGAGTTATCCCTTGAGCGTTCGCGGCCGATAAAGCGCAGCGCGATGAAAGGTCATATTTGTGGTGCTAACTGCGGTCATGCACATGAATAGGGCACATTTTTAGAAGGCGATCATTTTAGAGGCAGATCGGTCGTAACTTTTCTTTATAAGGACTCGGCCGATCTTTCACCTTTACTCTTTTTTCTTCTTTATCAGTGATATGGCGAGCCCGAATTCTGGATGGGTGTACTTTGGTTACACTGCATTAAAAACGCGAATTTTCGTTACGTTTTGAGCGGGGGTAGCCGGCCGAAATGCTCTCGATATCAAAGTCGAGCCTGTTTTGGATGTTATCAAAATATCTGGATGTTTGTAGGAGTGGTGTTTTTTATAACCATGCTTCGATTTTTTGTGTTTTGATTAGCAGTTCGTCATATTAATAAATTTGGTGATGAGGTTATTGAGTTTTTCAGCTTTCTGGAACGTCTTTTGCTTGTTTTTTAGTGGCCGGATTTTTCGGTGCGTTGGCAAAAGTCGTATCTTTCGAAGGCTATAACAATATGAGATCAGAGAGTGTTTGCCGTACTAGAGATTACTATGTTCATGCGGGTCATCACTCAGACCCGTTCACCAATTCTGTAGCGTTTGATGGCTGGGATCTGGAGTACATTCAACTTTCTTCAGGGCAATATCAATGTAATACTAAGGAGTTATGGCTTTCTGGATTACAGATTTATACAGAGATCGGAAATGTAACGAGCCACCAACTTGGTATTGCGTGGGCTGATTCATTTGTTTTTGCCCTGCCTTGGTGCATGGAGCGCGAAGGGCGAATAAATGGTCGAAGCTGGATGGAAAATGATCTCGTCATTTTTAGAGGCGAGAATGATTATGATGCATTGGTTCCCCCGACAAAATTGCTGATTGTGGCAGTCTCTCGTAAAGTGGTTGCTGAATATATGGAGGCAGTCGAACATGTGTCGGTAAAAGACTGGCTGAAACGTGGGATGTTCCTGGTCGACGACTCGACATGCACGGCAAGCATGACCAAAGTGTTCCTTGGTATGCTCGACGTATGTCATGACGATCCGGAGATGCTTAGTCATCCTGAGGTACGCTCAGCCTTGATGCAAAAGGCGATGGAGACACTGGCCCCTGTTATCCTGAAAAATTTTACAGTACCAGCGATTGTCCATCGAGAGTTCAACCATGTGCAGATCGTGCGCCGGGCACGCGAATTTTTAGTTGATAATATTTCAGAGCCCATGCAGATTATTGATGTCTGTCGTGAGCTTCGTGTTTCTCGACGAGTATTGCAATACAGTTTTCAGGATCTTTTGAATATCAACCCGGTTAGTTACCTTCGGCTGCTCAGGCTGAATGGCGCTCGTCGTGATTTGGTGAGTGCAGGTGATGGCGCGGTGCAAGTGAAAGACGTTGTGGCTAGTTGGGGGTTCTGGCATTTGAGTCGTTTCAGCTCTGAGTATAAAAAAATATTCAATGAACTTCCTTCGGAGACATTAAATCGCGTAAAGCGGGACATACGCGCTCTGTAGCGCGTTTATAAAATATCAAAGCGTCACTGCGGGTTGCGATGTCTTCGGGAACCTCTTGCAGCTTATCGCCTCGGTATCGACAGTCTGGCCGATGCCAATATAGATAGCCTTCTCGATACCGATCAGGATCGGCATTGATGGGAAATCCAGCTTGGTCATCGACCTGCATCGATTATCCATTGAAAATCGCCCTCTCTCTCGGGTGCATCATTGTGATTGTACGGAAATCGGATTAGAGGTTCGGTTTGTCGTTCAATCAGGCCCGATAGCCAGCTTGGCTGGTGATGCAGTCGCCACTTTCCGTTATCGATGGGGGAAGCCTCTGCCTTCTGACGGATGGCACGAGTTGTTTTACCTTATGCCAAATCTGGCTAACACTACTCTTTTGCGCTTCGTACTCTTGCAGGCATCAGTATTGCGATGAGGTGCAATTTACTGAGTAGTGAAAGATAAAACGCTTCTTATAAAAATCGCTCAGGGGCGCTTTCAATATGCCGCTCCACCGCAAGTTAAAACACAGGAGCAAACAAATGAGCAAACTATTATTCCCCCCGCTGCTAGTAGCCTTGCTAGCGTGTGGTCCTGAGGCGTTTGCAGCCGTCTCTGCCCAAGAGGCTGCGAAGCTGAACAACGAACTCACTCCGTTAGGAGCCGAAAAGGCCGGGAACAAGGATGGCACAATCCCTGCTTGGACGGGTGGCTATACTAAGCCAATTCCTGGGGACGAGCCGGGCGGGCGTCGTGGCGATCCGTTCAAGGATGAGAAACCGCTGTTCTCAATTACGCCAGCGAATGTCAGCCAGTATGCCGATAAGCTCACCGATGGGACCCAGGCGTTGTTGAAGAAGTACCCGGAAAGCTTCCGGGTCAATGTTTACAAGACCCATCGAACCGCAGCCGCACCACAGTGGGTGTATGACAACACCTTCAAAAATGCGACCAATGGCAAGATGAATGGTGACATTCCGCAAGGTGTCTATGGCGGTATTCCTTTCCCCATTCCGCAAAGCGGTGCGGAGCTGATGTGGAATCACGTGCTGCGCTGGCGTGGGACTTCAACATCGCAAATGTTCAAGGGCTATCAGTTGACCGCCAATGGCGACGCCGTACTGGTTTCTGACATGGTTCAAAACATCGAGATGCCTTACTACTTGCCAGACAGTAATCTTGAAGAACTGGCCAAGACCAATAATTATTGGCGCTCCCGACTGGATACCACGGGACCTGCAATCCGTGCAGGAGAGGCGCTTGCCGGCATCGAAAACCTGGACGGTGACAAGTCACAAGCTTGGGTATATCTCGTTGGCCAACGTCGGGTGCGCAAGCTGCCAAACGCCTGTTGCGATACACCATCGCCGGCCACTGCCGGGGTGATGAGCTTCGACGAAGTCACGACCTTCGCGGGTCGGCTCGATCGGTTCGACTGGAAAATTATCGGCAAACAGGAAAAGTATGTCCCTTACAACAGTAACGGTGCGCTTCAGGTAAAAGATGACAAAGAGTTGCTGTCCAAGCATCACATCAACCCTGAGCACGTACGTTGGGAATTGCACCGGGTTTGGGTGGTGGAAGCCACCTTGCGCAATGGCAAGCGCCACCAAGCGGTGAGAAGTCGCTATTACTGTGATGAAGACAGTTGGATCTGCTTGTTGGGCGATCGCTGGGACGCTAATGGTCAACTCTGGAAGACACTTCATGCGGACGCCGTTGTTGCACCTGACGCTCCGGCAGTGGTGATGACCAGTTTTGGTTTTAACGACCTCATATCGGGTACAAGCTTTGAGGCTATCATTAATAACAAACCGAAACAGTATGCGCTCACCCCACGCTTCGACAAAGATGCGTTCTCGGCCGACTCGCTGGTCGGCGACAGTTTGCGCTAGATAATCTATCTATATTTGGCACTGTCACCTGTTAAACGCCGCTAAACCGGGAAATGGTGTCCACTTAGCTAAGTGGGCGCCATTTTTTTAGGTGTAATTTCATGCAGCTGAAAATTTTGCGGTGCTCTCTTTATCTGTCCTCCAATTGTTACGTAATCGGCTTTGTCAGTCATAAGGCATACGGAGGTCGATTTTGGCAATGTGAGCAATTGGAAGTCTGTCTGATAGCTGCAGGACTGGCATTTTTTTCGATTTTTCAAAGTGTGCCATAACTCCCATATTCGTACGGTCGACTTGCACGAGGCCGGGTGTGTACCTGGAAGGCTTTAGTTTTTGCCAAGAAGTCCAGCGCGTCGCGCCATCAAAAAGAATGGAGTGCTCAAAATGTTTGAGTTTGTCAGGCGCTTATTAGTTGATCTTTCTGTGGGCAAGAAATTGCTCTGTGGCTTCGGGTTGGTTCTTTTCTTGACAATAGCGGTGATGGGCACAGGTTTTTTTGCCCTAAACTCGGTGCTCGGGCAGTACCGGCAGGTCATGCAACTGTCGACCATTGATACGCTGATCTTGCAAGCACGGCGCAGTGAGCGGGACTTTGCCATCAGCCGTGCCGAGGTTGACGCCCAGGCGGTACGCCAAGGGCTTGCTCGTGTGCGTGAGCTGCTCGGGCAATATCCGGAGTCGGTGGACGGGGACGAGAAGGCTCGTCTGCAGGCTATGGACCAGGCTGCATCGGTTTATCTCGAACAATTTGAGGCGTTTGTTGAGCAGCATGCTAAAGCCCTCCAGGCTCGACAGCAAATGACCCAGACAGCCAACGAGGCACGCAGGCAGTTCGAGACAATTGAGTTGGATATATACGATGCTCTGCGTGAGAAGAACTCTGAGAGCGGTCAGTCCAATGATAATGATCCACTGGATTTGGCCGAAAAAGTGTCTGGGATGAGCAAGCGCATGCTCGACCTGCGTAGCAATGAAAGTCTGTACATAATCGATGGATCTGCCGAAGCTTTGGACGCTTGGCTCTCTATCAGCACAGAGCAGGGCGCACTCGCACGTAATCTGAGCATCTGGCTGGATGAGAGGCAGCGCAATAACATCGATGCAGCCCTTGCTGCACTCAAGAGTTACCAGGACGCTTTCTTCAATTATCAGCGTGTGGTTAAGAAGACTGCCGAGATTGAAGGAGTGATGCTTGACCGAGCTCTGACTGTGCTAACGCTGGCTGAAACGGCCAAAAAACTGCAAGGCCAAGCGATGAGCTCTGGCAGTCACCGCGTGCTGTTTCTGCTCGGGTTGATGGGCTTTGTAGCTGTGCTGATCGGATTGTCCGCCTCCTTGTTGATAACACGTCAAATCGTCCTGCCGCTGCGCCAGGCAGTGGTCTTAGCACAGCGCATTACCGGGGGTGATCTAAGCCAGGACATCACATCAGAGCGTCGTGATGAGGTTGGCCAACTAATGACGGCCATGCAAGGCATGACTCTCAATCTACGGAACCTGATTCGGCGCATAGGTGTGAGCGTTACTCAGATATCTGGCTCCGCAGAACAACTTTCCTCCATTACTGCTCAGACCAGTAGTGGAGTGCAGACGCAGAAGCTGGAAGTCGAGCAGACAGCTACAGCCATGCACCAGATGGCTTCGACTGTGCAGGAGGTCGCCCGGAACGCTGAGCAGGCGTCGCAGGCGGCCCAACAGGCTGATTCGCAGGCGCAGCAAGGCAATTGGGTGGTGCAGCAGGCAATCGGCCAGATCGGTGGTCTGGCAACTGAAGTGGCGCGTTCCTCTGACGCTATCGCCGCGTTGAATCAGGAAAGCATGCGCATTGGTAGCGTGCTCGAAGTCATTCGCGGGGTGGCCGAACAGACTAACCTGTTGGCGCTCAACGCGGCCATCGAAGCGGCCCGTGCGGGCGAACAAGGGAGGGGATTTGCGGTGGTCGCCGATGAAGTGCGCGCTCTGGCTCGCCGCTCTCATGACTCAACCGAGGAAATTGAAAGGCTGATAGTTGGCCTGCAAACCTTGGCGAGTAACGCGGTGCACCAGATGGACAGCAGTTGTAAGCAAACTCAGCGAACCGTTGCTCTGGCCAGCGAAGCTGGCGATGCTCTGATCCGCATTACCCGTTCGGTTAGTACGATTGAGCAAATGAACCAGCAGATCGCCGCTGCGGCTGAGCAGCAAAGTGTAGTTGCAGAGGTCATCAATGGAAGCATCAGCCGGGTTCGTGGCATTGGAGAACAAAGCGCCGATGCAAGTCAGCGCACTGCAGTTTCCAGTGCAGAGCTTGCACGATTGGGAAGAGAGCTCCAAGAGCTGGTTCAGCGATTTCGAACCTGATTTTCTGACGAGCAATTTCCGGCAGGGGGGAGGGCTATGAGTTTCAGTTCGTCAGGCCCAACTGTGGCCTGGGACGTCTGGATGCCGAGATATCAATCGAATCTGCGGGGCGCTTGCCGGGTGCTGCTTGAGTGAAGGTTTCTATGGGAAGATCGGGTCATTTTCCAATGGGCCGCGATGGCGAGGCTACGCTGGAGGTGCTGTTGGTGCTATTGCGCGCAGTCATTGAGGTAAGTGAGGGGCCGGACAGGCGCAATCGTCTGTTTCGAAAGGCTATTGCTTTCATCGATGCGCACATCCACGAAGCTGGTCTGTGTCCGGAATTGATCGGTCGTCAGGTCGGTGTTTCTGTTCGGGGGGCTGTATCGGATGTTTGCTCGCCGCGGGCTGGTGGTCTCGCAGCACATCAAAGGCTGCTGACTTGAGCGTTGTGCCGAGGTTCTGCGTCGGGCACCAGTCGGGCGGCCCCTTTCAACACTCGGTGGTCAATGGGGCTTTGGCGATTACTTCTACACAGCCTTCAAGGCGCGCTTCGGCATGAGTTCACGTGAATGCTCACTAGTCTCCGGTAAACACGTTTCATAGCTGAAGGCTGCCTTGGGCAGCCTTCAGCTTTTCTCGCTCCAGCCTTCGTCGATCCCTCAACGCTGGGATAGTGGGCCGTTCATGCAGGACATGCGCTATGTGAACCGTCAGCTCGAACAACGAGCCGGTAAATCCTGAGCGACGATGGAAAAGTTGCAGTAACAAGTAGCTGACAAGGCACTGTAAATTTGCAAGCGCACGGCGTTTTCAGAGAAGGCATAGAAGCGGTTGAGCTTCAGATGTTGTTTGATCCACTTGAAAAACAGCTCGATCTTCCAGTGATCTTTGCACAGGGCTGCGATTTCTTCAGCTGTTCTCGTGAAGTCGTTGGTCACCAGGATTAGCGGTGTGGCATGGCCCTCACGCTCAACTATGACACGTCTTACCGGTGTTTCCCGGTAGGCATTCAGGCGTTTGCCGGCCAAATGCTTTTTGCCAAACTGGACGACTTCATCGGTCATGACCGGGCTTTGCTCGGCTGCGGTCGAGTGCTCGTGCTGCACTTTGATATTGGCGTTTTTCTTCAAGCGGGTGACGAAGAAAGCCCCCTTGGTCTGCAACTGGTGCCACCAGTTGTAATCGCAATAGCCCTTGTCAAAAACATGCGTCATGCCGGCCTTAATCGGCATGTTCAATGCGCTCATGTCGTTGACGTTGGCGGGGGTAATGTTCACGTACACCGAGGCCAACTGCGCCAGATCCAGCCCGACATGCACTTTGAGGCCTTGTGTAATGCGGGTTTTCGTCGCGGCTGTCCAGTCATCGAAGTGAGGTCCGCGCAAGGTGATCGAAGTGGAATCAATTAGGCTCACCATGGCACCGACTTCCTTGTGCTGCTGGCGGCTGATGCCGAGCAGCAGAAACTCGCAGAGGTTCTGGAAAGGTCGGTAGTCGCGCTTATTCAAGGCATCGGACAGGGTCGAGCGGGCAATAGGGCTGGCTTTAAGATGGTAGCTATGCGGGCCTAGAGTTTCGGAGAAATTCGCCAAGGACCGCAGGCTTGAGGCTTGGGTCAAATGAGCGCTGATCAGTGTCACCAGCAATTGCCAGGACATGCAGCGCTTGACGTAGCGATCTGCCTGGTGCCTTTCGGTGGATTGCCGGAAAAACTGACGGGGGATCGCACTGAGTAGGTGGGCTAAACGGGTGCTGGTAAACATGAGTCAAAATCGAGACTGAAAAATCCGATTATGACTGACAGCCGCCAACAGCAAGGGGGAGCGAGCTCCCCCTTCGGTTTTTACCGGACACTAGTGGCGTGCATGCCGCAAGTGTCACGGTTGATCTGGCGTAAATGGGCTATATCTCTGCCCGGGGAATGACGATCACATCGCCCCATCGTTATTTTCAGGCGGGGCAATGTTCCCCGGCCTTAGCGGCGCCAACACACGGGCTTGGCTTCGCAGTCGGCGTCCAGCCAGTCAACTCGACTTAAACACTCAATGACCAGCGCCGGATCGGTATCAGCCAGCGCAATGGCAGGATTTTTGCCTTGAGGCATCACTATTTATCAGCCGCGCTCTGTATAGAAGCCTTGCAATTGAACTGAGCTTTCTGGTGTGCATGATCCGCCGTCGACGATGATGCTCTGCCCGGTGACGTAGTTCGCCTCGTCGCTCGCCAGATAGAGCATGGCGTGAGCGATGTCGTGAGGGTGACCGAGTCTTCCGATCGGTACCTGGGTGGCCATTTCCGCCTGTTCCTCGCGACTGACCAGTTGGTCCATTGCTTGGGTGAGGATGTAGCCGGGCTCAACGGCGTTAACGGTAATGCCGTCTCGTGCGTATTCGAGCGAAGCGGCGCGGATGAAACCATTCAGCCCGGCCTTGCTGGCCGCGTAGTGAGCCAGCAGCGGCATCGCCACACGTGGGCCAGTTACTGACGACGTGAAGAGAATGCGGCCATGACCGCGTTCGCGCATCGATGGTGTCACTGCCTGAGTCAGCCAGAAGGCGGCCTTCAGGTTTACCGTCAAGGTTTCTTCCAGTTGCGCGTCGCTGAGGTCGTCGATCGTCGCCATCGGGAATACCCCAGCGTTATGCACGAGTACATCTAATGCGCCGTGCTCTGCGAGTACAGCTTCGACCAGATGCCTGGCATTATCCGCTGTACTGAGGTCGGTCTGCTGCCATTGTGCCTGGCCGCCGCTGGCGATGATGTCGGCGACTACCTTGCGACCTTTTTCAGCATTGCGGGCCGCCACCACAACGTGAGCTCCTGCTTTGGCGAACACCTCGGCGATGCCCTGGCCGATGCCCTGGCTGGCGCCGGTCACTAAGGCTACTTTTCCTTTCAATCTAAACATACATCACCCCTTTGATTGACCGCGCCGTTGTATGGGCTGTCGTATATCGATGGTTGGCCATTTACTCGGTTTTGGCGGAACTGCTATAGGTCTTGACAAATTCGGCGGCAAGATCGCATGCCAGTTCGGTCAAGAAGGGAGCGAGTTCCCTGGCGACGTCCGACCCTTCTCGGGTTTGCACCCAGCCCAAGTAGGTGAAGCCCCGTGCCATCATGAAGACCGGCAGTTTGGCCAGGACCTTTTCAGGTAGAACTCGATATGCTCGGTAGCCTTCGATCAGAGCGTCGTGAGCAACCTTGAAATTCGCATCTCGGCGGACGAAGTAAAGCGCAGTGGCCAGTTCAAACAGATGCCATCCGAAACCAGCGTCATCGAAGTCCAGCAGACGCACGGTATCGCCCGAGATCATCAGGTTCTCCGGCACAAAATCGGCGTGGATCAGGCCGTAGTAGTCGTCGTGCTCGGGGGCCTGGGTAATTGTTTGCAGCTCGGAGCGAACAATGTTTCGTGCCGTCAGGATTAGTTGCTGTTGCTCTTCGTTGAGGCTGCGCAGTTCCCAGAAGCGCCCCCAGAAAGGGGAGTCGCCGACCAGGCCTTCAGCGTCCCAGGCATGTCGATTGAACCCTTCGGGTCGACGCCATTGTCTGCCGTGCTCATGGAGGCGTGCGGCGATGTTTCCAATGGTCCGGTAAGTATGCTGGATCTGCTGTATGTCATCGCCGAGGCCGCCTTCGGCCGTGCCGAGCTGGCGACCTTCGATCCACTCGAACAGGTCGATCTGTAAGGTTTCGCCAGTGGAGGGTAGCGTGGCCAGAATGAACAACTCACCTTTGTCGGTCGGTACCACTACGGGCACGTCGATTCCGAATTGCTGTAGTGCAGCCATCCATTGCAGCTCGGAGCGCAACGCTGCGTCCGAGTGATAGCCACCACGGTGCACACGGAGGGCGTAGCGGTTTCCGTTTGTAGTCTCGATTTTAAATACTGCGTTTTCGCGGTATTTGATTAGGTTGACGTCCAGACAGTCCATGTTCCAGTGATGCAACGACGCCCGTGCCAGCCCCAGCAGATTGCTCAGCATCTGCTCCTGGCTAATTTCAATGTGTTCGCTCATGGGCGGCTCCTACAGGGTTGCCAGGCAATCGTCGAGGGTGTTGATGAACAGGTCGGCGTGTTCGGTCGTGAAAGGCAGCGGCGGGCGCACTTTGAGTACGTTGTCGTTCGGTCCCAGGCGGCTGATCAGAACACCGCGGTCCTTCATTAGGTTGACCACCTGCTTGGACAAGTCCCTTGCTGGCTCTTTGCTGTTGCGGTCCAGCACTAGTTCGATGCCGAAAAACAGCCCTGAACCGCGGACGTCGCCGATGATCTCGTGGCGCTGCTGGAGTGCGATCAAACCCTTGAGCGTATGCTCGCCAACCTGGGCAACATGCTCCAACAGTCGTTCTTCCTGGATAACATCCAGCACAGCCAGTCCTGCTGCGCAGGAGACTGGATTTCCCCCGAAAGTGTTGAAGTACATCACCCGCTCGCGGAAGTTGTTGACCAGATCTGCTCGAGACACCACGGCGCCGATCGGATGTCCGTTGCCCATGGGTTTACCCATGGTGACAATATCCGGAACAACACCGACCTGATCCTGCCCCCACATATGTCCGGTGCGACCGAAGCCTGACTGGACCTCGTCAAAGATCAGTAAGCCACCGGCTTCGCGAACCAAGCGAGCTACTTTTTGGACGTAGCTGGAGGGAGCGCCAGGCAGGCCCTCGTTGGCGAAGATCGGACAGATCAAAAGCCCGGCGAACCCCAAGCCGTCTGCCTTCAATGCTTCGATTGTTTTTGCGACTTCAGCGACATAGGTGTCGATGAGTGCTTCGCCCTGTAGGCCGCCGAGCGGACGATAGAGGTCGGGGAATGGCACTGCACGTACATTGAGACTTCCGGTGACGCCACCGGTAAACATGGTCGACAGCTCATCCACTGCCGCCGTATTGCCATGATAAGTACAGTTCGAACAAATGATGCCCTTGGCGCCGGTTGTCATCCTGGCTATGCGCAAGGCCAATTCATTGGCTTCGCTGCCGGTGCAGGTGAAAATGGCCATATCCAGTGATCTGTCAAAAGTCGCTGTCAGGCGCTCGGCATAATTGACTACATTCTCGTGTAGGTATCGGGTATGTATGTTGAGATCGGCTGCCTGTTTGCAAAGAGCCTCTACTACTTTGGGGTTGCAATGCCCCACTACCGGTACGTTGTTGTAGGCATCCAAATAACGTTTACCGTCGGCGTCAAATAGCCAGACGTCTTCGCCGCGCACAATGTGTAGCGGTGTGTCATAGAAAAGCGGTGCAGCCTTGCCTAGTAGCTGATTTCTGCGCTGCAGCAATTCGATGTTGGTCACCGTTCGCTCCTTTTTATATCGTTTTTGCATGTGCAGAGGGTTTCAGTCGACCACTGCTGTCCAACCTCTGCAAAAAGATTTGATGTCGATCTTAGTGCTGACGAACAAGATACAAAGAGAAGGAGGGGGGTGTTATCCAATATTGGCATGCACCAAAATCGCTGGACTACTCTGTAACTGGAGTCGACAGGATGGGACATTCTGCGAACTCTCATCGACTTCTGGATGAGTCAGGCTTGCCGCAGTGGGATTTCAATGCTTCTGCGTTTGTGATGCCAAATTAGGCTAACGGACGCCGCGATGCCTTCGTAATCTAATTTCCGTGGGAATGCTCTGACACAACTCCGGCGTTTGTCGGTGAGTGATGGGTAGTTCCATTGGTCGATGACTATGAATCAGGCACTAGCGGAACCAATAAAATGAATAAAAATAAAGCCTTACGTCCACTCGCTATCTCCATAATAGCTATCATGTCGCCGAGTGTTTATGCATTCGTGATTGACACTGAAAATCCAGATTTCAAGCTTCGGTGGGACAATACGGTCAAGTACAACAGTGCTTTTCGTGTCAAGGGGGCGTCCGATAAGTTGACTTCCTCGGTCAACCAGGATGACGGTGATCGAGACTTCAGCAAGGGCTTGATTTCCAACCGGTTCGACGTTCTCTCAGAGTTGGATATGAGCTACCAGGGTTTCGGCGCACGGTTGTCGGGAGCTGGCTGGTATGACACCGTTTATAACGAATCCAACGATAATAATTCGCCGAGCACGGTTAACTCCTTTTCCCGTCCCTTTGACGAGTTCACCAGCGATACCGAGAAATTGCACGGGCGAAAGGCCGAGTTGCTGGATGCATTTGTTTATGGCCGAGTGCCTATCGGGGATACCAAGGCCACCTTTCGAGCGGGCAGGCATGCCCTGATTTGGGGTGAGAGCCTGTTCTTTGGTGCCAACGGCATTGCAGGTGGGATGGCACCGATAGATGCAGTGAAAGCTCTGTCTGTACCCAATACCCAGTTCAAGGAGCTGATTCGCCCGGTCCAGCAGTTTTCCGGGCAGCTTCAGTTAACGCCGGACGTCTCCATCGGCGCCTATTACCAGTGGAGGTGGGAGGAAACGAAGTTGCCTGCTGCTGGCAGCTATTTCTCGACCCTCGATGTTATCGGAGATGGTGCCGAGCGATTGATCGCCGGTCCTCCTGTCATACCGGGAGGCGGGCCATTGGCGTTCTTCCGAGGGAAGGACATGAAGGCCAGGAATTCCGGGCAAGGTG
This sequence comes from Pseudomonas baetica, assembly GCF_051216495.1. GTDB lineage: Bacteria > Pseudomonadota > Gammaproteobacteria > Pseudomonadales > Pseudomonadaceae > Aquipseudomonas > Aquipseudomonas baetica_B. The sequence continues at coordinate 233,886 of NZ_JBPKAM010000001.1, read as the reverse complement.
GCTTGCAAGTACGCTTCAGCGTCGATGAAACGGACTATGGCATCTACGCGATCCGTTACCACGACAAAACACCTCAGCTTTATTTGCGACCTGGTGCCCTCAATCCTGTCAGTGGACAGATCGGTGAGTACCGATGGGTTTTTCCGGAAGATATCACTGCTTACGGGGCGAGTTTCAGTCGCACGTTTGGCGACTACAACATTGCCGGCGAAGTATCTGTGCGTCGCAACACTCCTCTGATCAGCGGTGGCGCGGTCGATTTGACAGGCACCGGCGATAACGATGGCAATCCGCTTTATGCCGTAGGTAATTCCCTGCATGCGCAAGTGTCTTGGTTGGCGACCCTGGGTCCATCTTTCATCTCAAATGAAGCCAGTTTTCTCGGGGAGGTCGCTTGGAATCGACGCACGAGTATTACCAAGAACCCTGATCTTCTAAGCCCCAATGCTGATCGAGATGCGGCCAACATACGCGTACTCTACGAGCCATCTTATCGCCAGTTTTTTTCTGGGGTAGATATCTCCGTGCCATTGGGTCTGGGCTTCGGTATTGGCAACTCGTCAGTAGTGGGGTCGTTTAACGGAGACCATGTCGGAGATGTCAGTGTCGGGTTGAAGGCGACATACCTCAGCGATTGGAAAGCGGGGCTTACCTACACCCATTTCTTTGGGCCGGAAGGTACGTTCCTGGATGACACGAGTTTCCCGTCATACAAACAATCGATGAAAGATCGCGACTTCGTTTCTCTTTCGCTACAGCGCACATTCTAAGAGGAGGGTTTGCCCACTGGTTCGCGCTTCGTTTGTTAGGTCAGGCGCTCATCATTGGGTAAACAGTTGCAGTGAACTCACGGTAAACGCGTTGAGTATCAAAGCTGCATGCTCAACGTTTTGCCGGTGAGTTACTGAACGAAGTACGGAGTCAATTATGTCAAACATGAATAACATTTCTCGACATTTAGCATGGTGCCTTCTTTGGGGCTTGGTTCTTATATCGACATTGTCGATTGCCAGTGGGGCGCCGGTTGGATCTGCGTTAGAAAGACCCTCAATTCCCACTGTAATGGCGGAACGCTCGTACTTGCTTGGCGTGGCGCAGGCGGGAAATCGTCTCGTCGCTGTGGGGGAGCGGGGAATTGTGGTGTTGTCCGATGATTCTGGAGCGAACTGGCGGCAGGTGCAGACCCCCGTCAGCGTGACGCTGACCGCGGTGCGCTTTGCCGATGCCAGCAACGGCTATGCCGTTGGGCATGGAGGCTGTGTGCTAGTGACCTCTGACGCTGGCGAAAGCTGGACACTTAGCCTCGACGGTCGGCGGATTGCCCAGTTAGTTCTTGCTGAAGCGCAAAAAAAAGGCGAAGCCCGGCCAATCGCTTTCGCGCAACGCATGGTTGAGGAAGGGCCGGACAAGCCTCTTCTCGATGTTCTGGTGCGCGATCCTCTTAATGCCGTTGTGGTGGGTGCTTACGGAATCGCCCTATCAACCAACGACGGTGGCAAGACTTGGTCATCTTGGGGAGACCGAATTCAAAACCCTGGTGCGCTTCACTTGAATGCAATACGCGGCGAGGGCCAGACGATCATTATCGTTGGCGAACAAGGGTTGGTTCGCACTTCAGAGGATGGCGGTGCGACCTTTTCCATCGCCCAGACGCCCTATCGCGGCAGTTATTTCACGGTAGAAATTCTATCGAGGCATGAAGTTGTCGTCGCTGGTTTACGCGGTAATGCCTTGCGCTCCGAGGATGGCGGCAAATCATGGACATCACTGGTCTCGCCGGATGAAGCGTCTATTACCTCTTCTGCGATCCAGCCTGATGGTCACTTGATTCTGGTTAATCAGGCGGGATTGGTAATGCGCGAGCGGGGAGGAAAGCTGGAACCACTCAATACCCGACCTTTTCCACCCCTTAACGGTGTGCTGCTCACATCAAACTTGAGCACGGTGGTGCTCAGTCAGCTTGGCGTACATGTAGTCAAACCTGGAGATAAGCTGTGAAGATTCAATCGTCAGACCTCTCAGGGATTGCCGCCAATTTCGATCATCAGTCGGGCTCCCTGCTGGAACGCGCGTTATTCAACAATCGACTCGTGGTCATCATTCTTTGTGTCATTGTTACCGCTTTATTGGGGTGGCAGACGACCAAGCTGGAGCTCAATGCCAGCTTTGAAAAAACCATTCCGACGCAGCACCCTTACATCCAGGAGTTCAACAAATACCAGAATCAGTTGGCTGGTCTTGGCAACGCTGTTCGCGTTGCAGTGGAGAGTCCTAAAGGCACCATTTACGATCCCGGATACCTCGATGCATTGCGCCGCATGTCCGATGAAATCTTCCTTTTGCACGGGGTGGATCGGGCGAACATGAAGTCGCTGTGGACGCCGTCAACACGCTGGACGGGCGTGACCGAAGAGGGTCTTGAAGGTGGCCAGGTGATTCCTGAAGGATACGACGGCAGCCCTTCGAGCCTAGAGCAGTTGCGGGCGAACATCGCCCGCTCCGGTGAGATCGGCCAGATCGTGTCCACCGACGGCAGGTCATCGGTGATCTACGTTCCGTTACTGGCCAAGGACAGCGAAGGTCGCCCCTTGAACTATGCGGTGTTCGCCGGATATCTGGAGCAACTGCGTCACAAGTACGAAGCCGAAGGTAATGTGGTGCACATCACAGGGTTCGCCAAGATTGTCGGCGATCTTATCGACGGTGTGCGTTCGGTCTTGGTGTTCTTCGCCATAGCCGTCGGCATCGCCACTGTTACGGTGTTTTGGTACACCCGTTGTGCCCGCTCTACGTTGCTGGTGGTTACAGCATCGTTAGTCGCAGTGGTATGGCAACTCGGACTGTTGCCGACGCTTGGTTATTCCCTGGATCCCTATTCTATTCTGGTGCCGTTTCTGGTGTTCGCTATTGGCATGAGCCATGGCGCGCAGAAGATGAATGGCATCATGCAGGACATCGGGCGGGGCATTCCGAAGTTACTCGCCGCACGCTTCACATTCCGCCGTCTGTTTTTGGCAGGTATGACGGCACTGCTGGCCGATGCTGTCGGCTTCGCAGTGTTGCTGGTGATCGACATTCAGGTTATCCGCGAATTGGCTATTGCTGCCTCGATCGGCGTGGCGGTACTCATCTTTACTAACCTGATCCTGTTGCCGATCATGCTTTCCTACACTGGTGTCAGCGCCTTTGCTGCCAAGCGTAGTCTGCATGCCGAGTCAGCAGATGATAAAGGGCAGGGCAAGCATCCGCTCTGGTCTTTTCTGGATCGCTTCACTCAGCGCAGGATGGCTGCCTTCGCATTGGTGGGGGCCACGATCATTGGTGTGGCCGGTTTTGTCGTCAGTACCCATCTGAAAATCGGTGACCTGGACCCAGGGGCGCCCGAGCTGCGTTCTGACAGTCGTTACAACCGTGATGTGGCCTTCATGAACGCGAGCTACGGTGCATCAAGCGACGTTCTCGCTGTCATGGTCGCGAGCCCCGCAGGCCAATGCTCCCAATACGAAACGCTCAACAAGATCGATGTGCTGGAATGGCAACTACGCCAACTACCGGGCGTCGAGACGACCAACTCACTATCTCTGCTGAACCGGAAAATGCTGGTTGGTTTGAACGAGGCCAACCCTAAGTGGTACGAGTTCCTTCCCAATCAGAGCATGCTGAACATGATCACGGCTGGCGCACCGCGCGGTCTTTACGACGACAGCTGCAGCCTGTTGACGCTTTATATCTATTTGCGCGATCACAAGGCTGACACGCTGTCTTCGGTGGTCCGGTTTGTCGAAGCATTTGCCCGCGAGAACGATACTGATGATACCAAGTTCCTGTTGGCTGCCGGGAATGCCGGTATCGAAGCGGCCACTAACATTGTGGTCAAACAAGCCTGGTGGCAAATGCTGTTTCTGGTCTATGCCGCTGTTGCGGTACTAAGCCTGATTACCTTCCGTTCCTGGCGGGCGGTGGTAGTAGCGGTATTGCCATTGATGCTTACCTCGATACTCGCCGAGGCTTTGATGGTCACTCTCGGCATGGGCGTCAAGGTTGCGACATTGCCTGTCATCGCCTTGGGGGTGGGAATCGGTATCGACTACGCCCTGTACATTCTGTCCGTCACTTTGGCTCAGTTGCGAGAGGGTAAGAGCTTATCCGAGGCCTACTACCGAGCCCTGTTGTTTACCGGGAAGGTTGTGATGCTGACGGGTATCACGCTGGCCATTGGTGTTGTCACCTGGGTGTTAAGCCCTATCAAGTTTCAGGCGGATATGGGGCTGCTGTTGGCCTTCATGTTCCTATGGAACATGTTGGGAGCACTGATCCTTCTGCCGGCACTAGCACATTTCCTCCTCAGACCGAGTGATATAGCCGCCGCTCCCGATTCGCAGCAGCCTGAACAGTCGTGCGCAGCGAAGGGCGAGGTAGATCACGGCCAGCTAAGCCACAACTTGAAAATACCGGTTTGATATCGGAGCTCCAGGCGTGGGCGACATGTCCGGACGGCGCTCATGAATCAATACATTGTCGAGAGGGGGCTGGCACTTGTTCCAAGTGTTTGACCCTCGAACTTACTAACTTTCAAAGAAGGTGTTTGTCATGGCATATCAAGGAAATGAACTTGTTCTGGTAAACGGTTCGATCTACACGATGAATGCTGATACTCCATGGGTTGATGCCTTGGCGGTACGAGACGGTCGGTTGGTTGAGGTAGGGAGCGAAGAAGCTGCAAGGGCTGCCGTAGGTGCCAATGCCAGCGTGATCGATCTGCAAGGGAAAATGGTGATGCCTGGCATGATCGACGTCCATAGCCACTTTGTCCTTGCAGGTCGGGGCGAGCTATACGAGGTGAATTTTCCGCCGACTGCCAATCTCGACCAGATCATTGAAATGGTTCGCGATGCGGCCAAAGATCGTCCTCAGGATCGGTGGATCGTCGGTGGTATTTGGGGCAGTACGTTGCTTGATCAGCTGACCTACGAGGCGCGCCTTCGTCTAGATGAGGCATCCGCTGGACGTCCGGTCATGCTGCGAGATGATTCCCATCACAACCGCTGGCTTAACCTTGCAGGATTGAAGGCTTGTGGTATTGACGACAACACCCCCAATCCTCCCAATGGCACCATTGCGAGGCATCCGCAAACCGGTGAGGCTACCGGCTTGTTGCTGGAAACCGCATCCGCTCTGGCTGAGGCTACGGTGTCCCGGTCATTGGCAAAAGAGCCGGAACTCGACGTCGCTGCGGCCGTTCATGCGATCAAACGCATGAATGCTCTAGGTGTCACCGGGCTTCAGGATGCTCTCACCGCGCGGATGATGATGGACGCGATCAAGACTGTTGCTGATCGCGGACAATTGACCGCCTGGGTTGTCGGCTCCATGCCTGTACTGGAAGGAGGACCTCTTGCCACCGAACAGTGGGGAAAGGAGTTGTTTGAACTGCGCGACCATTACCGAAGCGAATACTTCCGTCCTGAATTCGGCAAGATCTTCCTCGATGGCGTGCCCACCACCCGTACTGCATCGATGTTGGAGCCTTATCTGCCGGATACTTTGCACGGCTGCTGCTTCCGCGGTGCGACCTTCCTGACAGTGCCACAGTTAGCGCGAGTAATAGCTGAATGCGAACAGGCTGATGTCAGCCTGAAGATCCATTGCACCGGTGATGGTTCGGTACGCGTAGCACTTGATGCCTTTGAAGTGGTGCGCACCTTCAACGGTGGCAATCGCCAGCATCAGATCGCCCATGCTGGTTACTTGCACGACAGTGACATCGCGCGCTTCAAAGAGCTGAACATCGTTGCTGATCTTTCGCCGATTCTCTGGTGCCCTGGGGTGATTGTTGACCAACTCAACGCGGTATTGCCCGAAGAGCGCGTCACGCGGTCTTATCCGAATCGGTCCATGGAGGAAGCCGGGGTTTTACTCGCTGTTGGCTCGGATTGGCCGGTGGTGCCTGATCCTAGCCCGTGGATCAGCCTGCAAGCCATCATCACTCGACGTGATCCAAGTGGAGCGTTCCCTGGAGAAATGTGGCCCGAGCAGGGGCTGGACCTGGCCACCGCGCTGCGTGCATATACGATCGGTCCAGCGACGGCGATGGGCCTGAACAAGGAAACCGGCTCGCTCGAAGCCGGTAAATCCGCAGATTTCATTGTGCTCGATCGTAACTTGTTCCAGACCCCGCTTGACCAATTGGCACAGACCCAAGTCCTGCAGACATATTTCGCCGGCAATCGGGTGTATGAGGCTCAAGTATGAACGATGTGGGCGATACCCGGCTGCCGGTCACACTTTTAACCGGATTTCTTGGCAGTGGAAAAACTACCACGCTGAATCGTTTGCTGGAATTGCCTGAGCTCGCCGACACGGCGGTAATCATTAATGAGTTTGGAGAAATTGGAATTGATCATCTCCTTGTCGAACAGGTGAGTGAGAACCTGCGATTGCTGCAGAGCGGATGCGTGTGCTGCACCGTTCGCGGGGATCTGGTTGACACATTGGTAGATCTGCACCGTCGGCTGGAGAACGGAGAACTTTCGTCATTTAGCCGTGTAGTCATTGAAACCACGGGGCTCGCGGATCCGGTACCGGTGTTGCAGACCTTTATGATCGATCCCGAGATCATTCAGCGTTATCGCCTCCAACAGGTTGTCACTACAGTGGATGCGGTTAATGGTGCAAGTACCCTTGATCGGCACGTTGAGGCTGTCGCGCAGGTAACTCTGGCGGATCGGTTGCTGTTGACAAAAACCGATCTGGCGTCTGATCAAGCTATTGCAGCACTGGAGGCCAGGTTGCGGGGCATAAATCCTGCGGCTGATTTCAAGCGGGTTATCAATGGGCATGTAGATGCGGCGGATGTACTAGGGCACGAAGACGGCACTACACGGCACGACGTGCTCGACGTTGACGCTTACATGGAGCAAGCCCAGAGGCGAGGCGGTGAGAGCTACCACGAAGGCAAGGTTCAGTCTCACTTCCTGATTCTGGATCAGCCAGTTGAACAGGAACGCCTCGCCTATTGGTTGGAACTCATTGCGTCGGTGAGGGGGGAAAGTCTGCTGCGAGTGAAGGGAATAGTGCAGGTGGCCGAACATCCTGATCAGCCCATGGTTGTTCATGGTGTACAGCAAATCTTCCATCCATTGAAACGGCTTTCAATGTGGCCATCGACGGATCGCCGCTCGCGAATCGTGCTCATCGTTCAAGAGATTGAATATGCTGAGATCGTTCGAACTTTCGAGAAGTTTGTCGGGGTGAGCCTTCCTGCATTTAAACCAATGTCCCAAGTCAAGCCTGATCGAGAGCGAAGTGTAACGGTATTTCATGGATAGGGCTGAGCAGGCCTGAAATATTTTAAAAAGAGGAGTCTTGTAACTGTGTGTTCACCATAGCCTCTGTGATGAATATAAATAATGAACTAGATACGTTTGTCTATTGATGTCTCGGCAGGTACTTTTCTGCAGAGAAAGTATCTGCCTCAAAGAAAAGTTGGGCTTCTTGATGATGGCCATTTGTATGGGCGTTGTTATTGTTCAAGGCTCAATGATATCGACTACCCAGGGAGTGGGGGTCGGTAGTGTGGGACTCATCGCTGCTTTGTGCGTAGCTTTCCTGCTGGTGCAGTTCAAAATCATGTCTTTTGCTGAGCTGTCTTTGATGTTTCCTAATGCAGGGGCGCTAGGCACCTATACTCAAAAACCTATCGGTCACGTTCCTGCAATCGTCGCGGGATTCGCAGATTTCGTAGTGACGGCGATGCTGGCGCTACCGGACGAGATGTTTCTTGTTGATGCAGTGATCGCCGAGCTCGCTCCCGGTGTTTTCCGGAAAGAGCTATCTCGTTGGCGATTCTGTTATCACTGACAGTGACCAACCTGGTGGGTGCTGATGTTTTTGCCAAAATGACAAAATCTCTTGGCATTTATTCTTGTTACTGTGTTGGTACTGCTAAGTCTATGTGCCTTGACAGAGATGGCGCAGCCAGTTCCGTCGATCATTAGCACAGCTGTGGAATGGAACTTTTCATCAAGACAAGACGGTGGCTTCCTGGGCCTTATCGTGCTTGCGATGTAGCTGATGGTAGGCTCAGAGTACATCCGCCCGACGATCAATGAGGTGCATAGACCAGAACGCAATATCCCGCGAGTAATGAGTTTGTCCCTATTGGCAATGCTGGTGATCTTTTTAGCCTTCGCAATCGGTGCCGGCCATTATTTGAGCGTAGAGACGTTGACCAATTCACCGTTCCCATACGCCGATTATGCAAGTGCCGTTTTTGGTAAGGGGGGGCTTTTGATTGCCGCAGTCATGGGCGTCACGGCGACTTGCAGTACGCTTAATACAGTACTGGTGGCAACACCCCGGATGTTGCAGGGAATGGCTGAAACGGTCAGGTATTTTCGCAGTTAAAGCTCAAGAACAAGCGCAACGATACCCCTTGGGGCGCTATTCTTTCATTTCGGGCATCGTCCTATTTAGACTCGCTGATTACGCTCGTCATCGCAGCCTCCACCAATTGGTTATTGGCCTATGTGGTCGCCCACATCAACGTCATTGTTCTGCGTCACGGTTATCCTGATTTTCATCGTCCGTACCGGGCACCTTTCTACCCCATGCTGCAAATCATTGGGGTCGTGGGTAGGGGGTATATCGTCCTACACAATTCCCCCTCACCGGATATGACTGCAATGGTCTACTAAATCACCGGAAGCATACTGTTACTCGTCAGTGCCATTGCCGCTGTGTGGGTTAAATGCTTCATGAAGCGAGGGCTATTTGAGGCTGATCTCATTTGATGAGTTAAAGGATCATATTATTTTTCGAGAGTTCTGCTGAAAGGTGTTGAACCTGTGACTCCGATGTGTGTACAAAAGAGGGGCGGGTTCATTCATATCCCGCGCGAAGCAATCCGTTGGCTCGTACCAAGAGTTCAGCGCGCAAAGATTCGACAAACTCGGGCGCAAAAAACAGTTGGATTTACATCGGAGAATGATTGATCGGCGAGGCCTACAGCGGCGGGTCCAGGTCCAATCCTCCAAGCGGAGCGGCGACACCGGTGCCGGTGCCTGCCGCAATTTGGCTCAAAGAGGGTCGATCGGCGTTAGTCGGCCTGCACTTGCTTCAATGATCTGCGCAGCGTCAAACAGGTCGCACTCGCGATAGCGTCGACCAAGCAATTGCACACCGCAGGGTAGCCCGTTCTCAATACCGACAGGGACAGACATGGCTGGAAAGCCCAGATTGGCGATCCCCATCATCGACCAGTTGGCTTTCATTACTCGACGCATGCTCTCGACATTTTCGATGTCGGCGTTCTGCGTGAATGCCTGTTCGGCAGAGACGGGAAGCAATACGACTGGATAGGTTTCCAGCAATGTTTGCAGTTGAGTTATCAGGCTTCCACGTCTTGCGTAGCCGTGCATGTAGTCGCTCAATGTGGGTTGAGTGCCCCACCAATCACCTGCAACTTTAAAGAAGTACTTTATCGCTGTTAACGCGCCTTGGTCTCCCGCTTGCTCCATGAGTGGAAGCATTTCACGAAACTCCTCTAACGCAAGCAAATACCAAAGGCGGTAGGCTTCCTCCAGGAAGGGCAGTTCGATTTCTTCGACGATATAGCCCGCGTCAGAGAGATAATCTGCTGCTCGGTCTAGCGCCGCAGAGACCTCCGGTGTGATTGTTACTTCAGCGGACTTACGCAGTAATCCAACTCGCTTCAAGCTCTGCGAGTGTTGTGTGTTGTAAGACAAAGGCAGCGATAACAAATCCTTTGGATCAAAACCACTCATAGCCGAAAGTGCGAGCCGCAGATCTGCGACGCTACGTGCAATGGGTCCGTCGGTCGCCATGACTTGCACACAAAAGGGCTGATCGAGATTTTTAGGGCCAAACCAACGAGGAACGCGTCCAACCGTCGGTCTGATTCCTGTCACGCCACAGCAGTAGGCGGGGTGCCGGATTGAGCCGCCAAGGTCGTTACCGATCGCAATTGGCATCATGCCGGCTGCAACGGCTGCAGCAGCACCGCCACTTGAACCGCCAGGAGTATGGCCTTTGTTCCAAGGATTCAGGGTGTCTCCATGCAAGTTGTTATTGGAGAACCAGCGTAGCGAGAAGGCGGGTACATTGCTTCGTGCGGTGAGTATGGCGCCGGCTTGACGCACCTTAGCAATTGATGGGGAGTCTTCGGTGGCGATGTTGCCAGCAAATAGAGTGACCCCGTTGGTAGTAGCGTGGCCACGCTGATCAATATTGACTTTGGTCGAAAGCGGAACGCCATGCAGCGGCCCAAGCACATCTCCGGAGGCAACGGCGCGATCGGCCTCATCTGCCGCAGCTAAAGCTTGTTCGTGATTGACCTCGGTGAAGGCGTTGATGATGGGGTTTATCGCGTCGATACGCTCAAGACAGCTCTCAACAACCTCACGGGACGATAGTTGTCGAGTTCTGATCCCCTTGGCCAGATCTACTGCGCTCCACGACCAAAGGGCGTTTGAGGTGTGCTGAGTATCGTTAGTCATCGATTCTACCTTTTGTGTGATCGAATGCGTCATGCCTGAATGTCGTCTGGCAGATGGTCGCGACTCACTACATCTCGGTGTAGTCGCCAGACACCATTGAGACGTTTCCAGGTAACCAGATAACGTCCCGCTACAGCCGTGACGCGCTGACCTTGGGGTGTTTGCGCAAATAATTCGAAAGCACCTATTTCTGTTGCCGCATGCTCATCGCCGTCGACATCCAGGGTTGTGAAGGCCCCACCTATGATTCCGTTGGCGAAAAGCCCTTCGAAGAATTCAGCAATGGCAGATTGGCCTACAAGAGTGGGTGCGCCATCAGGAAGAAAGCACGCATCGCTCGTGTACAGTGCGGCTACGTTCTGGCTGTTCTGACTAGCTACTGCAGTGGCTAATTCATGTTCGGCGTTCTGGATCTGCTCTTTAAGGTTCATAGTGTTCTCTCTATATCCATTAGTGGCCCAATGGCCTGCCTGGGTGAAAATTTTTCGCTAGAAAAATGGTTTGCTTAAACTTTTGGCATTTTTTAATGCTATATAGTTTTTACCTTTACTTAGAAATTTTGCGAAACGCGCACGCCGAAGGTATAAACTTCGGCGCGATTCCGTGCATCGAACTCTTTATAAATGTGCGCTGAGACAGGGGGTAATCCAGGTTTAAAGAAGACCGCCGCTGGACCTAGTGGCGAGACCGCTGCGCGGTTTCCGGTGGTTAGATGGGGAGCGTCATCGTCGCTAATTTGACGGTAATAGAAACCTCCCAGACCGACTGTCCAGGGGCCAATATGCTGTCCGACCGCAAATTCGTGGCGATATTCGACGCCATTTTTGTAATCATTGGCTTTATTTCGGCTGCTGACATCCACCTGAAAATTCGATGAGACTTCAAAGCCGCTATCTGTAATGTAGGTGGCGCTCAGCCCTGGTGAATAGGACCAGTGATTTTGGCCCGGTGACACCAGGCGTTTTTTATCGTAATCACCCGTGGGTGCGGTGATGGCAAAATAGGTGTTCACAAATAAACTGGGCGACAAGTTCCATTGAAGTATCAATGGAACAAAAAACGCGTCCGACATGCAAAACGCACTGGCTTCAAATTTTCTGGGACCGGCAGGCGTCTGAACCTTGAACTCGGCATCCATTTTGAATAAGGGTAAAAGTATGCCGAAACCGTAATTGGCACCAAGCAGGGTATGTTCCGTCATTCGTATGTAGAAGGGTACGATGCTTACCAAATCATGGTCGACATCGTTGTCGGCGCGCTTGCCTTGTTTGTCTTTGACTATCCTGGCGGAGTAGCAGCCAGTGCGTAGGCTTAGCGTTCCATTCGCGGTGGGCGAGGGGGGGATGCTGGCCCCGAAATCACTGACGTCGAAAGTCGTGCTCACCACGCCGTTCTCGACGGCCTCTGCCGATGTCCAGACACCCAGCGGGCTGAGCGTCAGCGTCATGGCTTGTCCTAGGAGGCTATTATTTTTTTTATTCAGGGGGAAGTCCTCATTCGGGGTGGTGAAGAGAGGACATGATGTGATGCGTCTTTTTTTTTATATATCCGATTTCAGCACAGATTCAGCATGCCAAGATTTGCGATGGGCGTTCGCCTGCATGGAGTGGTAATCGACGGAGAAACGAGGCATTTATCAGAAGCCCTGGCGCTCGTTCAGGTTGTTCATTAGGTTCCGTGTGAAAAGTCGCGCTCAGATACACCCGTCCATCGCTGATGTATCTGAGCCATTTCCTATCTAGCGAGGGTTGATGGGGGTTAAATAGCCCGCGCGAGCTTCGATGACTTCGGCGGCTTCGAGCAGATCTTCATCACGGAAGCGCCGACCTAGCAGTTGCACACTGCAGGGCAGGCCTCCTGCAACGCCGACCGGTACCGACATTGCCGGAAATCCCAAGTTCGCAATCGCCATCATCGACCAGTTGGCTTCGATTGCCCGGCGCATGCCGTTAATATTTGCGATGTCGAGGTCCTGTGGGAACGCCTGCTCGGCACTGACCGGCAAAAGCAGAATTGGATAGGTCTCTAAAAACGCTTGCAACTGCGCAATCAGGGTGCCGCGGCGCGCGTAACCGTGCATGAAGTCAGTCAGGCTCGGTTCGGCACCCCACCAGTCTTTAGCGACCTCGCAGGTATATTGCATGGACTGCAGAGCCCCTTGGTCACCTGATTGTTCGATCAGTGGGGTGACTTCCTGCAGCTCCCGCAAGGCCAGCAGATACCAGAGGCGGTACGCCTCTTCTAGAATGGGTAGCTCGACCGGTTCTACGCTGTAACCTGCATCGGCTAGATAGCGTTCAGCGTCCTTGAGCGCTGCTTCGATTGCCGCCGTAGGGCGTGTGCCTGTATTGCGCAACACGCCAACACGGATAGGCCGTTGGGCTGACTCGAGGGTATAAGGCAGCGGTAAGGACAGAGGGTCGCGAGGATCGAAACCGCTCATGACGGAGAGTGCTAGGCGCAGATCGCCAACACTGCGAGCGATTGGCCCATCCGTGGCCATGGTTTGTACGCAGAGCGGCTGATCCATGTTAGTTGGGCCGAATCGGCGAGGTATGCGTCCTACGGTTGGGCGAATACCCGTCACACCGCAACAATGTGAAGGATGACGAATCGAGCCGCCAATATCATTGCCAATGGCCAGTGGCATCATGCCGGTTGCCACCGCCGCGGCGGCACCGCCGCTCGAACCGCCAGGTGTGTAGTCCTTGTTCCAAGGGTTGAGGGTGACACCATGCAGCAGGTTGCTGGAGAACCATCGCATCGAGAATGCTGGCACATTACTGCGGGCGGTCAGTATCGCACCGGCCTGGCGCACACGAGCCACCGACGGTGAGTCCTCACTGGCGACATTGTTGGCGAACAAGGTCACCCCGTTGGTTGTTGCGCGGCCACGCTGATCGATGTTGACCTTAGTTGACAAGGGTACGCCGTGCAGTGGGCCGAGTGGTTCTCCTGCGGCCAGGGCGCGGTCGGCGGCATCTGCCGAAGCCAGCGCATCCTCGTGGTTGACTTCAGTAAAAGCGTTTATCTGCGGGTTGATCGCATCAATACGAGCCAGGCAGCTTTGCACTGCCTCACGGGAAGAGATTTTCCGTGTTCTGATTGCTTTGGCCAGGTCTACGGCGCTCCAGGCCCAAGGATCGTTGGATGAAAGAGGCGTATTCGTGTTGCCGGCTGATGTGTTTTTCATTCGGGGCGTACTCTCTACCAAAAAGATTGCTTATGCGTATGAGCGAATTGCTCGCTGTATTAACCATTCATACTGTCGCGGCTAATTACATCCAAGTGCAGTCACCACTGATTGTCGATTCGTTTCAAGTGACTCGATAGCGCGACACTGTTGCGGTCAAGCGTTTATCGTTTGCCGTTGGAGTTTGAAGATAAGGGCGACTTTTTAGTGTTAGAAACTTTGTGAGATGCGCACGGCGAAGGTATAACCTTCCCCACGATTCCGTGCATCGAACTCTTTATAAATGTGCGCTGAGACGGGGGGTAATCCAGGTTTGAAGAAGGCCACAGCTGGACCTAGTGCCGTGACCGCTGCGCGGTTTCCGGTTGTCAGATTAGGAGCGTTATCGTCACTAATCTGACGGTAGTAGAAACCGCCCAGACCGACCGTCCAGGGTCCCATGTGTTGCCCGACCGCAAATTCGTGGCGATATTCGACGCCATTTTTGTAATTGGTGGCTTGGTTTCGGCTGCTGAAGTCCACCTGAAAATTCGATGAAACCTCGAAGCCACTGTCGGTGATATAGGTAGCGCTCAGACCAGGTGAATAGACCCAGTGGTTAGTGCCCGGCGACACCAGACGTTTCTTGTCGTAATCACCCGTGGGTGCAGTGACACCAAAATAGCTATTGACGAAAAAGTTGGGTGATACATTCCATTGAAGTATCAATGGAATAAAAAACGTATCCGCCATGCGAAACGGATCGGCTTCAAGTTTCATGGGGCCGGCAGGTGTTTGAACCTTGAGTTCGGCATCCATTTTGAAGAAGGGTAAAACTATACCAAAGCCGTAATTGGCGCCAAACAGGGTATGTTCTGTCATCCGTATATAGGAAGCTGCGATGCTCAACAGATCAAGGTCGACATCATTGTCGGAGTGATTGCCTTGGTTGTCCTTCACGATCCTGGAGGAATAGAAGCCGGTGCGTAGGCTTAGCGTACCGTTCTCAGTGGGCGGCGGGGTGATACCGGCCCCAAAATCATAAACACCGAAGGTCGTGGTTGGGACACCGTTCTCGGTGGCTTCTGCTGACGTCCAAGCACCCAGCAGGCTGAGTGTGAGTGCCATGAAGTGTTTTCCGCAGTAATTATTTTTGTTGTTCAAGGAGGAGTCCTCATTCGAATTGACGAAGAGAGGACATGATGTGGCGCGTCTGTTTTTTTATATATCCGATTTCAGCACAGATTAACGACCCAAGGTTTTCGAAGGTCGTTCGCCGAACATGGAGTGATAATCGGCGGAGAAGCGCCCCATATGCCAGAAGCCCCAACGTTCCGCTACCGCTTGTATTGCCTGTGTCGTGTTGCTTTCTCGAAGTTCGCGCCGCACTGAATTCAGGCGTAAAGCTCGAAGATAAGCAACGGCATTGATGCCTAGGGCGTTCTGGAAGCAATACTGTAGCTTTCGTCGGCTTGCACCGATGCTGTTGCACAGATCAAGGATCGAGAAGGGTTCGTTCAGGTGGCTCATGGCGTATTCGCAGGCTCGATCGACTGTATGCTTGCGTGCTGTTGGCTTGAGTGAGAGTGTCTCATCGCTGGTGACCAGATCGATCAGGTGCATGATGACTGTGTCGCTGATGTCGCTGCGAATGGTTTTCTGCTGAAATTCATCGCCGCCTGGTGAGGCGTCTGCCAGTTCAGTGATCAACCATTTCAGCTCATGCCAAGCGGGCGTGCCGCCAGTTGGGTAACACTTGGGAAAATCGGTAATTCGAAAATTGCTACCCTGGCACTCAAGTGTGTGTTGTAGCGAGCCCTGATCGATCGCGACCAGAAGGATGTCGACAATTTCGGGGACCTTGAGTTCGGGCATGTTGTCGCTATGCGCCACCATCACATAGGGCTCGCAGATCTGATGTCCTGAGCAGTACACATTATCGTGTTTCCTCAGGGGGACGCAGAAGGCAATCGTACCTTCCGCCGCCGCGCCTTTCTTCTTCATAGCCTGATTAGAGCGGTCGCGGACCATCTGAATCTTGTCCGAACGAAACTCGTCGAGTTCGCCTTCGAAACGACCATGGCTCAACTGGTCATAGCTAAGGCGCCAGCCACTCAGACGATGAGCGTGCTCGTCGGGGTCGTAGGTCTGTATGCGGCTCAAGTAAGGTGGCTGTGCACTAGCCTTTTGGGCCTGGGTGTTGTTGTTCATGTTGCGGCACCATTGGATGATCGCTAATTACGAGGCAAGTTTTATTCCTCTCCCCGATACCTCTCTGAAATTGTGCCGAAAATGGATAGTGTGTTTTCGGTTCAATCAAGGTCGAGGAGCTAATCTGGTTAAAAGGGTTCACTGAGAGGTGCCTGCGGATCGTTCAGCCAATGTTGGTATTTGGTGAGCGGAAGGGCGAGATGGTGGTGTAGCTCTGAAAGATGAGATGTTGAGGTGGCACGATTAGCGCCCATGGCAGCCTCTGCGGTGCGCATTCGTGGGAGGTGGAGGGCTGGAAGCCCAGAAAGGTGCATGGGAGCTCAGTTGCAGGGTCTTCTGAAAGCTTCGTGTTCATGGGAAGCACTATTATGTGTCTTTCTGGTAAGTGTCGCCTTGAATTGGTGCGCCGCGTTTTTTGATTCCGGCTGCCGAAATCGTCTCGTGTCCTAGTATGGCGCGGAGCGCGAACGTAATATGACGCTGCTAAACACCTCATGGTCGATGGATTTCTCTTCTGGAAGGCATGGTTTCTTGGAAATATGCTGAAAACGGATATCGCTGTCGTCTGCTTGTGCTTTAGGATTCTGCCGATGATAGAGTTGAGGTGGATTAATTAAGTCGATCTGTGAGTTCTCACGAAAAAAGTGATTATTATTGATCGATATAAATAATTTTTCCTGCTGTCATTAAGCTTGGCTGTCTCATTCGAAAAACTTCAAGCTTATTCTAATTGTAGTTTGCTCGCTCGGTGTTGTTGCGAAATATCACTTATCCATGAAGTTGTGTCAAAATAAAAAAATAAACATGTTCGGTATGATGGTGTGTCGATCTCCATAGATGATGCTATAATTATTCGGACGTATGGGTGGCGATCATTGATGTCACCGGCAGATGAAAATGTGCTCTCTTATTTAGCCTCATGCTCACAAAAGTTTGAAAACTGCATTAGTGCGTATTGCGCTGCACTAGCTTTCTAAAAATATCGTATTTTCCGCGCTCTTTGAGTAGTGCCAATTTTGTGGCTACTCATTTGCGTGCTGCTCGAACAAGGATATAGCCCATGTCATGGTTTCTCAATGCTAAGCTTGCAACCAAGTTGTTGATCGCATTCTTTCTCTGTGCCCTGATAACTCTTATGGTCGGATTGCTTGGCAATCGCGGAATAACTCGGTTGTCGGCAAGCCTTGAGCACGTTTTTTCCCATAGCTTGGTTTCCGTGGTGAAGATCGCAGAGTCTCGCTCCGCTACGATTAGTCAGAATCGCGACCTGTATCTTATGTTGCTGTTGTTGGCCACTAACTCAAGCACAGCCGACAAGAGCATGATTTTAGATCGATTGAAACATACTCGAGCTGAAGCCGAACAGGCATTTGCCGGTTACAAAAAAACTGCCACCTCAGAGGAAGAGCGTAAGGCAATTGAGCAGGGGGAAAAGGAGTGGGCTGCATATCAGAGTAGTGTGGATCGCGTGCTGCTTCAGATTGAGCGTGGTGATCTCCAAGCCACGCGAGACATTATGCTCAATGAGGTCTTGCCTAGTTATGAGCGTATTTTGGCTGGTTTCGAAACCATGATCGGTTCCATCCACAGGCAAATCGGTGAAGGTTCTATCGCCGCGAAAGAGGATGCGGCAACGGCAAATTTTTTGCTTTACTCCGGAATCGTCATTGCTTTTTTTGCGGCTCTTGCTCTAGGCATGTTTATCACTCGCATCATCTCTCGCCCTATTGCTCTTGCTGTGTCCAGTGCGCAGCGGGTCGCCAATGGTGATTTGACGGAAACCATCCGTGTCACCCGTCGTGATGAAGCGGGTCAGTTATTGGGCGCCTTGGCCGCCATGCAGTCCAGTCTCAAGGGGACGATCCAGCACATTGCTGGGGCTTCTGGTCAGCTGGCTTACGCTGCTGATGAGCTGAGCGCGGTGACTGAGGAGAGTCGCGGCGGTCTTGCCCGGCAAAGCGATGAAATCCATCTGGTCGCGACGGCTGTGACCCAAATGACAGCAGCGGTTGAGGAAGTTGCCAGCAATGCAGTCTCTACCTCCAGCGCTTCTCAGGTCGCCAGCGAGGAGGCGCAGAAAGGTCGTGAGCAAGCCCAGAGTGCGATCGTTGCGATTAACAACATGACGGAAGAGTTAGATGCGTCGGCTGCTCAAGTCGAGAAGCTTGCGAAGAACACACGTGAAATCGGCAAAGTTCTCGATGTGATCCAGTCCATTGCCGAACAGACGAACCTGTTGGCCTTGAACGCTGCCATTGAGGCTGCTCGTGCTGGTGAGCTGGGCCGAGGTTTTGCTGTGGTTGCCGACGAGGTTCGAGCTCTCGCGCACCGCACTCAGGTATCCACCGGCGAGATCGAAAATATGATTGGTGCTGTGCGCGCTAGCGCGGATCAGTCCGTGCTAGCAATGACCAAGAGTCAGGGATTAGCCAGTAATACCCAGGATTTGGTTCAGGCTGCCGGTCGTATGCTCGAGAACATTGCGGATAGAGTTCGGGAAATCAACGACCGGAATATACAGATTGCAAGTGCGGCGGAAGAACAGACCCAGGTCGCTCGGGAGGTGGATCGCAGTCTGATCAAGATTCAAAATGCGTCAGCCGAATCTACCGCAGGTGCTGAAAAGAGCAATGCATCGAGTCAGGAGCTTTCCAAACTGGCCGTTTCCTTTAACCAGAGGGTGGCTCAATTTCGTCTGTGATTGCGCTACGACGATCAAACCAAGTCACTATTTTTGCACTGTTTCAGATACTCAATACTGGCATCCAGTCCCGGCTGTTCAAATAGAGAGCAGCCGGTCTTCTCGACAGTTTGACCAGCATGCTTTTAATTCGATACAGGAACACGCATCGAAGTCTTTAGGCCTCAGACGCGAAACTGCTGCATCGATCCTTGCTGATAGTTGGCCAGTTCATTGAGCTGGCGACTGACTTGGGCCGACTGCTCGGTTTGGCCCGACAACGATTCGGTCGCGTCGCGGATGGCCTCGACGTTGCGATTGATTTCGTCTGCAACGCTGCTTTGCTCTTCGGCGGCACTGGCGATCTGCAGATTTATTTCAGTGATTACGTCGACGCCCTCGCCAATGCGTTCCAGGGCGGCCACCGCCTGCTGCACATGGCTGACGTTTTCCAGCGCTAGGCCGTGGCTGCTCTGCATGGCCTGGGTCACATCGTGGGTGCCATTCTGCAGGTTGTCGATCACATGACGGATTTCCTCTACCGAAGCCTGTGTGCGGTGCGCCAGTCCGCGCACCTCGTCTGCTGCCACGGCAAAGCCGCGTCCGGCGTCACCGGCACGGGCAGCCTCGATGGCGGCGTTAAGGGCCAGCAGGTTGGTCTGCTCTGCGATGGAATGGATTACTTCCAGCACCGAGCCGATCTGCTCGCTGCTTTGCGCCAGGGTCTGGAACTGAGCCATGTGGCTTCGTTCATGTCATGTGCCTGGGTATGGATGGCGTTAGTGGTGCGGGTGATCACTTCCAGTCCTTCGCGGTTGACCTGGTTGGCATGACGTGCGGCATCGGCGGCCTGAGCCGCGCACTGGGCTGAAGCATTGGCTGTGGCAGACATCTCGTGCAGGGGGGTGGAAACTTGCTCGATCTCGCGGAGCTGCTGTTGCATGCCTTCGCTGGTCTGGCGGGCGATCAGTGTCGATTGGTCGGCAGTGTCACGAGCATCACTCACCGAACCCTGGACCTTGGCGATCACCGGTTGCAGCTTATCGAGGAAGCGATTGAAGGCGAGCGTCAGGCGGCCCAGCTCGTCGCGGCGGGTGTAGGTAAGGCTACGGGTGAGGTCACCTTAGCCTTCGGCGATGTCTTCCAGCATAGCGGCCAACCGCAGCAGCGGCCGGGTCACACCACGAGCTGCCAGCCAGATCAGTACGATACCGAGCAAGGCGGCGATCGACCCCAGACCGAACTCCAACGCTGAACGCCGTAGGCGCTCATCGTCCATCTGCTTCTTCAGGGCTTCAGCTGGCGCCTGCAGGATTTGCTGCGGTACACCCAGCAGCACTCCCCAGGGCTTGGCGCCGGGGAGGGGAGCGAGCGGCTCAGGCACGCTGATCTGCCTCTTGTCGATGAACGTGCGGGGCTCACTACGACCCAGGAAGTCGAGGATTTCGGTGGCTTGACCCGACCGCACTGCCTGCAGGTTTTTGTCAAGCTGGCTGGCGTCCTGGCTATGACCGGCGACCACCTTGGACGGGCTGATGATGCTGATACTTCCGTTTTCCTTGTACAGCTCGCGACCACCGGCCACGGCGTCCTGTTGCAGATTGTTGAGGCTGATGTCAAAACCGATCACTGCCACCACCATGCCCTTCTCGAGCAAGGGGAAGGCGATACTGGTGACCAGTTTTCGACTGCCTGAGGAATCGTCGAAGTAGGGCTCCAGTAGGTACAGCCTTGCGTTGTCACGTGGGCAAGTGAAGAAGGCGTTGAAGGGGGGCGCCGCTGGGGCCGGGAGAGGTATCGGCGAGCAGCTTCTCGTCGTCCGGCACCGTCTGTAGCTCACCCGGTTTAGACCGAGAAGCGTCCGGCGTCGTTGCTGCCAAGGTCGTTGCGGCCACGGAAACCGCTGTCTCGCCCGCCGAGGGTATCGGGCTGGAATACCAAGTATAGGCCTAGCAGATCGGGGCTCTGTTCCAAAGCCTTGCGCAATTCACTGGTCAGTTCGGCCCGCAGGGATTCTGCGTTCAGCTCACCATGGTTGGCACGCTCTCGCAGGTAGAGCAGGTGATTCGCCAAGCCCTGGCCGTATTCATGGGTGCGAGTGAAGCTGCGCTGGATCTGCAGTGCTTGTGCCTTGCTCTGGGACTGTAGAGTGAGGCGCGCCGCTTCGGCCAGCATGTGTGCACTAGCCTCCTTGATTCGCTCGTTACTGGTGCGGGTCTGGTTGAGCGATAAGCCGACGAGCAGGGCCACCACCAAGATCAGGCCGATGCTCGTCAGTAGGGTAATCTTGGTTTGGATGCTTTGGTTGAAAATTTTCATGGGGTAAGTCGCTTCGACAGAGAAGTGCACCATTAGCGCCAGCACTTTTTCAAGGCTGGCGCCCGGTCTTTTGATAGACCAGCTTTGAACATTGCGTTCTTGTTTGGGGGTGCGAAAGCGGGCTTTACCGTTTGGTTTTTTTGAGGCGAATTACTCCTCGCGTTTCACCACCAAAGTCAAAATGTCATAGCTGGCCACCAGTTCACCCAACTGGTTGATGACTTCCACATCCCACGCCACCACCCCTTGCGGGATGCCTTGCGGGCTTTTCTTGCCCTGGTCGATCTTGCGCTTGCAGGTCAGTCGCGCCTGGATGGTGTCGCCGATGCCCACCGGGTTGATGAAGCGCAGGGTGTCCAGGCCATAGTTGGCCAGTACCGGGCCGGGGGCTGGCGACACAAACAGGCCGGCCGCTGCCGACAACACGAAGTAACCGTGGGCGATGCGCTTGCCGAATTGCGATTCCTTGGCGGCGATGTCGTCGAAGTGCATGTAGAAGTGGTCGCCCGACAGGCAACCGAAGTTCACCAGATCCGCCTCGGTGACGGTGCGACGGTGAGTCAGCAACGACTCGCCGATCTGCAGGTCCTGGAAGTAGCGACGGAACGGATGAATCTCGGTTTCGATAACCTTGGCGCCGCGCACGTATTCGCCGGTGACTGCTGCCAGCATGGTCGGCGAACCTTGCACCGCCGCGCGTTGCAGGTAGTGTTTCACCGCACGCAAACCGCCGAGCTCTTCACCGCCGCCGGCACGGCCCGGGCCGCCGTGCTTGAGTTGTGGCAGTGGCGAGCCGTGGCCGGTGGATTCGCCGGCGCAGTGGCGGTCCAGCACCAGCAGTCGGCCGTGCAAGGCAGCTGCGACCGGAACGGCTTTGGCAGCAATTTGTGGATCCTTGGTCACCAGGCTGGCCACCAGGCTGCCTTTGCCGCGTGCGGCCAGGGCCAGTGCTTCGTCTAGATCGTCGTAGGCCATCAGGGTGCTGACCGGGCCGAAGGCTTCGATGTCGTGTGCACCACCTTCAGCGTGCGGGTCGCGAGCCTGCAACAGGGTCGGGGCGAAGAACGCGCCCTTGTCGACATTTGCACCACGCGGTTCGAAACCGTCACGGGCGCCGAACAGCACGTCGCTGCTCTGCAACAGCATTTCCAGACGCTCGGCCACGTCTTTCTGCTGGTCGTGGGACGCCAGCGCACCCATGCGCACGCCTTCCACCGACGGGTCGCCGACCACGACTTTGGCCAGGCGATCACGCAGGCGCGTGGCCACGGCATCGATGTGTTTGGCCGGCACGATGGCGCGGCGGATGGCGGTGCATTTCTGCCCGGCCTTGGTGGTCATTTCCCGGGCGACTTCCTTGATGAACAGCCCGAACTCTTCATCGTCCGGGGTCACGTCCGGGGCGAGGATCGCGCAGTTCAGCGAGTCGGCTTCGGCGGTGAACGGCACCGAGTTGCGGATCAGGTTCGGGTTGACTCGCAGCTTGGCCGCGGTGTCGGCGGAACCGGTGAAGGTCACCACGTCCTGGCCTTGCAGGCGGTCGAGCAGGTCGCCGGTGCCGCCGATGATCAGTTGCAGGCTGCCCGCTGGCAACAGGCCGGACTCGTCCATCAGGCGCACCACGGCTTCGGTCAGGTAGCTGGTGGCGCTGGCCGGTTTGACGATGCACGGCATGCCCGCGAGGAAGCTCGGGGCGAATTTTTCCAGCATGCCCCAGATCGGGAAGTTGAACGCATTAATATGCACTGCCACGCCACCGCGCGGCACCAGGATGTGGGTGCCGGCGAAGGAGCCCATTTTGCTCAGTTGCAGCGCAGGGCCTTCGTGGACGACGTTGCCCGACGGTAGTTCACGCGAGCCGAGGCTGGCGTAGGTGAACAGCGTGCTGTTGCCGCCTTCGATATCGATCCAGCTGTCGGCACGGGTCGCGCCGCTGTGGTGGGAAATCGCGTAGAGCTGTTCCTTGCGCTCGCTCAGGTACAGGGCCAGGGCCTTGAGACGCTGGGCACGTTGCTGGAAGTCCAGGGCCATCAGGCCGCTGACGCCTTGGCGGCGACCGTGTTCGATGGCCTCGGCGAAGTCCGGGCGCTCTTCATGGGTGTAAGCAATATCGTGTCCGTCGATAGCGCTGCGCAGGATTTGCGCGCCGTGTTGGCCGATCCAGCGACCGGCGATGAAACTTTGCAGGGTGGGGGCATGCAGTGCAGGTGAAGAGGGCATCACGATTGCTCCTGATTATGAAGGGTTGTGGCGCGACCGTGACCGCGCCCTTTCGGAATTACCAAAGCGCCACGGTGTAACCGACGATCAGCCGGTTCTCATCGAGGGCGGTAGTCAGGCCATTGCCGGAACGGAAGGTCACGTTGCGCCAGCGCAGGCTGACGTTCTTGAACACACCGCTCTGGATGACGTAGCTGATATCGGTGTCGCGCTCCCATTCGCGCCCGTTGTCGACGCTGCCCGCCTTGACGTGGCGGCCATCGGTGTAGCGGGTCATGAAGGTCAGGCCGGGAATGCCTTGCGCCGCGAAGTCATAGTCGTAACGCAGTTGCCAGGAATCCTCGCCGGCACGGGTAAAGGTGTTGAAAGTCACCAGGTTGACCACGTACGGATCACCGCCGTTGAGGAACGGAAAGGCGCTGTCGCCGGACAATTGCTGGTAGGCGGCACTGACCTTGTGGGCACCGTGGGACACCGTGAACATGCCGTTGAAATTACGGTTGTCGATGCGCCCGGCCCGCTCGGCGCCGTCACCGCGGCTGTCGAAATAACGCAGGTCGCTGCGCAGGTTGAAGCCATTGCCCAGCGGTTGCGTATGCACCAGTCCGGCGAATTGCTGGCGATAGATCTGGTCGAGCTTGCCGTAGTAGTAGCTCAGGTTCAGTTGTGGGCTGAACGTGTAGCTGCCGCCGCCGAAATCGAAGCTATCGCTGGTGGCGGTGCCGAAGCCGATATCATCGTTGCTGGAGGAGTCCCGCAGGTTGGCCTTGGTCAGGCGTCCGGCATTCACCGTCAGGCCGTCGATTTCCTGGCTGGTCAGCAAGCCACCTTCAAAGGTCGAACCCAACAGGCGTGTGTCGTTGTAAGTCGCCACTGGCAACAAGGGCTGCAGGGTGCCGAGTTTCAACACGCTTTTGGATACCCGCAATTTTCCGGTCAGGCCCAGCTCGCTGTACTCGTCGTCCGGCTCATGGCTCTGCGGGCCAAACGGCAGCAGCCCGGTGCCACGACGGTCGGGACTGGAGTCGAGCTTGATCCCCAGTTCGCCCAGTGCGTCGAGACCGAAACCGAAGGTGCCGTCGGTGAACCCGGACTCGATGCGCGCAGTGAATCCCTGGGCCCATTCTTCGGCCTTGGATTGCGGCGCGTTGTCCTGACGGAAGTCGCGGTTGATGTAGTGGTTGCGCATATCAATGCGGGCCTTGCTGTCGCCGATGAAGTCGGCCATGGCGCTGGGGGCGATCATGGGCAGACTCAATGCGGCGGCCAGCGAAAACAGTGATTTGCGGGGTACAGTACACGCGGGTGTCATTATTTTTTATTTCCTGCCATCAGATCGATCGTTGTTTAGTGTTTGCTGGCGCCGGTGGCACCGATGCCGGTCATTGAGCGGATGAACTGCGCCAGATAACGGCCACGCTCAAGGGCTGCACGGGGCGAGGTGTCGGTGACGGAAAACAGCCATGCACTCAAGAACGCCAGGCTCATGGAAAACAGCGCCGGGTTGGAGTACGGGAACAGCGCCTTGTCGTGATGCATCACGTTGACCCACACCGCCGGGCTCAGCACCAGCAACACAATCGCCGAGACCAGTCCGGACAGACTGCCGAGGACAGCGCCACGGGTGGTCAGGCCTTTCCAGTACATCGAGAGGAACAGCACCGGGAAATTCACCGATGCGGCGATGGCCAGCACCAGACCGGACAGGAACGCAATGTTCTGCGATTCGAACAGCAGGCCGAGGATGATCGCCAGCACACCGATGCACAGGGTGGCGATGCGCGACACGCGCATCTCCTGCTGTTCGCTGGCCTGGCCCTTGCGCATCACGCAGGCATACAGGTCGTGGGACACCGCCGAGGCGCCGGACAGCGCCAGCCCCGCGACCACCGCCAGAATGGTGGCGAAGGCCACCGCCGAGATGAAGCCGAGGAACAGGTTGCCGCCTACCGCGTGGGCCAGGTGCACGGCGACCATGTTGCCACCGCCGATAATCGCGCCGCTGGCGTCACGGAACGCCGGATCGGTGCCGACCATGACGATGGCGCCGAAGCCGACGATGATCAGCAGCAGGTAGAAGTAGCCGATGAAACCGGTGGCGTAGAACACGCTTTTACGCGCTTCCTTGGCATCGCTGACGGTGAAGAAACGCATCAGGATATGCGGCAGACCGGCGGTGCCGAACATCATGCCCAGCCCCAGGGAAATCGCGTCGATCGGGTTGGACAGCAAGCCGCCGGGGGCCATGATCGCGTTGCCTTTGGCATGCACGGCGGTGGCACCGGCAAACATCGCCTCAGTGCTGAAGCCGAAGTGCTTGAGCACCATGAACGCCATGAAACTGGTGCCGAACAGCAGCATCACCGCTTTGATGATCTGCACCCAGGTAGTGGCGAGCATGCCGCCGAAGGTTACGTAGAACACCATCAACACGCCGACCAGCATGACGGCGTAGAGGTAGTCGATGCCGAACAGCAATTCGATCAGCTTGCCGGCGCCGACCATCTGCGCCACCAGGTACATCAGGGCCACGGTCAGGGTGCCGAAGGCCGAGGTCAGGCGCACTGGCGTCTGTTCCAGGCGATAGGAAACCACGTCGGCGAAGGTGTACTTACCGAGGTTGCGCAAGCGTTCGGCGATCAGGAACAGGATGATCGGCCAGCCGGCCAATACGCCCAAGGCGTAGAGCAAACCGTCGTAGCCGTTGAGGAACATCATCGCGGAAATGCCGAGGAAGGACGCCGCCGAGATCATGTCGCCGGCAATCGCCAGGCCGTTCTGGAAGCCTGTCATGCCGCCGCCGGCGGTGTAGAAATCACTGGCCGAGCGGGTGCGAAGTGCCGCCCAGCGGGTCACGCCAAGGGTGAACAGCACGAACACCAGGAACATGCCGATGGCGTTCCAGTTCAGTGGGCGGGCTGCGCCGTCGGCGGCCATCGCAAAATCAGTGACAGCCGCCAGCGGCAGCAGGAACAACGCGAGAAGGCGGCTCATCGTGCGCACTCCTGCTTGAGTTTTTCATTCAGCGGGTCGATCACGTTGTTGGCGCGATAGACATAGAAACCGGTCAGCGCAAACGCCAGCCCGACGATGACGACACCCACCAGCATGCCCACGGTGGTCACGCCGCCGCTCAGGGATTGGCCGAGGGTAGAAGGGGAGAAAGCCACCAGCAGCACGAAGCCGAAATAGATCACCAGCATGGTCAGGCTCAGCGACCAGTACAGCTTCTGTTTGCGACGAACCAGCTGGATGAAGTCGGGGTGCTGGTGGATGAGTTCTACTTCCTGGGGTGTCATGACGCGCGCTCCTTTGTTGTTTTTGTTTTGGGTGAAACGGTGTATTCGGGTCGATCACCGCACCCTTGTGGGAGCGAGCTTGCTCGCGATGAGGGCATGACAGTCACTGGCTGTGCTGACTGACCCGACGCTATCGCGAGCAAGCTCGCTCCCACAGGTTTTGGTGTGAATCGGATATCAGAGCTGGTCGAAATCCAGCACCACCTTGTCGCTGATCGGGAAGGCCTGGCACGACAGCACATAGCCGGCGGCCACTTCGTAGTCTTCCAGGGCGTGGTTGCTGTCCATTTCCACTTCGCCTTCGATGACCTTGCACTTGCAGGTCGAGCACACGCCGGCCTTGCACGAGTAGGGCAGCTCCGCGCCTTGCTCGTTACCCGCATCGAGGATGCTCTGGCTGTTGCGCGGCAGGTCGAAGGCCAGGGCACGGCCGTCGCTGATCACGGTGATCTGGCTGACCGCCGCATCGACCTGGCGGGCGGCTTCGCGGGCGGCACGCTTTTGCTCGCTGCCGGCGGCGGCGAACAGTTCGAAATGGATTCGCTCAGGCCGCATGCCCTTGGCCTTGAGGCTGTCGCGCACGGTCTCGGTCATTTCCTGCGGGCCACAGATGAAGGCGGCGTCGAGGGCTTTGACGTCGAGCCAGCGGCTGAACAGCTGCTCGCATTTCTCGGCGTTGATCCGACCGTTGTACAGGTCGACATCCTGCTGCTCGCGGCTGAACACGAAAATCAGGTTCAGGCGCTGCAGGTAACGGTTCTTCAAGTCCTCAAGCTGTTCGCGGAACAGCGCACCGGAGCTGGAGCGGTTGCCGTACAGCAGAGTCA
This sequence comes from Pseudomonas baetica, assembly GCF_051216495.1. Classification (GTDB taxonomy): domain Bacteria; phylum Pseudomonadota; class Gammaproteobacteria; order Pseudomonadales; family Pseudomonadaceae; genus Aquipseudomonas; species Aquipseudomonas baetica_B. The sequence goes on along the minus strand of NZ_JBPKAM010000001.1, from coordinate 206,641 downwards.
CGCGGCTGTTGGGCTCGGTTTCCAGGGTGGTCTTGATGATCGACAGGATCGGCGTGATGCCGCTGCCCGCCGCCACAGCCAGGTAGTTGCCATGGCGCGCCGGGTCGAGCTCTACGCTGAAATGCCCGGCGGGCGGCATGACTTCCAGGCTGTGTCCGGCCTTCAATTGCTCGTTGGCAAACGCGGAGAAACGACCGCCGGCCACACGCTTGATCGCCACGCGCAGTTCACCGTCGTTGACCCCGGTGCAGATCGAGTACGAGCGGCGTACTTCTTCGCCGTCCAGTTGCGTGCGCATCACCAGGTGCTGGCCCTGGGTGAAGTGGAAGCTGTCTTGCAGGTCCTGCGGAATCTCGAAGGCGATGGACACCGCGTCACGGGTTTCGGCGCGCACGTCCTTGATGGTCAGGCTGTGAAATTTGCTCATTGTTGTTCTCCAGCTGGGACGGCCGATTCGCCGCTCAGATGCACTTGAAATAGTCGAACGGTTCCCGGCAATCGACGCAGCGGTACAGGGCCTTGCACGCAGTGGAACCGAATTCGCTGAGCACCTCGGTGTGGGCGCTGCCGCATTGCGGACAGACGATCAGCGGGCTTTCGCCGAGCAGGCTGCGTTTGCTGGTGCTGCCCTCGGGCGGTGCGATGCCGTAGGCACGCAGGCGTTCACGGCCGCTGTCGCTGATCCAGTCGGTGGTCCAGGCCGGGGTCAATTTGCGCTCCAGGTGCGGGGCGCTGAAACCGGCCTGTTCCAGGGCGGCACGGATGTCGCCCTCGATCACTTCGGTGGCGGGGCAGCCGGAGTAGGTCGGCGTAACCACCACATGAAGGTGGCCGGCCTGCCAGTCCAGATCCCGGACGATGCCCAGGTCGACCACGCTGACCACCGGCACTTCCGGGTCCATGACCTCTGCCAAAATCGCCCATGCGGCGGCCAGGTCGGTCGGTTGTGCCGGCCGGGCGCCGAGGTCGCTGGCGATCAGCTCACCAGGTTGCATCGGGGTACGCTCGTGGCAGGAACTGCATTTCGGCCAGCAGAATCCCTAAGTGTTCGGTGTGCAGGCCCTTGCGTGCATTCAGGTAGAAATAGCTCGGCGCGGCCGGCACGGGCAGGGTGGCGCTGGCGAAGATCTGCTCGACTTTGGCTTGCCACTGCGCAGCTACGGCGGCGATGTCCGGAGTGATACCGGCTGCGCACAGGCGCTGTTCGCTGTCATCGGCGGCGATCAGTTCCACGGTGAAGCGCCAGACCTCGGGGATCGCCGCGAGCATGCGCTTGTGGCTCTCCTCGGTGCCGTCACCCAGACGCTCGACCCACTCGCCGGAGCGGCGCAGGTGATAGGTCACTTCCTTCACCGCTTTGGCGGCGATCCCGGCGATGCGTTCATCGCTGGACTGGCTCAGGCCCTGCAACACCGGCAGGTGCCAGGCGTCATACAGGAACTGCTTGAGGATGGTCACCGCGTAATCGCCGTTGGGTTGTTCCACCAGCAGCAGGTTGCGGTAGGCGCGCTCGTCGCGGCGGAACGCCAGATGATCGGCATCGCGGCCGTCGTCCAGCAGTTCGGCGGCGTACTCCAGCCAGTTGCGCGCCTGGCCCACCAGGTCCAGGCCGACGTTCATCAGCGCCAGTTCTTCTTCCAGTGCCGGTGCCTTGCCGCACCACTGGCACAGGCGCTGGCCCTGGATCAGGGCGCTGTCACCGAGGCGCAGCAGGTATTCGATCAGATCAGTCTTGTTGTCCATGGTCGACCTCACATGTGCCCGACTTCGGCCGGCAGCTCGTAGAAGCTGGCGTGGCGGTAGACCTTGTCGTCCGACGGGTCGAACAGCGGGTCTTTCTCATCCGGCGACGAGGCGGTGATCAGTGCCGACGGCACCACCCACAGGCTCACGCCTTCGCTGCGGCGGGTATAGAGCTCGCGGGCGTTCTCGATGGCCATGGTGGTGTCGGCGGCGTGCACGCTGCCGACGTGCTTGTGGTTCAGGCCGTGCTTGCTGCGCACGAAGACTTCGAAGAGGGTCCACTCGGACATTTCAGTTACTCCACATCAGGTGGCCGGATCAGGCGGCGTTCTTGTTTTGTTTTTTGCGGGCGTGGGCGACGGCGGCTTCACGAACCCAGGCACCGTCTTCAATCGCCTTGCGGCGAGTGGCGACGCGTTCCTGGTTGCACGGGCCGTTGCCCTTGAGCACTTCGTAGAATTCGTTCCACTGGATCTCGCCGAAATCGTAGTGGCCGCGCTCGGCGTTCCACTTCAGGTCCGGATCGGGGCAGGTGCAGCCCAGCAGCTCCAGTTGCGGGATGGTCTGGTCGATGAAGCGCTGGCGCAGTTCGTCGTTGCTCTGGCGCTTGATTTTCCAGGCCATGGATTGCGCGCTGTTCGGCGAGTGTTCGTCGCTCGGGCCGAACATCATCAGCGACGGCCACCACAGGCGGTTGATCGCGTCCTGGACCATGTCTTTTTGCGCCTGATTGCCGTGGCGCATCATGGTCAGGAGGATTTCGTAGCCTTGGCGCTGGTGGAAGCTCTCTTCCTTGCAGATGCGGATCATCGCCCGTGAATACGGGCCGTAGGAGGTGCGCTGCAGCACCACCTGGTTGACGATCGCCGCGCCATCCACCAGCCAGCCCACCGCGCCCATGTCGGCCCAGTTCAGCGTCGGGTAATTGAAGATGCTCGAGTACTTGGCCTTGCCGCTGTGCAGCTTGTCGATCTCTTCATCGCGGTCGGCGCCCAGGGTTTCCATGGCGCTGTACAGGTACAGGCCGTGGCCGGCTTCGTCCTGGATCTTGGCCATCAGTTGCAGTTTGCGTTTGAGGCTTGGCGCGCGGGTGACCCAGTTGCCTTCGGGCAGCATGCCGACGATTTCGGAGTGGGCGTGCTGGGAAATCTGCCGGATCAGGGTCTGGCGGTAGGCATCTGGCATCCAGTTCTTGGCTTCGATCTTGATTTCTGAATCGATTTTTTCCTGGAAGGCGCGTTCCTGTTCGGACATTTCCGAGAGGTCTTTTATGCGCTTGACGCCGGTTTCTACGAGCTGTGCGTACATTTTTGGTCTCCCGCCTTGAATCTGTTCTGAGGCATGGAGAACTTTATAAGCGATACATAAATTAATATCAAACACAAAATGACGTGTCGTATTTGTTTTTTGTATCGCTTTGCGCCAAACGGTCTTTTTGCAGGCAAAAAAAACCCCGCCGAAGCGGGGCTGTAAGGTGCAGCAGTCATCCTTTTGGGCGATTGTCTATGACGTGACAGGCTTTGCCCTCTGAACGCTTGATCGAGTGGAAAGGCTGCAAAACGATCCGCGAACTGATCCCGATATACGTCTTGATGTGCTTGCTCAACTCGCCACAAATAGCCTTCTGCTGTTCGTCGCTCAGGTGCTGGTGCTCAGCCTTGAGTTCGACATGCACGTCAACGCTGTCCAGGTTGCCATTGCGATACAGGTGAATCTCGTAGGACTCTGCGAGCTGTTTTGTTTTCAGCACCTGTTCCTCGATTTGCGTCGGGAACACGTTGACCCCGCGGATGATCAGCATGTCATCGCTGCGCCCGGTGATCTTGTCGATGCGTCGCATGGGACGCGCGGTGCCCGGCAGCAGACGCGTCAGGTCGCGGGTGCGGTAGCGGATCATCGGCAGGGCTTCTTTGCTCAGGGAGGTGAACACCAGTTCACCCATCTGCCCGTCCGGCAGTACTTCGCCGGTCACCGGGTCGATGATTTCCGGGTAGAAGTGGTCTTCCCAGATGGTCGGGCCGTCCTTGGTTTCGGCGCATTCCATGGCCACGCCCGGGCCCATGATTTCCGAGAGGCCGTAGATGTCCAGGGCGGTGATGCCCATGCGTGCCTCAATGGCGCTGCGCAGTTCGGCGGTCCACGGTTCGGCACCGAAGATGCCCAGGCGCAGGGCCAGTTTGTGCGGGTCGATGCCCTGGCGCTCGATTTCGTCGGCGATGTTGAGCATGTAGGACGGCGTGACCATGATGATGTCCGGCTGGAAATCCTTGATCAGTTGCACTTGTTTTTCAGTCTGGCCGCCGGACATCGGGATCACCGTGCAGCCCAGGCGTTCGGCACCGTAATGCGCGCCGAGGCCGCCGGTGAACAGGCCGTAGCCGTAGGAAATGTGCACTTTGTCGCCACGACGGCCGCCAGCGGCGCGGATCGAGCGGGCCACCACATTGGCCCAGGTGTCGATGTCGTTCTGGGTGTAGCCGACCACGGTCGGTTTGCCGGTGGTGCCGCTGGATGCATGCAGGCGCACCACGTCGCTCATCGGTACGGCAAACATGCCGTAGGGGTAGTTGTCCCGCAGGTCGGACTTGGTGGTGAAAGGGAATTTCGCCAGGTCCTCGAGGGACTTGAGGTCATCGGGGTGCACGCCCAGTGCATCGAAGCGCTGACGGTACAGCGGCACGTTGTTGTAGGCGTGGTTCAGGCTCCAGCGCAGGCGCTCCAGCTGATGCTGGCGCAGTTCGTCGATGCTGGCGGTTTCCATTGGGTCCAGCTGTGGATTAGACACGGCTTTGGCAATTGGCATGTTCATGTGTTCACTCGAGTTGTTTTTGTGTTACAGCCCCTGCGCGCAGGGGCTTTGAGTGCATGCCCCAAGGATACCTCTCGGCTCCCCGGGAATCGCGATTCTTTAGTGGGATAGACGCTCGATGATCAGCGCGATCCCCTGGCCGACGCCGATGCACATGGTGCACAGGGCGTAACGGCCGTTACGTTCTTCCAGCTCATGCAGGGCGGTGGTGACCAGTCGCGCGCCGCTCATGCCCAGCGGATGGCCAAGGGCGATGGCGCCGCCGTTGGGGTTGACCCGTGGATCGGTGTCGCTCAGGCCCAGTTCGCGCAGCACCGCCAGACCTTGTGCGGCGAAGGCTTCGTTGAGCTCGATCACGTCCATGTCCGCCAGGCTCAGGTTGGCCTGTTCCAGCACCTTGCGCGTTGCCGGCACCGGGCCGATGCCCATGATCCGGGGTTCGACGCCGGCAGTGGCCATCGCCACGACCCGGCCGCGGGCGGTCAGGCCGTGGCGCTTGGCGACTTCCGGGCTGGCCAGCAACAGGGCGCAGGCACCGTCGTTGACCCCGGAGGCGTTGCCGGCGGTGACGCTGCCGCCTTCGCGGAACGGCGTCCCCAGTTTGGCAAGCTGCTCAAGGGTGGTGTCGCCGCGTGGATGTTCGTCGTGCTCGACCACCTTGGCCGGGCCTTTGCGCTGGGGGATCTCCACGGCGACGATCTCTTTGGCCAGGCGCCCGTTGGCCTGGGCAGCGGCAGCGCGTTGCTGGCTGCGCAGGGCGAAGGCGTCCTGGTCGGCCCGGGAGATGTTGAACTGTTCGGCGACGTTCTCTGCCGTTTCCGGCATGGAGTCGATTCCGTAGGCCTTTTTCATCAACGGATTGACGAAGCGCCAGCCGATGGTGGTATCGAAGATCTCGGCCGCACGGGAAAACGCCTGCTCGGCCTTGCCCATCACCAGTGGTGCGCGGGACATGGATTCAACGCCACCGACCAGCATCAACCCGGTTTCGCCGCTGCGAATCGCCCGGGCGGCGGTGCCTATGGCATCCAGGCCGGAGCCGCACAGGCGATTGAGGGTGGTGCCCGGCACGCTGACCGGCAACCCGGCCAGCAACGCCGACATGCGCGCGACGTTGCGGTTGTCTTCGCCGGCCTGGTTGGCGCAGCCGTAGATCACGTCGTCGACCGTGTTCCAGTCGACTTGCGGGTGGCGGCGCAGCAGTTCGCGCAACGGCACCGCGCCGAGGTCGTCGGCGCGCACGCCGCTCAGGACGCCAGCGTAACGGCCGATGGGGGTGCGTACCGCGTCGATGATCAGGGCGTCATTCATTCGGGTTCTCCTGCGTCAGCACCGGGCCGCGCACTTTGTAGGATTGGCCATGGAACAGGGCTATTAGATGGCCCACTTGGTTTTCAATACGTACGGCATAGTTGTCGGTGCGGCCGGAGGGGCTTTGCTCAATGCAGTCTGCTGTCAAGGTATCGCCCAGACGGGCCGGGGCGATGTAGTGGATGCTGCAACCGAGGATCACCGTGGCTTCGTTGTAACTGTTGCAGGCAAAGGCGAACGCCGCGTCGGCGAGGGTAAACAGGTAGCCGCCGTGGCTGGTACCGTGGTCCTGGAGCATGTCGGCGCGCACGGTCATGTCGACCCGGGCGCAACCGGGACCGGTGGACAGCAGGCGCATGCCCATGGCCTGGCTGGCGGTGTCGCGCTGGAACAACGCTTGCGCGCAGTCGCTGGCGAGGTTCATCGCTTCGCGGTTAGTCATGGAAGGTTCTCCCTTCGGCGACCCGGCGTCGCAGCAGCAGCGATGGGCGATAGCGTTCTTCGCCGTAGGCGGCTTGCAGGTTGTCCAGCACGGTCAGGATGTGGGGAAGACCGATGGTGTCGGCCCAGGCCAGCGGGCCCTGTGGATAATTGACCCCGGCGCGCATGGCCAGATCGATGTCGGCGGCCGAGGCCACGCCTTGCAGCAGGGCGTCGGCGGCTTCGTTGGCGAGCATCGCCACGGTGCGCAAGACCGCGAGGGCCGGGCTGTCGCTGAGCAGGCTGATCTTGAGGCCGGCCCGTTGCAGCAGGGCCACGCCCTGTTCGAGCGCCAGTGGATCAATGCCGTTCGAGTAGCTGATGGCGATGCGCTGGGCCTTGGCGTAATCGTGGACCAGATCCAGCAGTATCAGATTGCGCAACCCATCTTCCTGGGCACGCTGGCAGGCCATGCGGCCATCGCTCAAGGCCAGCACCGCGTCACCCACTCGCAGCAACCCGCGGCCGTCGCGCCGGATGACTTCGACACCTTGCTCGCTCAAGCGCTCCAGCAAACCCTGGGCGATGCCAAGGTCACCTTCGGCGATACAAGTCTCGACGCTCGCGCTGCTGCTGATTTCAGCGGCTTGCGGACGTTCGGCACCTTGGGTGTAGCTGTAGAAACCCTGGCCGCTTTTGCGCCCCAGACGCCCGCCGTCCACCAGTTCCTTCTGGATCAGCGACGGCAGGAAGCGGGTGTCCTGGTAATAGGCGTCAAACACCGAGCAGGTCACGGCGTAGTTGACGTCGTGGCCGATCAGGTCGGTCAGTTCGAACGCGCCCATGGCAAATCTGCCGGCTTCGCGCATCAGCGCATCCAGCGTCGGGCAATCGGCAGCGCCTTCCTGAAGCATCCGCAGGCTCTCGGCGTAGAACGGCCGGGCCACGCGGTTGACGATGAAACCCGGCGTGGAGCGGGTGTGCACCGGTTTTTTGCCCCAGGCCCTGGCAGTGTCGTACAGGCATTCAGCCAATGCCGGATCGCTGGCCAGGCCGGAGACGACTTCTACCAGCGCCATCACTGGCGCCGGGTTGAAGAAGTGCAGGCCAAGCAAGCGCTGCGGATGATCAAGCTGCGCGGCGATGCTGGTGATCGACAGCGACGAGGTGTTGCTGGCCAGGATGCAGTGCTCGCCGCAGATGCCTTCGAGCTGGCGAAACAGTGTGCGCTTGACCTCGAGGTTCTCGACGATGGCCTCGATGATCAGGTCGCGGTCGGCCAGGGCTTCGATGGCTTCCACCGCTTGCAGGTTGGCGATGGTGGCGCTGCGCGCTGCGGCGGACAGCTTGCCGTTTTCGACCCGTTTGCCCAGTTGCCGATCAATGCCTTCGATGGCCTGCGCCGCCGCGCCGGGGCGGTTGTCCAGCAGCAATACCGGATGACCGGCTTGTGCCGCCACCTGAGCGATACCGGCACCCATGGCCCCGGCGCCGATCACCGCGATGCGTGCAGTCGTATTCAGTGCGGTCATGTCTCAGCGTCCCTTGAAACTTGGGGTGCGTTTTTCCATGAAGGCGCCGACGCCTTCGCGGTAATCCTCGCTACGCCCGGCCAGGCGCTGCAGGTCGCGCTCCAGGTCCAGCTGCTCGTCGAAGCTGTTGCTCAGGCTGGCGTTCAGGCTGCGCTTGATCAGCGCCAGACCGTAGGTCGGTTGCGTGGCGAGGTGGCGGGCCAGTTTCAGCGCTTCATCGCGCAGCTCGGCGTCTTCCACGCAGCGGTAGATCAGGCCCCATTGCTCGGCCTGTTCGGCGCTCAGGCGATTGCCGAGCAGGGCCAGGGCCTTGGCGCGGGCCATGCCGACCAGGCGCGGCAAGGTCCAGGTGCCACCGGAATCCGGGATCAGGCCGATCTTGCAGAACGCCTGGATGAAGCTGGCCGAGCGCGCGGCCAATACCAGGTCGCAGGCCAGCGGAATGTTGGCGCCGGCACCGGCCGCCACGCCGTTGACCGCGCAGATCACCGGCAGCGGCAGGTCGCGCAACTGACGGATCAGCGGGTTGTAGAACTTCTCGATGGACTCGCCCAGATCCGGCACCGCGCTGCCCGGCGCGACGTTGCGGTCGCTCAGGTCCTGCCCGGCGCAGAAACCGCGACCCTCACCGGTCAGCAGCAGTACGCGCACGTCCGGGTTCTGCCGAATCTGTTTCAGCGCTTCCTTCACTTCGCCATGCATCTGGGTGTTGAAGCTGTTGAGCTGGTCCGGCCGGTTGAGGCTGAGCAGGGCGACGCCGGCCTCGATGGAAAACAGGATGTGTTCGAAGTTCATGGTCTTGGCGCTCTCTTGGAGGTCATTCGAGTTCGGATTTCTGTGGCCGCTTTATTGCCCAGTGAAAGTCGGGCTGCGCTTTTCCTGGAAGGCGGCAATGCCTTCATCGCGGTCGCGGGTGCCGGCCAGCACGGTGAAGGCGTGGCGCTCGAAGCGCAGGCCGCTGGCCAGGTCGGTGTCCATGGCCTTGAGCAGCGCTTCCTTGGCCAGGCGCACGGCCAGTGGCGCCTTGACCGCGATGCTGCGGGCGATGTGCAGGGCGCGGTCGACGGTAAATTCCGGTTGCGTCACTTCGCTGACCAGGCCGGCGCGTTGGGCCTGGCGGGCGTCGATCGGCTCGCCAGTCAGCACCATCTGCATGGCCATGGATTTGCCGACGGCGCGCAGCAGGCGTTGGGTGCCACCGGCGCCGGGCATGATCCCGAGGTTGATTTCCGGTTGGCCGAAGCGGGCGTCCTCGCCGGCAATGATGATGTCGGCATGCATGGCCAGTTCGCAGCCACCGCCGAGGGCGAAGCCGTTGACCGCGGCGATCAGCGGTTTGCTGAAGCGGGTGATGGTTTGCCACGACGCCTGGCGCGGATCGTCGAGGATGCCGACCAGGTTGCGCTCGGCCATTTCCTTGATGTCGGCGCCAGCGGCGAAGGCCTTGCGGCTGCCGGTGAGGACCACGGCGCGGGTGTCCGGGTCTGCTTGCGCGGCATTCAGTTCGTCGGCCAGTTCGCCCAGCAACTCGGTGGTCAGGGCGTTCAGGGCTTGCGGGCGTTGCAGGGTAATCAGGCGGACGCCGGGCTCGATCAGTTCGACGGCAAGGGTTAGAGGCATGGCGGATGCCCTCACGGTGCACGCTCGGCTTTAATGCCGGCTCATTTTTGGGGCGGCGCGGTAGGCCGGGCTACCCGAGTATACCTTCAATGCGATACAGAAATGCAACATTAAAATTTGTTTTATGTGTCTCAAGTGTCAGGGTGTTGTGGGGTATCCTTGGCCTATAAAAGTAAAATGCCGTCAATTTTTCTATGTTTAATGGTTTTTATGACCATTTTAGCGGCAGATATGGCAGGCATAAAAAGAGGAGTTAAAAGCGATACGGTTTTGTGTTGTTTATGGTGGTAAATAAAATGTGATACAAGGTATTCCCATGTCAGCATAGCTTTGCGCTATCTGCTCTTGGAGGAAACGCGCCATGACCTGCTACAGCCTCGATGGTCTGACCCCGGTGGTCGACCCCAGTGCCTATATTCATCCGTCAGCGGTGCTGATCGGTGACGTGATTGTTGGCCCCCATTGCTACATCGGGCCGCTGGCCAGTCTGCGCGGGGACTTTGGCCGGATTGTGCTGGAGGAGGGTGCCAACCTACAGGACACGTGCGTGATGCATGGTTTCCCGGACAGCGACACGGTGGTCGAGCGTAACGGCCATATCGGCCATGGCGCGGTATTGCATGGCTGCCGGATTGGCGCCGATGCTTTGGTGGGCATGAATGCCGTGGTAATGGACAATGCGCGCATCGGTCCTCGCTCATTTGTCTCCGCGGCGGCTTTTGTCAAAGCCGGATTTGAATGCCCGGAGCAGTCTCTGGTTATGGGTGCACCGGCCAGCGTCAAGCGCAGTCTCAGTGATGAGGAGGTATCGTGGAAGCAGGCGGGGACTCGCGAGTATCAGCAACTGGCCAAACGTTGTCTTGAGCAGATGCAGGTCTGCGAGCCGCTGAGTGAGCCGGAGCCTGATCGCCCACGCATCAGCGACAGAGGCTTACGGCCCAAGGGAACGGTGGCGCGATGAGCGGGCGGCGCAACAGCGCGATGGTCACGAGGCCCGCTCGCCGGGTATATTTCAGCCTTTTTCCTATCCGGTACGCCCATGTCGTCCCTTGCTCCGTTGAATACTCTTATCACACGCTTTCAGGAACAGACGCCGATCCGCGCCAGTTCATTGATCATCACCCTGTATGGGGATGCGATCGAACCGCACGGCGGTACAGTGTGGCTGGGCAGCCTTATCCAGTTGCTCGAACCCATAGGTATCAATGAAAGGCTGATCCGTACGTCGATTTTTCGACTGACCAAGGAAGGCTGGCTGACCGCCGAAAAAGTGGGTCGCCGTAGCTATTACAGCCTGACAGGTACAGGTCGGCGGCGTTTCGATAAGGCCTTCAAGCGGGTCTACAATTCAGCCGTACCGGCCTGGGACGGTTCCTGGTGCTTGGTGATGCTCTCGCAGCTGACGCAGGACAAGCGCAAGCAGGTGCGTGAAGAGCTGGAGTGGCAAGGTTTTGGTGCGATCTCGCCCACGGTATTGGCCTGTCCACGCAGCGATCGGGCCGATGTCAATGCGACCCTGATCGACCTTGGTGCCCAAGAAGAAACCATCGTCTTCGAAACTGCTGTCCAGGATGTGTTGGCCTCCAAGGCGCTGCGCCTGCAAGTGCGCGAGAGCTGGAGCATCGAAGAACTGGCGGCCCATTACAGCGAATTCATTCAGCTGTTCCGACCGCTCTGGCAAGCACTGCGCGAGCAAGAGAACTTGCAGCCGTCCGATTGTTTTCTGACTCGGGTTCTGCTTGTTCATGAATATCGTAAATTGCTGTTGCGCGACCCGCAGTTACCGGATGAGTTGTTACCCGGTGACTGGGAGGGTCGCGCAGCCCGACAGTTGTGCCGCAACATTTACCGATTGATCTTCGCCAAGGCGGAGGAGTGGTTGAACGGTGCGCTGGAGACTGCCGATGGCCCGTTACCGGATGTCGGCGAAAGTTTTTATCGCCGTTTTGGCGGGCTTAGATAGCCCGCTCTTGTTCGAGGAGAATCACTGTTCAGGAGATTCGAATCATCCCGATTTATTGGGGTGGCGTAGACAATAAAAATAACCCTGCGTGAGGCCTGACATGATGTATACAACTGCACATCGCCGTGATGGGTTTGATCAATGGATCCATCAGATCAATCAGATCTGTGGCGCTTTCAGCGCACAAGCACTGGGGGCTGAGTTCTCCGGCCAGATTCAGGAATACCAAAGCGGCGCGCTGAAACTCAGTTTTGTCGATGCCTACCAGGCTCGGCTCTATCGAACGTCGTTGGAGGTCGCCGCTGGCGAAGGAGGGAAATACTTTGCGGTATTCCAGCTCAAGGGCACAGCCGGTATGGCTCAAGGTGATAGTCGGGTTTTGCTGTCGGCCGGTGATATCACCCTGATCAACGCTTCACGCCCTAGTGACTTCATCTACAGTGAGAATTCCCGACAGTTATCGCTGATTCTGCCTTGCCGTTTGGTTGAGCATACCCTGCGTTTCAAACAGGTCAAATGCTGTCACCGGATTGCCGCGACATCACCTATTGCAATGCTTTCTCATCATCTGATACTGGATGTCACTCGCCAGAAAAACCTGAACCAGCAAGAAAGCGAGGCGACCCTGGAGGCCGTTGTAAGCTTGCTGCGGCCAGCGATAAGTCGTACAGACGACTGCAGTGATTTGCATGAGCGCATCTTCCGCAAGACCCTTGACTGCATTGACGATCATATCCGTTCGGAAGACCTCTGCCCTGAATGGTTGGCACAAAGAGTCGGTCTTTCGAAGCGTGGTCTTTATCGGATGTTTTCCAGGAGGGGTCTGGTGGTCGCTCGATACATCAAAAATCGCCGCCTGGATTTGTGTGCTGAATCCTTGCGCCAATCGGGGGCGGAGCAGAAGCTGTCGGACCTGGGTTACTCGTGGGGGGTTTCCAATTCGAGCTATTTCTCAACGGCGTTCAAAGCGCGTTTCGGGGTTTCTCCGGGGGAGTACCGCAAAAAGCATGCTTAACGCGAAAGGGCTTTAAAGAGCCTGTGTCAGGAATCTCCTTAAATTAATGCCAGTCAGTTAAGCTGACTGGCATTTTTTATTTTGATCGGATACTTCGGGGGCTTAACTCGATCAGAAGGGCTGAGCAATACCCCCCCCCTCCGCGCCTCAATCGAGTCGTAGGGTAGGGGTGATTTGTGGGGGGTATCAATGTTCGACGAGATGCATAAAAAAATCCGATGCCAGTACAGGCATCGGATGTTGCTTTCTTGCAGCCAAGGTCAAGCAAAAGGCTTAACGGATCAGCATTTGGTCGCCTTGTTTATTTAGGTTTATAGGTTAAGCGTTGGCGTCTCATCGAAAAAGTTCCACGGCTTCAACAGCACATGCACCCATTCGGTTGGCATGATCGGCCATTCTTCGGCACGGGCGATGTGGGTGGTGCCGGTGGTCAGCCAGACCACATCGTCGGTGTTCTCGATGGAGTGGTTGTCCTGGGTGAATTGCCCCAGGCCCGAATCCTTGTCCGAGCGGTTCGGGTATTTGCCTTCGGGGTATTTTTCCTCGGGGTTGTATTGCGTCACCCACAGTTGCTTGTCCATGAAGCTCAGGCGGTGGTACAGCCATTCGTCCTTGCCGAAGTTGGCACCCTTGGCCACCGGGTGTGTGCCGCCAGCGTATGGAATCAACTGATAGGAAACCGGGTTGCCGACTTTGTTTTCCTTGCTGAGGTTGGTCAGCAGGCGCACGGTCGACGGGTCGAATTTCTGCGCCGCCTGCTGCTCGTTGCCGACTACTTTGGTTTCGGTCTGCATGGTGCTGGTGCGCGGGCCGCCACGGTCGTTCGGTAGCACCACCGGGTTCACTTCCACCAGCGAGTTCTGCTCGCCGTCCACGTCCATATCGAGGCGGAAGTTGTAGATGTGCTGGTGCGTGGTGCCGACGATGTTGTGGTCTAGCAGGGTGCCGTAGCGGGTGTCTTCTTTGGCGGTGTCTTCGTGCATGGTTTTCGATTTCACGCCCTTGACCGCTTCGATGCCGGTGGCGCCGGCGTCGATACCGATGGTGCCGTTCTGCTGGAAGACCCAGTCGAAGATGTAGTCGTAGTTGCCCACGGTGCTGATCCAGCGCACCACCAGTTCACGACGCTCGGTGCTGAGGTTGGGCTGGCCCATTTCCTGGTGTTTGTATTCCGGGCCGGCGTAGCGCTCGAACACCGCCATGGCGCGCGGGATCGCGGTCGGTGCGCCGGTGTAGTCGGCGATGGTGGCGTCCAGCAGCACGGCGTTTTCCGGAGCGTCTTTGCCGCGGGCAATCGGTGAAGTCAGGGTGCCCATGCCGTAGTCGCCGGAGTCGAGGTAGGCCTTGAAGTACCAGCCGATATCCGGGTCGCCGTAAGGCACGATCATGCCGCCCAGCGAGCCTTCGTACATGATTTTGCGTTTCTTGCCTTTGTCGTCGTAGGTGACGGTGGACAGGATCGGACCGACCCGCGAATCGAGGCGAACGTGGAAATCCCAGTTCTGCCAGTGAATGCTGTTGCCGCTGATGGTGTAGTTCTTGCCCTCGGGCTCGGTGATTTCCAGCGGTTTGACCTCCACGCCCTTGCGTCCGCGCCCGTCATAGGGCGTCGGCTTCATCGGCACCGGGATCAGCGCTTCGTCTTCGATCTTGATCAGCTTCTTCTGTTCCAGATCGACAATCGCCACCAGCCCTTCAATCGGGTGCGCCCAGTAGTTGCCGTCATCGGTGTTGAGGTAGCTGACGATTTTCAGCAAACGCTTGTCCTGTGCCAGGCCGTCCTTGCCGTCGAAGTAACCGACGGTCAGCGGCGTGGCCACGACCTTTTTCACATCGTTGATGCCGCGCTTGGCCAGGGCCTGGGCGTATTCTGGGCTGGTCTCGACGGCCGATTGCACCGTGGCGAAGTCGTCCAGCAGCACCATGCCGTGGGCGCCTTCGATCGGCTTCCAGGACTTGAGTTGTTTGCTGTCGAAATCGACCAGCGCCTCGATCACGTGCTTGCCGTCGAGCACCACGATTGCGGCCTGGCGCGGCTGGGCGACGTTCTGCCCGGTCAAGGCGAAGTTCCACACCTGATCCTTGGGCGGCTCCTTGATCGAGACTTCGGTAAAGCGGAAACCGGGTTTGTAGTTTTCCGATTTCTTGACGATGTCCACGGCCGTGGTGATTTCGGCGGCGCTCAGGGGATTGAGCGGGTTAGGGCGGGTCTCGACGACGAAGGTCTTGTCCAGCCCGGACTGGAACACCTGGTTGATGAAGTCCGTGGACATGAACGCCGTGTGGTCCTTGAACACCACTGGCACTGTCAGCTCGATGCGCTTGCCGTTGAGCATCGCCACTTTGCTGTCGGGCTTGACCTTGAGATAGACCCCGTCCTTGGCGATGGTGAACAGGTTGGCGTAATCGTCCCATTTGACCGTGGCGCCAAACTCCTCAAGGGTCGATTGCAGAGGCACCATTTCTGCGGCTGCCCCGTGGGCGTTGGCAGTGGGCAGCCAGCAGGGCGACCCGAGCGTGCCCAGGGTGATGGCCAGTGCGAGTTGAGCAAGTGCTTTTCTTTTTGTTGATGCTCTTGGCGTGAACATTTCTGAATTCCTAGAGACGAGCAGAGGACAGGTGCGCATTGATTTTGCTACAGCGGATGGATGTCTTCTTTTGGTTTTTTGCCAGAAGCTTTTTGCTCAGTGCCTAAATCAGGTTTTCCTGATGGATAGATCGTTAAAGATGAGAATAGTCGGGGCTGAGCCAAGGTGAAGGTAGCTGGGGAGGTAACGGATCCACTCAGTGATACCGAATACTCTGGATTCAGATTGGCAGGGACAGAAACTTGTCTGGCACAGACGAAAAGTCAAAGACGCAATGACTGATTTAACCTATCGCTGAAAGCACTATTATTTTTATTGTGTCGCTGTTGACTAATGCAGCGTGCAGTTATTTCCAACAATCAGCGTGAGGTCAGGGTCATGAACCACGTCAATAGGATCGCGACACTAGACAGCGTCAACTCTTTCTTGAAGCGAAGCCATGGTTTGTACATCGACGGCGGTTGGGTTAGCGCCCAGTCCACCACTACGCTACCGATCTACGACCCTTCAACCGGCCTTCAGATCTCCTCTACCGCTGACGCAAATGAGTACGATGTGGAGCGCGCGGTGAAGTCGGCCCATAGCGCTTTTGTTTCTGGCGTGTGGTCGCGCCGTATACCGGCAGAGCGCGAACGTATTTTGCTGCGCTTCGCTGATTTGCTCGAACAACATGCTGAAGAACTGGCTCAGTTGGAAACCCTGGAGCAGGGCAAGTCGATTGCTGTTTCGCGGGGCTTTGAAGTGGGCTGCACATTAAACTGGATGCGCTATACCGCAGGGCTGGCCACCAAGATATCGGGGCGTACCCTGGACCTGTCGATCCCTGTTCCCGCCGGTGCGCGATATACCGCGTATACGCGCAAGGAACCTATTGGTGTGGTCGCCGGCATTGTTCCATGGAACTTTCCGCTGATGATTGGCATGTGGAAGGTGATGCCCGCTCTGGCAGCCGGTTGTTCGATTGTGATCAAACCCTCTGAGAGCACTCCTCTCACGTTAATGCGCATGGCCGAGCTGGCTACCGAAGCCGGCGTTCCGGCGGGGGTGTTCAATGTGGTGACCGGCAGCGGAAGCGTGTGCGGTAAAACGCTGACCACTCACCCACTGATCAGCAAAATCAGTTTTACCGGGTCGACCGCAACGGGTAAGGGGATCGCCCGTAGCGCGATCGACCGGCTGACCCGAATTACCCTTGAATTAGGTGGTAAGAATCCAGCCATCGTACTCAAGGACGCCGACCCGAAACAGGTGGTTGAAGGCTTGATGATGGCCAGTTTCCTGAATCAGGGTCAGGTGTGTGCCGCGAGTTCGCGCATTTACATAGAAGCCCCTCTTTTCGACCGGTTAGTGGGTGATTTCGAGTTGGCGGTCAAAGGCCTTTCGATTGGGCCGGGCATGGATCCGACCGCTCAGATCAATGCGCTTGCCTCTAAAGCGCATCAACAGAAAGTCGAGTCCTTCCTGGCAGAGGCCAGCACTCAACAGGCTGAGTTGATCAGTGGCGCAGTGGTGCCGAACGATAAAGGCTTTTACGTTTCACCTACGTTAGTCATCAATCCCGGCGATGGTCTTTCATTGACTCGCGACGAAGTCTTCGGTCCCGTAGTAACTCTGACGCGGGTAGTTGATGTCGAAGAGGCGCTAGCCAGGGCCAATGATACCGAGTACGGGCTCACGGCGAGTTTGTGGACCAGTAGTCTGTCGTCGGCAATGGATCTGACCCCGCGTATCGAGGCTGGCACAGTATGGGTCAACAGCCATACACTGATTGATGCGAATATGCCTTTTGGTGGTTTCAAACAATCTGGAAATGGGCGAGATTTCGGCGTCGATTGGCTCGATGCTTTCACTGAAACCAAATCTATTTGCATTCGACATTAATCGCTCATGACCGACGATTGGATCACAACTAGATTGTTATGAGCTTTCGATTATAGCTTTAGAGCCTGGTTGACCTGCCTGTCAGCGTCTAACCCTCGTCACCCAGCCGCCAGTACTCATACGGGCGGCTGGGGAAGCTTTAAATGTATTAATTATCAAAAAACTGCTTCTATTAGTTGGTGGGTAATATCAATTTTATCCTCGCCATGGCTTGTATTAGAAATGTTGAAGAACCTAAGAAAACTCTTCAGAAAATATGTCGCTTATGAGCATCTAGGGACGGACGCTGGACTGAGGTTGCAGTAAATGCAGAAACGAATAGTTAACCCGCTTCTAAAGTTTTCCGTAATTATTGGCGGCCTGCTTGCGATCCTCTGCTGTGAGTCCTTGCTGGCGGACACGGTCACACTTAGTGTCCCATTACCTGATCCACTCCCTCAGTTAAGGGTGTTGACGTTCCTTGTGGGGCTGCATTTGCTTGGCCTTTGCTTCGGTCTCGGTGGGGCGACGATGCTGGACCTCTGGATCCTGCGCTGGCTGCGCAGGGGGAGTCTGCCAGTTGAAGTAGGACGCACATTCCACTTCATTAGCGACGCAGTCGCCATTGGGCTAGTCCTCTTGTGGCTTTCCGGTCTTGGCTTCCTCGCACTCTATGTAATGGAGGCGCCGGACAAGCTTGAAAATCCCAAGCTCTGGGCGAAAGTGCTTGTAGTGAGTGTTCTAACTATCAATGGAATGATCATTCATGCGTTCGTATTGCCGGAGGTTCTGCGCGACTTGAGCCGCCCTCTTCTTTATGGGGTTTCCCGTAGTAGGGTCGCTATATTTCTCGTGTCAGGTGCTGTCTCCGGTGTGTCTTGGTACACAGCCTTCGCCTTTGGCATATTTCGAGAGCTGAACAATAGTGTCACGTTCACTCTGCTGATCATCATGTGGTTCACAGCAGCAGTAGCTGCATCGCTCGCAGTGGCTCTGCTCTGGTGGAAATTCTTCGGTATGGGCAGGAGAGCTTCCCTCGTTCAGTCCTCTGACTGAAGCGAGCGTAGTGATCGAAATAGTTAAAGCGTCGAGTACCTTTCCGATGGATAGCCAGCTGCTGACTGAGCGCAGTCGAGTGTTTCAAAACGCAGATCCCCGCACAGTCTCCGATTATGTGAACTTGCATGTCGGACAGCACCGCATCGGTCTGGCTAAAACCACCCACCCACTGGCCAGTCTTAACCATCGAAGATTTGCCGATCTTGATCTGTGCCGTATAAGTTATGGCGGGAGCGTGCGTGTTACTTCGCCTGCCCTGGAAAATATTTATCACCTTCAGGTACTGCTGAGCGGCAACTGCCTATGGCGAGGTCGCAATCGCGAGCACTATCTTTTGCCCGGCGAGTTGTTGCTGATCAACCCGGATGACGCGGTTGATCTGACCTATTCGCAGGATTGTGAGAAATTCATTCTCAAGATGCCGGTAAAACTCCTCGAGTCGGTATGTGATGAGCGGCGTTGGCTTCGCCCCGCCAGTGGCATACGTTTCTTGTGCAATCACTATCGTCTGAGCGAGCTAGAGGGCTTTCTCGGCTTGCTAGCGATGGTTTGCCAGGAATCGGAGGCCAGCGACCCGCAGCTATGGATTCAGGAACATTACACCCAGATTGTCGGTAGCAAGCTGCTGTCGCTTATGAAGACCAACGTAAGTCGCGAATGCCTGGGCTCCCCCATTGGCAGCCTTGAACGGATTCTTGATTACGTTGAGAGCAACCTGAAGCAGGAGTTGAGTGGTGAGGATTTAGCGGAGCGGGCACACATGAGTTTGCGCTCGCTCTATGCGCTGTTTGAGCGTCAATTGGGCATCACGCCCTTGCAGTACATCCGCCAGCGCAAGCTGGAACGTATCCATAACTGTCTAAGTGATTCGAGTTGCCAGGTGCGCAGCCTCACCGAAGTGGCACTGGATTACGGTTTCCTGCACCTCGGTCGCTTCTCAAAAAGCTACCTTTTGCAGTTCGGTGAACTTCCCTCCCAAACCCTTAAGCGCCGCTCCTGAGTACTTCTCTCATCCGTTCACTGCTCATGGCTCTAAGCTCTGTACGAAAAGCAATGTCGTAAACACCGCATAGTACAAGCCAGTGAGACCATCGCCGCATAACTTTTCACGAGCTTGTCGAAGTGCGTAACGATGCGGCGGTTCTCCTTCAGCCAGCCAAACATACGCTCGATGGTGTTGCGCTGCCGATACTTGGGGAGGTCAAGTTGTCTCGGTAAACCCGGCTTAGGTTTGCGCTTCATGCTGCACAGTGGGATGACCGGTTGCATCCGGTAGCGGTCGCAGTTACGACGCAGGGCTTCGGCGTCATAGCCCTTGTCGGCCAACAACCAACGGCAGCGTTTGCGGGGACGACCGCGCAAGCTTGGGATGTAAGCGCCATCCAGCAACGGTTGGGCATAGGCGATGTCGCTGGCTTACCCGCTCGACAGTAGAAAACTCAGCGGTGCGCCATTGGTGTCGCACAGCATGTGGATCTTCGTCGTCAGACCGCCCCGGCTACGTCCGAGCGCATGATCTTGCGGTTCTTCAGGCCCCCTTTTTCCCTGCACCAGAAGAGGCCCGGGTTGCGCGTACCGTTGTGGAGTCAATCATCCAGGTATCTAGATCGATTAACCCTTGCTCGTTCAACCTGATGTGAAGCCGCTTGAGCATCAGGTTGAATGCCCCTGCGATTACGCCAATCTCGAAACCGCTGATAGACCGTGGACTATGGGCCAAAGTACTCGGGCATATCGCGCCAGGCGGCTCCCGAGCAGGGCACCCAGAGTATGCCGTTGAGCATCACGCGATCATCTGCGCGAGGCCGGCCGTTTCGACGACTTTCCATAAAGAGATCAGCGACCAAATCCCAGGCCGCATCGGAGAGTGCCTACCGCTTTGCCATCCATGGATTCCTTTCCTTCGATGACTGCGAACTCTACCGAATCTCGGCGCCCAAGAGCCCTCTGTGAGATCTCAAGGAATGTCGTACAGAACCTAATGTAGGGAATCGAATTCTTTCCCCGGGCGCCCCCAAAATAGGGGGTACCCCAGTAGTTATTGCTCCGCCGGTTCTGGCCCTATCTGACGCGGTGCGACCAGGGCAGTTGCTCTGGCAGATTGCGATCATTGACTCTGCCCTCGATTTCAGAGCAGTAATCCTGAATCAAGGCACCCTCAGCCCAGTGTTTCTCGCTGTGCCAAAGTCGGCTAACGCCATGCGTTCATCAAGATTAACTTTGCATCATCGTTAGTCAATCTGAGCCCCAGAAACCAAAGTGTTTGCACGTGCACTTCGTGGTCGGCTTGTCTGCGATCTCCCTGCACCTTATTCGGCCCGCAAGGCCGCGCCGATATATTAACCAGCGCGCTTGGGGAATGGCTTCAGCAGGGGGGCTAGAAAACCTGGGGTCTCGAGCCCCGAACAAAGAACGATTACTCAAAGAGGCAGTAGCATGTCCCAATCGTTGCAACGTACCCTGATTTTCGGCGGTTCTGTTCTAACTCAGAACGAACGGCGTGAAACACATGAGGCCTTGGTCCTCGAAGGCGATACCGTGCTGGCCACTGGTTCGCTCGTAGATATGCGGGCACTAGCTGGTTCTTCGTCGAGGAAAATCGATGTTGATGGGGCCTGCGTGATGCCTGGGTTGATCGACAATCACCCGCACTTTCTGCATTTCGGCAGCTTCGATGTGTTGTGCGTCAAGCTGTACGATGCTCGCGACCACGACGACATTCGAACTCGCCTCCGCGAGCGTGCTGCTGTCACTCCGCGTGGCGAATGGATTGTCGCCACGCCGGTAGGCGAGCCGCACTATTTTATCCGCCGCTCCTGGCGCGATCTGCCTGAAGGCCGCCTACCTAACCGCTATGAACTGGACGCCGCTGCCCCGGATCACCCCGTTTGGATTCAGGCCTTCGCGCCGACATTGCCCAATGTCTGCGCCATGAATTCGAAGGCGCTACAGGTGCTAGGGTTTACGCGCGATCTGCCAGATTTCATCGACGATGTGTTCGTCGAAAAAGACGCGAACGGCGAACTGACGGGCATCTTCAGTGGCTACGTGACCAATTACTACAATAGCAGCCGATTCTGGCTGACGCGCGTGCTTGCGCAGGTGATGCGTCCGAGCGACGACCTCTGGTACCAGGGGGCGATGGCGGGGCAGTTATCAGCCGCGCAGCGAGGCATTACCGCCGCCTACGAGGGTCACGCGATGGAGCCGGAGCACATCTCCGCTTATCAACGCGCGCGGGATGAAGGAAGCCTGAACATGCGTGTCCTGGCGGCGCTGGAGATAGAGTCTGTCGCGTTCGATTTCGGCATGGGGCTGACCGACGATGGCCTTCGGGCCCGGTTTGCGCTGGCAGCGGGTTTGACACAGACCGTCGATCCGCTGTTTCGTGTCAACGGCATGACGCTCGGTGTCGGCGGGCCCGGCTGGACGGGCCACATGCCGACCGACCGCACCTACAGCGACCCCTTTGGGCGGCCAACGCGCGGACACTCGTTTATTTCAGGGGATATTGAGCGTGAAGCGATCGAATATTGCCTGCGCAATGATCTCCGCTTGAATCTCATGCCGACGAGCGGTCGCGATCATCGGCGGTTCCTCGAGAACCTCCAGCCATTCCTCGCCGACTGGAATGTAGGTGCAAGGGAATGGGTCATGCAGCACAACATTTTCATTGACGACGCCACGATCGAGCGCTTTGCCGAGCTGCAATTCCATTTTTCCGGCACCATGAGCTTCTGCTTCGGAAAGGGCGATATGTACCGGCAGCGCATGGGAGAGCAAGTACTCAAGGAACTCTCTCCCATCGGAAAGATCTTCGCTTCAGGCGCCAACATCGGTTTGGGCAGCGACTGGGGACCTGCAAGCGTATTCGAGCACCTGGCGCTCGCGGAGACACGCGAGTTTGCAGGCTCCGGATACCGGCACGACGGCCCGGGCTATTCCATCACTAGACAACAGGCGTTAGACGGTTGGACGACCAATAACGCCAAGTTGATGCAGTGGGCTGGTATTGGAGCGTTGAGACCTGGGTATAAGGCGGACTTGGTCATTGTCGATCAGAATCCGCTCACCTGCACCCTCGACGCGTTGTCCAAGACGCAAGTACTACGAACCGTGCTAGGTGGGAAGGATGTATTTGATACGAGCATTCTTCCTCGTCTAGACGAGGCCGAGCTGCCTCCTGAGCGCTTGCAATCCCTGAAGAGGTCCACGACTCTCCGCTCGGCGGATCACGAGTGCGGCCCGCACTGCAATCATCAGAAATAGATAGCTTCTCGGCGGCACCGCCATGCGAGGGATCCAGCTGGCAAGCTAGTTCGCAGCACGGTGTTGCCGCCGAGCTTTAGCAAGTAGTCAATGGACTTTCAGTTTACCGTCTTTTCCGGATACGCAAGGCGCATCCTTGCGGTAATGAGGAAATAGCTGCGAGTTTGGCAAACCACATTGATTGGTGCGGATGTATTAAGCTCGACGCGACGATGGCTAACTCATCCATACGAGTGCGCGGCTGACTGAAGGAGGGCTCATATGCATATATGCGGAGCGAAAGTTTACGTGGCTCTGCTTTATTCTGAAGTTTTATTGGATGCTCCGATCTGTGACGGGAGCTTTTGCTGCGGAAGGTGTGCGCCAGAAAATAGGGCCTTGGTCAAGGTCAAGATCGTTAGTGCCAAGCATGGTGGGCTCTGCAGGTAACGCTTTACTGCAATGTAGTTACTAGGGATGGTCTGAAGTAGCCACCGATATTTTGATACCCATCCCATTTGGGGTTGAAAAAAATCGGTGGCCTGCCAAAAATCAGGCTTTGGCTCTTCTTAATTCATTGTTTTTTCTTGAGCAGCGCCTTTTCTCCGCGCATTTCGCGCATCACAGGCGCACCTCTCCCGCAACCAGCAGCCGTTTTCGCATCATTCACAGGTTCGACAGGGCAAATAGCGTGGTCTGTTGCGCGGTGTTTTTCATCAGCCCGCGATAGCGCACTTTCGTATAGCCAAACAGACGCTTGATCACTCGAAACGGATGTTCAACCTTGGCCCGTACTTGGACCTTCGCGAATTCGATTTTGCGACACACCTGAGCGATCAAGCTCTTCTTGCCGTGGTTCTTATACGTGCTGGGCCGCGCGGCGATCGACCAGATCGTTTTGCGGTTCTGATGCTCAGGCCGTTTGTCCACGCCGGTGTAACCGGCATCACCAGAGACGCAAGTTTCTTTGCCGTGCGGCAATTGATCGACTTGAGTACGTCCGAGCGCATGATCTTGCGGTTCTTCAGGCCGCCTTTTTTCCCTGCACCAGAAGAGGCCCGTGTTGCGCGTACCGCTGTGGAGTCAATCATCCAGGTATCTAGATCCATTAACCCTTGCCAGTTCAACCTGATGTGAAGCCGCTTGAGCATCAGGTTGAATGCCCTGCGATTACGCCAATCTCGAAACCGCTGATAGACCGTGGACCATGGGCCAAAGTACTCGGGCATATCGCGCCAGGCGGCTCCCGAGCAGAGCACCCAGAGTATGCCGTTGAGCATCAGGCGATCATCTGCGCGAGGCCGCCCGTTTCGACGACTTTCCATAAAGAGATTGGCGACCAAATCCCAGGCCGCATCGGAGAGTTCATACCGCTTTGCCATCCATGGATTCCTTTCCGTCGATGACTGCGAACTCTACCGATTTTCAGCTCCCAACAGCCCTCAATGAGATTTCAAGGGATTTCGTACAGAACCTAGGGCATCTTTTAAGTCGAAACAAATTGATGCGGTTGCAGTTGCTATCTGCACAAAACGGATAGCGATCTGCAAAAAATGGATATTGCTGTGTGAGTTGTCTCCCTATTCTGCTCTGGCCCGTACAATAACAATGGAGGCCCTGGCCATGTCCCTGGGAATCGACTACCTGAATGCCATGCTTGAGGAAGACCAGGTAAAAGGCGTCTACCGCTGCAAACGGGAGATGTTCACTGATCCTGGGCTTTTCGAAATGGAGATGACGCACATCTTCGAGGGCAACTGGATCTACCTTGCCCACGAAAGCCAGATTCCGAACAAGAATGACTTCCTGACCACTACCATGGGGCGCCAGCCGATCTTCATCGCGCGCAACAAGGATGGTGAGCTGAATGCCTTTCTCAACGCCTGCAGTCACCGCGGCGCCATGCTTTGCCGGCACAAAAGCGGTAACCGTTCCAGTTATACCTGTCCATTTCACGGCTGGACCTTCAACAACAGCGGTAAGCTGCTCAAGGTCAAGGATCCGAGTGAGGCAGGGTATCCAGCCAGTTTCAACTGCGAGGGCTCTCACGACCTGACCAAAGTGGCTCGTTTCGAGTCCTATCGCGGCTTTCTGTTCGGTAGCCTGAATCCTGACGTGAAGTCGCTGGCAGATCATTTGGGTGAGTCGGCCAAGATTATCGACATGATTGTTGACCAGTCTCCTGAAGGGCTGGAGGTTCTACGTGGCTCAAGTTCCTATATCTACGAAGGTAACTGGAAGCTAACCGCTGAAAACGGTGCAGACGGCTACCATGTGAGCTCCGTTCACTGGAACTACGCCGCCACTCAGAATCAGCGTAAGCAGCGCGAGGCGGGCGAAGAGTTCAAGACCATGAGCGCTGGTAGCTGGGCCAAGCACGGCGGCGGATTCTACTCCTTCGACCATGGACATTTATTGCTCTGGACCCGCTGGGCCAACCCGGAAGATCGGCCGGCCTACGAGCGTCGGGATGAACTGGCCCGCGACTTTGGGCAAGCCCGTGCCGACTGGATGATCGAGAACTCGCGCAACCTCTGCCTCTACCCGAACGTGTATCTGATGGATCAATTCAGTTCGCAGATTCGCGTCGCCCGACCCATTTCCGTCGACAAGACCGAGATCACCATCTACTGCATAGCACCAAAAGGCGAGAGCGCCGAAGCTCGTACCAAGCGCATCCGTCAATACGAAGACTTCTTCAACGTCAGCGGTATGGCTACGCCCGATGATCTGGAAGAGTTTCGCTCTTGCCAGACCGGTTACGGTGCCGGACGTGGCTGGAATGACATGTCCCGTGGCGCTACCCATTGGGTGGAAGGCGCCGATGCGGCGGCCCAGGAAATTGATCTAAAGCCTCTGCTTTCCGGCGTGCGCACAGAAGACGAAGGCCTGTTCGTGCTGCAGCACAAGTACTGGCAAGAAACCATGCTCAAGGCGGTCTCAGCCGGGAAGCAATTGATTCCCGTGGAGGCCGTGCAATGAGTACCTATGAAATTGTGCGTGACTTTCTCTATCGCGAAGCGCGCCTTCTAGACGATGGCCAATGGGACGAATGGCTGGAGCTGTATGCTGCCGATGCCAGCTTCTGGATGCCGTCTTGGGATGACAACGACACGCTGACAGAGGATCCGCAAAGCGAAATTTCGCTCATCTGGTACGGGAATCGTGGAGGCTTGGAAGATCGCGTATTCCGTATCAAGACCGAACGATCGAGTGCGACGATGCCCGATACTCGTACTTCGCACAATCTTAGCAACATAGAGATCGTCGACGAGGAGGGGGGCTTTTGCCATGTGCGCTTCAACTGGCACACGCTGAGCTTTCGCTACAAGACCACCGACAGTTATTTCGGAACCAGTTTTTACACCTTGGACCTGCGCGGCGAACGGCCGTTGATCAAGGCTAAGAAAGTAGTCCTGAAAAACGATTACGTCCGTCAGGTCATCGACATCTACCACATTTGATCGACGCGGTGACGAGTCGCTGTCGGTACCTTCGGTTACCGAGACTCGTCATCC
The DNA here is from genome assembly GCF_051216495.1 of Pseudomonas baetica. Taxonomy (GTDB): domain Bacteria; phylum Pseudomonadota; class Gammaproteobacteria; order Pseudomonadales; family Pseudomonadaceae; genus Aquipseudomonas; species Aquipseudomonas baetica_B. The sequence continues at coordinate 180,955 of NZ_JBPKAM010000001.1, read as the reverse complement.
CGGGCGAGGTGCAATATGAGCTTCCAGATCGCGCTGACTTTTGAAGACGGGGTGACCCGTTTCATTGAGGCGGCCGGCCACGAAACCGTAGCCGATGCCGCTTATCGCCAGGGCATCAACATTCCTTTGGATTGCCGAGACGGTGCCTGTGGTACCTGTAAATGCTTCGCCGAAGCGGGTCGTTACGCGATGGGCGACAATTTCATCGAAGATGCGCTGAGCGAGGAAGAGCTCGCCCAAGGTTACGTTCTGACGTGCCAAATGCGTGCTGAAAGCGATTGTGTGGTGCGCGTGCCGGCGTCCTCTGAGGTATGCAAAACCCAGCAGGCAAGTTTTGAGGCGACTATCAGCGATATCAGGCAGTTGTCCGAGAGCACTATCGCACTGTCCATTAAAGGTGAGTCCCTGAGCAAGCTCGCTTTTTTGCCGGGCCAGTACGTCAACTTGCAGGTGCCGGGCAGTGACCAGGCCCGTGCCTATTCTTTCAGCTCACTGCAGAAGGACGGTGAGGTCAGCTTTCTGATCCGCAACGTGCCCGGCGGACTGATGAGCAGCTTCCTTACTGGATTCGCCAAGGCGGGTGACAGCATGTCTCTGGCAGGTCCGCTGGGCAGTTTCTATTTGCGGGAAATCAACCGGCCACTGCTGTTGCTGGCCGGAGGTACCGGGCTGGCACCTTTCACGGCCATGCTTGAGAAAGTTGCGAAGGAGGGTAGTCCGCACCCCCTGCATCTGATTTATGGCGTCACCAACGACTTTGACTTGGTCGAGCTCGATCGCCTGGAAGCCCTCGCCGCTCGGATCCCTAACTTCACGTTCAATGCCTGTGTGGCCAACCCACTAAGTCATTACCCGCGCAAAGGCTTTGTCACCCAGCACATCGAGCCCGGCCACCTGAACGAAGGTGACGTGGATGTATACCTTTGCGGTCCACCGCCGATGGTCGAGGCGGTCAGCCAATACATCCGCGAGCAGGGTATTACGCCCGCGAACTTCTATTACGAAAAGTTCGCGGCTGCTGCGGGCTGATCCCCCTCCCGAAGGGCTCTTGAATTCGAGGTTGCCATGAGTAACAGATTCAACAATAAGGTCGCGCTGGTCACTGGCGCGGCTCAAGGTATTGGTCGCAGCGTTTGCGAACGCTTAATCAATGAAGGTGCACGGGTTGTTGCCGTGGATCGTTCTGAACTGGTTCATGAACTGCAGCGAGAGGGCGTGCTGACATTGACGGCTGACCTGGAGCTATACGAGGACTGTGCGCGGGTGATGGCGGTCGCTGTAGAAACCTTCGACGGCCTGGACGTACTCATCAACAACGTCGGCGGCACTATCTGGGCCAAACCGTTCGAGCATTACGAGGTGGAGCAGATCGAGGCGGAAGTGCGCCGCTCACTGTTCCCCACGTTGTGGTGCTGCCATGCGGCACTGCCATATATGCTGCAGCAAGGAGGCGGCGCCATCGTCAACGTTTCTTCGATCGCCACGCGCGGTGTCAACCGCGTCCCCTATGGCGCAGCCAAAGGTGGGGTGAATGCCCTGACCGCCTGCCTGGCATTTGAAACCGCTAAACACGGGATTCGCATCAACGCCACCGCGCCCGGTGGCACGGAGGCGCCACCGCGACGCATCCCTCGCAATAGCGTGCAGCAAACCCCACAGGAAAAAGATTGGTACCAGGAGATCGTCGATCAGACAATCGAAAGCAGCTTGATGAAACGCTACGGAACGATCGATGAGCAGGTTGGGGCCATTCTTTTTCTGGCTTCCGACGATGCGTCCTACATCACCGGTGTGACCTTGCCAGTAGGCGGTGGCGATCTCGGCTGACCTGCTTGTTTCAGCCGATGCCGGTTCCGGCTGACATCGGCCAGCACCAACTGACGCAGTTTCAACGCTTAATCCGGCAGTGTCGCTGGTTTTGGTGGCGCTCACAGGTCAGTTCATGCCGGGCATGGCAGTGTTGCGCACGCAGGCGTCAGCCTGTTTCGTCGTGTTCCAGTGTCGTAAAAACGCTTGATCATTGTCCCCATCGCGGATCGGCAAACCGCTCCACTAAAAAATTAATGAGCACGCGAACCTTGGGGGCCAGGTGCTTTCGGCTGGGGTATACGGCGTATATTCCTAACTCTACAGATTTGTACTCAGACAGGACCTCTACCAGTTCTCCGTTGCGGATGTCTTCAGCGACCATGAAGCTGGGCTGCAACGAAACGCCCCCGCCCGCCAAGGTGATGCTTCGACAGGTGTCTCCGTTATTACATCGGATGATCGAGCGCGTACGCACGCTTTCACGGCCATTGGGTCCCTCAAAGACCCAGTCACTCCCACCAGAAAAGTGGGTATAAGCCACCACTCCATGCTTCGTCAGGTCGGCCAGCGTACGGATCGGTGCATGGCTGGCGAGATAGGAGGGCGAGGCACACAAGCACATCCGGGTGCTGGCCAGCCGACGCCCAACCAGCGATGAGTTCTCCATTCGCGCAATACGCACGGCCACATCGAATCCCTCCTCGACCAAATCAACGAGTCGGTCATTCAAACTGATGTCCAACTCGATTTTCGGATAGGCCCTCATGAAGTCAACCCAAACGGGCCCTAGGTGCAGAATTCCAAAACTGACAGGCGCATTTACTCGAAGCACCCCATTCGCCTCGGGTGCAACTGATGAAACGGACTCCTCCGCTTCCTCCATCATCGCCAGTATCTCCTTGGCCTGATTGTAGAACTGCCGCCCCTCTTCCGTGAGAGAAAGTCGGCGAGTCGTGCGGTGAAGTAACCGCGCCCCGAGGCGCTCTTCCAGGCAGCTCACATACCTCGAAATCGCCGCCTTCGACATCACTAAAGGTTCAGCTGCGCCTACAAAACTGCCCTTATCGACCACTGCGCAGAAAACCTGCATTTCAAGCGCTCTGTCCATGATCATCTCAGTAAATGGAACTATTTATCTCATTCAGCATTATTTATCTCAAATTTTCTACTTATAAACTGACCCCATCCAAATGAGTCAACCCAACTGAACGGGGGGTAGTTATGAAAGTCACCGTAATTGGTACCGGTAATATGGGGTCAGCTTTCGCCAAGCAGCTTTCCAACGCCGGCCACACTGTTCGAATCACTGGTCGCGATACTGAAAAAGCGAAGGCCCTGGCTGATCGGTTTCCAAACGTCAACGCATACACAGCATCCGAGGCGCTGGGGGACAGTGATGTAGTGATCGTTGCGACTGCTTACAGTGATGCGGCACAGGCGTTGCAAAGCTTGGGAGATCTGAGCGCGAAGGTGATCATCGACATCACCAATCCATTGAGCGCCGACTACATGTCCCTGACCATTGGTCACGTGACAAGTGCCAGTGAAGAAATCGCCAAGGCGGTACCTCGGGCCCATGTCGTGAAAGCCTTCAACACCCTGTTTGCTCAAGTGCTTGCAGATGGCCCTGACTTCTCCAACGAGCAGCGTGGATACGTATTTGTCGCTGGTGACAACGACCGAGCCAAACAGACCGCTATCTCGCTGGCACAGAGCATAGGGTGGAACACCTTGGACGCGGGCGGAATCGTCAACGCCCGATACCTGGAACCTCTGGCGGGCCTGAACATTTACCTGGGCTACGGTGCAGGACTGGGCACCTCCATCGCGCCTGCCTGGCTCAACAGGTAACTCACACCGGCGCAATCACCATGAATGCTTCATTTCCACTGCTGTTTGTGTCTCATGGGGCTCCGACGTTCGCCATCGAGCCAGGTATGGCTGGTAAACAACTGGCTGAACTCGGTCGTGAACTTTCACACCCTGATGCAATCGTGGTCATCTCGCCACACTGGATGACCAGGGGCGAGGTTCGCGTCACCGCGAGCACCGCCCCCAAGACCATTCATGATTTTGGCGGTTTCCCCCAGGCTCTATACGAGTTGAACTACCCCGCACCAGGCTCGCCAGAGCTGGCGCAGCACATCGTTGATGGGCTTGTCTCTGAGGGCTGGAGGGCACGGCTGGACACAAATCGAGGGCTCGACCACGGCGCATGGGTGCCGTTGATGCACCTCGCCCCACAAGCGAGCGTGCCGGTGGTGCAAGTGTCGATGCCTATGCCCATGGATACACACAGCGCCTTGAAATTTGGCGAGGCATTGAAGCCGTTACGTGCTCTGAACGTTTTGATAGTCGCCTCCGGATGCGTTACGCATAACTTGTATGAATTCCGAAGCACGTCCTCCCTTGATGCTGACTACGTAAGGAAATTTGCCAACTGGACGGCGCAGACGCTTCAGTCCGGGAGCACCGAACGACTGCTGGACTACCGACGCCTTGCCCCAGCCGCCGAGCGTGCTCATCCGACCGACGAGCATCTCCTGCCTTTGTTCATAGCACTCGGAGTGATCGGCAACGAATACGACGTGCGTGTTCTGAAGGGCGGTATTACTCATGGGGTGCTGGCGATGGACAGCTACCTCTTGAACTCGGCTCAATCCATATAAGGCATTCCCGATCATGCTGCATGAATCCAGTTTTTCAGAAGTGACACGAGATCCCGAGTCTGGCCTTCTCTTTCGAACGAGTCGCAACGCCTCGAGACCTAAAGCACGTTTGCTATTGCTCCACGGTGTCGGCTCCAACGAAGCCAATCTGGCAAGCCTGGCTGCATCGCTGCCCCAGGAGCTGGAGATTTTGTTGCTGCGTGGGCCGGTGCTGGCGGGAGCGCAAGGCTTCGCCTGGTATCAGGTCACCTTTACCGGTGATGGCCCAAGGTTTAATCAGGAACAGGCCGAGTCCAGTCGGCGGCTGTTGCGGCAGTTCATCGAAGGGTTGTCTGCGTTGCCGACCGTCATCGCAGGCTTCAGTCAAGGAGGAATCATGAGCGCCAGCCTCGGTATAACAGAGCCTGAATTGGTTGCGGGATTCGGTGTGCTGAGCGGAAGGATATTGCGAGAAATCGCTCCACAGATTGCCTCGCGAGATCGCCTCAGATCAATTTCTGCATTCATTGCCCACGGACATCGAGACAGTGTGCTGCCCATCGAGTGGGCAACGGAAGCCGATGAATGGCTCGACACAGTCGGCGTCGTACGTCAGACCCATTTCTACGACATGGCCCACGAGATTATCGCCGCTGAACTAGCTGATTTCTCTCAATGGCTGACAAAAACGCTGCTAACTGATAATTGAAAAAAGGAACTGCTCGATGATTGATTCACGTACCGCACCTTACGCTGCATTTGTCATGCGCCTGGCTCTCGGCATCATGTTCATTGCTCATGGCCTGACTAAAGTCTTCGTTTTCACCCCGGCAGGTACTGCCGGATTTTTCGAATCTATCGGTTTTCCCGGTTTCCTGGCGTATCCGGTCATAGCATTTGAAGTCATTGGAGGGTTGCTGCTGGTGCTAGGCGTATATGTACGCTGGGTGGCGGCGATAGCGGTGATCCAGTTGTTCGCTGCAGCGACGGTCCATTTTGGTAATGGTTGGAGCTTCACGAATGCCAATGGTGGTTGGGAATACCCGATCTATCTTTGCGTGACGGCTTTGGGGGTCGCATTGGTGGGGGAAGGTGCTTTCGCTGCTAAATCCTCAAAAATATAGATCTGTCTTCTCTCCTCAACAATGAAGCCTTGGAGCAATGCTCCAAGGCTTCATCGGATTTACTGTGATCATAAAAGTGCATGGGTAACTGCCGTATTCGGCAAGGCATCGAGTTACATAGCGGTACCTTTGTGTGTTGCTCAGCGAGCCTCATGTTGCTTGCGATAAGCCCCCGGCTGCACGCCGATCGCCTTGGCAAAGGCACGGGTGAACGCGGCGATCGATTGATAACCCACCGCAGCGCAGACCTGCTCAACAGTGTGGTTGCTCTTGAGCAATTGACAGGCATGGCGAATCCGCAGGGCCAGTAATACCTGACCAGGCGACATGCCAGCTAATTCGTTGAAACGCTTGAAGAACGCCGAGCGCGAGAGCCCGGTGCGGGCTGCCATGCTTTCTAGTGACCACGGCTGTTGCGGCTGTTCGATCAATTGATCCAGCAAAGACGCGAACACCGGATGCCTAGCCAAGGCCACCAAGCCTCCGAGGTTCTGGTTGTCTGCTACTTGCTGGCGCAACACGTAGAGAAACAGCAGGTGGCAAAGGCGCTCAAGCAGCGCAGAGGAGGGGGCCGGTACCCGTTGGCATTCCTGCAAAATTAGCTCGAACAACGCTCGAGCCGCACTCAAGGATGGATCGCCGGCCCGCAGGATAATCCAGTCCGGCAAGCCCTCGATGATCAACGACGATACTCCGGGCTTAAAGTAGAAGAAACCGCAGACCAGGCCGACGCCATCCTCGGCCTGGCTATCCAGTGCAGTCATGGTCATGCGCGGCAGCGCCAGAGCGGTGACGGCGTCTTCGGCGCTGGACAACCGGTAATCCAGATCCCGCAGCAAAAATAGTGCATCTCCGGCAGACAGGCGCAGAGACTGCTCATGGCCTTCAATATGCAACCAGCAATGCCCGTGCATGATCAGGTGGAAACTTGCGCGCGCCAGACCATGAGTACTGGCGTGCCAACCACCGCAATAACGACCGACATGAAACAGGCTCGCATCGAGCTCAAGGCTTTCTAATAACCAATCAACCAAGGGGCTGGACGAAATCATCTAATGGAAACACTCAGAAGCAAGTAAACGCTACTTTAGAATATGGATCGAAATTTTTATAACCAACAGACTTACCGGACACCCAACAGCAGGAGTCCAGCCTATGTCGCGCCTCACGTTACACACTTCGCAAAGTGCTCCTGAAGCGGCGAAACCTTTTCTGGAAAACGCTCAAAAAAACTCAGGATTCATCCCAAACCTGTTGGCGGTGCTGGCCAACGCGCCAGTAGCGCTGGAAGCCTACGTTACGGTATCGGCGCTCAATGGAAAAGCCGAACTCAGTTTTGCCGAGCGCGAAGTGGTGCAGCTGATTGCAGCAACCACGCACGGTTGTGATTTCTGTGTCGCAGGGCATACCTCGGTTGCAGTGAACAAGGCGAAGTTGCCCGATGAAGTGGTCAGCGCACTGCGTGAACGAGCGACCGTGCCCGAGGGGAAGCTTGAAGCCCTGGCAACCTTTGCGCGGGAGGTGATCGCTACTCGTGGCAATGTCAGCGATGCGATCTACAGCGCTTTCAAGGCTGCCGGCTACAGCGAGGGTCATGCGTTGGAAGTCATCCTCGGCGTGAGCCTGGCGACCTTGTGCAATTTCGCCAACGTGTTTGCCGACACCCCGCTCAATCCGGAGTTGGCCAAGTATCGTTGGCGATCGGGGCTATGACTCAACAGGGGCGATCCGTGCGCTGTAGCGCGGTCGAAGGGGCGTTAAAGTTAAAGGAGAAACCGAGATGCTCAACGAGGCATTGAGTCGATGGCTGGATACCCATGCCCAGGCGCTGGATCTGGGAGATTGCAATCCACAGCAGGTGCTGTCGCAACTAGCTGCCGCCAACGTATTGCGTATTGGCATCAGCCCTCGGCTTGGCGGCAGCGATGGCAGTATTGCCGATGCCGTGGAAGTGCTGGCTCAGGTCGCCGGCCATTCTCTGGCAGCGGCTTTTGTGTTCTGGGGGCAGCGGGCTTTCATCGAGTACGTTCTGCAAAGTCCCAACGCCGCTTTGCGCGAACGCCTATTGCCATCCTTGCTCAGTGGCGAGCTGGCGGGTGCGACCGGTTTGTCGAACGCGATGAAGTTTCTTTCCGGGATCGAGGCGTTGCAAGTGCGGGCCCGTCCCAGCGCCGATGGCTGGATATTGAGCGGACGACTGCATTGGGTAACCAATCTGCGTAAAAACGGTTTCGTGGTGGCAGCAGCCATTGAGCACGAGGAAGGCCGTTCGCCCTTTGTTCTGGCGATCCCGGATACGGCACCCGGGCTACAGCGCTCTGCCGATTTGCAGTTGATGGGCCTACAGTCGAGTAATACTGCGGCGCTCGATTTTGCCCAGGTAGATGTCGGTCATGAGTGGTTGCTGCATCAAGACGCTCGAGTATTTCTGCCGGCAGTGCGTCCGTCATTCCTGGGCCTGCAATGTGGCCTGGCGATCGGTTTGGCACGGCGGGCGTTGCTGGAGGTCGAGACGCATTTGCAGGATGGTCGCTCGATCCTGTTGGAACCGTTGCTGGAACAGCGTCAGCACTTGGAGCATACGGTTGGTGCGCTCAGGGCCGGTATGCTCGACGGGCGCTTTCTGACACAGCCTGCTGAGTTGTTCCGGTTGCGCATCGCCCTGGCTGAATCAGCTGCCGATGCCGTGCAGTTGGAGTTGCAGGCCAGTGGTGGAAAAGCTTATCTGAGCGAGTACGGGAGTAGTTTCGCCCGACGCTGGCGGGAGTCGGCGTTTGTGCCGATCGTCACTCCGAGCCTGGTGCAACTGCGCGCTGAACTGCAACGCCGCGGACGGGAAGCAGTGATATGAACGGCCCGGTGCTGAACGCCACGAATATCGGCTTTGGTTACCCGCGCACGCAAGGCTGGCAAACCGTTCTGGAAAAATTCGACCTGCAATTACAGCCCGGTGAGGTGGTGTCGATTCTCGGCCCCAGCGGCGTCGGCAAATCCAGCCTGTTGCGGGTGCTTGCTGGTTTGCAGGTGGCCCATCGTGGCAGCGTAAGTTTGCTCGGGGAGCAGTTAACCGGAGCTCACCCACGTGTCGCCGTGGCGTTCCAGGATCCAAGCCTGTTGCCATGGCTGACGCTGGAGAAAAATGTAGCTTTCGGCCTGGATTTCATTCGTCAGCCGCATCTGGACCCGAAGGAGCGCAAGGTCCGAATTGACCACGCCATCGCCGCCGTCGGACTTGAACACGCCAGGCAGCATTATCCGGCACAACTCTCTGGAGGCATGGCCCAGCGCACGGCAATTGCCCGGTGTCTAGCACGCCAGCCACAGGTTCTTTTGCTCGATGAGCCCTTCGGCGCGCTGGATGAGGTGACTCGTGCCGACATGCAACAACTGCTGCTCGATGTCATTACCGAACACGATACCGCGGCGGTGTTGATCACCCACGACATTGACGAAGCCCTGTTGCTCTCCGACCGGATTCTGCTACTGGGCAACAGCCCAGCGCGGATCCTCGACGAATGGCACATCCATCTGCCTCAGCCTCGTACCGAGCGGGTGGAAGAACTGGGCGCACTGCGTATCGATATTCTCAAAACCCTTCGGCGGGCGAGCCGCAATCTTCTTACCCAACACTTGCCTGAAACGTCGGAGACTGATTATGTGCCTGGACGACTTCACTCACACACGTCGTGACATCCTCAAACTCAGCGCTATGCTGACCGCCGCCGGTGCATTGCCGCTGCTCAACAGTCTGCAGGCGCGCGCCGCCTCTGAGCCTGACGCACCGGTGCGTATTGGCTATTTACCTATCACCGATGCTACGCCTTTGCTGGTGGCCCACAACAATGGCCTGTTCGAAGCCGAAGGCATCAAAGCCGAGCGTCCGGTGCTGTTGCGCAGCTGGGCGCAGGTGATCGAGGCATTCATTTCCGGGCAGGTCAACGTGATTCACCTGCTGACACCGATGACGGTGTGGGCCCGATATGGCAGTAAAGTCCCAGCCAAAGTTGTGGCTTGGAATCATGTTGGTGGTTCCGGGCTGACCGTGGCACCGGGTATTACGGAGGTCAAGCAACTGGGCGGGCAGTCTGTGGCGATTCCATTCTGGTACTCCATTCATAACGTGGTGGTACAGCAGCTGTTTCGCGATCACGGTCTTATACCGGTGAGTAAATCGGCCAGCGCCGCGGTGGCACTAAACGAGGTCAATCTGGTAGTGCTGCCGCCATCGGACATGCCACCGGCATTGGCCTCCAGGCGCATCGCCGGCTACATCGTGGCCGAGCCGTTCAATGCCCTGGCCGAAGAGCTCAAGGTCGGCCGAGTACAACGCTTCACCGGGGATATCTGGCGAAATCACGCCTGCTGCGTGGTGTTCATGCATGAACAGGATCTGAACAACCGCCCAGAGTGGTCGCAGAAGGTAGTCAATGCCATCGTCAAGGCTCAGTTGTGGACGCGTGACCATCGCGTCGAGGCGGCGAAGTTGCTGTCCAAGGACGGCGACAATCGCTATACGCCCCATGCCCAGCCGGTGCTGGATCGTGTACTGGCACCAGTCGCGACGGATCGTCAGCTGTACCTGGCCAGCGGTGCCATTCAGCATAGGCATTGGGACGAGCAGCGTATCGATTTCCAGCCATACCCGTTCCCGAGCTACACCGAAGAGCTGGTCAAGCGCCTCAAGGATACGTTGATCGAAGGAGACAAAGGTTTTCTCGTCAACCTGGACCCGCAGCATGCGGCTCGTGATCTGGTGGACGACCGCTTTGTACGCAACGCCATTGCCTCTGTCGGTGGTCTCAAGGCATTCGGTCTGCCGGAGAGCTTCGAGCGTAGCGAGGAGTTCAGTCTCTGATGGGCAAGCAGACCTTATCGATCCTGCATGGGGGGTTGGGCGTCTCAGGCCTGATTGGCCTACTGCTTCTATGGTGGCTGGGTGTGCATCTGTTTGGCAGTGCCGATGGGTTGGCCGTGCGCTTTTCTCCCGAGGCGACGTTGGTCAGCCTGGTGGAGCTGTTGGGGCGTCCTGAGTTCTACGAGCATGTATGGGTCAGCCTCAAACGCATTCTCGTGGGCTTGTTACTGGCCTTGCTGATTGGTGTGCCGTTGGGGCTGCTTGTCGGCAGTTACCGATATCTGGAGGCTGCGACCACACCGGCGTTTCAGTTTATGCGCATGATTTCGCCATTGTCCTGGATGCCGGTGGTCGTGATGTTGATGGGGGTAGGGGACCAGCCGATCTACTTTCTGCTGACCTTCGCCGCAATCTGGCCGATTTTACTCAACACAGTGGCAGGCGTACGCCAGCTCAACCCGCGCTGGCTGCAACTGAGTCGCAGCCTCAGCGCCACTCGTAGGGAAACTCTGCTCAAGGTCATCCTGCCGGGCGTGCTTGGTCATGTACTGACCGGCGTACGCTTGGCCATCGGTATTCTGTGGATCGTCCTGGTTCCGTGCGAAATGCTTGGAGTCAGCGCCGGGCTGGGCTACTTCATCCTCGATACCCGGGACCGCCTGGCTTATTCAGAACTGATGGCCATGGTGCTGCTGATCGGTGTGTTGGGGTTCGTTCTGGACGCGTTGGCTCGAGGGCTGCATCGGCGCTGGGCTCCGGCCTGACAGTCGGTGCCGTGACTTGAATATTGACTCTCTATCTGGGCGCCGCATGGTGGGTTTGAACGTCAGGCCTACCAGGCGACTGTTGCGGGAGCAACATAGGGGCAACATTTTGTTGATCGAAACGCGCAATGGTTTGTTTGTTTTATTAATTAAGCTGTTGATTTTTAACAAATAAATATTCTGGCATGGGGTGTGCCAAAGGTCATCTGCTTTTGCACTGCCAACTTCGAGGAACCCATGCCCACACCGTCATATCCGCCCACAACGATATCCGTCAGCCGGATGCCCACATCATTCGCGACGATGCCGAGGCTATCTCCGTTGCCCATCGCGTCGCCGCGCTATTACGTGAAGGGGCCTCCGATCGCGACCGCCGCCGTGAGGTGCCGGTGGAGGTGGTCGACGCCTTTTCCAACAGCGGACTCTGGGGCATCACGGTCCCACGCGAATATGGCGGCACCGAGGTGTCTTTCTCAACCCTGGCCCAAGTGATCGCTATCGTCTCGGCTGCTGACCCCTCGCTCGGTCAGATCCTGTAGAATCACTACTGTTTGTCGGAAGACATTCGCCTACAAGGTACTGAAGAGCAGAAGCGTTTCTTTTTCGACCTAGTGCTCAAGGGTAACCGCTTCGCCAACGCGCTCTCGGAAACTGGCAGCAAGAACGTAGCGGATACGGTTGGCGTTGCCCTATGTCGATGACCCCGAAGCACTGATTGCGCGTGCCAGGCAATTGGCAGATTGTGTGGAGCGGCTGCACTGAAGATGTGCGGGTCAGAAATGCCCGGACCAACGGACAGCGTTGCAGTTCACCGACGCTGAAAGACGCTCACTAGGTAAGGTGATGAGCCGCGGGCGTTGACGATCGGAGGAGGGGTGGGCAGTAGGGGGTGCCCTACAGATTTAATAATTATCCCTACTTGAAATAAGCATCTACCGATAGTTTGGGCCTCTTTTCATCTGCATAATGTCCCACCATTTTTACATCGATTTTCCGAGTGCGGAATCGTAGTTGTCCCGTTGAATGACTTTCACCCCACGGAACATAGAACTCCGTGAGGACAGTATAAATAACCTTGCCGCTACGTGGAGTCACCAAGGCCTCCCCGTAAGCAACAGTTTGGTGTGTATTGATAATGCTCTCTACGGAAGCGGATGCGTTAAACGCACGGATGGCGCAAACACCACTGTTCGGGGCTACCTTCGATCTGGTGTCCTGCGCCCTGGTACTACTCGATGATCGGGGGTGGATATTGAAGGTCAATACCGCTTTTACCGAGCTGTTCGGCTACCCCCCGGCGGATTTGTCAGGGGTTGCGTTTATCGAGCTGCTTCATCAGGCTGATCGCGTGGTCACCGAGGCGGTGAATGGTCACCTTTTGCCTCGGTGCTTCGTTGACCAGCCTGTTGAACTGTCCTATCGACACAAAGATGGCACTCTGCTGTGTGGTCGTAGCAAGGTGGCGACCGTGGGCGCATTTCTGCTGGTCGAGATCGTCCCGGTTGGAGCCCCTAAGAGCCTGGACGAATTTCTGGAGCAGGATCACTGGCTGCAACGGATCACCGAGACTGCTCCAGGCGTCATCGGTACCTTGCGCCTTGGCAGTGACGGCACGCTCTCCATGCCTTGGGTTACACCTGGCTACGAAAAATACTATGGCGTAAAGGTGCAGGAGCTGGAGCGCGATATCAGCATCCTGTTTGAACGCCTTCACCCTGACGATGTTGTACGGGTTCAAGAAACGATCGCCGAGTCGGCACGCTCCATGGCCCCCTGGCACTGTGAATACCGGGTACGTCATCCACAAAAGGGCGAAATCTGGCTTGAGGGGCGCGCCAGGCCGACGCTGGAGGCGGATGGTGCGATTGTCTGGTTCGGTTTCCTGCACGACATCAGCGAGCGCAAAGGCGTCGAACAGGCACTGCTCGAAAGCGAAGAGCGGTTCCGCCTCGCTTTCGAGTCCGCAGCCATCGGTATGGCGCTGCTGGCCCTCGATGGTCGCTGGTTGCGCGTCAATTCTTGCCTTTGTGAGATGTTCGGGCGCAGTGAGGAGCAATTGTTCCAAATCTCCAGCCGGTTACTGACCCATCCAGACGATCTCGCCAGAGAGCACGCTTACCGCCAACGTCTGATCAAGGGTGAGGTTCCCTACGTGCGCCTTGAAAAGCGCTACCGGCACCGCGATGGCCGATATCTTAGGGTGCAGCTTACCGCCAGCGCGATACGCGCCAAAGATGGTAGTCCCTTGTATTTTGTCGTCCAGATCGAAGACCTCAGCCGCCTTATCGAGGCCGAGGAGCGCGTTTCTCTGATGGATTTTGCCCTCAGTCATGTGCAGGAGGCTGCCTATTTGCTGGATGATCAGGCCCGCTTCCACTATGTCAACGATGAGGCTTGCCGACGCTTGGGGTACAGCAGAGAAGAGCTGCTGCGCATGACCGTCGCCGAAATAGATCTTGACTGGAGCAATGATCGACTGCGGGAATGTTGGTTCAGCACTTCAGAGCGTCCTCCCGAAATCATCGAGAGCCGCAACCGGACCAAGGCCGGCGTCATTTTTCCGGTCGAGATCAGCGTTTCTCATTTTGAGCTTGACGGTCAGCACTACAACCTGGCGCTCGCCCGTGACATCAGTGAGCGCAAGCGGTTGCAAGCGGCGCAGTGGGATACTGAAAGACGTTATCGGGAGGTTTTCGACAACTCATTGGAATGCCTCTATTTGTTGGAAGTGACTGAAGATCAACGCTTCCGATATATCGAGATCAACAACGCGTTCAAACGTTCTTCGGGGTTTCACCGTGATCAATTGATTGGTCGATACGTGGGCGAATCAAGCTCGGCGCAAACGGCACGCAAGATCCTGGATGCTCTCGAGCGCTGCCTGGCGAGCGGAGAAAGTATCGAATGGGAAGATGAGTTAGAGCTGCCTGCGGGAATGCTCGCGGTTCTCTCGACGTTCATTCCTGTTCGCGACGAACAGGGGAAAATCTACCGTATCGTCGGAATCAGCCGTGATATCACCGAACGCAAACAAATGGAAAACCGTTTGTTGGCCAGCGAGCAGGAGTTCCGCGCCTTGGTGGAAAACACTCCCGATGTCATTGCTCGCTTCGACCTGCAGAGCCGAATCTTGTATGCCAATCCCGCAGCGCAACGCATGTTCGGCTGTCCGCTGAGCTTTCTGCTGGGTAAAAAAACTTGCGAGGTGGCACCTGATTCGGATCAAGTGCGATTCTTTCAAAACAAGCTCGAATACATCATTCGTACCTGCAAAGTTACCGAGGAGGAGATATCCCTGGACGCTCCGGCTAAGCAGGACGCAGAAATTACCAGCTACCAGGTTCGCCTGGTACCGGAGCGTGATCAACATGAGGCACTTGTCAGTATTCTTGCGGTCGGGCGCAATGTCAGCGCTATGCGGGCGGCGGAGCAGCAATTGAAGGAGTCTCACGCGCAACTTCGCCAGCTATCTAGCTACCGCGAAACCACGCGGGAAGAAGAGCGCAAGCGCATCGCCCGGGAGATTCATGACGAACTTGGACAGCAACTGACCGCTCTACGTATGGGCATTTCGCTGTTGCGCCTGCAATTCGGCAGTGAACAACCGGCGCTGGTAGAGCGAGTCCAGGTGCTGATGGGGCGGATCGATGAAACAATCCAGGTGGTTCGCAATGTCGCCACCAGCCTGCGTCCCTCCGCACTAAATATGGGATTGATCTCGGCGCTCGAATGGCTGGTTTCCGAGTTTTCGCACAATGCGGGCATTGCCTGCCGCCTGAGAGCGCCATCGGCTCGATTGGAGCTCGACGACGAACGTGCCACAGCGGTTTTTCGAGTGATTCAGGAGTCCCTGACCAATGTCGCTCGTCATGCGCATGCGAGTCGGGTGGATATTCATCTGGAGTGCAGTGCCGAGCACGTCCTGATCGAAGTGCGGGACAACGGTAGGGGCTTCGACCCGAAGCAACTGTCCAAGGGCACGCTAGGTATGCTCGGCATGCGCGAGCGCGGACATATGCTCGGCGGAACGGTGATTGTAGACAGTACCCCTGGGCAAGGAGCGTGTGTGCGAGTGAGTATTCCCTTTCAGATAGACTCAGAGGTTCCATGATCCAATTGATGATCGCTGATGATCACGCCATCATGCGCGAAGGTCTGAAGCAGCTGTTTGTTCTGGCCGGGGACCTGCACGTTGTGGCTGAAGCGGAAAACGGCATCCTGCTGCTTGAACAACTACGCCAGGGAGGCATTGATCTGTTGCTCCTGGACATGAGCATGCCGGGCATCAGCGGCGACGATCTGGTTGCGCGTATACGCGCCCATTATCCGAAGCTGCCGATTCTGGTATTGAGCATGCACAATGAAGTGCAGATAGCACAGCGTGCACTCAAGTCGGGGGCCTCCGGTTATCTAACCAAGGACCGAGACCCCGAGACGCTGCTCGCGGCCATCCGCAGAGTAGCCGCTGGCGGGCGTTACATCGACGCCGCGCTGGCCGAACAAATGGCCTTCGCCGCCACGGGCCTGGGGCCAGGTAGCCCGCACGATGCGCTCACCGACCGGGAGCTTCAGGTCATGCGTCTGCTCGCCAGCGGCATGAGCGTCTCGCGGATTGCTACGGAATTAATCATCAGCCACAAGACAGTGAGCACCCATAAGGCTCGGCTGATGGAAAAGATGGGGTTCGTCAGCACGGCTGATATCGTCCGCTATGCGATGACGCAACAATTGCTCTGACCCGCAAATATCCGAGTGCATAGCGCCAGCAGTCACAAATCGCGGCTTCTCCTTACTCTGTCCGGTTCCCCTGCAGGGGTAACTTACGGTAGTTCCCGCGAAATGCAAACTCACTATAAGCGATCGGTGCCAGGTTAACGCAGCCGCGGATAACCATGCCCGTCAGATGTATCTGTCAGTCGCTCGTGTGAAGCGAAATTTCGCTTTACACGAGCGGTAAGGAAATACCTACCCAAAAAGCAGCGAAATCCGATGGCTGGCCGTTGTGTATGACCTGCATCATAAGTTGATGCCATTTTGACTCTAGCTTTTTTGGCGTTGGATTACCTGTATTGGCATTTGCCAGACAGGCCCAGTCACCGTATGGAGAATCACATTGAGCGTAACCATCGCCCAACCAAGGCCGTCCGCAGCAAGCGCGCCCGTAGCGTTCCTGGTGTTGACAGCGGTGGGCGCCATCTGCGTGCTGGGGGCTGGGGGACTGGGCATTCAGCCGTTCGGGTTCGCGGTTTTGCTCCTGATATCTGGCACGGCTGCGTCTCTCTACTACCACTCACGCAATCGTGCCCTGAATCACATCCAACAATCAGCCGGCGAAAACCTGCAAGTGGTTAGTGAGCCGGATAGTCAGTCCCTGTGCCGCTGTGGCCTGGCCCCCTTGTGCAGCGGCGTGTTGCCGATTTGGGCAGGCCAGATCGAAGTTGCCCGCAGCCATACTGAAGAAGCCATTTCCTCACTTGCCGCGCGCTTTGCCGATATATCCCAGCGAGTCGAGCGTGCCGTCTCGACCACGCAGGACAGCACTGCTGCAGATGACGGACTGGTGGCGCGGCTAGGCACCAGCCAGCACGAACTGGATGCCATCGTCGCCTCGCTACGTGCCGCTTTGGCTACCAAAGAGTTATCGCTGCATGAAGTGATGGAGCTCACCAGCCTTACAGAGCAACTGAAGACGATGGCCCTGGATGTTGGCAATTTTGCGAAGCAGACCAACCTGGTTGCACTCAATGCCGCCATTGAGGCAGCCTGTGCCGGCGAGGTCGGTCGTGGCTTCGCCGTGGTGGCAGATGAAATCCGTAAACTCTCTGAGCGAGACAGGGAGAGCAGTGACGACAATCTACAGACTCATCACTGGCACATTTCCCTGCGCCTGGGTCGTGACCTGCTGCGCAACGGCATGGATCCGCTGGCGTTCATTCGTTATCTGTCCACCCTGGGGCACATCTGCAACATTGTCACCCTCAGCGACAGCCTGCCATCAAGCGCCGAGATAGACCCTGAAAGCTGTTACCTTGGCTTCGAAATCGGCTTTCACAGCAATGCCGACCAGGCCACCATCGAGGGCATCTTTGAGTTCATTCGCGAAGACGGTCAGGTGCATATCCTCGCGCCGAACAGCAAGACCGATGAATATCGCAAGACCATTCAGGCGCTGCCGCAAGAAAGTCTGCGCATGGGTGAAATCTTCCTCTTACGCTGCGGTATTCACCCCCCCGAAGAACTGGGCGATTCGCTACCCAATCCTCCCACCGGGCCACAACAACAGCAGCCTACTGATCGGAGGCTGGTTGACCAGCCGCTCATTGACTTGCTGCCAATCGAAGAGGCGCTGAAAAAGCAGCTTGTCAAAGACAGCCGCAAGACGGAGAGCAGCCTGATCCGCGTCGATGCAAGTAAACTCGACCAACTGATCAACCTGATTGGCGAACTTATCATCGCCGGTGCCGGCGCCAATCTCGCCGCCCGGAACGCTGGCGCCAGTGATCTGGTGGAGGCCACGGCGGTTCTCGTGCGCCTGGTGGAAGAGGTCCGTGACTCAGCGCTGACCCTGCGTATGGTGCAAATCGGTTCTACGTTCAATCGCTTCCAGCGTGTGGTGCGCGACGTTGCCAAGGAGCTGGGCAAGGACATCCTCCTGGAAATCAGCGGCAGCGAGACTGAGCTGGACAAAACCGTGGTGGAGCGGATCGGTGAACCGCTCACTTATCTGGTGCGCAACGCCATGGACCATGGCATCGAGTCTCCCGAAGTGCGAGAGGCCCGGGGCAAACCAGCCCAAGGTCGATTGCGCCTGAACGCCTTCCATGATGCGGGCAGCATTGTGATCGAGGTCGCCGACGATGGCGGAGGCTTGAGCAAGGACAAGATTCTTCGTAAGGGCATTGAGCGCGGTTTGGTCAGTGAAGGGCAGAGCCTGGCTGAACAGGACATCTTCAACCTGATCTTCGAGCCTGGTTTTTCCACCGCCGATCAGGTCAGCAACCTTTCCGGTCGCGTCGTCGGAATGGATGTCGTCAAGCGCAACATAGCCGCTCTGCGCGGCAGCATCGGGTTGGAGAGTATCGAGGGCCGGGGTACCACTCTGCGCATCCGCCTGCCGCTGACCCTGGCGATCATCGACGGCTTCATGGTTGGCGTCGGCAGCGCCAGCTACGTGATCCCTCAGGGCATGGTGGTGGAGTGCTTCGAACTGCCCGCCAACGACGGGTCTGACTACCTCAATCTGCGCGGCGAGGTGCTGCCGTTTATCCGCCTGCGTGAGTTGTTCAACTACGTGGACACCGCGCCGCGTCGGGAAAACGTGGTGGTGGTGCAATTCGCTGGGCAACGCGCCGGCCTGGTGGTGGATCGCCTGCTAGGGGAGTTTCAGACCGTCATCCAGCCGCTGAGCAAGATTTTCAGCCAGATCGGCGGAGTCGGCGGCTTCACCATCCTCGGCAGCGGTGAGGTGGCGCTGATCTTGGACGTCCCTGGGCTCGTCGAACAGGTCGTCGACTCGAGACAGTAGACCATCGCTGACAGTCGGCGTTCGTAAATCACCATTGCTGCGCAACTCCCCCATTGATCCAACAATAGAGAACGCGACAAATGAGCATTGCTTCCAACATGAGGGGCGGCACTAAACTAGGTTTAGGGTACGTAGTCGTGCTCCTGATGATGCTGACGCTGGCCATTACCAGCATGGTACGCGGTTTAGCCAATGCCCTGAGCAGCGCCTCCGAGGAAGTCTCCGCAACCGCCCAGTCGATGAGCTAGGTCTCCAGTGAACAGGCCACCAGTGTCGAGGAGACTTCCGCCTCGGTCGAACAGATGTCCGACTCCATCGAGCAGAACACCGAAAACGCAGGTGTCACCGACAGTATGGCCGGCAACGCCTATCAGACCAATCTGCTTGCCCTCAACTCCTTCATGGCCCTCCGGTCAGCCGACACCGTCCTTCGATCGATGTGTTATTTCGCTCTATCGCCCGCGCAGCCGGCGGCAATGCTCTGGGCATCATCATGGCCGGCATGGGCGACGATGGCGTGCGCGGTCTGAAGGAAATGCGTGGGGCGGGCGCACAGACTCTGGCTCAGGACGAAGATAGTTGCGTGGTCTTCGGCATGCCCAAAGAGGCGCTCAAACTGGGTGCGGTGGAGCGTGTATTACCCCTTTGCGAAATCCCTGCAGCGATTGTCGCCAGCATGGCCGGAAGGGGTTGAATATGACCCTTTCTCCAGTCCCTCTATGCAATAACGAGTCTTGGCGGCGAAAACAGTGATTTCGAAAAACTGTTGTTATTGAGGCCAGCGAACCGTGATTTGCGGCCCGGTGACGTGTCTGGCGGCTAACAACCAGACACGTGCCAGAAACCTATGAACTTACCTTTTTCCCATAAGAGTCGCGCTTCAGATGAAAAGTCTTCGCAATATGCCTGTTACCCGTCGGCTATGGATAGTCCTCTTGCTCGCCATGACCATGCTCTTTGCAATCAGCCTGTTTTTATTGCGGCAGATCTACATAGAGGAGCACGAAGTAAAGGCAGGCAAGACTCGGCAGGTGGTTGAAGCCACGATGGGCGTCCTCAAGCATTTTCATGACTTGGAAAAGAGCGGTGTGCTGAGCCGTGAAGACGCACAGAAGCAAGCCCTCGCCGTGGTCCGATCATTGCGGTACGACGGGGATAACTATTTATGGATCAACAATCTCGAACCAAGGATGCTCATGCATCCAACCAATAGCCAGCTCAACGGGCAGGACCTTTCAGGCTTCAAAGATCCGGACGGAAAAGCTCTATTCGTCGACATAGTGGCAGTCGTAAAGAGCCAGGGTGGTGGCTTGGTGGCCTACAGCTCGCTTAAACCTGGCTCCAGCGAACCAGTTGAAAAGATCTCCTACGTTGAACTGTTCCAGCCTTGGGAGTGGGTACTCGGTTCAGGTACCTACTTTGATGACGTGGAGGCTGCGTTCCTCGCACAGCTTTGGAAAGCTGCCGGTGTGTTCCTGGCTATCGGTTTGTTAATGAGCGCTCTGGTGATACTGATCAGTAGAAGTATTACCAGGCCGTTGAATGAAGCGGTGCGAGCCATGGCTGATATAGCCAGCGGGGAAGGTGACCTGACGCGCCAACTGGACGCCCGGGGTCATGATGAGTTGGCTGCACTGGCGGGCTACTTCAACGACTTCACCGAGAAATTACGCCAGGTGATTGGTCAATCCTTGGAAGCCGCCAAGACGCTGGACCGGGCATCTGTTGCACTCGATGGCATCGCCAGCGAAAGCCAGGGGCACAGCGAGCAACAGTCACAGCAGATGGATCTGGTGGCCACTGCCATCAATGAGGTCACATATGCTGCCCAAGATGTGGCGAAGAATGCCGAGCAGGCTGCCAGTGAAGTACATAACGCCGATGAGCGAGCCCACCAGGGGCAAAGCAACATCAGCAATTGCTCGCGGCAGGTCGAGCAGTTGTCTGGGACCATCCAGCAAGCCGTGGAGGTCATTCAGACTCTAGCGCAGGAAAGTACAAGTATCGGCCGTGTCATCGAAGTGATTCGCGCCATCGCAGATCAGACCAATCTGCTCGCCCTCAATGCCGCCATCGAAGCGGCGCGGGCAGGGGAGCAAGGTCGTGGTTTTGCCGTTGTGGCGGATGAAGTGCGGATGTTGGCTCAGCGTACCCAACAGTCCACCGCAGAAATCCAGGGCATGATCGAGAACCTGCAACGTAACTCGGAGGCCGCCGTCAAGGTTATCGACGAGAGCAGCCAAGGCTCCCGGTTGACTATCGAACAAGCCAACCTGGCCAGCCTGAGCCTGGATCAAATCAGCCAGTCCTTGCGTAACCTGACAAGCCTGAATGCCTCCATCGCCAGCGCTACCCTGCAACAAACGCATGTGGTCGAGGACATCAATCTAAATATCACCCAAGCTGCAGGTCTCGCACAGGACAGCGCCCAGGCCTGTGAGCGAACCAGCGCAGCCAGCCAGAACTTGCGGCAATTGGCTGACCAGTTGAATCGGTTACTGGGGCAATTCCGGGTCTGAGCAACGCCCCGGTCTATCCACTGGCAAGCCGTTGCTGGTGTCGGAGACGGCATTGGCAACGTTTTGCTGAGGTCTCCTCGTGGTCGTTGCATGTAGGGCTTAGGTATTCCTCCTACTTAGCTGCGGCAATCTCTACTTCGAGTGAGCACTATGCTTGGCCCGCGCCATGATCGTATCTATCAGTCTGACTCTGTCCAGACGGCGCTCTTCACCTCCAGCTGGTTGGACAATAGTTGATTCGCATAAAACAGATCTGTTGTCATCTGTTGCGCTTCGATGACTTTTTCATCAACTGGCAATATCGGTGACGGCGGTCGATTGTCTACATAGCGCGGGATCACCGCTTCAGGCAGTCCCATGGATTTTGCCAGCACCTGCAGGCTTGTCTCCCGTTAGCTGCGAGTCAACGCTTCGGCCGCAGTGAGTTCATCGAGTAGGGCATGCAGGAAGGCACCATTGCACTGGGCATAATCGCGCCGAACGGTGTATATCGGGCCGGACAGACCCAGGCTTTCACCGTTGGCGAGTACGCGGGCACGACTCTGGCTCAGGGCTAGTGACGAGTAGGGTTCCCATATCGCCCAGGCATCGACACTGCCTTGCTCAAATGCAGCGCGGGTATCGGTGGGGGGGCAAGTAGTTCGGATGGATGTCTTTGTAGCTCAGGCCGGCCTTATTCAGCGCGCGCAGGATCAGGTTATGTGAGCTGGAGCCTTTCTGGAAGGCGACTTTCTTGTCTTTGAGGTCAGCGATGTCATGCAGAGGGCTATCAGCACGCACCAGAATAGTTTCCACCTGCGGCTTGGCCGGTTCCACGCCGATGTAAATCAAGTTGGTGCCGGCCGCTTGGCGGTGTCTCCAGTACTGGCATAAGGTGTCAGTAGGCGATACGGAGCGTCGCCTAGGGCCAAGACACTAGCAATCGCATCTGTGAACGGGCTCTAACAAATTTGCTTTCCTGAGCGCACGGGTGTGGTATCGATGCGCGATTCGTAGCACTCCCCACAGCATAGCGATGGCTATCGCCATCCAAGCGGCGATCATGCTGAAGATGGTCATCGCAAGACTCATGATCCTCTCTTCTGCTTCTCGTCCTATTGCTCTCCTAGGAAATGACCATGAGCCACCTCCGTGATTCAACTTATTGATCGAAAGATGAGGCAGGACGCTGAACCTAAATCAAAAACGCTGTTTTGGTGTGTTGTTAGGAGACTAACTGCATAGAGATTTACCATGTCTAAGCTCGCAGAATTCCGTCAGCTCGAAAAACATCTCGCCGAGCAACTCCAAGCTCTCAAAGACGACGCTGGCCTGAAAAGAGAAATCGAATTTGAAACGAAGCTGTGTGCATGGTTCGCCGAGTACAGTTACAGCCTGCCGATCGTGATCAACCTGCTTGATCCACAAGCGGGCCGTCGCGCTCCAGCCGTCGATTCCAAAGCCGGCACCCGTAAACCACGTCAGGTGAAGATTTACAAAAAACCTCAAACCGGCGAAGTCATTGAAACCAAGGGCGGCAACCACAAATCACTTAAAGAGTGGAAAGCAGAACGCGGCTCCGCGACTGTTGAGTCCTAGCTGACCAAGTGATCTTGGTTTGAGTACAAAGCGCCCTTCGAGGGCCCATGTTGATGAAGGTGATTAGCTAAACGATTTCTGGTAAGGCAGCTGAATGTCTTGTCGCTGACGAAGAAAAAGAGCATCTCTGGATCAGCTTACGCCTCACTCTGTTTCATCGCTTTGAATTTGCTAGTCATCTCAATTTTACTCTGTAACAAGGTTGATTTCCCTCATCAACTCTTCGAAGGCTGCGAGTATGAACTCAATCGTAGGCTCGTCGGTGAATCTGCCGTTCTGAATCTTTTGATTGACGTTAGGAATGACAATTTGGGGGCAGCAAACCACTTTGGACAGT
Organism: Pseudomonas baetica; assembly: GCF_051216495.1. Taxonomy (GTDB): domain Bacteria; phylum Pseudomonadota; class Gammaproteobacteria; order Pseudomonadales; family Pseudomonadaceae; genus Aquipseudomonas; species Aquipseudomonas baetica_B. The sequence goes on along the minus strand of NZ_JBPKAM010000001.1, from coordinate 157,796 downwards.
GTGGCTGACAACGTTTCACGCAACTGAGCCTGGGCGCGTACCCCGCCGAGTAAGCCCGGTGAAGACGTCATTATCAGAACGGGCTTATTTTTTAGAGGTGAATTGAAGCCGGGACGAGAGGCCCAATCCAGTGCGTTTTTCAGAACTCCAGAAATGCCGTAGTTATACTCAGGTGAGCAGAGGATTAAGCCATCGGCGAGAGAGATCGCTTCCTTCAGAGCTGCCACTGAGGTCGGCAACGACTCCGTTTCGAGATCACTGTTGTACAGGGGGATGTCGTTCAACGGAAAGAGGCTCAGCTCTGCTTGATGAATCAATCGAGACGCAAGTGTCTCAAGTATCGCAGTGTTGTTTGACGCTGAACGCAAGCTGCCAGATATGCCGATTAAACGGAGAGTTGAAGTGCTCATAAAACTCCTTGAGCCAAGAGAGGGCGTGGCCCGGTAAGACTACAGCCCAAGTTCCTCTGGGTGCGATGCACCTATCATCACAAAAAGCGCCCTGGCAATTCGTTCGCTTTTATTGCGCCACGCGTGTCTAGTGCCGCTCTGAATAACGACATCGCCGGCCTTCACTAGGCGGCTCTCGCCATGATCCAATTCAAGCCACATTTCGCCTTCCAAAATGATTCCGTAATCGATTGTGGCAGTGGTGTGCATACCCGGATTTTCCGGCTCAAAGCTTTCAATCAAACCAGGCAGTGCAGCACCCAGTTCTTCATAGGCCCGGACACCATCGGCAGGATTCTGCATGACCGAGTCAGGTGGGAAATCAAATATGGCGAGACTGGTGCCTCCCAGTGGCGGAATTAGCGACGCGTAGTCAAGCGTGGGGTCGCTCCTTTGCTCAAGACAAACCGGATGTGCTGAAGTCGTCCACAGTTGGGCCATAGCGTGCCCAGGAATCGAGGCAAAGGATTGTGCTCGTGGAGCGTAATCATCAGAAATGAACACGGAGTTTCCATGTTCGTCATGACCGGTCACGATTCTTCTTATTTTCATTCTAAATTACTCCACTAATAGTCAAAAAGCGCAGGCGTACTGACAACCGAAAGGCAGCGAGGGGCGGCCTAAACCGCGCCGCTCGCCAGACTTAATCAAGGGCAGATGACGTAGTTGCTGAAGCCACCGTGGCGGTTTTCGATACCGGTAATTGCGTTGTTGACCTCTTCTAGTTTGAAAGCCGTGTTTTCAAAAAATGAGAGATCCAGCACCCCGGATTCGACCATGTCAGCCATGGCTTGTCCTTGCCCTGTGGTGAACCAGGCGGAGCCACTGATCTGGATGTCGTTGTCCATGATCCAGTGAAGGTCTATTGGAACTTCACCTGCAATGGCGCCGACGTTGACCAGGTGCCCACCGCGATGGAGAGATTTAAGTGCTTGGGTCAGGCTTTCGTGGGGGGCCCCTGGGCCCAAGGCATCAATAACGACATCGACGCCTTCGCCATGGGTGACTTCGAAGGCCCATTCATTGGTGGGAATCGTACCAAGGGTATGAATTTCAATCCGGCCTGGGGCCGCCAGGTCTTTCACCTTTTGGAACAGTTCCTGGTTTCTCGCAGTGCCGAGGATTTTACGCACACCCATCGCCAGCGCCAGGGCGACCGCACCCAAGCCAAGTGTGCCGCTGATCCCGTTAATTAACACCGTACTGCCGGGGCCCGCGTTAGCCTTGATCAAAGCCTTGTAGGCGGTGCCCAGATAGCCTAAGCGCGCTGCGGTTTCGAAACTGATGTTGTTCGGCAGTTTGACCAGACTGTATTGCGGGGCCGGGATGTACTCGCAAAGGCCGCCGTATGGGTAGTCTTCGAACATACGCGGGCTTTTCGGCGTGAAGCCAAAATAGCCGTTGAAGGTATAGGCGGTGCAGGCAATTGTGTTACCTGCACGGCAAGCTCGGCAGGAGCCGCAGTGTCGGCCCGGATTGACATACACCCGGTCGCCGACCTTGAAGTCGTAGACTTGAGCACCTACTGCTTCGACGACACCTGATGGATCGAGCCCGAAAATGGCAGGAAGTTTCGGCAGCGGATTTTGAGGGAACCACTTAACCCAATTAGTGAGAATGTTGTGCAGGTTTGGGACGATCCCACATGCTTTAACCTTGACCAGCACCTCGGTAGGGCGAATTTCGGGTACTGAAACTTGCTCGATGACCATGGGTTTACCGCCTTCGTACAGGCGTGCAGCGCGCATAGTTTTTACAGTCATGATGTTCTCCAACACATATTGTTTTTGTAGTGATGCGTAACCTTGGAGCAAGCTTTAAATCTTCGGTACTAGCGCAGTCCGTCTTCGCCCTTCACATCGGAGGCCGCTAGACCGCCCAATCGTGCATGTATCCGTCCGCCTGTAGCCATGGCTAGGCCAAAGGCAATTTCGCCACGGCGAGGGCCATCCCATACGGTCATCTCAGCGACGCCGAAATGGCTACGAACGTATGCAGCTTGGATATGCCCTAGTGGGATCATCACTCGACAGCCTGGGCCACCAATGGTCTTGGCCGCAGGGACGATCGCCTTCGGGTTGCCTAGCGCTTCGCGCATTGCCCAGCCACCCGCTTCGTGCCATACAGCGCCGTGCTCTAACTCGCCGTCTTCACCGACGATTGCGCCTTTGCCATAGGCCTGTACGTGTTTAGCCCCGCCCAGGGTGTGGATCAGTTGCTCCGACAGCTCTGCACCCAACGCTCGCAGTTCCTGCATAAACGGTAGCAAGTCTTCTACGTACTTACCTGCGTAAGGATTGGCAACCACAGCGGTGGCTACTGCAATCCGCAACGGGGCTGACAAACGAGGCCCGCCTTCGTGGAACACTTCTTCAACGTCCAGCTTGACCTTACGAACCATCACAAGCGACATGCGTAACCTCCAGAACCGAGAGCCTCAAGTGGCTAGCTATTTTTTTAAACCGGCCTTTTGCATTATGCATTTAATGATGTATGGTGCAAGAAGAACGTTTTTGTGCACAAAAATAGGAGGGGCAAGATGAAGCTGATTTCGTACCGTAAAGAAGGAGAAGCCCATTTCGGCGTCGTGTCCGGTGACGGAGTGGTTGAGCTGACCAACCGTTTCTCGGAGGTTCCGGATCTCGCGACTTTTCTGAGCAACCCATCCTTGCTCCAGGAGGCGCGCCAGATCCTAGAGGCTGTGCAGCCTGACTACCCATTTTCTAGCATCCAGTTGGATTCAGTAATTCCCAATCCTGGAAAGGTGATTTGCGTAGGCATTAACTATGTTGCTCACGCTGAAGAGGCGGGCCGAAAGGTCGGCGAGTTTCCAGTCATTTTTCAGCGCTTCGCAGAAACTCTTTTGCCCCACGGTGAGCCGTTGGTAAGGCCTCAAGTCTCAGATCAATTTGATTTTGAAGCCGAATTGGCGGTAGTGATCGGGAAAGGTGGTGCACACATTGATCCAGTGGATGCGATGGATCACGTTGCGGGCTACACCTGCTTCAACGATGCCAGCGTCCGCGATTGGCAATTTCATACGCACCAGTACGGTATGGGTAAGACCTTTAGAAAAACGGGTGCTCTGGGTCCTTGGCTCGTTCCGGCATCGGAAATTTCCGACTACCGAAAGCTGGTTGTGCGGGGGGTACTTAATGGCGAGCAACTGCAGGAAGGCAGCCTTTCGGAGCTGGCATTCGACATTCCTCATTTGATTTCGTATGTATCGAAAGCGCTTCCATGGAACCCAGGAGACATTCTGGCAACGGGTACTCCGAGTGGCATTGGTTTTAAGCGTAATCCTCCGATTTTTCTGAAGCCTGGTGATGTTTTTGAAGTGGTGATTACTGAGATTGGCACGCTGTCGAACGGCGTTATTGACGAAGCCTAAACGTTGTCCTCTACACAATCACAAAAAATGGAGGTTCCAAATGTCCGCATTACCTACAATTAACTTCACCCACTCCGGTGTGTTTTGCGCAGATCTCGATCTCATGGTCGATTTCTACTGCCGTACCTTGGGCTTCATCGTAAGTGATAAAGGCGTCGCCTCAACTGGTCATCGCCTGTTCTTCATGACTCAAAATCCTGAGTTGCATCATCAGGTTGTTCTCTTTGACGGCAAGCCTGTCGACCTTCCTTTCAATCCGATCAACCAGCTTTCATTTCTGCTGAATTCTCTGGATGACCTGAAGACGTACTACCAATTCGCCAAAAAAAGCGGCATTGAAGGGATTGCTCAGGTGGATCACGGCAACGCCTGGTCGATGTACTTCAAAGACCCTGAAGGCAACCCCATCGAAATGTATGTTGATGCGCCGTTCTACACCGCACAGCCTTGCAAGGAACCACTAGATCTCGAGTTACCGACGGAAGTCATCCTGGCCCAGACCGAAGCCATGTGTAAGCGACGCCCCGGTTTCCAGACGCGAGAGCAATGGATGGACTCCATTCGGGTGAAGATCGAAGAACAACGGGTTCGAATCGGTTAGTCGTGTAGGGAAGGGCCTTTGGGCCGCTCTTAATGCTGGATGCCGAGGTCTGGTGGGTGAGCTTGCGAAAGTCGGTTCATCTGCCAGATGTTGTGATAGATAAAAACAAAAAGCGGAGTAGACGATGGACTACGATGTCATCATTGTTGGAATGGGGCCCGTCGGTGCTCTGTGCGCGAATCTCGCCGGCATGTGGGGGCTGAATGCTCTCGTCGTGGACAAGTCCGAAACGGTGTACACCAATCCAAGGGCTATGGGTTTTGACCACGAGGTGATGCGCGTCTTCGGCAATATTGGCTTGGCCGATGACATTGCCGAATATGTTATGCCTTATCGTCCCTCTGAGTACCGCACTACCGGTTCTCAGCTGATCAAACGCATTGATGCCGCCAAGCCTCCATTTCCGTTGGGTTGGGCACCAAACTACGTATTCTCGCAGCCACCTGTAGAGCGTGCGCTGCGTAAAAGAATTTCGGGCTTCAAGTCTGTAACGGTAGAACTCGGCTCAGAGGTTTTATCGGCTGACTCCAAAGATGTACAAGCTGATGTTCGCATCCAAGCCAGGGATGGAACTGAGCGCACTGTGTCTGCAGACTATGTCTTGGCATGTGATGGGGGCACCAGCCCGATCCGAACCCGTCTAGGGTTAAAAATGGAGGATCTCGCATTCGATGAGCCGTGGCTTGTCGTCGACGTAATCCTGAATGAAGGGGCGGGTGAGCACCTGCCAAAGACAAATGTGCAGTTTTGCGAGCTGGCTAGACCTTGCACCTTTGTCGTAGGCCCGGGTCAACATCGGCGTTGGGAGTTCATGATCAATCCTGACGAACAACCGACGGAAATTTCCCAGCCCGAAGCGATTAAGAAACTGATTTCCCGCTGGTTGCCTGAGGGCGACTACCAGCTATGGCGAGCTTCTGCTTACCGATTCCATGCACTGATTTTGGAGCAGTGGAAGTCCGATCGAGTGTTCTTTCTAGGGGATGCCGCACACATGACGCCTCCATTCCTGGCTCAAGGCATGTGTCAGGGAATCCGCGATGCACTGAACCTGGTCTGGAAGCTCGCTCTGGTAAAAGGAGGTCTGGCAGCACCGGCCTTCCTGAATACCTACCAAACTGAACGGATTCCTCATGTTCGCCAAACCACTCTAGCAGCCAAAGAATTTGGTGTTGTGATCTGTGAGCGTGATAACGAGAGAGCAGCGATCCGGGATGCGCGATTGATTCAGCAGATGACGGAAAATCCGGGAGGTACGATCAGACAATCGCTGATTCCTGGGCTGTCGCGAGGCTTTGTCTCGCAAGGCGCTCCTGCCGGTGAGCTGTTTCCTCAGCCAATGGTCATCAACCATGCGGGTAAAAAAGCTCTGCTGGATGAATTTACCGGGCAATGCTTTCGAGTAGTGGTTGCGCCTGGATTCGACGCTAGCGCGTTACTGAGATGTCTGCGCAGCAGCCAATCCCTTAAAGGGCTGCCCATTCAGGTCGTGCGATTGGTCAGCCCTCAGCAGACTGTTGCTCGCACTGTTGATGATTATGAAGAGGTCGATAGCGTACTGACACAATGGCTTGAGTGTCGAGGCTGCAATGTGGTCATCGTGCGGCCGGATCACTACGTGTACGGTGGGGCAGTCACTGTCGCCTGGGCGATGGAACTGCTAGAGGGAATGGAGCTTGCCTTGTGGTGCAAGGAGCCTGAACAGGTTAGGCAGAGTAGTGGCGGAGCTTGCGACACGACAATCAGGTTTGCGCAGGCGTAAACCTACAAGGGGCTGTAGACCCTTCGCATCGCACTGTCCACGAAAGCAGTTGCGATGCGAAGATTTTTTTGGAACTTGAATTTGACGTGGAGCACATTGAGTGTCGTCCCGAATGGGGGGAGGGGGGCGACAGGTTATCGATTCAGCTATTGGAGCGTGGCTTGTTGGCGTTCGATAGCTTCGACAGTTCGGCCCAAAGTTCCTTGGATGTGATTGCGTAAGAGCGTCACCGCTTTGTCTGAATCGCGTGCAAGCGCAGCATTCATTAGCTCTTGATGCTCATTTCCCTTGTGCCTTGGAGTCTGCCGCTGCTTGGCTGAGAAGCGTCTGTAGCGCTCTGCTCTGTCGAACAGGGAGTCAACCATCTTCAACATCAACGGTGACGGGCAGGCCGCGAACAGCGCAAAGTGGAAAGCCTTATGCCGGATAGACCACTCATCATCGAGTACGAGCACACCGCTTCCAAGTTTTTTCTCAATCAGATTCAGGCGGTGAAATGCACCCAGCACATCGGCTTCCCAGGCATCGTCGCCATACTGGATGGCATCGCTTAGCGCTTCGCACTCGAGCAGGCAACGCAATCGCGTAATGTCGCGAAAGTCTGTCGTGGAAATCTGAGCAACCCTGAACCCCTTGTTATCGCTGGCTTCGACGACACCGTCCTGAGTCAGTCGATTGAGGGCTTCTCGAATAGGGGAGCTACTGAGTCCATACGTTTTAGACAGTTCGGCCACTTTGAGTTTTTCGCCCGGGGCCAGCTCGCAACAAACAATAGCCTTTTTCATCTTCGTCAACGCGACATCGATCAGCGGACTGCCGGGGGAGGTGATCATGGTCGGAGTCATCCTAAAATTTGCACTAAATCGATTTTATGCGCAAAACCTTCTTTGGTGCAAAGGATGAGTGTCAAAATTACTCATAATTTTTAACGAGCCGCAAGCAGAAAATCGTTGACCATTCTTTCAGCGGCTTTGATTCGCCGTGCGCCCTATAACTGCTAGCTGTACCCCTTCCAGATTCGCCTCTCTTGGTGCTTTTAACGCTCCCCGTCCTTTAAGCCCCCCCCCCCAACCGCCCCTATTCGCATTTCCCCCGTATCGATGCATGGAACTGCTTGCGCTCAAGAATCTCCTTGACATTAAATTTGCCCAGGATTACGTTTTGTGCACAAAGTGATTTGTAGTGCAGTAAATGTATTTTTACGCACGAATTCTTCATGCATAGGGTGACCACAAACCATAGGCTCAAGAGGTGCGTGATGAAAACGAAGCGGGTACTCGAGTTGGCTGACGCCGAATTGATGCTCGTGGCCTCCATGGAAAAAGCCACCCGGGAAAACTGGAAGGTTTCCATGGCTGTGGTTGATGAGGCGGGCTGCCTCATGACGTTCAGAAAGCTTGATGGCGCATCCGTCTCGTCTGTCCAAACGGCCATTGAAAAAGCCCGCAGTGCAGCTGTCACAGGCCGACCGACGAAGTTTTTTGAGGACATGGTCGCCGAAGGCCGATCTGGCGCTTCGATGATCCATGGGGTCTTCCCCATCGAAGGCGGGCTTCCGATCGTTGTCGAGGAGGATGTCGTAGGAGGGTTCGCTGTTAGTGGTCTGAAGTCTCACCTGGATATCGTCGTTGTGGAGGCCGGGTTGCAAGCGCTGGCAGCCCATCAGGTACGGCAGGTGGGTCAGGAAGAAGCCTAGAACGTCACGCAGTACGTAGATGTATTCGCAGCTGAGGCTGCGAGTTGATGACCTTTTACAAAAACAAAAAAAACAGGAACATCTTCATGAAAATAGCTAACCAGCGGCTCTGCCCGTTGCCGGTTTCAAGCATCGCCTGTGCAGTCAGCGCAATGGTGCTGTTGAGTCTTTCTACTCAATCGCAAGCCTTCCAGATCGATACTGGTAACCCCGATCTTTCGGCGACTTGGGACAACACGATCAAGTACAGCAATGCATGGCGTGTGAACAAGCTTGATCACAAGGTTGCGGTCGGCCCTGGCACTTCCAACAGCAATCCCAACCTGGATGACGGCGACCGAAACTTTGATCGTGGGCTCATATCAAATCGCCTGGATCTCTTGTCCGAGTTCGACATCAAGTACAAAGATGTTGGTGCCCGTCTCAGTGCGGCCTCCTGGTACGACAATGTCTACAGTCATGACAACGATAACGACTCACCGGGTACCGCCAACTCGGTGAGCGTCGATCATGATCAGTTCACCAGCGACACGCGTCGGATCCACGAAACAAACACTGAAATCCTTGATGCCTTCGTCTATGGCTCGAAGGAAATCGGCAGTACTTCGTTGTCTGGCAGATTGGGGCAGTTCACCCAAATTTACGGCGAAAGCCTTTTCTTCGGTGCCAACGGTATTGCAAATGCGCAATCCACCGTTGACTTGGTGAAGCTGCAGTCAGTACCTAGTTCCCAGTTCAAAGAGATTCTGATGCCAACAAAGCAGATCTCGGGCAACTGGCAGTTGAGCGATACGGCCAGTATCGGTGCCTATTACCAATTCGAGTGGAACAAAACTCGTCTTCCAGCCGCGGGGAGCTACTTCAGCGGTTCGGACTTTGTCGGCGAAGGAGGCGAACGTGTATTTTTCCCCACTGGTGCGCTACTTCACGGCAAGGACATTGATGCCAAAGACTCAGGCCAGTTTGGCGCTCAGCTGAAATTCGCTATCGAGGACTGGGAGTTCGGTCTATACGCGGCTAAGTATCACGAAAAAACTCCGGTGTTTTACTTCCGACCAGCAGCACTGGTGCCTGGAGCAGATGACACTTTCGTCAACGTTTATCCCGAGGACATCAAGGTCTTTGGCGCAAGTTTCAGTACCTTGGTCGGCGAAGCGAACATTGCGGGTGAGACTTCAATCCGGGTCGATACACCGTTGGCAGGCGTTGGTGGCACCATCATTACCGGCCTGAATTCTGACAACGATTCCAATCCGGCTTATCCCATTGGTCGCTCGTGGCATGCCCAAGTGTCGATGGTCAACGTCTACGGCGGATCAGCACTCTGGGACGGTGCTTCATTTGTCGGTGAGCTTGCGTTCAACCGCCGGCTGAGCGTGACCAAAAATGCCGATCAACTGGATCCCAACACAACGCGTGACGCCTTCGCGCTGCGGTTCACCTTTGAGCCTCAGTACTTCCAGGTCTTTCCCGGGATCGACATTCAAGCCCCAGTCACCATTGGCTACAACCCGTCCGGGCGTTCTTCAGTCACACCTCAGGCATTTGGCCCGGAGCATGGCGGTGACCTAACCCTGGGTCTTAAGGCGGATTACAAGAAGCAATGGTACGCCTCGCTTAGCTACACCAATTTCTTTGGTGAGGCGGGGCCTGTTATCAACTCCTCCAACTCGTTCACCTACCAGCAAAACATGAAAGACAGAGATTTCGTGGCGTTCTCGATCCAGCGAACTTTTTAAGTAAAGAACAGGCGGCCCTGATAATGACAAAAATTAAACTGCTACTGCTTTCCACCCTGTCTATCTCAATGTGCGCCAGCACCGCATTCGCGGCAGTGAGCCCTGAAGAGGCGGCGAAGCTCAAGACCACATTGACCCCCATGGGCGCCGAAAAAGCAGGCAACGCTGATGGCTCCATCCCTGCTTGGACAGGCGGGTTGACGAAGGAAGTGGCAGGGGCAAAATTGGGCGATATGCCGGCCGATCCATTCCCTGGCGAGAAGCCGGCGCTGCAGATAACTGCCAAAAACGCTGGGCAATACGCGGACAAGTTGAGCGAAGGCACGAAAGCCTTGCTAGCCAAATATCCCGACACCTTCCATTTGGATATTTACCCGACCCACCGCACTGCCGCAGCACCGGATAGCGTTTATCAGAGCACGTTCGCCAACGCGACCCGCTGCAAAACGACCAGCAACGGTTTGTCAGTGGAGGGTTGCTACGGCGGCATCCCATTCCCCATCCCAAAAACCGGTAATGAGGTCATCTGGAATTTTCTGCTGCGCGTAGAGGCAGAATCCATCCAGATGGGGTATGCCAACGTCATTGGTAATGCTGACGGAACCAGGACGCTAGCAAGCCGTGGCGTCGAAAATTGGCAATACCCGTATTACTACAAAGACGGCAGTGCTGATAAATGGTCGGGACAATATGCGCTGTTGCGCTTTTTGACCAACGAGCCACCGTTTAAAGCGGGTGAGTCGCTTGTGACGCATGACAGTATCAATGTGCAGGAACCACGAGAGGCTTGGCAGTATCTGGTAGGCCAACGCCGAGTGCGTCGTGCACCCACTGTCGGCTATGACACACCCGATTTTGTAGCGTCGGGTGCTAACTACTTTGATGAAGTGCATGGCTTCATCGGCCATCCGGATCGCTATGACTGGAAGCTCGTTGGGAAAAAAGAAATGTACATCCCGTACAACGACAACAAGTTCAACGCGGAAAAACGAGACGACGCTTTCGTGGCTAACCACCTCAATCCAGACAAGGTGCGTTGGGAACTCCATCGTGTTTGGGAGCTTGAGGCCACTGTTGCACCGGGCAAGCGCCATGCAGTACCTAAGCGCAAATTCTTCATCGATGAAGACAGTTGGACGGTCTCGCTGGTGGATGGTTACGACGCCGAGGGCAAACTGTGGCGCGTCTCCCAGGTGCTTCCATTCGTTGTCCCTTCGATCCCAGCAGTGGTAGTAAAACCGGTGGTGATCTACAACCTGCAAGCCAAGACTTACAGCGTCGTGCAAAGCCTCAATGGTGAAACCTATAGCGTCATTCCGCGCAAGCCCGAGAACTTCTTTACCGGTAACTCGGTAGCGTCAGGGTCAGTGCGCTGAGCCTCGAAACAGCTTATTCACACTTGGGTTCCTTGGACGCTGGGTCACTGACGCGGCGTCCACCGAGCCGCATTCTCGAGGCTCGCAAATGCGTAATCAAACACTAAGGTTTATCGCTGGTCATCCGCTCAAGGCACTGCTGTTGAGCGCGTCGGTCGTGGCTGCGTTCCTGAGCACTTCAGCATCCGCACAAAACGATGGCTTGCCAATGCAGCCATCGATCATCAGTTCAATGGCGGCTCAATCGGTCATGCTCAGCGTTGCGCGAGCGGGGCACCGCTTGGTAGCAGTGGGCGAACGCGGGTTCATCATTGTCTCCGATGACAATGGCGCTAGCTGGTCACAAGTTGGTTCCCCTGTCAGCGTGACGCTGGTCAAAGTTCGGTTTATCGACGATGTCGAAGGATGGGCCGTCGGGCATGCCGGGGTCGTCTTACACACCCGAGATGGCGGACTGAGTTGGAACAAGCAGCTGGATGGCGTCCAAGCGGCCGAAATCGAATTACAGGAAGCCAAGCAGGCCACTGAAGGTTCCGACGACGGTGAAAAGGCGCAAGAGCGTTTAACTCAAGCACAGCAACTCGTGGACGATGGCCCCGACAAACCGCTGCTCGATGTTCTCTTCCTGGACGCCAAAAACGGACTGGTGGTGGGTGCTTACGGTCTGGCGTTTGTCACCCATGATGGCGGGTTCAGTTGGCAATCGATCCGTTCTCGTATCGATAACCCAAACGGATTGCATCTCTACAGCATCGAACGGGTGGGAGGGGATCTCTTCATTGCCGGCGAACAGGGCACTCTGTTGCGTTCAAGCGACGAGGGAAAAACCTTCGAGCCGCTGACGTCACCTTACGAGGGAACGACCTTCGGGCTCCAGGCGACAAACAGCAGTTCCATTTTGGCATTTGGGCTTCGCGGCAAAGCATTTGAGTCCAAGGATCGCGGCGATACTTGGCAGTCCCTCGACACCTTGCAGCCCGTCACATTGACCAGTGGGTTGCGTCTTGCCGATGGATCGGTGCTGCTTACCGATGAGTCGGGAAGAGTGTTGCGCTTCTCGGGTGGCAATACCAAAGCGGTTGTCCTTCAGATTGCTCAACCCAGTTATTTCACAGGCATGGCACAAGCCGCGAACGGCAACCTGATCATCAGTAGTGCACGCGGCATGCTTTCGTCCGCAGTTGCAGTGGACTTGCCGGAGCACGATCAATGAATAGCTATACTCGTTCTGCGGAGCAACACACCATCCCTCAGCCGGATGCTTTCGACCCTTCCTCTGGCACCTTGGTTGAACGGCTTCTATTCAATCATCGCAGCATCATTTTGGGCATTTGCGTGTTGCTCAGTCTGATACTGGGCTATCAGGCACTGAGCCTGAAGCTTAATGCCGCCTTCGAAAAAATGATTCCGACAGATCACCCTTATGTGCAGAACTACCTGAAAAACCGGGGCCAGTTGGGGGAGGGTGGAAACACCTTGAGGATTGCGGTCGAGGCCAAACAGGGCAGTATTTTTGATGCTGCATACCTCGAGACGGTCAAAAAAATCAATGATGAGGTGTTTCTACTCCCCGGCGTCGACCGCTCATACATGAAATCCCTGTGGACTCCGGCAACCCGTTGGATCGGCGTGACTGAGGAGGGTTTCGATGGTGGGCCAGTCATACCTGACGATTACGATGGTTCTGCCAAGAGTCTTGATCAGGTTCGGCAGAACGTTGATCGGTCTGGCGAAGTAGGTCGGCTCGTAGCCTCCAATTTCAAATCCAGCATCGTACTGTTGCCTCTTCAGGACATCACATCGGACGACGGCAAACCTCTGGACTACAACGCGCTTTCCGGCCAGCTCGAACAGATCCGGGCCAAGTACGAAACCGACAACATCAAAATCCACATCACTGGCTTTGCCAAAGTGGTGGGTGATCTGATTAACGGCATGCGGCAGATGCAGCTGTTCTTCGCCGCGACATTGGTGATTTGCGGCATCGTGTTGTTCTGGTACACCCGTTGCGTGCGCAGCACATTGTTGGTGTTGCTGTGTTCGATGATCGCGGTTATCTGGTTACTGGGATTACTGCCAACCCTGGGCTTTGATCTCGATCCTTACTCGATCCTCGTCCCGTTCCTGGTGTTTGCGATCGGGTTGAGTCATGGCGCCCAGAAAATGAACGGCATCATGCAGGACATCGGGCGTGGAGCCGACAAACTCGTGGCGGCACGCTTCACCTTTCGCCGGTTGTTTCTAACCGGGCTGATGGCGCTGGTGGCGGACGCCGTAGGTTTCGCTGTGCTGATGATCATCAAGATTCCGGTCATCCAGGATCTGGCTATCGCAGCGACGATCGGCGTGCTGACGTTGATTTTCACCAACCTGATTCTGTTGCCGATTCTGTTGTCGTACACCGGGGTCAGCAAAGCGGCGGCGCAACGTGAAGCGGCGAACGACAAGTTCTCGCAGTTGGACGCTCACCACACCCGCCATCCATTTTGGGCTTTTCTGGATCGCTTCACTGAGCGCAAATGGGCAAGTGGTGCAATCCTTATAGCTGTGATGCTGGGGGCAGCCGGTTTTGCCGTCAGCCTGCATGTGAAGATCGGTGACCTGAATCCGGGGGCGCCAGAACTGCGTCTGGAATCGCGTTACAACAGCGACAACCGTTTTATGGTCAGCAACTTTTCCGCCAGCAGCGACAAGTATGTGGTGATGGTGAAAACGCCGCAGTATTTCTGCGCCAACTACCAGACACTGGTATCTGTCGATGCACTGGAAGCGCAGCTTCAGCAGTTACCGGGAGTCGTGTCCACGACATCATTGGCGGCGCTGAGCAAGCAGGCAGCAGCGGGCATGAATGAAGGCAGCATGACCTGGTACGAGATACCACGTAACCAGGGATTATTGAATGCAATCATCACCCGGGCGCCACGAGAGCTGTTCAACCAGAATTGCGATCTGCTGACGGTGTATGTCTACCTCAAGGATCACAAGGCGGACACACTCACCAGTGTGGTTCAAACAGTCGAGCAGTTCGCGACAAGCCACAACACCGACAAGATCCAGTTCCTCAATGCTGCGGGTAACGCCGGCATCGAAGCGGCCACCAATATCGTGGTGAAGCGTTCGAACGTGCAGATGCTGTTCATGGTGTACGCAGCCGTCATCGCCCTGTGTTTCATTACCTTCAGATCCTGGCGAGCGGTGGTGTGCACGGTACTGCCGCTGATGCTGACGTCGATTTTGTGTGAGGCCTTGATGGTGGGACTGAACATCGGCGTCAAGGTCGCGACGCTGCCCGTGATCGCCTTGGGTGTGGGTATTGGTGTGGACTACGCGTTGTACATCCTCAGCGTAACACTCACCAATTTGCGAAATGGCTCAAGCCTGTCGAATGCTTACTACCTGGCCCTGCTTTCCACGGGGAAGGTGGTGGTGATGACCGGGATCACGCTGGGCATTGCCGTCCTCACCTGGGTGCTGTCACCTATCAAGTTCCAAGCTGACATGGGGATCTTGCTCGGGTTCATGTTCATCTGGAACATGGTGGGCGCGTTGGTACTAGTTCCGGCACTGGCGCACTTTCTGCTCAAGCCAAAATCTTTTCCTGTAACAGCGTAATTTCCAAGCACGAGTGCGGATTTGGTGGTGCTGAATCCGCTTTTCGTGGTGCAACTCAAACATAATGGCTTGATTTATTGAATGATCAAATATGCAGCGAATCTCACCTTGCTCTTCACCGAATGGTCTTTCGAGGATCGATTTAGCGCCGCGCGGGACGCTGGTTTTGAGGCCGTTGAGTTCAGTTTTCCTCGTGACATGGTGGCAGCGAAAATAGCAGGGGCTTTACGTCGCACAGGCCTTCAACAGGTATTGGCAACAGTGCCACTACGACCTGGTAGTAAGGGGCTAGCTGCTCAGTCCGGAAAGGCTGGGGACTTCCGTGAGGATTTTAACTTGGGACTTGAATATGCCGTCGAAGGAGGAAGCCCACTGCTTCACGTGCTATCTGGAGTGGTTGAGCAGAAAAATTACGCTGTATCGGGTAGTCAATTTGTCGACAACATGAACTGGGCCATCGAGGAGGCTGCCCGCCATGACGTAAAGGTTGTGATTGAAGCCATCAATCAAATTTCAGTGCCTGGGTATTTTATTCGAACATTGGCGGGGGCCGTCAGCTGGACGCAAAGAATTGAAGGGCTAGGCCTGATTCTGGATCTTTATCATGCTGCGATGGAGCGGCTGGATCCTCTTGCTTGCCTCGATCTCCTTCTTCCTCAAACCGACCATTTACAGATTGCTGGCTACCCAGGGCGACATGAGCCTAATATTGGTAATTTGAACCTGCCCGGAGTTCTTGATTCGATAAATTCACATTCTTATAAGGGGTGGGTTGGGTGTGAGTATCAACCTGCTATCGGCACACTCGAAGGTATAAGTTGGCTTGATCATTTGTTTTCGAGTTAAGAAGCCAGTAGCGCGGGTTGTTGGTAGAAGTGTGAGCATTCATCCGCAACAGAGAGTTTGGTTGACTGTGCTGTTCCTCAGTGACTTGGGAATACAACGATGAGCGCCAACCGCTACGCGCTTTGCTTGCTGAGTACGGCTACAGCTTGAAGGATGTGATCAATTTGCTGGATCCGCAGGGGATTCGGTAAATTTGGTCTGAACTCAAAAGGCCCTTTCTGGGCCTTTCTTGTTGGGTGTGATGAGGTGAGGTGGACTCAGGAGTTTCCTCAGATAAGATCCAAGTCCTTTCGCTAAATCGGAGTAATGGGCGATGTCCTTCAGCGCAGATCAGATTACTGAGTATCAAGCCTTTGCCGAGTAGCTAAGCACGCTAAAATTGCTCACTTTCATCAAGCTCGGCATCTACATCGAGCAGTTTAGTTTTGTGCTCCCAACGTCATTCAATTAAGGCAACGGCGCGGACAAAACCCGCAGAGGCATGTCGAATTTTGTAGGGGAAGCACGAAACCCAGAAACCTGATGCTGGGAGTTGTTCGAGGTTGGCCAGCTTTTCCATTTGACCGTAGCCGATGTCACGCCCGGCCTTATGCCCTTCCCAAATGATCGAAGCGTCACCCGACTTGGCGAATCTCTCCCTGGTGTATTTGAAGGGGGCATCCCAGCTCCAGGCGTCAGTGCCCACCACCCGCACCCCTCGTTCTAGTAGATACATCGTCGCTTCACGTCCCATCCCTACGCCAGCATCGAGGTAGCCCGGCTGCCCAAACAGACTTCCGGCTCTTGTGTTAATTAGGACGATTTCCAAAGGACTCAATTCGTGATTGATACGCTGGAACTCAGCCTCCAACTCCGCAGCGGTTACCACGTATCCATCGGGCAAGTGTCTGAAGTCGAGCTTTACGCCTGGCTGTAGGCACCACTCTAGCGGCAGCTCATCGATACCGAATGCCGGCTTCCCACCATCCGTAGTGGATGCATAGTGCCAAGGTGCATCCATGTGAGTTCCACTGTGCGTAGTGATACTGAGTCGCTCAGCTGCCCATGACTCATTCCCAGGCAGGTCTTCTTTGCGCAGGCCCGGGAACATGGCTGCCATTTCGGGCCAGCCCTCCTGATGATCCATGTAGTCGATCTTGGGCAGAAGAGGCGGCGGATCTGTGTAGGGATTGTTGTCCAGACAGACCGACAAATCGAGCATGCGACATTTACTGAGATTCATGGGCAGCAGCTCCTGCTCTGGGTGTTGTCGATAGGTTCAGGCTTGGCGATTTGCTTAGCGCGTTGCGAAGCAGTGCAGCGGCGGAACCATCATGACGAAAACCCTTTGCACGAGCTCGCGGGGTTCGAAGTGGCGGCAGGCATCCGAACAAACTTTCCAGCTGTGGATCAGGTTTGAATTCGATTTTTTCACCGCTAGCTTTGCCGAAGCGTACTGCAAGAGCCTCGAGGACTTGGGCTATGGAGAGCTGCAATACTGGTAGCTGCCAGAGTCGATCTTCCCCCAGATTACTGAGCTCTGCGGCATTTAGTAGGTTCTCCACACAACAACGAGCCGACATCCACCACGCAGTTGCTTCTGGTGAAACTGGGCATACATACGAATCACCTGCAGCGAACGCATGTAATAGGTCGCTCATGAAGGCCGACTTCAAACCATTTGGTTCGCGTGGCCGGGCGACAATGCCGGGGAGTCGCAGAATCCTACCGTCAACTTCACCTCGGCGTGCCAAGTCCTCGATGGCAATCTCGATCATGCGCTTGTGTGCTGCGTAGGAAAGCTGAGGGTGCGTAGCCTGCGTTTCATCCATTCGTGTAGGAAGTTCCCCCCCGTATACGGCAACACTGCTGGCATAGACTAGGACTGGAGGGCGGTCGTGATTACGCAGTTGATGCAGTAGCTCTAGGCTAGCTTGCAAATTAACTTGATAGCCCAGTTCATAATTTTTCTCTGCAGCACCACCAGGGATGCTTACGAGGTGGAAAACCACATCGATACCGTCAGCCATTACCCGACGCAACAGTGCCGGGTCGGTAATGCTGCCGCAGTGGCGACGTATGCGACTGTCTTCTGGTAGGTCATCCAGATTCTGGTCGAGCAGCAGAAGTGCTTCGATCTTTCGCTCGCGAATCTCACCTTGCTTTAACAGCTGTGCTACCAGTTCACGACCAACAAATCCATTGGCGCCGCTGACCATCACTCGCATGGCCAACCTCCTTGCACTACACGCTGATCGATTGCGCCAAATAGCACCTCATCATTGAGCGCTCTGACCTCCATTTGTACCCTATCACCGAAGCGCATGAATCCCGTGCGAGGAGCCCCCTCAGCGATTGTCTCGATGGCTCGGCGCTCCGCAATGCAGGCTGACCCGACGGAACGGTCGGCATTTGAAACTGTGCCTGAGCCGATCACCGTGCCGGCACTTAGTTTGCGGGTTAGCGCAGCATGGGCAATTAGCTGATGAAAGCCAAAGTGCATGGCCCCTCCGTGCGGATGGCCGAACCACTCGCCATTCCACTCTACTTTCAACGGGAGGTTCACACGGCCGTCACGCCAGGCTTCCCCCAGTTCGTCTGGGGTCACCGCTACTGGGGCAAAACTGGTGGAGGGTTTAGCTTGGAGAAAGCCAAAGCCGGTCTTCATTTCGCGTGGCGCCAAGGCGCGCAGGCTGACATCGTTTAATTGCAACACCAGGCGAACATGTTGTAGTGCTTTCTCGGCGGGACAGCCCATCGGGACAGCGTCTAGTAATACAGCGAATTCCCCTTCGAAATCGATCCCATGAGCCTCGCTGGGCAGGGGGATATCTTCGCGTGGGCCTAAGAAGTCATCGCCGGCACCTTGGTAGATCAGCGGAATATGCTCAATGCCTTCGATGGGTTCCAAGTTGAAGGCTTTCTGCATCAGCGAACCATGGCTTAGGAAGCAGGATCCGTCCAACCATTGTCGTGCACGCGGTAGCGGGGCCATCAACTGATCAAAGGACAGATCGAAACTTCCATCGAGCTCACCGTCATTCAAACGACGATAAAGATCTACCAAGCCTGGTTGCGCGGTCTCCCAGTTATCCAACGCATCCTGCATTGTGTCGGAGATCCCGCTGGCATCTACGGCATTCTTTAGATCGCGCGAAACTACAAGCAAGCGTCCGTCAGGGGTTCCGTCATTGAGCGTGGCGAGCTTCATGGTAGGAGCTCCTTCAGATCCGGAGCGTAGCGACCGTCGAGGAGGATGAAAACCATCCTTGCCATTTGATCAGTGCGGTTGCTCCAAGCATGGTTGGTGCCTCGCTGTACCACGATGTCGCCCTGCTTGAGTTGAACCTCTTCTTCGTCGACCACTAACCAAATCTCACCCTCCGTGACGATGCCATAATCCAGTGTCTCGGTACGATGCATGAGTTTGTGTTTAGAGTCGGCCTTGCCAGTACTTGCATGGCTTTGGCCGATCTCTGCGAATGCAGCTGCTGCGTCCTCTGGACTGACTTGGTTCTGCACGCTATCCGGCGGGATATCCACCACTCGGATCACACTACCCAGCGGCCCGGGGCTAAGTTGCAGTGGTTGGGCCGTTGGGTCATCAGCGTTGTCCAGTGGCGCAGGGGTGGTTGCGCTGTTCCATACCTCGTAGAAGACGGTACCGGGAATTGCTTTGAGCGGGAAATTGTTCTGGGTGGCGCCGCAGCTAGCGATTACGGCATGACCCTGGGCATCGTGCCCGGTAACAACGCGTTTAAAGCCAGGAAGTTTTTGCATAACGTCTCCTTTAGTTTCCATCACCGATGGTGGTACCACCATCGACGATAATGTTCTGACCACTGATGAATGCACCGCCTGGCGCGGCAAGTAAAAGTGCCAAGGCGGCTACTTCTTCCGGGCGCCCGACGCGGCGCAATGGGGTGAGCGCAAGGCGGCGTTGCATCACTTCGGGGTTATCCGTTAGTGAGCGTGCAAATTCGGTTTGAATCACTCCGGGGCTGATTGCATTGACGCGAATGTTCTTAGGGCCCCACTCGACGGCGAGATTACGAGCGAGTTGTGCAAGGCCTGCCTTGGATATCCCGTAAAGCCCCAAGGCTTTGTTTCCACGTACACCTGCAATGCTCGACATTAGAACGACGCTGCCACCCCCATGCTCGGCCATAGCAGGAAGCAAGTGGTTGGTAAGCCAGACGCTACTGCGCAGATTGACGGTCAGCGTCAGATCCCAATCAGCATCGCTGGCGGTTGCGATCGAACCAAAGTGGGGAGCCACGCCGGCGTTGCATATCAAAATATCGATATGCCCCAACAGCGCCAGAGCCTGCTTTGCTAGCTCAAGTACATCTGACTGATGACGCAAATCAGCAGCCAAAGGAAAGGCTTCGATGCCTGAGTCGAGCAGTTTGTCCGCTGTAAGCTTGATCTCTTCAATGTCTTCGCTGCTAATAATTAACTTGGCGCCTGCACGCCCCAGCTCCCAAGCAACGGCGAGCCCGATTCCTCGAGTTGCCCCAGTTATTAACGCTGTCTTTCCGGCGAGTGAAAACAATTCGCTCATGCTGCACCTGTTTGCGTTTTGTAAAAGCTGCGGCCGTGATTAACATCTTCCAGGGTGGATGGCTCCGAGTTCGGAACCTCCTGTTCTTCCACCGCGCGTTGTGGGAGTAGGAAGTAAGCCAGTGCTGGCAGTAGCACGAGGGCGCCGACCATGTTCCAAACGAACATGAAGGCAAGTAGTACACCCATGTCTGCCTGGAACTTGATTGGAGAGAAGATCCACGTGCCCACGCCGATAGCGAGAGTCACACCAGTCAACATGACCACCTTGCCGGTGAAGAGAAGCGCTTGGTAATAGGCCCTCGACAAGGTTGCGCCTTGGCGGAGCTGGGCTAGCACGATGCTCATAACGTACAACGCATAGTCGACGCCGATGCCTACACCAAGGGCGATGACGGGCAGGGTGGCGACCTTGACGCCCATTCCCAGGGCGACCATCAACGCCTCACAAAGAATGGATGTGAGCATGAGAGGAAGTACCGCGCAGAGCACAGCTCTCCATGATCGGAAAGTCACAAGGCAAAGCAGGATGACAGCTCCGTACACCCACCACAGCATGTCGTGGTTCGCTTGTTTCACGACGATGTTGGTCGCCGCTTCAATGCCGGCACTACCGGCGGCTAGAAGGAATGTGGCTTCTTCAGAGGAGTTGCTCTTGGCAAAGCTTTCAACGTTCTCGACCACGTTTGTGAGCGTGTCAGCCTTGTGGTCTTTGAGGTAGGCATAGAGCGTCAGTAGGCTGCAGTCATCGTTGTACAATCCGCGTGGTGCACCCGCGGTCACCATGTTCAAGGTCGCCTGGTTGTTTACCAATTCGTACCACTTGGGGTTACCCTCGGAGAGACCGACCAACACCCGGCGATTCAACAAGGCTAGAGAGTTTGTCGAATCGACACCGTCAAGTCCGCGAAGCTGCCAATCCAAGTCGTCAACTCGCTTCAGCGTGCTGTACGCTGAGCACTCACCGGCGCGAGTCTTCACCATCACAGCGAATACGTCGCTGCTTGCGCCGTAGTGCTGTGTTATGAACCCATTGTCACGGTTGTAACGAGAGTCGGGGCGAAGCTCTGGAGCGCCAGCATCAAGATCGCCAACCTTGAGCTTCAGGCTTACTGCGTAGCCGCCGCAGGCCATGAGTGCCGCTACGATTACGCATACCGTTGCCCAACGCTTGCGAGTGAAGACATCTAGAAAACGCCATACAACATGCTTCTCTTCGCCACACATCTCGGCTTCCTCACCGCGGAGACTGCGCCGAGCCGCTTTTGGGCTAACGCCAATGTAGGAGAGGAGTACTGGGAGAAGGATTAAGTTTGTGAAGATGAGGACGGCTACTCCGAGACTAGCGATTACTGCCAGATCCTGGATCACCTGAATCTTGATGATCATCAGAACCGCGAACCCCACCGCGTCACACAGTAATGCTGTAAGACCGGCCAGGAACAATCGGCGGAATGTAAACCTCGCAGCCACAAGACGGTGCATCCCGCGCCCCATGTCCTGCATGATGCCATTCATTTTTTGTGCGCCATGGCTCATGCCTATAGCGAACACCAGAAACGGCACCAGAACCGAATACGGGTCGAGCTCATACCCGAGCAGTGGCAATAAGCCCAACTGCCAAATCACTGCGACCAAAGAGCAGGTCACCACCAGGAAGGTGCTTCTTACGCAACGGGTGTACCAATAGAGTACTGCCGCGGTGATCAGGATTGCAGCGGCGAAGAACATCAGAATCTGTTTGAGACCATCGATGAGATCTCCGACTACTTTCGCAAAACCGGTGATGTGGATCTCAACACCTTGTGCTTGGTACTTGGTACGAAGCTTTTCTATCTCATGAGCGAAGACTGTGTAGTCCAACAGCTGACCATCGGGAGTTCGCTCCAGCAGCGGCACGTACACAATGCTAGAGCCTTGGTCGAAAGCCACCAGCTGCCCGATCTCGTTGGAGCGCTCAATGTTACGCTTGAGGGATTCCAGACTCGCAATGCCGCCGTCGTAGCCATCGGGAATCACCGGGCCGCCTTCCAGCCCTTCCTCGGTGACACCAGTCCAGCGAGTAGATGGCGTCCACAGCGACTTCATTGCTGCACGGTCAACCCCCGGAAGCAGATACACCTCATCGCTAAGTTGCTGGAGAGTGTGCAAATAATTTTTGTCATAGATGCTTCCCTCCGGGTTCACTACCGCAATCCGCACAGCATTCCCAAGGCCAGCCAGTTCCTGGCGATGCTCTAAGTAGTTGACGATGTATGGATGCTCACGCGGGATCATTTTCTCGAAGCTGGCATTGAGCGTCACGTTTGTTGCTTGCCATGCCAGCAGAATTGTCGCGACCAGGCAAAGTAGAACAACCAAGGCACGATGGTTAAACAGAGCACGCTCTAGTACAGAGCCAGAAGTGCTGTCGAAATCGTCGAGACTGCCGGTAGACGGAGTAGGGGAGGTCTTTACGTGCATGGCTCAGTCCGCGATTTTGGAGGAGGAAGAAGGCGCTAACCGCCGAGCGCCGGCCATACCAACGGCGACCAAGGCGCCGTCAGATGTCTCACTAACAGAGGTCAAAGGAAGTCCTTCGGATACGGCGATTGGCTGGAAGCTCAGATCTGTAAGTCCGCTTCGTAGGAGCATGCCGGCCTGGTTGACCAGCAACAGGTTTTGACCAGCGATACGAATTGCATTGAGGGAAGCAGGAATGGGGTTATCGACGGACTGGAAGCTGATGCCACCGTCATCAGAGGAGAACAGCTTGCCTCTCAGACCACCGACCAGAATCCTCTTGTTGGGAAGAATTGCAGCGGCAAAATAACTGCCTTCGTAGGGCCCCTTAAGGGGTTCGAACTTGAGACCGTTATCGATGGATCGCAGCAGCAAACCTTGCTCACCGGCAATGATGATCTCATTACCGTTGCGAGCCATCGCATAGAGATGGAGTCCTCGCGGATTTGGAAGATCAGCCATCCAAGACTGCCAGGTAGTGCCTCCGTCCTGAGTCATCAGAGCAAGGCCGTAAGCCCCAAGGGCAACGCCGTGTTTTGCATCAACGAAGTTAACCACCAGCAAAGGCTTGTCGGCACCGTCGGCCGACAGCCTTTGCGCTGCAGCGATTCGACTTGAATTCCCAGAGTATTCGGCTGCTTTCAACTCAATGGCAGCCGCTTGCTTTCCATCCAACTGCAATTGCCAGTTTTCCCCGCCATCGCTGCTATGCAGCACGACACCGGAGTGACCCACAGCCCAGCCATTCTTGGAGTCAACGAATTGCACGCTGGTCAACGTTGTGCTGACGGGACTGGCAGACTGTCGCCAATGTTGGCCGCCATCATCGGATAGCAGCACAACACCGCGTTCGCCGACTGCAACCAGCCGCGAACCGGCTTGATTGACGTCTAGGAGCACTGCATGCAGTGCTTGATACCCGAGTACCGCCTTCTGGGAAAGGACATCTACGGTATCTGCTGCCCAGACTGGCAGCAACGAGCAGCCTGCGGCCATTAGCAAGCCGGAGAGTATCTTTTTCATCGCACACAACCTTTTTGTTCTTATTTGAAGCAGGCGGGACTTACGCCCCGCCAAGATCACCGAACGCCTTCACCCGCCATCGCGTCGGCGGTAAATACCGAGTCCTTGTAGGGCGGCACAATGCGGTACTGCTCGTTTTTCCCCGCAAAAACATCGCCGACGAACCATGCGCCGGAGAGCAAGTCGTAAAAGCCGGTAGTCACTGACGCAGTGCCTGGGAGGTCGGGCAGAGCAACTGGCGAAGTCCACAACACTTTTGCGAGCTGTCCCCTGGCGTCGTAGCGATCACCAAGAACGGCAGTCCAAGTGTCTTCGTCGAGGTAATAGGTACTCTTCGGCATAACGTGTCGAGCACCGTTCTTCAGGGTGGCTTCAACTACCCAAACACGGTGTAGCTCCCAACGCACAGCGTCGGATTTCATATGGTGCTCGTCGAAGAGTGCTTCGGGGCTGGAGGCGGTAAATACCCGGTTCGAGTTGTACGGGATGTACAGCTCTTTCTTGCCAACCAGCTTCCAGTCGAAGCGGTCAATGCGGCCAGTAAACACATTGACCTCGTCGAAACTCATCACCCCTGCGGTTGCAGGAGTCGGGGTGTCGCAGCAGGCGTTAGGAAGGCGGCGCACTCGGCGCTGACCAGGGAGGTACGTCCAGGCAGTGGTATTATCGGCGTTTATGTTCTCTAGACCCGTGATTGCCTCGCCAGCGCGCAATGGTGGGCCGTCGTTTGTCATCCGGATTGACCAAAATACGCCCTTGTCACTGCTGAAGCCGGGAAGGTACCAAGGCATTTGCAGATCTGCCCGGGAGTCGTTCGTCAGAACATGCTTTCCGTCCGCTGTGGTGAGGTACTGAGAGAAATTGGCGTGCCACGAAGCTCCGCGCCAACGCAGCAGGTGGTTCCAGATAGCTTCTTCACCATTCTGGGGGATCGGGAACGGAATACCGCCAGCAGCGCCTGCAGGCATGAGCCCGGCAGGGCCGTTCACCAGTTTACCGCCGGTGGCATTCGCGAAAGTAGCATCGTAAATGGACTGAGGAGCAGCAGCACTGCGACGAGTTTGGTACACCACGACTTTGTAGCTGTCTGGGTACTTTTTCAGCATGGCTTGGGTGCCAGCCGACAACTTATCGGCGTACTGAGCCATGTTCTGGGCAGTAATGGTCACCTGCGCGTGGTCGGCTGCGAATGGATCGCTGCGCTTACCGCCGTCCTTGTATGATGGATCGGCTTGGGTGAGACCGCCTTTCCACTCGGGAATACTACCGTCGGCATTTCCGGCGCGTTGTGCACCAAACGGAGTCAGCGTCGACTTCAATTTGGCCGCTTCATCGGCGGAGACTGCGGCCATTGTTCCGTGAGCAAAAAACAGCGAGGCACTCAAGGCAGTGAGCAGGGATACAAATTTCTTGTTGTGTTTCATCGAATGTTCCTCGATCAGAAGGTGCGGCCGACAGTGAAGGCGATGAAGTCGCGGTCTTTGAGCGACTGTTCGAAGGTGTAGTGATTGTTGGCATCCAGGAAGGTGTTTTCCGGGCCGTAGAAGTGCGTGTACGTCAGACCCAGATTCCAGGTGTTCAGATAGTTACCTTTAAGACCGATGTTCATGTCACCCCCGTGATCAGCACCAAAACCGGTTCCCAGCGCTTCGGAGGCGCCGTTGGTGTAGCTCGCTCCGATGGGCACAGACAAATCCAGGCCCGGTAGGAACTGGCGATACATTGGTTCGTAAACAAGTCGGAGACTGGTCGCGTCGCGGTCTGCGTTCGGGTCGATGGCATCACTGTTTTTGCTGACACTCATGACTCTGTTCCACGCAATCTCACCGAGGAAGTTGGCTTCCGGTGCGATGAAATTTGGTTCGAGACTGGAAAGCCAGGAGATGTTTGCGTGCAATGTTCGCCCCGTCGCATACAGAGGATCATTGTCGTTGTTGATCGCCTCGCCTGGCGCGAGCGTATGCTGGTTGGTGGAAGCCAAAGGCTGGTTCCAGCGAGTGGAGAGCTCGCCAGCAATGTTGTAGTTGCCTAATGTGGTGGAGAAGCTCGCGCCAAGAGACTCGATACCTTCCGGATAGACCCAGTAGTACTCGCCGGCTTTACCCGACTGAGGGTTCAGATTAGCGAAGTCTGGACGCACGTTTAGCTGAGGGTTCTTATCATGGAAGCGAATGGCATAGACGCCCCAGTCCACCGACTCTGTACGCCAGCGAAGTTGAACACCGCCTTGCCCCGAGTCCTTCGCCTCCTTGTCATTGCCATGAAAGAAAGCCAGCGGTTGGGCACCCGGAAATAACGGTGCACCAATGAACAAGCGCTCGTTACCATCGCCGAAGCTGTCGGAGCTTGAGAAGTAGCTACCAGCGGCTGGGAGGCGGTTGGCTTCCCATTCGAACTGGTAATACGCGCCGATGGATACATCTGGCGTCAGTTGGAGCTGGCCAGAGATCTGTTGGACTGGACGGATCAGTTCCTTGAACTGGGTGTTGGGTACCGACAAAGCCTTAACTACATCAATTGGCGCCATGCCGCCGGCGATACCATTCATGCCGTAAAAGAGACTTTCGCCCCACTGCATTGCGTATTGACCGACCCGTCCCGAAGCTTGCATTTCGCCGATTTCGGTCTTACCGAAAATGAAGGCATCCAGGAGCTCACCCTTACGACCATGAAGGGTACGGGTATCATGGGTGAACTCGTCGTAGGCGACCGAGTAGCTATTGGCGCGGGTCGGATCATTATTGTCGGTGCCGCGGTTGTAGACGTCGTCATACCATGTGGCTCCGCTCACGCGAGCACCGACGTTTTGGTACGTGATATCCATTTCAGAGAGCAGATCCAGGCGATTGGAGATAAGGCCTTTGTCGAAGTTGCGATCGCCGTCATCTTGGTTCAGCGCTGTTTGGCCTTCGATCAGCTTGTCGCTCTGATCTTTTGTACGCCATGCCGCACTGTATTTCAGGGCGTTATCCCAGCGTACTCGAAGGTCAGGGTTCCCCGTATCGAATTCAAATGCGCGAGCATCAGGCAGCCCTGCAGTGATTGCTAGTACAGAAATAGCGAATGCCAGAGGCTTGAGTGGCGGCAACGGCCGCGTGGGTGCGCGCTTGCGAGACAGCATTTAAGTCACCTCATTATTGTTTTTGTATGTCAGTGTTGGCTGCGAACGGGTGCGCCACAGGTTTGGCGCACCGCCGCGATATCAGATGGGGCGTGCAGTAACCTCCAGCATTTGCTTGACCAGGGCTATGCGGTCGAACTCGCGGTCTTTCTGCATTTCTTTTTCGCCAGCGAACAAAGACTTCTCGCTGATGAACTTGCAGCGCCCGAATCGACGACCCATGAAGCGCTGCAGCTGTTCAGCTAGAGTTCCGCCGGAGGTGAGTTCCTCGCTCAGAACGATGGCGTCCTCAATCGCCATGCCAGCACCTTGGCCGAGGTGTGGAGTAGTGGCGTGTGCTGCATCGCCTATAAGGAGAACGCGAACGCGAAACCAAGGCTCATCGACGAACACGGCCTCAAGCGGCTTGTAAACAACTCGCGAGTTGTCAGTGATCTGCTCACGCAATTTCTCGATCAAACCTCCAAAGCCGGAGAGGCGCTTGCGAAGCTCCTCTGCCAGGATGCCCTCATCCATCCAGGGATTGCCCGGTTCGTGGGAGGTGGTAAAGAGATACATCAGGTCATCGGCTAATGGGACGAGGCCTGCATTGCCGGAAGGGCCTTGGTAGTTGGCGAGATGATCGATTTCAGGTGTGCGAGGAAAGTTGTAACGCCACACGGATTGCCCGGTAAAGCGAGGTTGGTATTTGTCGCCGAACAACAGGCTACGAACCTTGGAGTACAGACCATCAGCACCAACAACCAGCGAGTAACGAGATCTGCTTCCATCGCTTAAAAGCACATCAACGCCATCCGAGTCCTGATCAAAACTTTCAATAGAGGCGCCTAGGCGAATGTGGGTACCAAGTTCGATAGCAGTTTCGCTGAGTACCTTGTGGAGAGCGCGACGGGAGATGCCAACGTTGGCTGGATAATTTGGCCCGGCAAGGCGCTGACCTGGAATTCGAGCCAGAGGCACACCATCGGTGTTGTAAATGCCGACATCTTCAAATGCGTATGCGGCGTCAAGGTAGGCATCGAGCAGGCCAAGCTTCGCCATTTCGCGAACGACGTTACTTTGCTGGATGATGCCAACACCGTAGACAGTCCATTCGGTTTTGAGCTCGACCAGGTCGACCTCAATCCCTTTACGACGCAATGCGATAGCAGTACACAGACCACCTATACCACCACCAACAATCAGCACTTTTGCAATATTCATGAAATTACTCACGTGTTGTTCTTGTTCTCCGCATCCTGAGTTGATGCGGCCGTTATTCGTGCTTGGGTCGAGTTTCCCGAGCGCAGAGGGATTTGACTAATCGAGTCCTCGGATGCGACCTATCGCGCCGCGAGATACCTCAATTGGTTGGCCAAAGTTATCTATGCAGAGGAGAAGCAAACCCTCCTCGCATCGAAATTTAAGAGCTGTTAACGATTGCCCTAGGCAGGGGCCGAATACGCACTCACCGGTCTCCGGCATGAATTGCGCGCCATGTGCGTAGCAGATGACTCGCTGCCCATTAGCAGATAGAAATCGATCCTTTCTGTATTCCAGAGGCACATCGAGGTGAGGGCAGCTATTGCTGTAAATCCGCACCTCCCCCCGATGCAACAGAGCGAACACGGTGTCGCCGCCTGACTTAAAGGGATCAAAGCCGCGCGCGTGGCCTTCTTTGAGTTGATCGAGAGGGCATAGCGCTACGCTACGATCCACGACTTAGCCCTGCTTCGGCGGTGGGCTGCCCGGAGCCCATTTTTCGCGAGAGGTGAAGAGGAACAACTGCGAATTGTCTGCGGACATCGGAGCCTGACGAGCCGCCCAAGCGTCATCGTGCTTGTCCATGTCGGCGTCGTATTCGATGTGACAACCCAGAGGGCTGTTGAAATACCAGAACCAATTGGAACCGAACAGGTGGCGACCAGGGCCCCAGAAGCTCGTCCATCCCTTCTGTTGAAAGCGGGTACCCGCGAGAAGGACTTCTGTGCCACTGCCCATGTGAAAGGTGAAGTGCTCGCAGCCTTTCATGTGAGGAGGGGTCTGAATCATGAATAGGCAGTGATGGTCATCCATGCCATTTGTTCGCATGAAGGGGCCGACACCAACGAAGCTATCTGTGGTGATGAAGCCCAGTCGATCTCGGTAGAAAGCTTCACCTTTTGCTACGTCAGGGACGAAGTAAACGACGTGTGAGAGTGTCCGTGGGCGGGCATCCATCTCAGGCGTAATACCCAGTTGGTTTACCGGGCGTTGTGGCGCGCTGCCTGGGGCATTGGTTAGGTCTGCTGGAGCATTGAATTGGCGACGCCAAGAGACCTGAAAGGCAATAGCGAAACCAAGGTCATCTACTGTATGCAGAGTGCCGTTCGCGTCGCGACGCACTTCGCGATCCCGGCTCAACTCATCCTCGATGGCAGCGAGATCAGAGGAGTTTTCTACCCCATAGATCGTTTCACGCAGTGAAGGCGCCGGGCCCATTGCTTCAGGAAGATCTGGATCCTCGGGACGACGGATGATGATGGCTGATCCGTCCAAGGCCTCAAAGTGGCCTCCGTCGGCGTCCAGGTGTACTGCGGTTAGTCCGTAATCACGAAGGCAATCAGCGCAGGCTTGAAGGTCATCGACGCCAAATACCAAGGCATCAAGGCCAAGAATGTTCATGGCTACCACTCCATTGAAATTATGATCCGACCGAAAGGCCGGTGGTGGTGTCTCTGCGGTAGGCATGCCGCATGACTGGAGTGGAGAGTGCTGTCGGAGTTAGTTGCTGACTAATCGCGACGTGGGATGCCTGCCATCTGAAAACTCAATACATAGCTTGAGAGCCAGCTAGCTCGGGACTATTCGATAACGAGGTTGTAGGTTCTCTTGACGTATCGAGATTGTCGGAAGAAGGTATCTCAAAAATAACTACAATATCGGAGATGCATCGTTATGCGATTTCATCACTTGGATCTGAATCTTCTGGTAGCTCTGGACGTGCTGCTGGAAGAGCAGAATATTACGCGTGCTGCTGAACGCCTTCACATGACCCAGTCCGCTACGAGTGGTGTACTCGGGAGGCTCCGTAAGTACTTTGAGGACGACCTACTCGTGCAGGTAGGTCGGTCAATGCAACCCACTCCCTATGCCCTTGAGTTGGCAAAGCCTGTACGTGAGGTGCTACTGACGATCCGGTCTTCCATCACAGCGAAACCCGTTTTTGATCCGGCATCCAGCAAGCGGCATTTCCGCTTGGTCACGTCGGACTATCTAATCAGCGTGCTGTTTGCTCAGGTGATTCAGCATATACACCAGGAGGCTCCGGGGATCACATTTGAGATGCACCCACCCGGGGAGCAAGCGGTGGAGATGACTCTACGAGGTGAGATTGACCTGATGTTTGTGCCAGAGCGCTATCTCATTGAAGGGCACCCATCTCAATTGCTTTTTGAGGAAGAGCACGTTTGCGTTGTTTGGAGTGGTAACACTGCGGTCGGCGAGGTGCTGACGCTGGAGCAGTACATGGAAATGGGGCATATCTCCGTCGGATTTGGTCGTTCGCGCCAACTCAGCATTGAAGATTGGTTTATGAATCAATATGGCTTCAAACGTCGACTTGAGGTCATCACCAATGACTTCAACACGCTGCCGCAGCTGCTGGTGGGCACGCACCGAGTTGCCACTATGCACCGCAGGCTGGCCGAGCTGTACTCGCGTTACCTGCCGCTTCGCATCCTTCCGCCCCCCGTCAAAATTCCAGTGATGAAGGAGATTATGCAGTGGCACCGCAGCATGGATGGTGATCCCATGCATCGCTGGCTGAGAGAGACAGTTCGAGATTTTATTCAGGCGCTCGACCAAGCCGGTGAGCAAACGAAGGAGACCGTGACGCTCCGTTGAGTCACCATCATTCACGCCCTATCTTTGCACGCGTAATCCGAAAGGAACGCGCGGAGTCTAGCTTCGGCAAATCAAACGATTTGCAGACTTTCCGGATATTGCATCGCGTTTCGTGATACCTCGCATCCTCACTCGCGATTAGCCAAAGTTGAGCTCTCTGAATAACGTCCTGCTCTGATCGTGCCCGACTTGCCTACAGTTTTCGGGTTCGCCTTACGACTGAAAAAGGACAACAAGAAAAATGTTTCGTTATTTCCCCACTAATTACGTATGGAATCTGTCGGTGGATCTCGCCATCGAGATGGGTGCTCGCATGGGCGAGATCGAAGAAATGTGTGCGCCTCTACAGGAGGCCGCTAAACAGCCCGATGCGGCTGGCAGCGCGGCCTTTCGCGAGACGTGGTCAAAGATGGCTGACAAGCTCTGTGGACTCGCAGAGGAAGACGAGGTCGCTGGTCGTTTGCTATCCGCAGGCGAGAAGTACAACCGTGCCGCCACCTATTATCTGACGTGTGAACGCCTGCAGGCACATGGTGCACTTGGTCGGCAGGCGCTGTATCAACGTTTCCTGGAAACGTTCGCGCGTGGCATTGCACTGTCCAATGAAAACTGTGAGCGCGTCGAGATCCCTTATGAGGGCAAATTTATCTCCGGCCTCTATGTTCGCGCAGAAGAAGTCGAGGGCCCGGCGCCGCTGTTGCTTCAGGTTAATGGCTTGGATTCGACCAAAGAAATGAAATACCGCGTCGGCTTGCCAAATTGGCTGGCCAAACGTGGCGTGTCCTCACTGATTATCGACCAGCCTGGTACTGGTGAGGCGCTGCGCCTGCATGACCTCACCGCCCGCTATGACAGCGAACACTGGGCCAGTCGAGTCGTCGACTGGTTGGAAACGCGTTCTGAAGTTGATCCAAAGCGCATCGGTATGGAGGGCGTGTCCTTGGGTGGCTACTACTGTCCACGCGCCGTGGCTTTTGAACCACGTTTCGCCTGTGGCGTTGTCTGGGGTGCCAACCACGACTGGCGTGATGTGCAGAAACGACGGCTGGAGAAGGAGGGTAGCTTACCGGTACCTCATTACTGGACGCATGTCTGCTGGGTGTGGGGGGCGAAGGACACCGATGACTTCATGAAAATTTCGGAAAGTGTTCATTTAGACGGCGTTCTTGATCGCATTAAAGTACCTTTCCTCGTGACCCACGGACAAAAGGATTCTCAGATCCCCCTCAAGTGGGCTCACCGCACGTTTGAGCAATTAGTAAATAGCCCGAAACGCGAGTTGAAGGTCTTTACCGAGCGAGAGGGTGGTGTGCAGCACTCAAGCTTCGACAACAGCATTAACGCTGGTCAGTACATTGCCGACTGGGTGGCCGAAACCCTGGGTGGGCGTACTGCGTGAAACAAGGCTCTGCCTGCGCTAGGCGCAGGCAGAGCCACCTGGCTCACCAGATTTTAATGGTGTAGTCGACGTTTACCCGCGTTTCGTTGTCACTTCTGAACGTTGACGCAACGCCTTGTTGATTTCGGCAGAAAGCCTCTCTTAACCGAGTGCTAACTGGCTGTTGACTCCTCTATAGGGCTCCGCAGCTGTTGGCGATGTCGGGCAGTTCGGAACAGATCTTGCGGGTCAATGACGAATTTCTTCAGCGCGCCTGCGTCGAACTCACCGTAACCTTTCCAAGCTGCTTGCCTTGCGGATCCTGTATCTTCGGATAGGGGATGCTCTGCAATTCGACCTTACCTTGGCCGAGATAAACCACACCACGATTTCCAGACATACGTTCTCCATCTATGCGCCTTTAGCGCGCTTGTGAGATGTGCTGAATAGAGGCTGTTTTGGTCGCCTCCAGGTTAACCATCAAGAAGCTTGGCGAAGTTTTTCGATAATCTTTCGCGCACGGTTTGCGCCCACGTCCACATGGATGTCTACCATTGGTTTAGGGCCGAACTCGAGCATGTTCTTGTACTGGGCTTCGATGACGACCTTATCCTCATCAAAAGTTATGACCGTCTGTTCCACGACCTTCGCCTTGGTTTCTTCAAGGTTGCTTTTGGGGTTGGTCGCCATAGTCCAGAAGTAGTGGGCGGAGGTTTCAGTTTCAGGGGTTACGCCGTGGAATCCACGCATATGGAATCCGCCACGGTGCGGATCATCGAGTGACTCGCTGCCGGCGTCGGTTGCACCTGTCCAGATTCGGAGGTGTGTAACGTGGAACTCGATTTCTTGCCAGCGATCGACCTTGCCCTGGAATGGGTAGGCCGCGGTATAGGTGGGAGGCGGTACCGAATCGGGCATATGACGTGTCACCTTCACGGTGGTCTCGTCACTATCTACACGCATTTGAGCGTTCATGTGGATGCTCGCGTTACCACCGATAGTGCGAAGGTGGACGTAGCCCAAATGGCTCAGGTCAAGCAGGTTGTCATGGATGAGCTGGTACGGCGCGTCGTAGTGATAGACGTCCCCTTCGAAGAGATACTCGCCGTTACTGTGGATGTCGTATGCCGGAGGCTCGCAGGTGGGCTCTTGGTTATCCGCGTTGCCGAACCAGATCCAGATTATCTGATCGCGCTCACGGACGTGATACGCAGGCACTTTGGCTTTTGAAGGAATTTTTGCCTGCCCAGGCACTTCCACGCATTGGCCCTCGCCGTTGAACAACAGGCCGTGGTAACCACAGCGCACGCCTTGTTCTTCTAATGTGCCATGAGATAGAGGCAGGGCTCGATGGCAGCAGCGATCTTCCAGGGCTGCTGGCTTACCATCCATTGTGCGAAACAGCACAATGGGCTTTCCGAGCAAGGTTCTGCCTACAGGTTTGTCTTTGAGTTCCCAGGCAAAACCTGAGACGTACCACTGATTCAACGGAAACTTCGGTAGCTCTGCAGGAGCACCAACCTCATACGCGAGCGATTGAGCTTGCGATGTACTCATAGCGATCTCCAACTATCAGGTTTGTTCTTATTAGGGGGTCACAGATCCAGCACAAGACGTGGACTGCGTGAGCGGGAACAGCATGGGGTGAAGCTATCGTTTCGTGCGTGCTCTGCGGCGTTCATGAACTGATCTCGATGATCAGGTTCACCTGCCAGTACTCGCGTGACACAGGCCCCGCAGATGCCTTGTTCGCAGGAGCTTTCGATTTCCACATCGTGTTCAAGCAAAACTTCGAGAGCGGACTTCTGCGCTGGAACTTCAATCACACGACCTGATCGGGAAAGCTCAATTTCAAAGGGCTGATCCCCCTCATGAACCTGTGATGGAGCAGCAAAGTCCTCTCGATGGATGTGCTGGTCACTCCAACCAGAAGCCTTCGCGGTAGATTGAATGTGTGACATAAAGCCTGACGGGCCGCACACGTATAGTTGGTCGCCGTCCGCTGGGTGCGCGAGGATCCGAGCTGCATCTAAGCGTTGTTCGACTGGGCCATTGTCGACATGAACGTGCACATAGTTTGCAAAGGGGGCTTCTTTCAGGAGCCCAATGAACGCCAGCCGTTCAATCGATCGACCGCAGTAGTGAAGCTCAAAGTGCTTTTCCGCTGCGACTAGGGTGTGGGCCATCGCAAGAATCGGAGTGATGCCGATGCCACCGGCAAATAAGACATAGCGCTTACCTGTGAGATCTAGATCGAACAGGTTGCGAGGGTTCCCTATTGAGAGTTTTGAGCCCTCCGCAACATCGACATGCATACCCCTGGATCCTCCCCGAGACGCTGGCTCGTTGAGTACAGCAATGAGATATCGGCCACGCTCATGAGGGGCGTTACACAGTGAGTACTGCCGAGTAAAACCAGGGGCAACCTGTACGTCGACATGCGACCCCGCAGTGAAAGCAGGAAGTTGTCCGCCCTTAGCAGGCATCAGTTCGAAGCTGCAGACACCTTCAGCTTCAGAGATTTTGCGAGATACATAAACTTCGAGCATGAGCGTAACCCCACCGCGAGTGTGCAGTGTTTGAAGGCAAAAGGACGTTAAGCCGGCTTTACCGACTGAGTGAGGTAAGCGTGGAGATCAAGAAGGAGGAGATAGGAGAAGGCAAGTCATCGCACGGGCACCTCTGAGTTTTTATTGTTGTACTGCGCGCTTATGATGCGGACGCAGGATCGTTGTGAGATTCTTATCCTAAGCATTTTAGTTGCGGTGTCAACTAATTCAATCGACGTTCAGGAACCGCTCGTCATGACCGAATCATCCCCCCTCAATCTGGATCGCTACGTTCCTGCGTTACTCACATTCCTGACCAACAAAATGGCGAGCGGTGCGTCAGCTTGCTATCGCAAGCATTTTGGGATTGGCATCGTTGAATGGCGGGTGCTTTCAATGCTTGCTGTTGAAGACCACATCAGTGCTAACCGGATGGTTCAGGTCATAGGCCTAGACAAAAGCGCCGTCAGTCGAGCACTGAAGGTGTTAGAGCAGGATGGGTATGTGTCGACTGAGGTCGATGTGGAGGATGCTCGTCGATACACCGTCTCACTTACACCCGCTGGGCGTAAGTTGCATGACCAAGTGCTGGTGACAGCGATTGAGAGGGAAAGGCTGCTTCTGGCTGCTCTGAACGACGATGAGATCGAAACGCTCATTGGCTTTTTGCATCGCATGAGTGCTCAGTTAGAGGCTGTGAATGCAGTGGAACCGGACGTCCAAGCATAGGCTGGAGATGCCTGCCCACTCACTTCATAGGCGTCGTTATGCCGGCGTGTCTGATATCGACATCTGCGCCGCCACCTGTGCACCTAACGTCGGACTATTGGTTTCCTTGCTCTATGCCCTCGTCATCCAATTCGGCGATGCCGTGATCAAGTACCTGATGAAGTAGATCGACCCAAGACTTGAGCAGGTTAGCGAAGTCATCCTTTCATCACGCACATTCCGCTGGATTCATCGCCACTCCACCGGTGGCCTTTGGCTGCGCGCGTTGTTGATCCTGCTGCACTGGATGAGCAAGTGCGCCCAGATTATCGTGCAGCCCGATACCTGATAGCGCTAAATGCGATTGGCGAGAAGGCTGGCGCACTCGTTAGCGTATGTGCGCTTGTCATAATAATAAATAAGGCTGCCATATGAAGCGCTTGTCACCATTGTCTCTTTCCCCGTCTGTCTCCATCCTTTCTGCACTAAATGCCATAGACACTCCGACCATGCTGATCTGCCTTTGCGCTCGCGGGGCTTGATATGAGCAAAATTAGAAATCTATCGGCCAACCTCTCCGTAGGGGCAAAGCTGTGGGTCGGCTTTGGACTTGTTTTATTTCTCACTGCTAGCGTCGCAGTGACAGCGTTCAGCTCCATCGCCACCTTGCAGCACCACAGCGAACGTTTACGCGGTGACCTGCAAGTTCAGGCGCAGGTTCTGCAAGCACGCATTGCTGAAAAAGACTTCGCTCTAGGTCTTGATGAGCGTGCAGCCGAACAGGTGCGTCTGACTGTCGAGCAACTTCAAGAGGCACTGTCCGGCGACACCAATTCCGCTCGTCAGGAGATGGCCTCAGCAGCGCAGGCCTACCTCCGGCAATTTGAGCAGTACGTAAAGTCGCTACGCGAGTTGCACGACGCCCGCGGGAGTATGCAGTGCATGGCGCGTGTCGCTGCGGAAAGCTTCAACGCGGTATTCCTTGATCAACTCGATGAGCTCAGTGCAGGTGTTGACGGGCAGGGGAGGCTTGCGACAGACCAGTTCGCCTTGCTAGAGCAGAGTGCTGCATTGCGTGACAAATTGGCACAGATGCGGGACAGCGAACTGTCATACAGCCTAGATAATGACCAAAGTCGCCGTGCCGATTGGGAAATGGGGATGAGCGATGTGCTCTCGACTATCGATACCCTATCGCTAAGAGTAGGGGATGACGGGCAGGCATCACTTAAGAGTGCGCGTGAGGCTCTGAAGGACTACCGTCTGGCATTTGCTCAGTTCGCCATCAATCGAGACCTGATCGCCCAATCCACGGCCAGTATGGAGCACCAAAGCGAGCATCTTGGAGAGTTACTAGCGGCTTTGGAACAAGAGCAAGCCAGCGCAATTTCCCAAAGCGGAAGTAGTGCCAATCGTCAGCTTGGTGTCATCACTTTGTTGGCCTTGAGTCTGGGCATCGGCTCCAGCCTACTAATTCGACAGACAATTTTGCGCCCGCTGCGAGAGGCAGTGACCTGGGCTCGGCGTATCGCCGATGGTGATCTTTCTGGCCCTCGCCAAAGCACTGTGCGCAAAGATGAGCTAGGACTGCTACTGCACTCTTTCGGTGACATGCTTGACAGCTTACGTGGCTTGGTAAGACGCATCAGTCAGGGTGTCGACCAACTGAACGGAACGACCGGTAACCTTGCCACGGTGATCTCTCATACCAATTCAGGAGTTGAGCAGCAACGCAGGGAAACCGAAGTTGCGGTGTCTTCTATGCA
The DNA here is from genome assembly GCF_051216495.1 of Pseudomonas baetica. Taxonomy (GTDB): domain Bacteria; phylum Pseudomonadota; class Gammaproteobacteria; order Pseudomonadales; family Pseudomonadaceae; genus Aquipseudomonas; species Aquipseudomonas baetica_B. The sequence continues at coordinate 120,871 of NZ_JBPKAM010000001.1, read as the reverse complement.
GCAGATGAGTTCTAGGGCGCGAGAAGTTGCGCGAAACACTTTCGAAGCAAACGATGCGGTGCTGAAGGCCAACGAACAGGCGCGGGACGGAAACCTGTTAGTGCAACGAGCAGCCGACAGAGCTGGATTCCTGACCCAGGAGATGAACGGGTGTTCTCAGGTAATGCACGAATTGCTAGGCGAATGCTCGGCAGTTAGCGTGGTGCTGGATGTCATTAAGTCAGTGGCCGTGCAGACCAATTTGCTCGCTCTGAATGCGTCTATCGAAGCCGCGCGTGCTGGCGAGCACGGTCGTGGTTTTGCTGTGGTCGCCGATGAAGTACGGGGACTAGCGCAGCGGACTCAGGCTTCTACTGATGAGATTAAGTCGCTCATCGATCGGCTATGCAGTGCCGCACAACAGGCGGCGACGCGCTTGCAGGAAAACCGTCTATTGACTGACGAGTCCGCAAAGCTTGCGGGAGAGGCATCTACCGCATTGCAGAGTATTACCCAGGCTGTGGCCACTATCGAGCGAATGAATCAGCAGATCGCCACAGCGACTGAACAGCAGAGCATAGTGGCTGAGGATGTCAATCACAGCATGACTAAGGTACGCGCTGTGGCAGAAGAATGCTCACAGCAGAATCTCTCGCTGCAGGCATCGAACGCGGAGCTACAGCAGGTCAGCGGCGCGCTAAATGTGGCGGTCGGGCATTTTCAGACTTGAGCTCTGGGGTTGTTGTCAGATGATACTTGGCACCCCTGTTAAATTGATGCGGCTAACAAGCACCAAAGCACCCTCCAGTATCGCTTGCTCGCCATTGATGAGATGTCAGTCGTTTGTAGGGCTGCGGGCGGGGGGAATTAACGACCATGTGCCGATCCCGTCGCATTTTTTGCCGTTCAAAGAAATTCCTTTCGGATGTCGATACTCGACCGTTCGCCAATATTCCGGTAGTTCTCCGTGAGCCACGCCTCGGCCTCGCGGCGTCCGTTGTCGCGCAGTCCGCAAAGGAAGTCCCAGTCCGCGTTGTACTTGCTGGATACGCTGAGCGCGCACATCGCCTCGTCAGATTTGATGGAGTGGATCAGCATCTCCTTCATCTCGTTGCGATCGACCTTGCCTTGTTGGATGAGGTCGGTGACAAAAGCGATGGTACGCAGCTCACGCATCAGCGACGAATTGAAGCTGATTTCACTGATGCGATTAAGGATGTCAGCAGCTGAAATGGGCACGCCCGGGCGGACAAGCGGATTGATATGGACAATCACAACATCGCGAGTATTACAGTGGTATATCAATGGGAAAATGGCCGGGTTTCCCATATAGCCGCCATCCCAGTAATGCTGCCCATCGATTGTGACCGCCTGGAACAATGTCGGCACACAGGCCGATGCGAGTACCGCTTCGGCGCAAACCTCCTCTCCCGTGAAAATGCGTATTTTCCCGGTTTCGACATTGGTTGCGCATAGATACAGGTGGAACGGACATTGGCTCCGCAGGGCTGCAAAATTTATCTGTTTGTCCAGCACATCCCGCAATGGGCTCAAGTTGCGGCTATTGAACTGGTAAGGCGAGAATATTCGAAGTGCCATGTCCGCGAAGGTATACATGGGTGAATAGTCCAGTCCGAAGCTGTGCGTCCCTTTCAACCATGGCATCCAACGCAATGGGTTATAGCGTTCAGCTGACTGTGAGACGGCATGCCAGAAGTTGTGCAGTGCCTCACGTGCACCGACCTCTCCACCTTGCAGCATTCCAAAGGCCAATACAGCGGCATTCATCGCGCCAGCACTGGTTGCACTTACCCCTTCAATGGTAAGCCTGCCGTCCTCAAGTAATCGATCAAGAACCCCCCAAGTGAATGCACCATGCATACCGCCGCCCTGCAAAGCTAGCGTGATTGATTTTCGTTGATCGCTAGCTCGGGGATTATCGTTCTGCATGGTCATTCTAGATCTCCTCGTCGATGCTGAGCCTCCATTCAGCGCTAAGGGACATTGATCGTTTACTCACTGCTTGATACCCATGCATCGAGCAGCGCCTTGGCTTGTAGCAAATCAACGCTGTCGAAGCCTTCGGTGAAAAAGCTGTAAATGTCGGCCAGCATTTGCCTGGCCGCCTCCTTGTCTCGTGTTGCCCATAGTTGAGCAAGGCTCACTGTGGCGCGTAGCTCGAGTGACTTTGCCCCTTGTTGTCGAGCGATTGAGATCGCCTTGTGAAAGCATGCTTCCGCTTCTTGCCGCACATAAGAATCCAGTCGGTCTTCTCCCGGACATTGCAGGGTAAGAGCGCCCTTGAGGCGGTACAGCTCTGCTTCGTAAAAGTGCTCGCCTGTTCTGTTCACCATAGCTAGAGCGTCGGTCACGGCATCCAATCCTGCCTGCGGTTGCCCGGCGCGCCTGTGCGCTGCGGCTAGCAGGGCCAGAAAATAAGAACATCCAAGCTCTGCTCCGGCTGCGCGGTAAGCGGCAATACCTTGGGTTATCTGAGCGATGCCTTCGTCAATGTTTCCCTGCTCGGCGCGAGCCCAACCTTGAAGAATATTCCCCCTTGCCAAATACAACGGAAATCCTTGCTCTAGAGAAAGCTTGATGGCGGCATCTGCACACTCTTCGGCGAGTCGTACGTCGTACCGAAACTGTCCCAGTATCGACGTAGCGGACAAGGTGAAGGCCAGGCTAAATGGGTGGGAAATCTTCTTGGCCAGGGCAAGGGCATCCTGGCTGCGTATGCTTGCCTGATTGGGAAAACCCAAGTACCAAAGGCTCCAGGCCGAAAATGACAGGGAGTAACCCGGATCCATGCCGTACGTAATGGAATGTGTGCGATGGCGATCAGGGTCGTAGAGGGCACGTGCCCGTTCCTGATGGTCATGGGCGTTTTTGAGATCACCCTGGAAAAGCAATGTCTGCCCAAGTGCCGCATGGGCTTCCACGAGCAAGTCCGGATCCTGCGCGGTTTGCGCAATACTGAGCAATCGTTCAGCCAGTTCGCATGCGGTTGAGTATTGCGTACGCAACGTGTAGTAACTCCACAGCCCCAGCAGCGCAGAGAAAAGCGAGTCGTCGCCTACTTGCGCGCATAGCGCCAGAGCACGGGTGTAGGTGGCCGCCACCTCGGGCGCACCATAGCCGCGCACGGCCATCAAGGCTGGCCCCAGGGCGAGTAGCAACGTCAGTTCCTGATGTGCACGCGTGGGCGTGTCGGGCAAATGTTCGAGCAATTCCAGTGCCGCGCCGAGATGACGCATTGCATCGAGATGGGCGGAATGCTGGAGGGCCTGTTGCCCGGTACGGTGCAGGTATTCCACGGCCTTCGGGACATTGCCGCTCAGCTTGTAGTGATGCGCCAGTTCGCTGCAGTAATCCGTGATGCGAGTGGGGAACAGTGCCTCGATGGCCTGCGCTGTGCGCTCATGCAGCGCGCTACGCCGCTCCGTGAGTAGCGAGTGGCCCGCGACCTCCTGGGTCAGCGCATGCTTGAACGAATACTCCACCTCCGGAAAGGCGGGCCGCTGGTAAATGAACTCCGCAGCCTCCAGTCGGGCGAGCAGATTACACAACTTGTCGTCTGTCTGAGCATCCTGCCCATCACAGATGCACCGGATCAGACTGAACGGAAACTCTTTGCCGATAACGGCGAGGGTCTGCAACAACTCCTTCTCCGCTACGGGGAGCCGGTCGATACGGGCAGCGAGTACACCCTGCACTGTAGTGGGGATATGCAGCGCAGCTGGAGTTTGCTCGATCCGATACTGACCGGCTTCACCCAGCAGCAATTTCTCCTCGATCAGAGTTTGCACCACTTCCTCCATGAAGAACGGGTTGCCCTCCGTCTTATCCAGGATGAGCTGTTTGAGGGGGATGAGGGTAGGATCGTCCCCAAGCTGGGTCGCGAGCATTGCCTGTGCTTCGACCGGGCCCAGCGGTTCGAGCCGCAGTTGGCTGCAATGACCCGCACGTATCCACACAGGCTGATACTCGGGCCGGTAGTTCACGAGGAGCAGGATTGGGGAACTCGCCAAGTGGTCGGTCAAGTACACGAGGAATGCTTCGGTCTCGCAGTCCAGCCATTGCAAATCCTCGAACAGCAGCTCGATCGGTTGATTGCGGCTCTCACGTGCCAGTAGTTGAGTGATCGCGTCGAAGGTGCGAACGCGCCGGATCTGAGGATCCATTTCCGCGAGTGCTGAACTGTGTTCGCCGATACCCAGCAGGTAGAGCAGATAGGGCACGAGATCCTCGAAGCCTCGCTCGAGCGTAAGGGTCTTGCCCATGACCTTTTCCCGGCATCGCCGCTCGTCATCCTGGACGGTGATCTGAAAATAATTGTTCAGAAGCTCGATGAGTGGGAAATAGGCAAAGGCTTTGCCGTGCGACACCGAGAATGTCTCCAGCACCAGACAGCCGCACCGCGAGCGTTCCTTGAACTCATGAAACAGCCGTGACTTCCCGACTCCGGCCTCGCCTACCACCGCGACGACCTTACTGTGGCCCGCTTTGGACTGCTCGAGCGCCTGATGCAGGTGGTCGAGCTCGACCTGGCGGCCGACGAACCTGGCCAGCCCGCGATGTGCCGACAGTTGCAGGCGTGTGCGCAGCGCGCCGAGACCCTGCACCTCGTACACGACAAGGGGCTCGGGAATGCCTTTGACCTGGGCGGCCCCCAGAGCCTTGAATTCGAAATAACCCTCCGCCAGCTTGTAGGTGGGCTCGCTTACCAGGATCGACGAGGGTGCAGCGATGCTCTCCATCCGGGAGGCAATGTGGATCGTGTTCCCGACCGGATCGTAATCGGTGTGCAAATTGTCCGTGCGGATCGAACGCACGACGACCTCTCCGGTATGGATACCGACGCGGATTTGCAGCGGAATGCCTTTCTCCAGGCGAATGCGGTCGCCATGTCGGTGTATCGCCTGCTGCATGCGCAGTGCCGCATACAGCGCCCGCTGCGGATGATCCTCATGGGCGATGGGGGCTCCGAACAGCGCGAGTATGCCATCACCCAGTGTCTTGGCCACGTAGCCTTCGTAGTGGTGGACGGCTTCCATCATCAGCGAGACGACTGGCTCGATCAGGCGGTGGGCCTCCTCCGGATCGAGGTCGTGGATCAACGCCGTGGAACCGGCCATGTCGGCAAACAGTGCCGTGACGGTCTTACGCTCACCGGCGGTCTCACCCCGGGCTTCCATGGCCGCCTGTTCGGCGCGGATGCGCTCGGCAAGGTGGTGGGGCGTGTAATGAATGGGATCTGGAGAGGGCTCTGAAACAGGCTTAGCGTGCGGTGATAGCGCAGCAGGCGCATCGGTCAGCGGCGCGCCGCATTCACTGCAAAATTTGGCGGACAGGCCCGCCTCGTGACCACAGCGCGGACAGCTGCGAGACAACCTTACGCCGCACGCTTCACAGAAGCTGGCCTCGGAGGGACTCTCGAATCCGCAGTTTGCGCAGCGCATACGATCTCTTCCCTTTTGCAGGCGTTCAAGAAGACCAGTCAAAAGACGGGAAGCGTGACATCAAACCGGCGAAGGACAAGCTGAAGTCATTGGGCCGGTATGTTTGGGCAGCCTTTTAACCCTCTGTATCAAAGATAGTTTGTATCGTGGTATCGAGAAGTAAAATTCGCTTACTGGAAGAGGGAAGGTCGAAGGTGGGCTAGGCATGGGTCGATCAATGATTTCAACCCGAGTCGCACCTTACCGAGTAAATATTAGGGTTTCATGGTCATCGGAGGAGAGAAGCGCCGCTTGTGGCAGGCGCTGATAGATCGAGAGGGTGGTCGCACGCTCTGTACCGGCGGCTTGGTAAGGTGATATTTCTACCTCAACACCTTGCCCATGGAGCGACCCTAGGAAAGTACGGTAGATCCTTTTGAGCTCTACCGGTGAAGCATTGTTAACGAACTTGAGTTAGAAGGTTTTCGAATAGAAATTCGATAGCCAACTTAGGTAATAGTCGGGCGATATTGGAATCTCTCTGGTAGCCATCAGAAGCCACAAACGTCACTCCAATCCATGCTGCCGCTTCCAGTCGCCCGGATAAACGACATATCCAAACAATGCATAGCCCCCATAAACCAACTCAGTTCCTTCAGGAACCCAGAGCATTTGCCCCGGTTCCACACGATAAAGTTCGTCATTGGCCTTGAGTTCAAAGCATCCTTCAATAACGAAGATCACCTCGTCATACAATAGCGTCCAGGCAACCTCGGCTCCTTCCCAGCGCGCGAAGCCAACGCCCATGTTTGGAGAGATTTCATTGCTCAGGGCGCGTGCAACAGAAGCCTTACCGGGGGGGCCTCCTCGGTGAACAAAGTCGAGGTCACGGTGGTCGACCAATCGCACTGGCCCATTCCCGGAGACACGCTTCACAGTTCGCTCCTGCTGTTCCAGGCTGCCATACGTATACGAGTGCGCACCCCTAACCCCAGAAATGGTTCAGGCGGGTTACGGGACGGCATGCCAGTTACCGATTTGATGTCCTGGAGGTGCTTAGAGTCCGAACCGACAGCCATTTCCGCTAGCAGGGTTCCCGATATTGTGCCCCAGGCAGCCCCCACACCATTATCACAGGCTGTGGCATAGACGCCCGTTTCGAGTTGGCCAAAGAAGTTGGTGAAGTTACGCGAGATCGCGTACACACCACCCCAAGTGTGAGTGAACGGAACGTTAGCGAGTTGGGGATAACGAGCCAGCAGGGCAGTGCGATGTCCTTCGCGAATCTCTTGGCGTGTTGAGTCGCTGACGCTTTTGCCATAACGCGGGACATGTTTGTAGGTATTGCGGATGATAAGACGGCGGTCTTGAGTCATGCGCACGGTGGTGCCGGCATGGTCTGCCGGAGTCAATCCCCAGTCTGCTTGAATACCGATAGCATCCATCTCAGCCTGAGTTAACGGGCGAGTCCAGCTGGCGAAGGTCATCACCGGCAGCAGGCGACTGCGCAAATAACCAAACTCTTGGGTGAAGATGCTGGTACCCAACAATAAGCTTGGAGTACGTATCTGCCCATCGGCACCTTGCAGCACCCATTGGCCTTTGCTATCACGCTGCAGTCCCTGAATAGGTGACTGTTCGAGCAGTTCGACATTGTTGGGCAGTGAGTCGGCCAGACCGCGCACCAATGCCGCCGGTTGCATCAGGTAGCAGCCTGGCGTAAAGACCGCGCGGCTGTAGTGGCGTGTGCCGATTACCTTTGCGAGCTCATCGCGATCAACACTTCGAAATGGCTCGCCCAACTCAGTCATCAGGCGTTCAAAATGCTCCAGATAAGCTAATCCACGAGGGCCGACGGCGCCCTGGAATTTGCCGGCATGAGACCACTGGCAGTCGATCTGATGTTGAGTGACCAATCTCTGTAATTGAGCGATGGCGGCACGGTTCAGCCCTAACAGACGCTGCTTGTGAGCCGGATCCGGATGTTCCAATGCCATCTTATGTGGCAGGTCGATAACGAAACCAGAATTGCGCCCCGAGGCACCGTAGCCCACACGCTGGGCGTCGACTAGTACGATGCGCGCATCGGGCTTTTGTTCGGCCAAACGTCTGGCTGCTGCAAGTCCAGCAAAACCAGCGCCAATTACGGCGTAGTCTGCTTGCTGTTTACCGCTTAGGCGTTTTGCAGCAGCGGGTGGAGGCAAAGCGGCATACCAACCGCAGTCATGATCATCGTGTGGCAGGTGAATTGCGCGAGTGTTCATATTGTTTTTCTCAGGCCACGTTTGATTGAGAGGGCTGACAGTTCTGAAGCCAGGTGCTGCGCTGTTGTTGCGCTTGGCGACCGAGTAATGCAAAACCACGCAGGGTGCCAGCGTCGTCGTGAAACGCTGCGCTGAGCCCGTCGACCGTTGCTTCAATACGCCATTGACCAGCGCAGTCAGTAGGCGCCGCTAGCAAGCACAATGGGGCCGCCGGCGTCTTCACCGTAACTGGCATTAGCGGATACCGCACGATTGTCGGTTGTCCCAGCAGCGTGCGCGCCAAGGCTTCGATGCCTTGGTTGATCGGCGCCAGATAAGGCATCAACTGACCGTCGATTTCTATGCAGTCTCCCAGTGCATAAATGCCTGGTGTTGAAGTCTCTAGATACTCATCGACCTTAATACCGCGGCCACATTCCAGACCGCAGGCGAGTGCCAATTCTTGGTTAGGTCGCAAACCTATAGCTGACAGCACCAGGTCGGCTTGATGTTGTTCACCGTTGGCGAGTGTCAGCTCGAATCCATCGGTGCTCCGCTCAATTCGCTGCAAGGTAGTTTGCAGGTTCCAACGCACTCCTAGACCACTGAGTGCTTGCTGCAGATGAAGCCCTGCAGGTTCGGGTAACAAGCGCTCCATGGGCCAAGCACCCAAGCCGATGACTTGCACCTCGAAACCGCTGCTGGCCAAATCATTGGCAAATTCGCAGCCAATAAGACCATCGCCGAGAATAGCGATACGACGCATACCATCCAATTGCGTACGGAAGGCTTGATAATCAGACAGGTTGTTGACGCTTACCAATGCTTCCGCGCAGCCTTCGATCGGTACGCGAATTGGTGCCGCGCCACTGGCTAGGACTAGCTGGCCATAGGTCATTTCACCAAGGTTGGTATGCAACCGTCGGGCTTGGGAATCGATGCGTTCAACCTGACAATGCGGGTACACCCGTATGCCTAGTCGTTGTTCCACTGCTAATGGGCTCTCACTTGCCAGAGCAGTCGCGCTTCGACCTTGAGCCAATGCAATAGAGAGTGCAGGCTTGGAGTAGACATGTCCGGATTCGCGAGTCAGTACACGGATCTCCAGATTCGGGTCTTGCTTGCGCAAAGCCTGAGCCAGGCCATAGCCGGCATGGCCGCTGCCGATGATTACTACTGGGCCAGCAGGACGCGTTGCTTGCGCTGGCATTGAAACCGGCGCGATGGTAGCAACTGCCGCGGCTAGAGGTGCGATGGTGGCTACTGCAGCAACTGCGGCGGCGGTCACTGGCTCGGTGATCTCGATCATCTCAAAATCACTCTTGCCAACCTTACATTCGGGGCACAACCAGTCTCCCGGTACATCTTCCCAGCGAGTACCAGCAGCGATTCCGTCGTCAGGCCAACCTAGTGCTTCGTCATAGATCAGCCCGCAAATGATGCATAGCCACTTCTTCATGATTTCGACCCTCACTCGCCCTGGATTCGCAATGCAAGGTTCTTGGTGCGCACATAGCTGTACAGCGCTTCCTGACCTTTCTCGCGACCGTAACCGGATAGACCAACCCCGCCGAAAGGCGTCTCAATGCCACCGGCATACCACTCATTTACGAACACTTGACCCGCGCGCAGTCGTCGAGAGCAGCGCAGGGCGCGATTCAGATTTTGGGTGAAGACGCCCGCTACTAGGCCGAAGTCGGTTCCGTTAGCCAGGTTAATGGCCTCTTCCTCGGTATCGAATGGGAGGATCGCCAACACCGGGCCGAATACCTCACTCTGAGCGATGTCCATGTCCGCAGTAACATCGCAGAACACAGTTGGCTGCATGAAATTACCAGCCAAACTCGAAACCGCTTCTCCCCCTGCAACTACTCGCGCGCCTTCCTGTTGTGCGCGTTGGCACATAGCCTGAATACCTTGAAGTTGACCCGCTGAAATTACCGGGGTCAGTTCGGCATTCTCCGAACCAGGGCCAATTTGTAGGCTGCGCGCTAGGGCGCCGACTTGATCAACCACTTCGTTGTAGATCGAGCGCTCTACCAGCAGGCGGGACATTGCGGAACAGACTTGTCCAGCATTGAAGAAGATACCGTTACGCACGCTAGCTAGAAGTTGCTCACGGTCGGCATCGGCGAATACTAGCGCCGCTGACTTACCGCCCAATTCCATAACGCTTGGAACCGCATTCTCTGCTGCGGCGCGCAGAATACTCTGGCCGGTCGGTACGGAGCCGGTGAAGACAATCTGATCGACGCTCTTATTCGCAGCCAGAAAAGCGCCAACCTCGCGACCACGTCCGCACAGCAGATTGACCGCGCCCTTTGGTAAGCCGGCGCGTTCGATTGCTTGCATCAGGACACAGAGACCTAAAGGCGAGAGCTCTGGTGACTTAATTACGACCGAGTTACCAGCGGCTAATGCTGGTGCCAGAGAACGAGCGCAGATCGACACTGGGAAGTTCCAAGGCACGATCTGTAAAGAGACGCCCATCGGCTCATAGATAGTGAAGTCCATGTAGCCATTGCCTAGCGGTACTGAGATACCTTCAATCTTGTCGGCCATGCCGGCGTAGTATTCGAAATAGCGTGCGGCTTCCGTGAATTCGTCCCGTGCATCGCGAAGGGTTTTACCGTTCTCCGCGCAAAGAATTTGAGCTCCTTCATCGGCGACCAAACGAATCTGCCGGGCGATCTCTAGTAGCCAAGTTACACGCTGGGCAGGACGCACCCTGGTCAGCTCAGCACTGTCAGCGCAACGTCGCGCTGACTGCAGGGCACGTTCGGCGTCAGCGACACTGGCTTGGGCCATAGTCGCTACCGGTTGATTATTAGCGGGATTGAGGATAGTCAGGTGTTGGTCGTTATCGACCCACTGCCCATCGATATAGTTAAGCCAGTGTTGAATGCTCATCGGGAAATCCTCGGCTTAAGCCTTCTCGTTGCTGTTGAGCAACTGGCGTGCGGCCCACTTGTGGAAGTAGTGAGTCGGTAAATCCATTTCTGGTGAGAAGGCTCCGCCGTTGTAACCAGGCGAGCTGCGGCCTTTTTGCATTCCTTCAACAGAAGCAATGTCTTCGGCGAACACCACTCGCCAGGATTCCATGACAGCCTTTCGAGCGGCTTCGTAATGCGGGCTGAGAGCCTCGTCGCCTACGAAGAACAAGCGCAGATGTTCAATCGTCTTACCCGGAGCAACCGGCTCAAGCATCATCGCGAAGGCGTGGTCGGCCTGGATACCCAGCAGTACGTTAGGGAAGAACGACACATACTCGGCGTTGCGCATGCGATCAGCCGGCCAGGACGGGAAAGTCGGCAGGTGGGTGCCGGCTACGTCCGACAGGTTGTAGGCAAGGCTACCTTGACCAGCGAACTGGTCGAAAATGATGTTGTAGTGGTCTTCCAGGCGGGAATAGCTGTTAAGGCTTGGGTGAATCCATGGCAGGTGATAGGCCTCACAGTAGTTCTCTACCGCGAGTTTCCAGTTGCAATTGACTTCGATCGACATCTTGCCACCGTCGGATTCGCGGCGCATCAGATCCATACCATCGTGTCCAAGGAACTGCACCCAACGTTCGGTCAACGGGGCCAGCGCCTCTTCCAGTGGCGGGGCATCTCCGGAAAGATTGATAAACACCATGTCCATCCAGATTGCACTGCGCAGTGGCTTAAGACCGTGCTTCTCGCATGCGAAGCGCTCGTCCTTGTGTTGGTTGATGCCGCCAACGTGAGGAGTGCCGCGCAGAGCGCCATTAAGGTCGTAAGTCCAAGAATGGTATGGGCAACGAATCATCCCTTGAATAGTGCCGGCTTCTTGTACCAGCTTGACTCCGCGGTGGCTGCAGACGTTATGGAACACCTGAACCTGGCCTTCGCGGTTGCGCATAATCAAGAGCGGCAGCCCCATGAAATCCACAGGTTTGACGTACGCGTTCGTTGGCAGATCAGTAGCAAAACCGATGCATGCCCAATTGCGGCCCAGAACTTGGTCTCTGTCCAATTCGAAGAAAGGTTGCTCGGTATAGAAATCGTTAGTCAGACCATGGGCCTGCTCGATAGGAGCAAGAACAGCTTCCAGGCTTTTTACAGGGATGAGGTTGGCGATGCCCATTATTTTTGTCTCCAGATCGCACGGTTGATCGGCCTTAAACGGCCTTTGGCTGGAGTAATTGTTTAGGGCAGGACAGATCCCGACAAACCATTTTTCTTCCTGGATTGATGAGAAAAAGTCAGTCATGAATTTACGTGACATCCTCCATTGTTTTGCACTTTTTGAAAGTCTATGCATGCGCTTTTCTCATCAATTAATGAGATTAAATGGTTTGTTGAGTTTAGGTTCCGTCGCTCATTGTTAATCGCGCAATCCTCGGGTTGCGGACAATCAAATCCCATACGGCGCTGCACTACAAAAACAAGGGAGATAGCCGATGCGTGCTACAAGTGGCCTATTCAAAGGCCTCAATCCAACCGTAACCGTTGTTTCGGTTGCAATAGTTATGGCCTTCGTTCTGCTTTGTGCCTTGAAAGGTGATCAGGCTGCCGCGGTGTTCAAGACGGCCTCCGATGCCATCCTCGAAAATTTCAAATGGTTTTATCTGGCCGTGGTGAGTGGTTTGCTCGGTGTACTGTTGATACTTGCGTTCAGCCGTTTCGGCACCCTTAAGCTGGGCCGTGAGAACGATAAGCCGGAATTCAGTTTCGGGGCGTGGATATCCATGCTTTTCAGTGCTGGCATGGGTATCGGACTCATTTTTTGGTCGGTCGCCGAACCAGTACTTCACTATGCAAGCAACCCGTTCAGCCCTGGGCTAACCAACGAAGCTGCAACCGTAGCTATGCGCCTGACGCTTTTCCATTGGGGCCTTCATCCTTGGGCCATATTCACCACAATTGGCCTTAGTCTCGCGTATTTCGCCTATTGCAAAGGCTTACCGCTGGCACTGCGTTCCGTTCTTTACCCGTTGATAGGCAACCGCATCTATGGGCCGATTGGCCATACAGTCGATATCCTAGGTGTGGCAATCACCGCGTTCGGAGTTTCCCAATCGTTGGGTCTGGGTGTCGTACAAATCAATACTGGTCTAAACCAAGTATTCCAAGTGCCGGTGAATATCGGTCTTCAGTTGAGCATTATCGCTTTGGTGACGATGATCGCTGCCGTCTCGTTAGTAGCCGGACTTTCAAAGGGTATGAAGCGACTGTCCACGCTGAACATGTGGATTTCCTTTGGGCTGATGCTGGTGGTGCTCTGGCTAGGGCCGACCCGTTACATCCTCAATTTCTTTTTTGAAGCCACAGGTGACTATGCCCAGCACATCGTTGGCTTAAGCTTTTGGACGGATACGCAGGCCGATACACAATGGCAGAACAGCTGGACTGCCTTTTACTGGCCGTGGTGGATGACCTGGGGGCCTTTCGTTGGTCTGTTCATCGCGCGTATCTCCCGTGGTCGTACCATCCGCGAACTTATCGTTGGTGCTCTGGTTGTACCTACATTGGTGACGATACTGTGGATGTCAGTATTTGGCGGTTCGGCACTGAAGGATGAGCAACAAGCCCGCCAGGCACACGCTCAACTGCCAGTAGCCGAGCAAACGGAAGCAGCACCTTTCAAAGGCGGAGTCGTGCTCCAGTCTACTCAGAAAGAAACCACTTCAGCCATGTTCACCTTGCTTGAGCGTCTCGATGGGCCAGTCGTGGGTGGGATACTGTGTGTCATCGTCTGCCTGTTGCTATCGGTGCATTTCATTACCGCTGCGGATGCCGGAACTCAGGTGTTATGCATGCTCAATTCCGTAGGCTGCACCAATCCGCCTAATTGGATTCGCGTGCTTTGGTGTTTCCTGGAGGGAGCGATCGCTGCAGGACTATTGCTAGCCGGCGGACTGATCGCGATCCAGATGGCGAGCATCATCATCGGTCTGCCCATTGCCTTTTTCCTGCTCATTACCGGTTACAGTCTTGTGCGGAGCCTGCGGGTCGATACGATGACCACCGCTAAAGGCCAAGTCATGGGCCCGACCGTAAATGACCCGATCGTCGATCCTTACGGAGTCAAACAGGGTAATTTTCCAGCAATGATGTCTTCCCATGAGCTCGCATAAAACTCCCCAATGAGATGAGCCGCGCTGGCGGCTCACGACAATCATCGAATGCGACACGCCATCGATGGAAAAGTCTCAATGGTGTTTAGTGGCTGTCCTTAGCCCGTCCTCATCATGCGTTAACCGTTTCCGCTAAATGGGCCATCAACCATTCGCGGAAACGGCTAACGCTTTGTCTGTTCGGAGCTCTGCCTTGGGGTTCAAGTAGGAAAAACTGAGCATCAGTCATCAACGTGGCTTGTGTAGGCCGCACGAGTTCGCCGGTCTGCAGATAATTGCCGAGCAGGCTAGACCAGGCCAACGCAATGCCTTGGCCTGCTAGCGCTGATTGGATCAGCATGGAGTAGCTGTTTATATCAATGCGCCGTCTAGGTTCCGGTGCCACATGCCCCAGGCGCTCGAACCATTCCTTCCATCCGATCCAATCGCGTCGCGGATCCTCTAGCCATAGCCAAGTGCAGGAGCCGAGTTGATCAAGGTCACTAATCTGTGGGTGTTGAGCTAGGAAGGAGGGACTGCAAACCGGAAAAATTTCCCCGCTGAACAGCGGAGTTACCTTCATGTTCTGCGGCGGGGTACTGCAATAGTAAAGTGCGAGATCGCAGTCCAGTCGCGAAAAGTCTTCGACTTTGTCGTTGGTAATGATGCGTAGATCGATTTCTTCGTTCTGACGTTGGAATTCCGATACAAGCGGAAGTAGCCACAACGATGCCATTGCCGTGGTGGTGATAACAGTTACTTGCTGAGCTCCTCGCCAGTGGCGAACACCAGCGGTAGCGTGGACGATTTGCTGCAAAGTGGCACGAACGCTTTCGTAGTACTGACTGCCAGTGGTGGTCAGATTGATTTCACGGGTCGAGCGCACAAAAAGCGGGGTGCCCAAGTAGTCTTCAAGTACGCGTATCTGGCGGCTGATCGCACCTTGAGTGACGTTCAGTTCACGTGCTGCCAGGGTAAAGCTCAAGTGGCGAGCAGCGGCCTCGAACGCCACGAGACTGTTCAGTGGCGGCAGGGGTTGCAGTTTCATCAGGTTCGGTCACTGTATTATATGTTTTATGTAGCGTTCAGAGATTGTGCAGAAGGCAGTGAGCAGTAGCTACTTTTTTAGAGGTCTAGTGCTAGTTCTTCGACGCTCGGTATAGATCTTCGTCACAGGTACGGGCTTAAGGTCTGGCACTGGTCACGCAATTCATAGCATCTGTCCACTCGCGTTCATTGAGTATTCACATTTCGACGTTTTTATGCGCTTTCATGACTCGTATTCATTTGACTTGCCTCAATGCATTCGAACAGACGCATGCTGCGACATTGATCCTGGTAGCAATGAGTCAGGCGTATTTTTACTGCCTTTTGACCGAGCGTTGGAGGCAAGCGATTGGCTGCCAATCCGCAGCAAAAATTTCATAATGAGGCGCGTGGCTATGACTCTAGCCTGCAGCAAAAGTTTTTTAGTCGAATTCTGTGTTGGGTTTAAGGGGGAATGCCGGTGACGATGAGTGGGGAACACGCAAAAGGAAATATGTACGGTTTTGGCGCCATTCTCCTTTGGAGTGCAATGCCTCCGCTTATTCGTTTAGTTAGCGAAGATATCGGCCCATTGATCGGTGCAGCTTTAATGTTTTCGGCCGCAAGCGTGCTGATGATTTTGCTAAACGGATGGACGCCGCTAAAGAAATTCCCTTGTTCGTATCTAATTGTGGGTGGAATCCTGTTTGTCAGCTATGAAGTGGGTCTCGCTTTGGCGCTAGGTTTCGCACAAGACCGGAAACAAGCCATCGAGGTAGGGTTGGTCAATTATTTATGGCCATGTTTTACCCTGCTTCTGGCGGTCTTGTTAGGGCAGCGTAATGCTAATTTTTTTCTGCTAGTCCCCGGTCTGCTGATCTCGCTGTTCGGGGTTGGCTGGATATTGAGTGAGGGGCGCGGACTTTCTATTGAGTTAATAATGGCCAATGCAGCAGTTAACCCATTGAGTTATGGCTTGGCATTAGTGGGGGCGGTTATATGGGCAGTGTACTGCTGTGTGGTAAAGCGCATTTCCAAAGGAGCGGATGCGACAGCTTTATTTTTTATCGCTACAAGTCTAGCTCTGTGGGTAAAATATTTACTCGGCGATTACAGCGTCGTAAGCATAAAGCCACTGGCATTAGTGGAGTTGGTGAGTGCCGCTACGATAATGGCGCTAGGCTACATGGGATGGAATAAAGGACTATCGACTGGCAATTTGCTTTTTCTGGCAGCGGTCTCTTACCTAGCCCCCGTTTTTTCTTCGTTGATGAGTACAATAATTCTAAGCACCGCATTGCAAATGTACTTTTGGCAGGGAGCATCCTTAGTAACGTTCGGGTCACTGTTTTGCTGGTGGGCGACACGACGTTGAAAATGTCGTGTGATAATTTTTTTTTTTAGGCATGACTTAAAGTTTAACAGAGTTGTCAGGTTAACAGTTTTTACCATGCCTGGCGGGATAGCTCGAAGTGCTTAGGTATCAATTTTACGATTGAGTCCTCCTCGTGCTTTTCTATGGCTTCTATAAACATATCATGGTGTTCTGCTGCCAGTTTGCGTCGGGCGTCCATTTCGGAGGTCTCAAGACGATAAAAATTATGGCTCATTCGCACATCATCAATCAGCAAGCGTTCATAGCTAGGTTGCAAATAATGGTTGTCTGACATTTGACCGATTATAGAATGGAATCGATGTTCTTCGACAATTAATCCATACACGTCCCTTGTTGATAAGGCTTTCCGGAACCGTTGCTGTGCTTGTTTCAAGTCTTGAATTTGTGCAGGCAATACATTCCGAATCGCAAGTCGACCTATCGCCGAGTAAATCATTGGAGCAACCGAGATCAGGTCACTTATCGTCGAGGGTTTCAGAGGCTTTACGCGAGCGCCACGTCTTTCCTCAATCTCAATGTAACCTTCTCCAGCGAGTAGTCTGAGAACTTCTCGAGTCGGTGTACGTGAAATATGGTACTGCTCACTGAGTGAAAACTCGTCCAGGGAATGGGCTTGGTCGAACTCCATGGTGAGGATTTTTTGTTTTAACTCTATATAAAGAGCGTATTTTTCGTTTTGCACTTATGATCTCAACATGCTCTAGTAAAACTTTTTTTAGGTCGGTGTGTAAAGGCATCTGGAAGTCGTCGCGGATAATAAAGTGCGGGGAGATGGCGGTTCTCCCCACGACCTCAAAGCTTTTATAGATCAACCACCAAATCTGAAGTTGGTTTGCTACAACAGAGCAAGCGAAGGCCCTTGTCTATTTCACGCTGCCTAATTCCCCCGTTATGATTCATCTCAACTGTACCTTTTAAAAGAGCTGTTTTGCATGTTCCGCAAACTCCTTGGGTGCAGGAAGAGGGCACGATTGCACCAGCTTTTTTCGCAGCAGCAAGCACCGTCTGACTACCCGACATGCTGAAAGTCTTTCCCGAGCGCGCTAGCGTCACAGTAAATACGTCCTGCTGATCTAGCGAAGGTATTTGCTCGATCAGTGGTTCTTCATTCAATACCGAAATATCGAAGCTTTCCTGATGATAATGCTCGAAATCAAATTCTCCTTCCTTAAGCAGTGACTTCACCGCATCCATGTAACCTTGCGGGCCACATGTGAAAATTTCTCGTTCCTTAAAGTCGGGAACCTGTTGATGTAACAGTGGTAAATTTAGTCTTCCGATCGGTTGCTGCCATCCCGTGGTATCACCGTGTCCTTCGCAAATGCTGATGACTCGTAAACCAGGCATGCTGGCTTGCATGTTCAGCAATTCCTCATGGAAAATAATATCTACAGGAGTTCGTGCACTATGTATGAAGACAATGTCGAGATTTGCTGCCATGTCGTAGACAGCTCGGGTCATTGACATCAAAGGTGTTACACCAGAACCAGCGGACAGATACAACAATTTTTTTGCAGGGTGGCCTACGGGAGTAAAACTTCCCGTGGGGCCAGAAGCTCGTAGGGTATCTCCGGGATTAAGATTGTCGTGCAGCCAGTTTGACACAGCCCCACCGGGTACGCGTTTTACCGTAATGGAGAACGCGAAAGGCCGGGTAGGGGATGACGACACGGTGTAACACCGAGCTACGGTCTGCTCCGCAATGATTGGTGAAATGGTTATGAACTGACCTGGCTCGAAACTGAGCGCGCTGAAGTCAGCGCACCTAAAGATGAACGTCTTTACGTCATGCGTTTCCTGTCGTACCGCGCAACATTGCAATGTTTTCTGTTCACCGCTATTCCACTGTGAGCCAAACGTGCCCCAAGTCTCTGCATCGGTAAAACGCTCAACGGCACCAGCGGTAACGGGCAGCGATAACTTTTCATAAGTAGTCATGTTCATGCCTCACACGCCATGCGCGGCCAAGCGCGCGGCATACCAGCGAGAGAACTGGTCTACATAGGATTCGGTGAACTCGGAGAATGGCCCAGGCGTATAACCAGGATCTTGAGTACCGCTATAGGTGATTCCAACCAAGTTGGCATCTTGCATATTTGTTGCGGCCCATACCACGGTCAGGTTATCAACTTGATAGTCGACGCCCTCGATAGCGTCTGCGTGTACGAGCCACTTAGTACGAACCAATGTTTTATCGGGAGCCAACGGGATGATGTATGACACTACAGCATGGTCACTCATGATGTGTGTCCACGAGTTATGCGTCCAAAGGTGCATATCACCCAAATCACGTCGCGTGAGGTTGCCAAACAGACGTGAGCAAGCGACACGAGTATCTAGTGTTTGAGATTCGCCATTTCCCGCAATTACCAATCTCTGAGAGCGAAATTGAGTTACTGCATCTTCGCTCAAATGCTCGATTGCGTCACAGATATAGCCTTCACTCTCCCAGTTTTTTTTGGTTTCGTCATTGCGGAGATGATATTCCTTAAGCGCCTGAAGGGAGTCTTCACCGAGGCCATCCGTGCAAAATCCGAAATCCTCAGGTAAGAAAGACGCGGTCAGTTCAGGATGAGTGCCGGCGCAATGATAACATTCGCGGTTGTTCTCCATTACCAATTTCCAATTGCCGTTCTCGATAATCTCCGATTCGTGGGCAATTTTCGAATTGCAGATATCGTATTGAGCAAAGCGTGGTGTCATAATCTGATCAAGATATGAAATGTCTTGTGGTGGCACTTCGCCTAAACATACAAAAACATGTGTGCCAACAACCTTTGTATGTACCGGGATCAAGCTTTTGCACTTAGGGTCAAAGTTCTGTCCCATGTGCGCCGCATGTTTAAGGCTTCCATCTAAATCATAAGTCCATTGATGATACGGGCAAACCAACATGCCTACCGTCGATTTGCCTGCCTGTTTCAAACGAGCCCCGCGATGACGGCATACATTACGAAAGGCCTGCACTTGCTCGTCTTCATCACGCACTAAGAGGATTGAAGACTTTCCGATATCGATTGTAGATACGTCACCAGGCTCGGGAATGTCGGATGTAACTCCGACTAGGATCCAGTGTTTTGTGAAAAAAATATCTACGTCGGTCTCAAAAATATCCTGCCGACCAAACAATTCGCCCGGCATACCATGTCCTGGGGTGCGATCGGCAAGAAGTTCGCGATGCGTTTTCACAGCTGTAATAGTCATCATCGGTCTCGCTCAAACTAATAGTCTATAAGTGGCGGCAGATTCTGTATCAAAGTAGGTCGTCATTTTTTCAATCCGCTCGCGATCGCATTGCTTGGCGAAGTGCGAACAAGCGGTATTGAATTCGTGCCAACATCTCAATGCTTTAGCTGGCTGTCTTCTCGCAGCCAATCAATAAGCGTATACGTCAAAGGTTTTGGTTCTCGACCATTTGGAATTACCATGTAATAAGCCTCTTTTGGCTTAACAGCGTATGGGGTTATTCTTACAAGGTCACCACTGTTGAGAAGGTGTGAGACCATTCGGCCCCAACCTAATGCAATTCCATGTCCTAAAGTTGCAGCTTGAATCGTATCGTTATAAGAGCTGCAGCGAAGAATATTAGTCAGTTTGGGGCGCGTATCTCCTAGTTCTCGGCACCAGCTATTCCAGGTTAGCCAACCGTCAAGAGTTGCGTCTGAGTCAATGAGCTCCATGCGCGAAAAATCAACTATCGATGTCGGGGCTGGGTTTGCTGCTAGCCAACAGGGTGAGCAGACAGGGAATACCTCCTCATCGAATAAAAAAATTGAGTTTCCATCGTCCCATTTCCCGTTGCCATACCGAATTACTAAATCGACGTCATCGCGATGGAAGTCCGGGGTCAGCATCTGCGTAAATAATCGCAATTTTAATTTAGGTTCAATTGCACGCAACATGCTCAATCTTGGAAGAATTCTAAACTGAGAGAATGCTGAAGTGCATGCAAGAACGATTTCTTGTTCTTGGTCATAAATTCCCTCAGCGATTTTGTCGTATACGCTTGCCATTCGATGGATAGATGCTGCTACCGCCGAATGAAGGATACAACCCTCGCTAGTCAACTTGATCGCGCGATGAAGGCGATGAAACAGTTTCGTCTCTAGGGTGTCCTCTAGTAACTTAACTTGTTTACTCACCGCCGCTTGCGTCACTCCCAATTCTTGAGCCGCCAACGTAAAGCTGCTGAGCCTTGCCACCGCTTCGAACTCAAGCAAAGCGTTCATGGAAGGTATTAGCCGTCGATAGCCTTTAACTGTTTTATTTATTTCGCTGGGTTGCATATGCACGCTCCAGGGCTCATATCGAATTTGCAGCAGTAAGCTTGCGTTGCGACGCCGACTTCGGCATCGCTGGCCTAATTATGCAACCGAGGACTCTTCCAGTGCTCCGAGTGGAACAGGTGGTGATACGTTATGTCCGAGTAATGCCCGATACAGTTCGCCATCACCCAAGACGCCAAGAACAGCGTGGCTCTCATCTTGTACAATCAGTGGGTGTCCAGTTTCGTAGCGGATCTGAAGTGCATCTCTCATGCTAGTGTCTGGCGATATCAAAGTTACTTGCCGACGCAAGGTCTCGATACCTTTTGTTGGATTCCATGCTTGCGGCTCCACAGCGATAGCACCGCGTCGAATACTTTCTAAGCGACGGGATTGTCCTACTACCATCCAGAGGTTTTGAGTGGTATCCAAGCAATATTCATCACGAGCGAAAACGCATTGGCCCAGTTCGGTCATCAAGCTCTTTGCACACAGCACATTCAATGGATTGGTATGAGCGACGAAATTGCGTACGTAGTCATCGGCCGGATTTAGCACAATCTCTTCGGGCTTGCTGTATTGAATAATTTTGCCGTCTTTCATGATGGCAATTCGCGTGCCCAGTTTAAGTGCTTCGTCCAGGTCATGACTAACGAACACGATTGTCTTATGCAGCTTGCGTTGCAGATCAAGCAGCTCGTCTTGAAGACCTTGTCGAATTAGCGGATCGAGGGCAGAGAAGGGCTCATCCATCAACAGAATATCTGCATCCATCGCTAATGCGCGAGCTAGACCTACGCGTTGTTGCATACCCCCCGATAGCTCATCCGGCCTCTTGTTGCGCCATTGTGTCAAACCCACCAGTTCAAGCTTTTCATCGACCAGCTTACGTCGTTCAGCCTCCGGGCGATTTTGCATTTCCAAGCCGAAGCTGATGTTCTCGCGAACTGTGAGCCAAGGCATAAGGGCGAATTTTTGGAACACCATGGCGATACGCTTGGTGCGCATCATTTTCAGCTCTGCCGGGGTGCAAGACGCAATGTTGATTTGCGAACCTTCATGCTCGACGAACAGCTTGCCGCGGCTTACGGTGTTGAGGCCGTTAATACAGCGCAACAAACTTGATTTTCCTGAGCCCGATAGGCCCATAAGCACGCAGATTTCACCTTTATTGATTTCCAGGTTTGCCTTTTCCACGCCCACAACCAGGCCTGTTTTTTTAAGGATCTCAGGGCGCGAAAGGCCTTGATCCAGCAATTCAAGAGCGTGTTTCGGGCGATTGGAGAAGATGACGTCGACATCTTCAAAACGGATGATGCTCATACGTCACCTCTTTTCATGGTTACTCGTTGCTTGCAGATGCGATCGAGCGTGATAGCTAAGAGCACGATGGATAGGCCTGCTTCGAAGCCCAGTGCTATGTCGGCAGTGTTCAACGCGTTTACTACAGGTTTGCCGAGGCCGTCTGCACCAACCAGGGCAGCGATCACCACCATCGACAGTGACAACATGATGCACTGAGTG
This sequence comes from Pseudomonas baetica, assembly GCF_051216495.1. Taxonomy (GTDB): domain Bacteria; phylum Pseudomonadota; class Gammaproteobacteria; order Pseudomonadales; family Pseudomonadaceae; genus Aquipseudomonas; species Aquipseudomonas baetica_B. Next base: position 98,918 of record NZ_JBPKAM010000001.1, on the reverse strand, counting down.
ATGCCAGCAGCGATGCTAGGCATGGCGTGAGGCAGTTCAATACGGGACAACAGTTGGCGACGTGAGCAGCCAAAGGCCTTTCCAGCATCCATCAACTCTTCTGGAACATCACAGATCCCCAGGTAGGTCAGACGTATTGGTGCGGCAATGGCAAATACCACTGTGGAAATCAATCCCGGAACTACCCCCAGACCGAAAAGGGTTAGGGTTGGAATCAGATAAACAAAGGTGGGCACAGTTTGCATTAGATCGAGTATCGGTCTTAGGGCCGCATAGAACCAGGGGCGATGTGCCGCGACGATGCCTAAAGGGACACCGATGATTACGCATACAAGAGTGGCGAATGAAACTTGAGCAAGAGTCTCCATCGTTTCTTGCCAATAGCCAAGATTAAATATCAATAAAAATGAGGCGGCAACAAAGATTGTGAGGCTGATCTTGCGTTGGATGTAATAAGCCAATGAAGCAAAAATAACTATCAAGGCTAAGGGGTTGAACCATAGAAGGCCTTGAGTGAAAGCAGTTATGATTCCAGACAGCGACGAAGATATGAAGTCAAATACTCCTGCACCATGCTGAGTTAACATATCGACAAACTGGGCGATGTGTTCACCCAAAGGAAGCTTTTCTTGTGTAATCCACATATCACTAATCCGCTTAATGGAAGAAATGACTCACGAACACGATCGTCCGGGGGGCTAGGAAAATACAGTCGCTCCTATTACTCGGCTTGTTCGAGAATTCAGTTGTCGCTATGGGACGCCTAGCTACCTGGCGGTAATTAGTCTTTGATTTGATATGATCATCTTCTGCCTCTTTTCAAACGGTTGATTTTTAATTTGCTTGGGTAACAGGCAGCACGAGGCGGCCCCGCGATGAATTCGCGATAGCAGTTATCAATGTTTGGGCAGTCGATGAATAACAGGTGGAAGGCTTAACAAAGCTAATAGCCCCGGCATTCTTTGACCGGATGTTAAGCGACTTCAGGAGAGGTCTAATCTTGTTCATTATGGCGGCTCGCTTTTGTTGTAGTTGGGAGTCCTTGCCTGAGGTGGATATTTATATAAAATCGCCGAGCCGACAAACTATTTTATCTCAATAGCTTATGATAATTTGTAATAAACTGGCTCGACTGACTGATTTGGGCTTCTTGAAACCTGCACATAGCCGTTTCAGGCTGCGTATTACAGGAGAAGCTTGCATTAGCTTAAAAAGGTTCAATCACGCAGGAAGCTGTCATCGAAAGGGTATCGCGTTAGCAATTCATAGCCGTCATCGGTTACTAGCAACTGGTTCTCCAGCTTGATTCCATCGCGCCCACCCACTTCACCAATATAGGCCTCCACACACAAAGCCATGCCTGCTTGCAGCTCGCCTTCGTATCCATAAGATTTGACGTCTTCCGGGTAGCGGATACATGGGTACTCATCACACAATCCGACGCCATGGAACATTACCCCGTAACGCTGGGCGCGGCACGATTCGGGCAGTCGATGAGCCTTGGCGGTCAGCTCAGTGAAGCGCACGCCTGGTTTGATAAGGTCGCTATTTCGGGTGATATGCTCGTGAGCAATTCGATAAAGGCGCTTCTGCTCGGCGGTTGGCTCAACGCCCCCGCAGATCCAACTGCGTGACATGTCTACGCACATCCCGTAAGTGCCGATCAGATCAGTGTCGAACGATAACAGGTCGCCGTCGCTCAATACCCGTGGGCCGGACTCCTGATACCAAGGGTTGGTGCGCGGGCCGGAGCTGAGAATGCGCGTCTCGATCCATTCCCCGCCACGGCGGATGTTGCCAGAGTGCAGAACAGACCAAATGTCATTTTCAGTGGCGCCGGCTCGCAGAGCTTGATGCATTTCGGCCACGGACGCCTCGCACGATGCCACTGCGCAGCGCATAGCCTTGATCTCTTCGGGGCCTTTGATCACTCGGGCCAATTCAGTGATCTCCTGGCCGCTGCAGATATTTACATCCAGGGCATCGAGAGCACGGACTCCTGCGACTTCGATGCGGTCAATCGCAAGGCGACGATTGGTTCCGGCATGTTGGCGCAAGAGATCATCAATCTGGGCAGCGAAATGTCGAGCGTGCTCATCCGTGCGCTCACCGGTTTCGAAATAAAAGAAAGACGCACCGCTGCGTAGCTCGCTGACCAGCGGTAAATGCGCAGATAGGTGATCACAACCATGGAAATCCCACAGCACCATGTATCCGCTGGCTGCAATGAAACACGCCCTCGCCGGATTGTGGGAAGTCCATAGCTGCATATTTGTAGAGTCAGTGGCGTAGCGAATATTCAGTGGGTCGAATAGAAGAATGCCGGCCAAATCGCGAGAGATCAGTTGTGCGCAAATGCGCTGCAGACGATATTCGCGCATGGAGGGTAGGTGTGGCGGCTGTAATCCTATTTGCGCCCATTCAGCGAAAGCTAGGGGCGTGGGGCCTATCTCTACGCGGTCATTATCCTCGATGGTTCCATCGGCCTTTAGCTGGGAAGCTCGCCGCCTGGCGGGGTCAATGCGCCGTGTGTTGGAAGGGATCGAATAAGGTGAAATTGTCATTAACGTAGTCCTTTTTTATTATGGCGAACAGCCGAGCTCTACTCGTTGGAAGTTTGATTGGTCGCTTGTTTGTAGTGGACTCTATAAATTATCGGCATACAGAAACATGCCGCTGTTTGAGTCTTGGCGTTAGTGTGACTTAGAAGGTGCTGCGTGCATGCGCCAAGCTATTACAATATGACGGTGTGTTTTCTCATGGTGTTAATGGTAATGGGGGAGTGTTTTTCTCATTCTGATGCAAAGCAGGCACTGTTGTCGCTACGATAGCGCTGGGCGAGTCAATGCAATCGCTTGTGGTTGGAATGTGGTTATGTTGCTTGTTTTTGAGAGTGGTTGTGGGCCAATAGTCCGGGCGCAAGGAAATCTGCACCTGGCGCTGGCGATAATAAGGACTTAACGTGAAAATTATCCCGTTCTCTTCAGGGTGGTGAGATCCTTGCGAAAGGACGTCTGACTTATGTTCCATGATGGTGATCCACTTTTTAAGTTGCTTATTTCCACCTCAAGGAAAGTATTTATATAGCTTATGCTTTTCTAGCAAGTCATTTTATCTCATTACTATATGAGATTTATTCATTAATTGCCTTTGCTTGTTCCATGAGCCACTCCCGAAACCGTCTGACAACGTACTGATTGCCGTCCCGTCCGGGGTGTTCCAAAAGACAAAACTTTGCATCCGTTTGCAGAACATTGTCGACCGGTTTGACCAAGGCACCAGTTTCTAGATGATCTCCAACCAGATGCGACCACGCTAAGGCTATACCCTGTCCTATCAGAGCCGATTGAATCAGCATCGAATAGTTATTGATGTTCACTCGGTGCCGCGGTGCTCGAGTTTCATAGCCCAATCGGTCAAACCATTCTGGCCAACCGATCCAGTCGGTTTGAGGATCATCCAACCATAGCCATGTCGCAGTATCGAGTTGATCAATGTTCCGTATTTGAGGGTGTCTTTCCAGGTAGTCTCTGCTGCAAACTGGAAAGACCTCTTCTGAAAACAATGGTGTAACGATCATATCCGACGGCGCGGTGCGGCAGTAATACAGTGCAATATCGCAATCGAGGCGAGAATAGTCCTTGACGCGATCATAGGCCACGATTCGAAGGTCGACGTCTTCGTTCATACGTTGAAAATCTGCAACCTTTGGAAGCAGCCAGAATGAGGCCATGGCTGAACTGGTCATGACTGTGATTTGACGCCCAGATTGCCAGCGTCGAATTTCTTCGGTGCCTTTAGCAATCTCCTGCAGCATCAAATGTACAGTCCCGTAATACCGCCGACCCACTGGATTCAGGCTGACTTCACGGGTACTTCTTTCGAACAAGCTTTCGCCAAGGTAATCCTCTAGCAGCCTTATCTGCCGGCTAATGGCCCCCTGGGTTACGTTCAGTTCTTTTGCGGCGCCAGTGAAGCTCAAATGGCGAGCTACAGCCTCGAAAACGACCAAGCTATTGAGAGGTGGCAACGGCTGGATTTTCATGATGCTTGATCTCAAGGCGCCGAGGCGGGAAGTCAACCAAATGTACTCAGGTGTACATTTATAGGACATGAGAGTACAGTAAAACTACAAAAAATTGAAGAAGGTGAAACGACATGTCCCAGATCGGGAAGGGGCGTAATAAGGCTCAGGATACAGGATGGCGCGGGTCGCCTGAGGGGTGGCTAGAAGCCGCTTACGACGTTTTAAAGGAGTCGGGCATCGATGCCGTTCGGGTTATGCCGCTAGCCAAGCGTCTTGGTCTATCACGAACCAGTTTCTACTGGTTCTTCGAAGATCGGGAGCAGTTGCTTGCTGCCTTACTTTCACGTTGGCGCGAAACCAATACCGGTGGGTTGATTCGACAATGCGAAAGCTATGCGGAGAGTATTTCCGAGGCGATCCTTAATGTCTTTGAATGCTGGCTCAATCCACAACTATTCGACTCGCAATTCGAGTTCGCAATCCGTAGCTGGGCGCTTCAGTCAAATGAGGTTGCTGCAGAGGTCTCTATCGTTGACGAGCAACGAATGAGTGCTCTAGCCAGCATGTTCAAGCGCTTCGGCTACGACAGCAATGGCGCTGATGCGCGGGCCCGAACGATTTATCTTACTCAAATCGGCTACATCACTATGAACACGAGTGAGTTGATCACCGTGCGTTTCGCACGCATCCCTCATTACGTCAGTATTTTTACCGGGAAGGTGCCTAAGCAGCGTGAGCTGGATCGTTTCTACGGGAAGTTCGGTTATGCCGAAACGGAACCTGGGACTTTCGTCCCTTTGACGGACACCTTCGAGGAGGCGGCTGCCAATGATCAGTGAAACGATAGGTATCATTGGCGGAACGGGTTGGTTAGGTGGATCGATCGCAAAGGCGGTGTTGGCGAATGCATTGTTACCAGCTGAGAATTTGGTCATTTCGAACCGATCAGGTGACCATCCCTTGGCACAACATGGCGCTTGCCTGGTCACGGATAACCAGGAATTAGTGGATCGCAGCGATCTGGTGATAATTGCGGTTCGACCTGAGCACTTCGCCAGCCTCAATATCAATGCTACTGGCAAAACAATCGTATCCCTGATGGCCGGGATTCCGGCACAGACTATTGTTGCGCAGACCTCGGCTTCGGCTGTCGTACGGGCGATGCCAAACGCCGCGGTAGAAATCGAACAGTCTTTTACGCCTTGGTATTGTTTTGGGGAGCTTGATGCGACCCTGAAGAGCCTCGTGCAGCGTTTGTTCGAGTGTGTGGGCACAGCTGCTGAGGTTCAGGAAGAGGGCTTCATTGATTATCTATCGGCGCTCTCCGGCACCGGCCCTGCCTTTCCCGCTTTACTGATGACCGCACTTGCGCACCAGGCGATTATTGCCGGCATACCTTCTGATATAGCGCAACTTGCCGCAAAAAATGTTGTTGTTCATAGCAGCCAGCTTCTGGCCACGCGCGACGCTCAGGAAATGATTGATGCCTTGGTTGGATACCGGGGTGTGACGGCAGCCGCTTTGCAGTCGATGACTCTTGGTCATTTTGAGGAGCAGATTGGTAGAGCTCTGCAAAAGGGAGCTTCTGTTGCTCGGAAAGGGCTTCAATCTTAATAGACCGAAGCCCCCTCCCTTAAGAGGGCTTCGGTGAGCCTATTTACACCGCTTTAAAGCAGTAAACGGCCAGTTTGTTTCCATCCGCATCACGAGCGTAAGCAGCATAGGCATTTTCTGCCCAGCCACGAGGGCCTGGTTGGCCTTCACAAACGCCGCCATTCGCCAGCGCTACTTCGTGGAAAGCTTGAACTGCAGCTCGGTTAGGCGCTTCGAAGCTAACGGTGACACCGTTGCCGACAGTGGCCGGATTGCCGTTAGCAGGTTTAAGTACAAAGAACGAAGGCTTATCGACGCCCCAGATGGATCCGGCTTCGCCGAGATCCGCTACGCGATTGAGGCCGATCTCCTTCAAAACAACGTCATAGAACGCACGTGCTTTTTGCAAATCATTGGTGCCGACGGTTACATGAGTAAAAACGGACATCGTTGTTTCCTTTCTGTTGGTGGTGATTGTTTGCTCAGGTCTGAGAGCTGATGGATCTCAGAAATGGATGACGGTGCGAATGCTTTGCCCGGAATGCATCAGATCGAATGCTTCGTTGATTTCTTCCAGAGGCATGTTGTGGGTGATAAATGTTTCCAGTGGGATCTCTCCGCGGCTGGCTTTATCGACATAGCTAGGAAGTTCCGTGCGGCCCTTCACGCCGCCAAAGGCGCTGCCGCGCCACACACGGCCCGTGACCAGTTGGAAAGGGCGAGTGCTGATTTCTTGTCCCGCGCCGGCAACGCCAATGATGATCGACTCCCCCCAACCCTTGTGGCAGCACTCCAGTGCCGCACGCATCAGCTGTACGTTGCCGACGCACTCGAAGGAGTAATCCACACCGCCCTCGGTGAGATCGACGATGACGTCCTGGATAGGCTTGTCATGCTCTTTCGGATTTATGAAGTCCGTCGCGCCCAACGACATTGCAACGTCGCGTTTAGCGGGATTGATATCGACTGCGATAATGCGGCCTGCATTGGCCATCTTTGCGCCAATGATGGCGGCCAGACCAATACCCCCTAGCCCAAAGATCGCGACGCTAGCACCAGCTTCTACCTTGGCGGTATTGAGTACGGCACCAATACCGGTGGTCACTCCGCAACCGAGCAGGCAAACCTGATCCAGAGGCGCATCCTTAGGAATCTTCGCCAGAGAAATTTCAGGCAGTACGGTGTATTCGGAGAAGGTCGAGCAACCCATGTAATGGAAAAGCGGTTTGCCCTCATAGGAAAAACGTGAGGTGCCGTCCGGCATCAAGCCTTTGCCCTGGGTTGCCCTAACTGCTTGGCAAAGATTGGTCTTTCCGGAAAGGCAGAACTTGCATTGCCGGCATTCCGAGGTATAGAGCGGAATCACATGATCTCCAACTTGCAGGGAGGTCACTCCCTCACCAATTGCTTCTACTACACCACCACCTTCGTGCCCCAACACGCTGGGGAAAATACCCTCAGGATCGCTTCCCGAAAGTGTGAAAGCATCTGTATGGCAGACGCCAGTGGCGACGATACGAACTCGTACTTCCCCAGCCTTGGGTGGGGCTACATCGATGGTGACTAACTGCAACGGTTCATTGGGGGCGAACGCGACAGCAGCCCTTGACTTCAAGGTCTGTGCTGACATGGAAGAGCCTCATACTAAGTGTGAAAAATGCCCCTGAGCTATGAGTTCAGAGGCATGGTTTTAGATATCTTTCAGTAGTCGCAAAGCATCGTAGATGGCGGCATGAGTGTTGCGCGCTGAGACGGCATCCCCAATTCGGAATAGCTGAAAACGGCCTTCAGGGTTAGTAACAATAGTTTGGACTTTTCCAGCGATAAGGTTGTGCTGCTCAACCGCGCCGCCATTGCTCGAATGGGGTCGCAGATCGAAGTACAAATCGTCCAAAGGAATGGTGCCGTGGTTGATAACGACCTGATCAACCGTTCTCTGCTTGTGTACAGCGCCGTAATCACTGCCGAAGCTGGCAATCAACTTACCGTCGCGCTTTTCTACGGACTCCACTCGATACGTGACAGTAAAGGTAACGTCCAGGTCTTGCAGGCTGCGCATGTAAGGAACCAGGTTCATCGCCATCACCTCCGGCGAAAACGACCGATCAGGTGTAACGATCTCGACCTTGGCTCCACTGTTGGCGATGACTTCTGCAGCCTGCAATGCCGCGTGGTCGCCAGCGTCATCAAAAATCAGCACATTCTTTCCAGGCTTGACGTCGCCAGAGATGATGTCCCAAGTCGATACCACCAGTTCATTGCCCTGTTTGAGCACCTCGGTGTGAGGCAAGCCACCAGTGGCAACAATCACAACATCCGGATCTTCAGCCAGTACCGTTTCAGCCTCAGCCCAAGTGTTGAAATTGAACTTCACACCTAGGCGTTCGCATTGCACCATGCGCCAATCGATGATGCTGATCATTTCACGACGACGCTCACTAAGAGACGTCAACCGGATCTGCCCGCCAGGTTGGTCAGCAGCTTCGAACACTGTTACGTCGTGGCCGCGCTCACCGGCGACGCGTGCCGCCTCCAGGCCCGCCGGGCCGGTTCCGATCACTACCACCTTACGTTTGGTTAGCGCTTTAGGTATTTCGTGGGGCATGGTGGTTTCACGCCCAGTCGCAGCGTTATGGATGCAATAAGCGGCACCACCCTGATATATGCGATCCAGACAGTAGTTTGCCCCTACGCACGGACGGATCTCTTCCTCACGTTTTTCTATGATCTTGCGCACAATGTGCGGATCGGTCATGTGAGCACGAGTCATACCGACCATGTCGATCTTGCCGGAGGCGATGGCGTGGCGCGCGGTTGCGACGTCGGGAATCTTAGCCGCATGGAACGTTGGGAAACCTGTCGCTGCGCGAATTTCGCCAGCGAAATCCAAATGGGGTGAGTTTCGCATCCCTTGAATTGGGATCACGTCAGTCAGGCCTGCATCGGTGTCGATGTGCCCGCGCACCACGTTAAGAAAGTCAACCAAGCCGCTATCTTTGAGCATGTGCGAAATAGCAATGCCTTCCTGCGCCCCGAATCCCCCGGGCAGATCTTCGTCTCCCGTGTACCGCACTCCTAGAAGGAAATCCTCACCGCATTGCTTGCGGATGCCTCTCAAGATATCGAACGTAAAACGTAAACGATTTTCCAGGGAGCCGCCGTATGGGCCTTCCAGTTCGTTGGTCAACGGTGACCAGAACTGATCCATCAAATGTCCGTAGGCCTGAAGTTCCAAACCATCGAGACCCGCAGCTTTCATGCGTTCGGCGGCATCAACGTAATCTTTGATGATGCGCTCGACGTCCCATTCTTCCATCTTCTTAGGGAAGGCCCGGTGCGATGCTTCGCGGCGGTGAGATGGCGATACCACTGGCAGCCAGTCGGCTTTATCCCAACGGGTACGGCGGCCCAAGTGAGTCAGCTGAATCATCACGGCAGCGCCGTGTTCATGACACTCGTCGGTCAGATCCTTCATCCATCCAACCACTTCGTCCTTGTAAGCCAACACGTTGTTGAACACCGGCGGACTATCGCGCGATACCGAGGCGGAACCGGCGGTCATGGTCAATGCCACACCAGCCTTGGCGCGTTCGACGTGGTAGGCCCGATACAGCTCTTTGGGCATGCCGTCGACCGGATATGCCGGTTCGTGCGAGGTGGTCATGATGCGATTACGTAGTGTCAGGTTTTTGATCTTATAGGGTTGCAGCAAGGGATCGCTGGACATGTGTTGCGCTCCTGGAACAGAACATCAGGCTTGGTTTGACACAACGGTATGTCGAATGTTCACGTGTGTCAACGATTAGGACATAGGTGTACATTTTTCTTGCGTGACCAAAAAAGCAGGGATAACATCCAGACGAAACAGCGAATGGTTTGGCTGGTTCGCGTCAGTTATGCATTGATCCAGGAGTACCCGGGAGGACTATGAAAGTGCTCGTAGCTGTAAAACGCGCCATCGACCCGAACGTGAAGGTTCGCGTGAAAACTGATGGTTCGGACGTAGATCTGAACGGCGTAAAGATGTCCTTGAATCCGTTCTGCGAAATCGCAGTGGAGGAGGCGATTCGCCTCAAGGAAAAAGGAGTTGTGTCAGAGGTGGTGGTGGTTTCCGTCGGTACTTCTGCTGCTCAAGAGCAGTTGCGTACGGCGTTGGCTCTTGGTGCAGATCGAGCTCTTCTAGTCGAGACCAGCACGCTTCTTGAGCCGCTAAATGTTGCTAAGTACCTGAGCAAGGTTATCGATCAAGAGAAACCGCAACTGATCCTTTTTGGAAAGCAGGCCATTGACCAGGAGAACAATCAGACCGGGCAAATGGTTGCGCAGCTGATTGGTAGTGGTCAGGCCACCTTTGCCTCTGCGATCAGCTATGCCGATGGCAACTGGTTAGTCGAACGGGAGGTCGATGGTGGCAGCCAGACTGTGGAGCTTTCAGTGCCAGCAGTCGTTACCTGCGATTTACGTCTCAACGAACCGCGCTACGCATCATTGCCGAACATTATGAAAGCCAAGAAGAAGCCGCTTGAGATTCTTGCCGCTGACGGCCTGGGTGCAAGTGTGAAAGAGCACACTCGATTGCTAGAGGTTGCACCACCACCAGTTCGTAAAGCAGGCATCAAAGTCGGCTCGGTATCCGAACTCGTGGAAAAACTGAAAAACGTATCGGGGGTGATTTGATGCGCACACTGGTTATAGCCGAGCACGCAGCCGGACAGCTTACGGCGGGTACCTTAAGTGCTATCACTGCCGCTACAGAGTTGGGCCTAGAAACTGACCTGCTGGTTATTGGCGGGCAGGATGCTGTCGCAGCGGCGGAACAAGCTGCGTTTATCCAAGGAGTGCGTCGGACACTGCTAGCCCAAGGAGCAATGTTCGAGAAGATATTGCCTGAAAATGTTCAGCCACTGATTTCCTCAGTGGTGGCTGAGGGTTATACGCACGTACTCGCTGATGCAAGCAGTTTGGGCCGTAGTGTATTGCCACGGGTCGCGGCGAGCTTGGATGTAGGAATGCTTTCGGACGTCAGCAAAATTGTATCCGTGGATACCTTCCAGCGACCCATTTATGCAGGCAATGCTATCGCCACATTTCAATCTCTTGACCCCGTTAAATTACTCACTATTCGCTCATCGGCTTTCGCTCAGGCAACGTCACAGCAGAATCGTGGTGATGTCACCGCTGTCGATGGCGGAAAAATCGCTACGAATGTTCGCTTTGTAGGCGAACAGCTAACGATTAGCGAAAGGCCTGAATTATCGAGCGCTCGTGTAGTGGTTTCTGGTGGGCGCGGAATGCAAAGCAAAGAAAATTTTGCGTTGGTTGAGCGTGTAGCAGACAAGCTTGGCGGAGCCGTAGGTGCATCGCGTGCAGCAGTGGATTCTGGGTTTGCACCCAACGACCTGCAAGTCGGACAGACGGGGAAAATCGTCGCGCCGGAGTTGTATATCGCCGTTGGCATAAGCGGAGCCATTCAACACTTAGCAGGTATGAGTGGTTCAAAGGTAATCGTTGCGATTAACCAGGACGCAGAGGCCCCAATCGCCCAAGTGGCAGACTACATGTTGGTTGCGGATCTCTTTGAGGCATTGCCGGCGCTCGAAAAAGAGCTGTGAATGGCGCCTGGCGTGACGAGCATCAATACTTATTTTAACAGCCTGATGATAGCTAGGTGATCCCGTGCAGCGCGACCAAATGGAGTTCGATGTAGTGATTGTGGGTGGTGGGCCGGCAGGTCTGGCAACCGCTTGCCATCTCAAACAACTGGCCGCCGCATCCAGTCGTGACCTTAGCGTGTGCGTAGTCGAGAAAGGCTCGGAGATCGGAGCCCATATCCTGTCGGGCGCAATATTCGAGACCCGAGCACTCGACGAGCTATTCCCTGATTGGGAGGCTAAAGGAGCGCCCGTACACACCAAAGTTCTTCGGGATGATATCTACTGGCTCTCCGGGCCAGAAAGCTCTCGAAAAGTCCCTGGTTGGATGGCACCTAAGACGCTCCATAATGAAGGCAACTACATCATCTCGTTAGGCAACTTATGCCGGTGGCTTGGGGAGCAAGCTGAGGCTTTGGATGTGGAAATCTATCCAGGCTTCGCGGCCAGCGATTTGATCCTGGAACAAGGCGTTGTCAAAGGAATCATTACTGGTGACATGGGTGTAGGTCGAAACGGTGAGGAGCGCGCAGGATACTTCACGCCAGGTATGGAGCTACGTGCGCGTTACACGGTACTGGCGGAGGGATGTCGTGGTCATCTGGGCAAGCGCGCGATCGAGCATTTCGCCTTAGATAAGGATTCCGATCCTCAGCATTATGCGATTGGTCTCAAGGAGATATGGGATGTGGATCCCTCGATCCATGAAGAAGGCCTGGTTGTGCACGCGACAGGATGGCCATTGGACGACAACAACCCAGGAGGCTCATTCCTGTATCACACAGCAAATAATCAGGTTGTTGTTGGGCTGATTGTAGATCTTTGCTACGAGAATCCACATCTATCTCCCTTCGAGGAATTTCAACGTTACAAGCATCATCCCATCATCCAGCGTTACCTCAAGGATGGGAAAAGAGTCGGTTACGGCGCACGGGCAATAGCCAAAGGCGGGCACAACTCACTCCCTAAAATGGCATTTCCTGGAGGGGTGTTAGTGGGGTGCGATGCCGGCACGCTCAATTTTGCCAAAATCAAAGGCACTCATTCCGCAATGAAGTCCGGGATGCTAGCCGCGCAAGCGATATTCAAAGCAGTGGATTCAGATCCTACGTCTGAACAACCGTTAAATAACTACGACTCGCTGTTTTCCAGTAGTTGGCTCGGAGAAGAGCTGGAGCGAAGTAGAAATTTTGGCCCAGCTATGCACAAATTCGGATCGGTGCTCGGAGGGGCTTTCAATTTCATTGATCAGAATATGTTCAAAGGGCGTTTGCCATTTACGCTGCGAGATAAAGTTCGTGATCATGAGAAAATGAAACCTGTTACCGATTCTCCATCACGGTTGTATCCTAAACCTGATGGCGTGATAAGTTTCGACCGCTTGTCATCGGTATTCCTATCTAATACATATCATGAGGAAAATCAGCCGCCTCATCTGAAGTTGGCTGTTGCCAGTGTCCCTATATCGATAAATTTACCAATTTATGATGAGCCCGCACAACGGTACTGTCCCGCCGGAGTGTATGAAATTATAGAGGTTGAAGGGGGCGGCAAGACATTGCAGATTAATGCGCAAAACTGTATTCATTGTAAAACTTGCGATATTAAGGATCCGACTCAAAATATTACGTGGGTTCCGCCAGAGGGCGGAGGAGGGCCGAATTATCCGAATATGTGAAAATGCTATTTTTCACATAACTAAAACTCATGCATGTATAATATTAATTCCCTTGTGATAGTAATGGTAATTTGCTCTCATGTTGAGGAAGGTTGATTCTTCTGCTGCCCTGCCAATAACCATTAATACAGTACGCGGAGATGCACCATGATTAGTCGTTCGTTTTCCAGTAAACCTCTTGTCGGTTGGCTTGCAGGTTTGGCGATGGCCTCCTGCAGTTTGATTGCTCAAGCCGAAGAACCCGCGCCTATCCGTATTGGGTGGGTAAATTGGTCGGATACGGAAATCGCTGTAAAGCTGGCAGACACAGCACTGCGAGACCACCTGAAGCAACCGGTTAAATTGGTTTTGGCCGATATTGGTATTCAGTTCCAAGCGTTGGCTAATGGCAATATCGACCTGATCCCGATGGTCTGGCTGCCGAGCACTCACAAGTCCTTCTATGATAAATACAAAGACAAACTTGAAGACCTCGGTGTGCTGTATGAAGGTCGGATCGGCATGGCGGTGCCTACTTCCATCCCTACCAGTGAGATCGCCAGTGTCGAAGATCTTAATAAACCAGATGTGAGGGAAAAACTCGGCGGCAAAATTCTGACTTCCGAAGTGGGTAACGGTCAATATAAGCTTACGGAAAAGGCCATTAAAGAATACAAGCTAGATGGCTATAAGATGGTCGCCTCTTCAGAATCTGGAATGTTGAGCGAGTTGGATCGCAACCTGAAGCGTGACAAATGGTCTTTGATCAACGCATGGAGCCCACACTGGATGTTTTCCAAGTGGTCGCTTCGCTATTTGGATGATCCGAAGCAAATTTTCGGTGGTGCTGAGCAAATCCACGCGGTTGCTCGCAAGGGTTTTAGCGCTGAGCATCCCGACGTTGCTCTATTCTTCGCCAACTTCAAAATTCCTCAATCTGACCTTGAGAAACTGATGGCTTCTGCGCGTGATAGCTCGGCAGACAAGGTAGTTGCAGAATACTACGCAGCCAACAAACCTCACTTTGTGGCAATGTTTGGCGCAAATACTGCATCCACAACAGCGGGTCAGTAATAGCTTAAGCTGTTCGGTAGCTACTCCGCAGCCTGGTGTCCTTGAAGGAAAACTAAGGGCCCAGGCAGCATGGAATAAACCGTATAGGCGAAATCCTTTGAAAACAGCAACCGATCATCGCTTTACAATCGAGGAAGCTGTTTCCTGGGTGAAGCATCTCTGCGAATCAAAGGGTTGTTCGCAGGCAGTAGCCGATTCGCTTGCCAGAGCAGTGGTCGCTGCACAAGGGCGCGTTAACGACGCTGTGGGTTTTCGTCACTTAGCTGATTATTTGTCCGGATTCTCGTCTGGTCGAATTGATCCGCGAGCTGAACCAAGAATTTCTTCCTCTAGCTCAATAATCTTCAGATCAGATGCCCGAGGGGGGATCGCGCAACTAGGCGTAGATCGGTGTTTTGACTCGTTATGTTACTCCGCACACGAAAATGGAATGGCTGTGTTGAGTCAGTTCAATAGCTTTACGAGTGGTGAGTTAGGCGATTACACCATTCGCCTGGCCAAGGCCGGGCTGATTGCTTTGGCAGTCGCGAATGGCCCAGCGCTCGTCGCAGTTCCCGATGCTAAGGGCAAGACCTATTCTACCAATCCGCTGTCATTTGCAGCACCGACGGCGGACGGTATACCCCTAATGTTTGACCAAGCGAGTAGCGCAACTGCATTTGTAAATATCGCCCATGCCGCGTCGACGGGTAGCGACATCCCTGATGGATGGGCTGTGGATCAGCATGGGAATGCAACACGCAACGCTTTGGAGGCTTTAGGTGGTGCGCTTCTTCCTTTTGGTGGTTACCGCGGAGCTAATTTGATACTCATGGTTGAGGTCTTGGCTGCAGGTCTAACAGGCGCTAACTGGTCTATTGACTCACCGGCTTTCCACCAAGGCTCTCAGACACCAGGTTGCGGTCTACTGATTCTAGCTATCGCACCGAATTTTTTTTCATCAGGATTCGAGAGCCGGCTAGCAAGTCAATTGGCTCGATTGACTGAAATGGGAGTCCATAGGCCAGGATTGGAGCGCCAACACTCATCGATTGATTCGAAAAACGGTGGGATCAGACTTCCTTTGGATTTGCTAGAACAGTTAAGCAGTATGTAATCTGCTTTAGAACTACTGCCAGCGGTCATAACGACATGATTTTGAAAAGGTAGAAAGCAATGACCGACAATGCTAACGTTCTATCAGCGGATCATGAAGTATCTTTGAGTGGGCAGCTACTTCTACAAGCTCTTCATGAGATTTTATTAAATGGTATAGCTGTTTCTGACATGGCGCTGGCCTCGGCAGATGTGTGTGCTAAGTCCCTGATTTCGGCGCAGTGGAGAACCTTAAAGACATTGAAGGATTCAGAAAAGCTACCTGAGTCTCTGACACCTCACTTAGCTCAGGCCCTTAACCTTGCGCCAAGGATAAATGAACATTTTGGGTGTGTGTTAGATTCGTTAGGCATTATTTTGCCTCATGCTAATTGGATGAAACGTGAAGCCAAGCCTGGCCAGGAGAATACGTTTGTAGAGATGCATCGCCATGCGATTATCACTGGTGCAGGAGGGATGTTTGAGTGCGAAACTTTAACATTAGGTATGGCGCTAATGGCGCCTTTTACCAGTTATCCATTTCATCATCACCCGCCAGCTGAGTTCTATCTTGTCCTATCGCAGGGCGAGTGGTTTAGAGAAGATATCGGTTGGTGGAGCCCAGGGGCAGGTGGGTTGGTATTCAACCCTCCATCATCCCTCCATGCAATGAGATCAACAGATACTCCACTTCTTGCTCTGTGGGGGTTGATTCATTAGCTGCACGGTAAGCCATATAGCTTTACCGGACAGTAGCATTGAGCGAGTGGCGCAGTGAAGTATGTTTGGAGAGCACAAATATGTCGACTACAACTCTTGGAATCAAATTGGATGCAGGAACTAGGGCGAGACTAAAAACAGTATCCACAAGTCTGGATCGCTCATCCCATTGGTTCATGAAGAAAGCCATTTTAGAGTTGATTGAGAAGGTCGAGGCTGGGGCAGGAATTGAAGATATAGTAGATATAGATCTTCTGGAAAAGGATTCGTTGCGTCATAGCATCGCGCTACGACTTAGGCAAGACAGGTGCTTCTGAGAGTTTAGTTTGGTTGCCATCGACGTTTCATGGACGGCAGCCTTGGCTTATATCTGATGGTATGGCTAAATCAGTATTTGGTGTTTGACTTATCGTTCGAGAAGATAAAAGTGCCGTTTAATATTCGTGTTGATCAGGTCTAAACATCATGCATTCCCAAAGGCAAGACTTGCACAATGAGTTACATGCGCGACCATCATTGTACTTCGATGAGCCCGCTCATGTTTTTCATCTAGCCTTTTTGGGAGAAGAAAAAGAGTGCAATTCGCTATTGGAGAGACTTTCACCTGTGGCTATTGATGCGGGTGCCGCTCAGGGCATCGTTGTCGTCAATGGCCATCCGCTGAAATGGGAGCGCCACGCTGAGTTTTTCACTCTCACGCAGGTCGTTACCTCAGCCACCAACGAGCTTTATTGGGCTTCATTACCCAAAGAGCTTGAAGACCTAGCCCAGCCCCACTTATCACTACTCATCAACTCAGTTCAGATAATTGTGCGATCTGAGGAGTCTTGGAAAGGCGATATTTCCAGTTACGGTTTCAAAGACCCTAGCGGATCGTGCATCGGTGGTTCAGATGCAATTGTTTGGAGCGATTTTAAACTGTGCCCCGAAGGTACAAATAGATTTCTTTTCATTAACAAAGGATTAAATGCTTACCGTCAAGGGAGAATGATTCGACGACTGCTCGAAATTGAGACTTATCGCATGATGGCTTCTCTCGCGTTGCCAACCGCTAAAGAACTCGGCAATCAGCTCACCACATTTGAAAGAACACTGGTACGTCTTTCAGAGCTCAATACGAGTCTAGATGCAACGAGTGCAAAAAATCTGCTTGCTGACATTGCTTCGTTATCAGCTCAGGTTGTTAGTCTCAAGGCCAAAACCCGTCACCGTTTCAGCGCGACCCAAGCATATGCACAGCTAATTTTTGAGCGACTGGGAGAACTGAGAGAGAGTCATGTTGGTGGTTGTCAGAGGCTTGGTGTCTTCATTGAAAGGCGCTTCAAACCTACGGTCAGGTACTGCGCTGTCACCGAGCAACGTTTGGATCAATTGGCAAAGAGTGTGGTCAACCTGGGCGATCTGCTGCAGGCGCGTGTGCAAGTTGAGATGGAAGAGCAAAACTCGGAAATTCTTAAGAGCCTCAACTCACGCGCCGATGCGCAAGTAAAAATCCAGAGAGCCGTCGAAGGGCTTTCAATTATTGCCATAACCTACTACCTGTTGAGCCTACTTAAGCTTTGCTACTCCGCGCTGCACGTACTGGGTATAGAAATTTCAGAGCGCAAAGCCATGTTGACCATGGCTCCGATCGCTTTTGGAATACTGCTGTTGATTGTGACCAGAATTAAGAAAGCCAAAGAACACTAACGCAGACGATCAGACTTTTTTCATTTTTCAGATTTTCGTGGGTTAGGGGATGGTCAAATGCTTTTTTCGATGCCGCGGGAAGCCGGCAAAAGCTGCTTAATTGAAGTGTCCTAAGTATTCGAGAGTCGGCGTGCTTTCTTGATTCTGCAGTTTTTGGCCGGATGACGTTTGCCGCATGTCACCACAAATCGATTTGCGTCGACGCTGATGAAATGGCTGAGCCCTGCTGTGGCTAGGAGGCGAAACGGAATCTGGTAATTACAAAACTCTAATGAGTCGAAAGCGGGGCACGGCTCCGACTGTCGAATCCTGGCTGGCCAAGTGTAGTGGTCTAATGAAACCGGACACCCATTTAGGCGAGAATGCTCGCCAGATAGAGGTGTCTGATGACCAAGCAACGTCGTTCTTTTTCCGCTGAATTCAAACGCGAGGCCGCAGTCCGCGAGTTGATCGAGGTCTAATGGCTCTTCAAGGTTAGACTCCATCAGCATGATGATTTCTCGGATGGGCGCGGTCACCTTTACGTCTCGGGTTGCTACGTTGATAGGCCTGTTCGTATTCAGTGAACACCCTGACACTTGGACAGTAGTGGGGGCGTGCATGGTGATTGCCGGTGGTATGTATGCGATCAGGGCGAAAGGATAGGGAATAGCAATTCCAAGAAAGTGGTGAGGATCGTCCTGTCCGAGGTCTTATTTGAAAGCGAGCCATCCCTGGCTCACCACCCAATAAAAACTAGAACTTGAAGCGTCCAATCAAGCCCTTGAGCTGTCCGGAAATATCCGTCAAACGCCCCGAACCGGTCTGCGCCGAGTGAGCAAATTCCTCGACCAACTGCGCATCGGTATGGATCTGCGTGATGTGCCGGTTGATGTCTTCGGCCACTTGATGCTGTTCCTCTGCGGCCTTGGCGATCTGAGTGTTCTGGTCGCGAATCGAGTCCACCGAGGTGCGGATCTTGTCGAAGCTGTCACGAGCCTGCTGGATGCGCTCAACACTGGTCTGCGACACCTGCAGGCTGCTTTGCATCTGTTGGGTCACTTCCTGGGTGCGCCGCGCGAGGTTGCCGAGCAGATTGTCGATTTCGCCGGTGGAGTCGGCCGTACGCCGTGCCAGGGCTCGTACCTCATCGGCAACCACTGCAAACCCGCGACCCTGATCACCGGCGCGCGCAGCTTCGATGGCGGCGTTGAGGGCCAACAGGTTGGTCTGTTCGGCAATCGAGCGAATGGTGTCCAGGATAGTGTTGATGTTCTTGCTATCCTGTTCCAGCGTTTGCATGGTCTGGGTCGACTGTTGCAGGTCTTCGCTCAGTTTCAGCACGCTGCCCGTAGCTTCGCCGATGTGATGCTGCCCGTCGTGCACATCGCGGTAGCCCGCGTCCGCGCTGGAGACGGCCTGACTGCAAGAGCGGGCCACTTCGTTGGCGGTGGCGACCATTTCGTTGAACGCGGTGCTCACCAACTCCACCGCCTGACGCTGCCGCCCCGCAGCTTCGTTCATGTTCTGGGCGACTTCGCTGGTGTCGGCCGCCACATTTTGAAGGTCGGAAGACGCGTTGCCGATGCGTTGCACAAGTTGAGCGATCATGTTCAGGAACTGGTTGAACCAGCTTGCCAGGGTGGCCGTTTCGTCTTTGCCCTGCACAGTGAGCTGACGGGTGAGGTCGCCTTCACCTTCGGCGATTTCCTGCAGACCATTTGCAACGCCACGAATCGGCCGCACAATCATGCTGGCGAAGCTGGCGCCCACGATGGCGAAGACCACTGCCAGCGCGGCAGCAATAGCGGCGATCAACCAGGTCAGACTTGAGGCCTCGGCCATCGCTTCGTCGCGTTTGATCAGGCCGATGAAGCGCCAGCCGAGCCCCTTGGAAGTGACCACGTTGGCCATGTAGGGCACACCGTCGATCTCGATCTGGGTCACGCCATCGCTGCTTTTGGCCAATTCGGCATAGTTAGGGCCAAGGTCGGCCAGGGGCTTGAAGTTGTGCTTGGCATCGGAGGGGTCAACCAGGACATTGCCATTGGCTTCGACCAGCATCAGGTAGCCGCTATCGCCCAGCTTGATATTTTTGAGAAGTTCGGTCATTTGCTTGAGCGACACGTCCAGGCCAACGACGCCCACCAGTTTCCCGCTGGTGTCGGTGACGGTGTGTACGGTGCCGATTAGGGATACATCGTCCGGCGCCCAGTAGTAGGCATCTGTGCGGACGGTGGTGCCTGGTGCGGCCATGGCGGCCTTGTACCATGGACGCACACGCGGATCATAGTTGGCCATTTTCGGATCGTCAGGCCAACTGGCGTAGCCGCCGTCATTCATTCCCAAGGAAATATAGGCGGTGGTCGGATGGCTCTTGGCGAATCTGTCGAAGATCTCAAGAAGCTGTTGATTGATCTCAGGGAGCGGTGTTTGTGCGGCGTCAGTGCCGGCGTAACTTTTCAAACCTTTCGCCGTGATGACTCGTGGGTCCTTGGCGAAGAATTCGACGTTCTGACTGATGCCGTCGAAGAATTGCTTCGTGCCATTGTCGATCTGGCGAATTTCACGGCCGCTGCTATCCAAGAAGTTGGCTTGTGCAGCATCTCGCAGGTTCAACACGACGAGCACCGCCACTAGGATGACCGGCAGGCAGGCGATGGCCGCGAACGCCCATATCAGTTTCTGTTTGATATTCATGACTTCTCCCGCAGGTATTCATAAGTGTTGGAACGGCGGAAACACTAGTGGTGAGCGTTGCGTGTTTTGGAAGGGGAAAGCGCCCATGCCTAGCTACAGCATATCGACCAAAGTGGTATGTACTTTAGGTCGGTCGGCTATCAACGGCGGTTGATCGGGTTGCGGCGGGGCGACTGCGTACAACGTAGCTAATCTGGAAGATAGTGCCGAGAAATACTCGTTGGCGAATGATCAATCACGGTGAAATAACTAACGTCCGATCCTGAAGGATGCGCATGCTTTGTCCTTCAGCTTGCCTGGCGTCCGCATCGACGCCATCGGGCTAGCCACCGAGTCTGTGGATATGCACGCAGGTACCGAGACGGCGTTGGGCAGAGTAATTGCGATGTTCGGTGCGGCGAAGCCGAGCGGTGCTTATCTCTTCGCAAATCGCCGTGCCAACCGGATGAAGATTCTTGTGCACGACGGTGTAGGTATCTGGCTTGCAGCGCGACGACTGAATCAAGGCAAATTCCACTGGCCTGGCATCCATCGCCGATCGGAAGTCGTATTCGATAACGAGCAACTTCAGGCCTTGGTACAGGGGCTGCTTTGGCTGCGGGGCGGCGCGAGTGGCTCGATCTCGGTGCTGTAGCACTTGCCATTAGCCCATCGGTTTATCGCCGCTGATTGCCTGCTCTGCCACAATCAGCGGCATGACTTCCGTGCCCAACCTCGACCATATGACACCGTAATAACTGCATGCTCCTGCCGAACAGGCCATGTATCTGCTATCCCAGATCTACTCGACGGGCCAGAAGATCCACCGCCTCGAAACGGTCAACGAACACCGATCACTCATGCAATGAGATCAACGGATGCTCCACTTCTGGCGCTGTGGGGGTTGATTTATTTGTGCCTATTATAAAGAGGCTGGGGCAAACGAGACCGGATAGTGGTCCAAATCGGTCTGGGTTGAGTGCACGAATCGCGCAGTGGGTCAACTCGCGTTTCATCTTCACTCGAACCTGTTATTCGAGCGACTAGACTGAAGCTTTCGCCAATAACCAGTCTTGAAGCGCCTGTACTTTAGCCTGCCCATCACATTCCGGCCGGTACACGGCGAAATAGGCCAACGCCAGCGAACCACTGCCCTCACCGAAAGACGACGGAACTAGTTCGATATCCATATTGAGGGTCAGGGCATACTTTCGCCTGACACTATCCGCGGTCTGTAGACGTTGGACGGAGCGAGTGCCAAAAGCAGCTGCCTCGAACCGCGCAGTCACCACTCGTTGCGATGGTTGTATTGCAGTTGCGATTGCGCCCAATGCGGGTGCGGCTGTTATCTATTCGGAACGCGTCCTCGATGCCCATGCGGCGCTTTAATCCCAATAAACACATCCTTACTCCAACGATCGCTTTGTGTCATATACCCGAGGCAGGAGTGGTATGCGGTAGTTTCGCACGCACGGAACTGCGGGGGATGAGGGCCTATAGCTGATGAAACGACAGAAGATGGACGATCTGTGTCCAGGCGCAGCTACTTCCATGAGCGCGAATAATCCTCTCGAAGCGACGCCAGTTGCTTGCCCAGATTTACAAGACTCTGTGTCTTTGCTGTGCTAAACCGGCTTACCGGTCGAAGTCACGTTGCTGTATCTCTAAAGCCACTTACAAGGAATGATCATGAGCCTCTACGGCCACTACGATTCGCAGAACATCTTTGCGCTTATCCTTCGCGGCGAAGCGCCTTCCTACAAAATTTACGAAGATGCCGATGTGTTGGCCTTTCTGGATGTTTTTCCTCAATCTCTTGGTCACATCCTTGTTATTCCAAAAGAGTGCCAGGCTCGAAATATTCTTGATGTCGAGCCTGCAGTCCTTGGAACGATGATGTCTGCTGTGCAGCAACTTACGCGCGTCGTCCTGGACGAGCTCAAGCCGGACGGCGTGCAGATTGTACAGTTCAATGGTGCTGCGGCTGGGCAAACGGTCTACCACATACACATACACGTCATTCCTCGCTGGGATGGCGAGGGGCTTGGTGTGCATGCGAAGGATAGGGCCGATCCTGCTGAGCTCGAAACGCTGCAAGCGCGTTTGGTCGAGCGCATCCATTCAAACCGGCTTGCTTCGCCGAGGCTTGAGCGATGCTGACTGCTTCATTCGAACCGTTAGTTGCGAGCGCGCCACATCGGGACATTCACTGACCAGCTTTCTCTGGTCGCCCCATCGCAACAAGGATGAATGCGTATCCATTTTCGCGACCGGGCGATCTACATGGCCTCCTTGAGGATTTCTGACATCGTTTTTTGCCCAGCATCCGTTGCAGTTCATGGCTCTGCTTTAGTGCATCGCTCAGTTCAGACGCAGGCATCACCGCTTCACCGGCATTGACCGCAGACAGGCCGCCGTCCTGATACAGCTTGCGCTACAGGAACAGCTGGTTGGCATTGATGCCGTTACGCTACGCCGAGCCGCCATCCAAACGCTTTACCCTGGTTCAAGACTCTCGCCAACCATGGCCAGCTTTTGCTCTGGGCTCTAGCGGCGGGGCTGTTTCTGGTCACCCATTGAGCTTGGCCGAATCCTCCAGGCTGTAAATTGCAGCCGCCCGTTCTCCGCCGACATCAGAACCGGCAAATAGGTAATTTTCCATCACACTAATCTATGGATAGCCAGTAGACCTACAAGCGAGAGAGGGCTTCCGAGCGATGAAGGTAATAGGCTGGAGAATAAGAAAAAATGCACGTTAGTATTAGCTATTATGATACTGCGATTGCGAATGCTGAAATACTAATGATGAAGCAATAGACTCATTTCGTGCCCGGCGCCCGCGCCGGATTCAACAACTATAAAAAGTAAGTGGAGACACGAATGAGCAAGCAAGTATCGTTCGAAGACCTCCCGCTGACCCGCTTCCATATTCGGACGGTGTTCAGTGGCACTGGAGGCCAATTCAGTGATGGCTTCGTGCTTGGGATTATCGGCATTGCCGTCAGCATGGCGGCGGGCCCATTGCAACTCACTGCGCTATGGATGGGGCTGCTTGGCGCCGCGTCATTGGCCGGTCTTTTCCTAGGCAGCTTAATTGCCGGTCCCCTCGCAGACAAATACGGGCGGAGGACAATCTTCGCTTGGGACATGCTGCTATTCGCCACCATTTCGGCATCCCAGTTTTTTGTCACCTCAGCGGAGCAATTGCTGGTGCTGCGCTTACTGTTGGGCCTGGTACTTGGCTTCGACTACGTGGTTAGCAAGTCGTTGGTCACGGAATTCGCCCCGCGTCGCTATCGTGGCCGCCTGCTAAGCATACTCGCAGCCGCTTGGGCCGCCGGCTACGTCGCAGCCTACCTGGTGGGCTTTGCTGTTCGTGATATTGGCCCAGATGCTTGGCGCATCATGTTGGCTCTCAGCGGCCTTCCTGCTTTGCTGATTTTACCGTTGCGCATGGGCGTACCTGAGTCTCCTATTTGGTTGATGGCCCGTGGACGCACCAAGGAAGCCATGGACATCGTACGCAGTAAGTTCGGGCCGAACGTCAGCTTGCCGGAACCAGTAAGTACACCGGAGAAAAAAGGCGGCAATTGGGCGCAGCTGTTGAGCAAGCGCTGGCGGAAAAATACTCTGGTTGGGTGTGTTTTCTACACCTGCCAAGTCATTCCCTTCTTTGCGCTGGGCACCTTCTCTCCAAAGGTTTTGGAGGCACTCAATGTTCAAGATAAGTTCGTCGGTGGCTTGGTCTACAACGTCCTACTCATGCTGGGTGCCATCCTCGGACTGTTGTGTATCGACCGAATTTCCCGTCGCGCGTTTCTCGTCGGCACCTTCTACCTGAGTGCTTTGGGTCTTGGCGTACTTGCCTATGCGGGCTTTGGCCCTGTGGGAACCATCCTGGCCTTCGGCTTCTTTGCTTGCGTGCTGGCGGCTGCCGTTAACCTGGAGTTCGTCTACCCACCGGAACTCTTTCCGACTCACCTGCGAGCTTCCGGCATTGGTCTGGCCGTGGCTTCAAGTCGGTTCGGTTCCGCCATTGCGACCTTCTTGCTCCCCATCGCGGTGCAAAACCTCGGCATCCAAACGGCCCTGGGCGTCTGCGTCGGCGTGTTGATATTCGGCGGTGTGTTTTGCCACCTGTTCGCCCCGGAAACCAGCAAGGAAGATCTCTCTGGTGTAACGCCTGATGGCTCTGATGCTGGACTGGCTCCTGCATTCGCAGCATCGGTAGCCACGCGACAGGGGAAATGACGGCCGCTAAGGCTATGGCCGACAATCAACTCTTTCCTACTTGAGAGCGAGCAGAGAGCAATGTCAGCGAACAAACTCATCGACATGTATGCGGTTCAGGTTTTCATCGCCGTTGCCGAGGAAGGCAGCATGTCGGGTGCGGCCACACGCATGGGCATCTCGCAATCTGGTGTCTCTCAGATGATCAGGCAGTTAGAGGAAGAACTTGGGGTGATCCTGGTGGATCGGTCAACTCGTCCTCTAGCCCTTACCACTTTCGGGGTTGCATTGCGTAATCGTGGCTCCGTGTTGAGCGAGGAGATTTCCCATCTCAAGGCTCAGGTGGTGGATGCAGGGCGAGGAGTAAAACCTGATCTGCGGATTGGCCTTGTTGATTCGTTCGCCGCGACCTGCGGTTCGGTTTTCACCAAGCGGCTTCTTGGGAAGGTCGCACAGTTATCGATTCGTACGGGCTTGAGTCCGCAGCAGGGTGAGGCCTTGTTACGTCGAGACCTGGATCTGATCGTGACCAGCGATCCGCTCATGGATGCCAATGACGTGATTCGCTATCGACTGTTCTCGGAAAAGTATTTCGTCATCACCCCAAAGGATTCACGCAAGAACATCACGAGCATTGAAGACATACGAGCGATGGCCAATGTCCTGCCAGTGGTTCGTTTCAACCGTGGTTCACAGGTGGGGCTGCAGATCGAGCGTCATCTTCGCAGCTTGAATATCCGAGTACCCAACCGGTTGGAGTTGGACAACGCCGATGCCCTGACCTCGATGGTTGCGGAGGGTATCGGCTGGGCTGTTACGAGCCCTATGTGTTTTCTCCAGGCATCTGCGTGGGCGGACAAGGTGAACGTACACCTGACCCCTGAGCTTGGGCTCGAAAGGTCGCTGTACTTGGTAGCCAGAAGAGATGAATACAGTGCCTTTTTCGCGGATGCCTGCGAATCAGCACGCGAGGTGTTTCTCAACTCATTCCTGCCACGGCTGCAGTCCATGGACAGCGGGGTTGAGACATTAATAAATTCTGATGAGGGAAGTACTCTTGAATACTTTTGAGCGCAAAGAACACAGACAAGAACGTGACTATGTTGGTGACGTCCAGATCGCAGCTGACAAACTCTACGGTGTGAACTCGGTGCGAGGCTTCGATAACCTCACCGTTTCATCGCTCACAGTTGCTCACTACACCGAGTTCCGTAATGCGTTCGCCCAATGTAAGTGGGCGGCAGCCCTGGCGAATCTGGATAGCGGTGTATTAGATAGCGTGAAATGCGATGCCATCGTGCAGGCGTGCAAGGACGTCATTGACGGCCAATGTGATGACTCGCTGATTGTCGATCTGCTGGAAGGTTCGGGGGGTACCTCGACCAACATGAACTTCAATGAAGTCATTGCCAACCGTGCCCAGCAGGTGTTGGGGCATGCCGCAGGCTCCTACGAAATCATTCATCCGAACGACCACGTCAATATTTCGCAGTCGACTAACGACGTTTATCCCGCTGCGATGAAAATCGCTACTTACGCAATGTTCGGCCCTCTGATAACTGAGGTCGAAAAGCTCGCCCAGCAGTTTGATCAGAAGGCCGAGCAGTTTGCGGATGTCCTGCACTTGGGACGCACCTGCCTGCAGGATGCTCAGCCCATGCGTCTCGGTCAGTTGTTTTCAGGGTACGCTTCCCTTACTCATCGCCTGGCAACCGAACTGACAAACGTGCGTGACAAATTGCGTACGCTCCCGCTCGGCGGGACAGCTATTGGTACTGGTTTTGGTGCTCCTGCCGCATACAGGGCATTTGCTTTCAAACACCTGGAGCGAATCACCGGGGTCGAGTATCAGGCGCCGTCAAACCCTTTCGACGCTATGCAGAATATGGACGTGTTCTCTCGGATTTCCGCAGAGTTACGCACATGCTCCGCTTCGTTGGGGAAAATTGCTTCTGACCTGACCGTGCTGTCTTCCGGCCCTGTTGGTGGTGTAGGCGAGCTGAAATTGCCAGAAGCTCAGGCCGGTTCGTCGATTATGCCGGGCAAAGTCAATCCAGTATTGCCTATGTCGATGATTCAGCTGAGTTTCGCGGTTATCGGGAACGATGTGGCGGTAGCGCAAGCGGTGCAGTACGGCCAACTGGAAATCAACCATTTCGAGCCAGTGGTGGCCTCTCGGGTGTTTGACAGCATTACGCTGCTGACCAACGGGATCCAGCGTTTCCGTGAAAAGTGCATTGCCGGGATTACTGCCGATGTAGCGCGCAACGAGCAGCATCTGACGGAGTCGATGGCTGTTGCTACAGCCTTGGTGCCGAAGCTCGGTTACGCGCAGGTTAGTAAACTTGCCCGTCAATCGGTGGTGGAAGGTCGTTCACTGCTGGCAATCCTGGAAGAATCCAAGATTCTGTCTCGGGCAGAGGCCATGACGGCTATCGACAAGGCGTCGTATCCCGTTTTCGATAACTGATTCAGTAGGCCAAGCGGCCAGATTCAAATGGCCGCTTGAGTTCTCGTTCGCGAACTCGCATAAGCGCGTCCTAAACCAATCTGCCGCGGATGCTCGGCATTCAGCCGCAAACAAACAGCATCTGCTTCCGCCCTGACCTTGAACACACCATGCTTGCTAGCTGAGCCTCCCTCTACGAGATCAACGACCCTGTATTGTTTACTGCCATCGTGCAGTCTGGTGGTCTCGATCACCTTGAATCTTGGTTGCATGGTGCGTTCCCTGCTAAAGAATGGTGTTCTAGGAGTACCGATATGACTCCATGAATTCAACAATTATGCAGGACTCAGCTGCGACAATTTATGACAGCGCGTCGTGCCTCTCTTTTCCCCGATCGCTACCAGCGTGGCACAGACGATCAGCAGTAACTGAACCTCGCGCACCCGTATGCCGAGGGATGCTGCCGAGTCGGTGCCGAAGGTAGCATCACGGATTCCTATTAATCCTATTTGGAAGTCGGCGACGGCGGGGTATCGCTGGGTTCGTTCGAACGACACTCCTGCTCGAGGGGACTGTGCCCTTTGAGTCCAATGCCTGTTTCGCTCTCCAGGTGCACATCAGGTGATGAGCAGACCAGTTCAAGTACGTAGGGGGCCATTCCTGCGCCAGCCATGTGATTCGCCCACGCGAATACTTCTGCCGGCCCGATCACGTCGAGCGCGTCCACCGGTGGCAGGCCCAATATGACAAACCGCTTCTGCCTGGCGTCTGCAAGCGGGGCGACTGGATTCGTGAGTTTTGCCATTGGAAGTGCGTCCGCGTATCCGAAGACAGGAAAAATATCTCGGCAGAAGTCACCCTTGCTTGGCAAATGAACTTCCCTCCATCCGCTGAACGGTCATCCACACGCGTTGACAGTAGGAGCATGTGCTCGTAAATTAAATCACATGGGGGCATATGCTCTTATATGAATTTTCCAGGGGCATTTGCTCCAGCTAATCGAGAGAGCCAAGATCATGAGCGCAGCTGAAATTCTTGTAAGTGGTGCAACGGGGCGTACCGGTGGGGCTACCATCGATGAGCTGCTCAAATTGGGTAAACGTGTCCGCGCATATGTACGCAAGGACGATGAGCGAGCCGCGGCTCTAAGGGCGCGTGGTGTTGAAATTGCCATCGGCGACTTCACCAATATCGATGACATTCGTGCGGCGATGGAAGGCATCCGTTCGGCCTATTTCCTGTATCCGCTGGCATCGGGAATCATCGAAGGTGCAGCGTATTTTGCCCAGGCCGCAAAAGAGGCTGGGGTAGAGGCCATCGTGAACATGTCGCAGATTTCCGCGCGGCGGGAGTCCAAGAGTCATCTGGCACAGGATCACTGGATCTCTGAGCGCGTCTTCGACTGGTCGGGCGTACCGACAACGCACCTGCGCCCCACATTCTTCGCGGACTGGCTCGCGTACCCTCACTTCGCCAAGGAGATTTGGGCCAACAAAAAAATCGAATTCCCCTTTGCGAATGGTCGTCACGCTCCCATTGCTACCGACGACCAAGGACGCGTGATCGCTCACATCCTGGCCAACCCGGCGGGGCACGAGGGTAAAATTTACAGCCTTCACGGCCCTGTCGAGATGAATCACACCGAAATCGCGGCGGCCATGAGCGAGGTGCTGGGGGCGAAAATCGAGTACACCCCGACATCAATCGAAGAGTTCGAGCGTAAGATGACGCAGGAGTACAAGTTCCCGGCCGCCTTGACACAACATTTGGTTGAAGTCGCGCAGGACTACCAAGAGGGAGTCTTTGCAGGTGTGAATGACGTCGTGGAGAGGATCACCGGCACGGCTGCGCTGACCGTGCAGGCGTTTATCGAAAAGTACCGGGATGTCTATGCGTAACCAACCCGCTGGGTACTTGAAATAATCATCAGTAGTAACGAGGAAATATGCAGATGTTGCCGGTTAGCCAACCGTTAGGGATCGACCAGTGCAATTGTTCCGCGATCAGGAAGGCGAGCCGGCAGATCACTCGCTTTTACGATGCGCAGCTTGAGCCGTCAGGTCTTCGAATTACCCAGTACCTCACATTGGCAGCGCTCTATGAAATGGAGACTGCCGCGATCAATACGCTTGCTGAGCGTCTCGACATCGAGCGCACGGCAATGGGGAAAATGGCGGGTTTCCTGGAGAAAGGGGGATTGATCTCAATCAGTCCCTCACCCTCCGATGGTAGAAGTCGCCTCGCAGCGCTGACCGAGGAGGGCAGGAGACTGTTCCAAAAAACCGCTCCTCTCTGGCAGGAAGCCCAGCGTCAGTTCGAGCAATTGAATGGCACTGAAAACGTGGCATCGCTTCGGAAGGATTTGGCCCAAGTGAAAGTCGGTGATGTGAGTGGGATACCTGATGAGTGAATTGCTTCTGGGCGCCTCGAGATCCAGCTTCTACGCCGTGCAAGCAACAAGGCGCCCATCCAGCTTACAGAGACAGTGAGCTGAATTTGATACCGATCACCTGAGTACCGAGCGCTATCCAGTTTAGGCATCCCCTCGGATCGAGAGCTTCAGGATCGATGCCCCCCGGAACTTTGGACGACAGAGTTTGCTTCAAAGTGCGAATCCCCTCATCCGCCGGGGCCTCACTTCCCCCCCCCGTTTCAATTGCGTCATAGGCTTGGTGAACTACGTCTATCGGGCTCGCCTTGTCGACGTACCTAGCGAGAAGCGAAGGAGGCTATTAGGTTACCAAAGTCGAGCTTGTTTACTCCGGCGCCATAAGCGCCGCGAGCGTCATGTTGATGAACTCTTCGTTCCTGCTGATGACCTCCAGTGCACCCCGAACGTTCTGTGCAATGTCAGCTGTTCCTCGCTGTTCAACCCAAAGCGCAAGCTCCATAATGGCGGCCTCAAGGACGAGTTGATTTTGGTTGATCTTAAAAAGTGAGGAAGGGAGCAGGTCTGTATTCGAAATAGTGATTCCTCCGTGGAGGAGGGCAGTGTATGGACGTGCGGTAAGTTATCAGATGGAAAGCGGCTGGAAAAACGACGGATCAGGTACAGACTATAAAAAACAATGGTGATCCCATGAGCTGTCTTATTTGTGCAGGCGTCGCTGAACGCATTCAGTGCCTTGGCCCGTGGGAGGAGAGATATTGTCCGGCCTGTGGTCGCTATCGAGTTTCAGATGCACTTGTGTTGACGCTGATGGAGCAGGGGCAGATTTTCGATGTGAGCAAAACAAGGATTTGGCTTGCCAGTAAGCGCAAGGAAGAGGCTATTCCATCCATTGAGATACACGAGGCACTACTGGTGCCGTGAATTGGTTTCTATCTGAGCGAGATAGATGTCCCTGGCGCGCTTCGCTTTTAATGGTCGCAGCGAACCAAAGCGCATATCGCCGCCTACTAGCACGGCGCAAATCCAGCTACTCAACAGGCCTCTCCGACGTGCTGGAAGGATCACACCGGTGCCATCAATACCGCGAGCGACATATAGATGAACTCTTCGTTCCTATTGATAGTCTCCAGTGCGCCGCGCACGTTGTCGGCAGCGTCACCTGATCTGCGTTGCTCAACCCAATTTGTGAGCTCCATGATGGCAGCCTCAAGGTCGAACTGATTTCGGTTGATCTTGAAAAGCAGGGAAGGGAGAAGGTCTGAATTTGTCATCGCGATTCCTCCATGAAAGAGGTCAGCGTAGCAAAAGTCCTGGAAGGCCTGGCACGGCCCCGCGACCATTGAGTCTTGGCTGACCAAGTGATCTTGGATTGAGTACAAAGCGGCCTTGCTTACCTGAGCTGCAGGTTACATAGCACATGCAGGGCGGACACCTGATGCACCTGCTCGACTGAGGCCCTTTTTTCCGGCGCCTGTCTCTTCCATCCGCTCACCAACACCCACCTACAGCCCCGCGTATGCTCTCCGGGACAATAGGCGAGCGGGCGCGCCAGCTGGAAGTAAACCGTCCCCTTCTGACGGGATGACACACGCGTTACTTATCGTCGCCATACCAGTATTGGGCCGTCACACCGCCGTCCATGAGGAAGTCACTGCCGGTGATGAACGTCCCTTCAGGCCCCATGAGCAGGGCAGCTACAGCACCCACCTCAGACATTTGCCATTGCAGCAACCAGCTAAATGACGATCACATGTCACTCATGTAGAAAGCCCTGCGCCAGGCTGGGCTTCGGTGGGCCGGTCTCCTCACACCTGCGGAGGCCAGTTATGTGATTCACCTTGGCATTCCTTGCACCAGGCGTAGAGCGCGTCGTACATGATCAGACCGTGTGCCAGCATTTCATGGTCGTCGGCAAAGCGCCGCGATAACCCTAGCGAAATCGCATACAGCCCGGCCGATTGCGGAGTCAGATCCAGGCGAGAGGTATCAGCACCACGTAAGATCCTGGCCAGGTGCTGCAGGGCAGGCTCACTGAGTTGGTACTTTTTCAGGAACGCATCGAAGCTGCATAGCTCGCCCTCATGGGTCAGTTCTACGCCGGGAATGTCGTAGGGCGCAGCGTCTTTCTCCGCCGCAACCCGCAGCACATCACCGCTGGGTACGTATAGAAATTCGGGCTGTGGATCGATGAAACGGGCGATTAACCAAGGACAGGCGATCCGGTCAATCTTGGGTCGTTCACGGGTAACCCACCTCATCAGACACCTCCTGCCTGGCTCGGCAGGCAGCGTGATCTGGCGAGCCCGATGCCCGCCAGAAATTGCCAATCAACGGGGGCTCTCTAGCGCAGCAGATGCACTGCCAAGCCGACGAGCGCACAGGCCATCAACACCTGGATGACACCCCGCTTGAAGCGAAACAAGGCAATCGCGGCGGCAATCGCGATCAACGCTGAAGGCCAGTCGAGGTTACCGCTGAAGCCCTTTGGCCACAGCACGTGATAGCCGAAGAAACACGCCAGATTGAGGATCACGCCAACCACGGCGGCGGTAATGGCGGTCAGTGGTGCAGTGAACTTGAGTTCGTTGTGGGTCGACTCCACCAGTGGGCCACCCGCGAGGATGAACAGGAACGAGGGCAGGAAGGTGAACCAGGTCACCAGGGAGGCGGCTACAGCCCCTGCCAGAAATACCTGGTCGGCCCCGAACACATGCGAGACATAGGCCCCGACAAAACCGACGAAGGCCACCACCATGATCAGTGGCCCTGGTGTGGTTTCGCCCAGCGCCAGGCCGTCGATCATCTGTGTAGGAGTTAGCCAGCCATAGTGGCCGACCGCGCCTTGGTAGACATACGGGAGCACAGCGTAGGCTCCACCAAAGGTCAGCAGCGCCGCCTTGGTAAAGAACCAGCCCATTTGGGTCAAGGTGCCTTCCCATCCAAAAGCCACAGTCAAAATGCCCATCGGCAATGTCCATAGCCCGACGCCGATCAGTGCCAGCATTGCCAGTCTCAACCAACTGAACCGGGCATGTTCCGGGGACGGTGTGTCATCATCAATCAAGGCCGGGCCGAAGGATTTTTTCGCCGCGCTGTGGCCACCGACCCTGAACTTTTCCGGTGCCAGTCGCCCGCCGACATAACCGATCAATGCAGCCCCCAGCACAATCAACGGGAACGGCACATTGAACGCGAAGATGGCGGTGAATGACGCCGCCGCTATCGCCCACAGCCAATTATTTTTCAACGCCCGAGAGCCGATCCGATGGGCCGCCTGCACCACGATGGCCGTCACGGCGGGCTTGATCCCATAGAAGAGGCCGGCCACTACGGGCACTTCGCCGAAGGCGATATACATCCACGACAGGGCGATCAGGATGAACAATGAGGGCAGCACAAACAGTGCCCCCGCAATCACGCCTCCCCAGGTACGATGCATCAGCCAGCCGATGTAGGTTGCCAACTGCTGGGCCTCAGGCCCAGGCAGCAACATGCAGTAGTTGAGGGCGTGCAGAAAGCGCCGCTCGGAGATCCAGCGTCGCCGCTCTACCAACTCCTGGTGCATGATCGAAATTTGCCCTGCAGGCCCACCGAAGCTGATGAAGCCTAACTTCAGCCAAAACCAGAACGCCTCACGCAAACTGATCGCTTCGGGCCTCGACAGCTCTTCTTCAATCCTTGGTGCCAAACCCTTATTCATTGGGTTGTTCCTCTTTCACAAACCCGGCGAGCAGGCCGTCGAAGATGGCGCTCGCAGCGGTCAGCAGGTGGTCGTCATGGAGAATGGTTTCACGTAGCCCTGCGAGTACGCGCTCGATGCCGGCAGCCTCCACCGGTTGAATGCCTCCGACATCGAGGTAATGCACCAAAGCCGCAATGCGGTTCAGACCAGACTCTTGAAGCTCAAAACTGGCTTGCAAAGTTTCGAAACTCACGCGGTTGCCGACATGACTGAACGCCGCTTCATCGAAGTCGAAACCCAACGCATCGGCCGGACAGTCCTGTGGCGTCTCCAGCCAGAGGATTTGAGCGTCAGGGTCGATGAAACGGCGGATTAACCAGGCACAGGCCAGGCGGTCAACCCAGGGACGCTTGCGGGTTGCCCAGACACGCCCCTGATAATCGCCACGGTTGAGTACCGTTATAGGTTGGTTGCGGCTGTGTGGCTCGTCCGAAGTCAGGGCTCTGCTGACGGCAATCTCAAGTTCCTGCAAGGCTGCGTCATTCTGCTGCTTCGGTTTGCCTGGGAAGTAATCGATGTTGGTCAGCTGCTCGTAGGTTTTACGCAGTTTGCGAACCTGTTTCGTGATGGCCAAGGCGTTTTCAGGATTGAGCTGCCCGCGGCATTCTTCGATCTCCGTGTGTAGCTTGCTGTAGTCATCGCTGCGGTCGAACAACTCGACAAAACGCTCACCATCAGGATCGACGACGGGCAGGATAAATGCGGTGCCATTGATGGCCAGAATGTCGCGCTCGACAGACGCCAGTATTTCACGACAGACACCGATATCAGGCAACAGATAGGCACCATCACGCAGAACTGCCGCACCAGCCGATCTCAATGCACGCCAGGCGCGCATGCGTTCGGTGGCATTGGCGGTGGGCAAGCCAAGAATCAGGGTTAGCCAGATTTTCATGTAGAGTTCGCTATAATTTTGTAGCAATAGCTACATTGCCATTTTTTGTGGTGTTTGGAAAGCCGTCTTTCAGTAGCAAAGTTTTTTGCGAGGCTAGATGAATGAGAGCTGATGCGAGTGTTCGAATCACTCCGTCCCGACCATATAATTCAAGAGGCTGTGAGAGTTTATCTCGCGTGGAAAGAAGATCTTTTGCCACACTGTGGATGTGCAAAAGTTGACAGACGGTGAAGTGTTCACCGCTGAGTCATTGGTCTTGAATCGATGAAAACCTGCGCGGTTGAGCGCTCGGTTGAAATGATCTGGCTCTGTTTAGACTGATTATTTCTTTCGATTATTTATATAGCTGTCGAGTGCATATCCATAACCAGAAAATCGATGCTGTGTTTTTGAGGGCGTCTGTTATCAAATCCGGATTATTGCAATAGCAGATATTTTGCTGCCGTTCACTTCATAAAAGATGCTTTAGCATTAGTTCCCGCTGTTTGATCGTCATCTTGTTGCGGTTAGACCATTGTTTAGAATCCGCCCCATCAGCTTTGTCCAACTATCCATCCTTCACGGAACAACACAATGATGAACGCTATGCAGATGCAAATGCCGATGAACGCCAATATGCCGATGATGGGCATGCCGATGATGATGGCGACCATGACCTGCGACATGATGGACGACGGCATGATGTGCAAGATGATGCCGGCCGCTGGCATGGACATGGCGATGTTCAAGAACAGCGCTGAAATGATGCAGATGATGATGAGCTGCGGCATGCCAATGATGATGCACTGCGGCAACATGAGCATGATGTGCATGTCCCAGGCGAGCATGGCGATGCCAATGATGAGCATGATGATGCCAATGCCGATGATGGGTATGCCGATGCCGTCTATGAAGTGCGTGATGGAATGCACCCTGATGTCCGATTGCATGATGTACAAAATCATGCCGATGGCTGGCATGAACATGGACATGATGAAAGACTGCTGCGCCCTGATGATGAAAATGATGAACGATTGCAGCATGCCGATGATGATGAGCTGCAACGGCATGCCGCTGATGTGCTGTACCTGCTGATCCGTCGCGACGGTCATTGAAAAAGCCCGGCAGAGGGTTAACCCTGCCGGGCTTTTTCATGCCTGCTTTTCAGTCCAGGCGTTCGGGGTAAGTCACCACCAGATAGGCTACCGCTTCACTGTCGGCGGGGTTGCGATAACGGTGAGGCTGGTCGGCGTAGAACAGGATCGAGTCTCCCGTGGACAGCAAATAGCGTTTGTCGTTGACGCTGATTTCCAGCACGCCCTGGGACACCACCAGATTCTCCTGAACCCCCGGACCATGTCCCTCGGACTGGTCTTCACCCAGGGGGCTCAGGCGCAGTTCGTAAAACTCCGATTGGCGCGCCACATCGAAGGGGAACAGGGCACGGCTGATAAAAGCGCCACTGGCGCTCACCAGGCGTTTGCTCTGGCTGGCCGACAGCACCGCCACACCTTCGAATGTCCGGTGCTCGAGAAACGCCGCCACCGAAACCTTCAAGCCCTTGGCGATTTTACACAGCACCTTGATCGACGGCACGCTGCGTCCGGATTCGATCTGCGCCAACATCGCCCGACTCACACCGCACTGACGGGCGAGGGCGTCGAGGGATAGATGTCGCTTGCTCCGCAGGCGTTGCAGGTTCTGCGCGACCCGCTCACAGATCGGGTCTTCTTCCAGGGATTCCAGGTTATTCAAATCCAGTACCGGTTCGTCGGCGCTCGCCAAAAAACGCGAGGGTTGCTGCACGTTCACGCGTGACGCGTCTCGGTCGCCTTGGCCGCTTGCACCCATTGAAAGGGCTGCAAACCTGCGTTGCATGCGTACACCTCCCACATCGCCCGTGCTCGTTGTTGAGCCTGTTTGCGTTTGCGGTAGCTGGCGAAGTCGATGAGATTGTCAGTCTGATTCATGGGGCACTTCACTGTGGTGATGAATGACGGGATGAGCTGAGAGTACGTGGATTTATTTATAACGATAAATACTTATTTTGTATTTATTAATTCTTTTTAGTTCTTTTAAAGGGGCGCGATCCCGTCCATCGAGCACTACAAGACTGCGCTCCTCGACGCCATCCACGTTGCTTGCAACACCCCCCTGTCTGCAAGTCAACCGCCTTGGCGAAGGTGCGGGTGAAAGCGGCGTTCGACTGATAATCCACGGCCGTGCAGACCTGCTCCGCGGTGTGGTTGCTCTTGATCAATTGACAGCCATGCCGCGTCCGCAGGGCTTGTATCACCAGGCGACCGAGGTGCCGATTGTCTGCCTCTTGTT
The DNA here is from genome assembly GCF_051216495.1 of Pseudomonas baetica. Lineage (GTDB taxonomy): Bacteria > Pseudomonadota > Gammaproteobacteria > Pseudomonadales > Pseudomonadaceae > Aquipseudomonas > Aquipseudomonas baetica_B. The sequence continues at coordinate 62,757 of NZ_JBPKAM010000001.1, read as the reverse complement.
GGCGCAGCACGTAGAGATACAGCGGATGGCTCAAGCGCTCCGGCAGTGCCAAAGACGGGGCGGCACTCGCTCACACTCAACTAGAAAAAGGCTCGGGCCGCACTCAGGGACGGATCGCCCGCACGAAGGATGATCCAGTCCGGCAACCCCTTGATGGCTTCTTTGAAGAAGCCGGCGCTGGTGCGGGCAGTTGAAGCAGGCTCATCAGTGCCCTTGACCGCTTTTGATCAACTCATAGGCCCGACACACTAATGGATTCACGGTGTTGGGCCGTATCCACAAGTAATAGGTCACATCTGGCAAGCGTGGCAGGCCATCGTTTTCGCCGAGCACGCGCATGTCCGGCCCGAGCATCTCCATGCTTCGGGGCGTGACGCCCAGGCCTGCCCGCGTTGCGGCCTTGATGCCGATCAGGTTCGATGCCAGGTACGCCTGGCGCGAGGGAATGTTGGCGCGTTCCAGGGCCTCCAGCGCATAGTGGCGATAGATGCTGGGTTCGTCCGGTGTATGAATATATTGGGCCGAGCAAATCCACCACACCGGAGAGGTGCGCAAGGCAAAGCCTTCAAGCGTCGGGTCGGCGGGCGTGGAAATCACCATATCGATCTTGCCCCGGTGCAGATCGTCCATCAGGAGCGGACCGCGGCCGACATCGATCTCCAGGCGCAAACGAGGGCCGAGCGGGTGATGTGGCTGAGCATCGGCGGCAGGATGGTGTCGGCGATGTCATGGGGCGAGCCGATGCGCAACACACAGCTCAAGCTGCTCTCACGCAGGGAGTTGAGGGCGTCATCGTTAAGCGAAAGCACTTGCCGCGCATGACGCAGAAGCTGCAGGCCCGCTTCGGTGAGGCGCTGGAGAAGATCACAAACAGCGTCGTCACCATCAACGAGCGCAATCTGGTGATCGCTTCGACGTCCGAAGAGCAGGCCCAGGTCGTCCGTGAGGTGGACCGTAATCTGCTGAACATCCAGGACCTCTTAACTCAGACCGCTGCTGGTGCCAGCCAGACCAGCGCTTCCAGTCAAGAGTTTTCGCGGCTAGCCGTCTCCTTCAATACCTTGGTAACGCAGTTCAAGCTTTAAGGCTCTATATGACTGCTTTTGGTTTAGTTAAGAGCATCGGGCGCCTGATAGAAAGTCATCGCGAGCAGGCTCGCTCCCACAGTAGATCGATGCAGGAAACAGATTTTATGGTTAATTGCTGCCTGTCGAGAAGGGCTGTACCTATGGTCATGAAGCGCGTAACCAAGAGATATCGCGGGTGATCTTCGACCTGTCATGGGAGCGAAAGGTGGCTAATGCAGGCTTCCCAGTAAGGCAGTCGCCATTGCGACCGGTTACTAATTTGACCTGGATTAATTCGGGCTTGCCTGGGCAACGATCTAATCAGTTATTAAGGAGGCGAAAGCGGTTTTGGCATCGTTGGTTTACCAGGGATCGAGAGCGTGTTGAACGCCTCGATCTTCTCCGACTCCAGCTTCTTTAAAATCGTCTCCCTCGCAACGTTCTTGTCAATTGACTTGCCCGTGTTGTCGAAGGTGATCTGCTTGATCCGCAACTCCCTCAGGCAGCCCCAGAAGATTGTTAATCAGGAATGAACGACGGGCATTCCGAGGTAAGCTTTCTACCCATTGGGCTGGCTTTAAAGGTGGCAAGTTCACAGGCGAGCCGCAGCATAAGTTCGACTTTTTCAGCACGCATCCCCTTGCTTCCGACTTCCACCAGATGAAGAGCTAACATTTCGGTGACATCGTGACCCCGGCTTAGGGCCCATGGCTTCGAATTTGCCGCGTTGATTTTTTCGGCCTCTTCCAGTAGGTCATCTACGTAATGTTTGTAGTTCGTCCAGTAGGGGAGCTGAGCTTCGAATGACTTCTGATTGACAACGAACTGTTTTGCATCAAAAAAAGGTTCGATATCAAAGCTATTAAGAATGCTCAATGAGAGCTTGTTTTTTTTGCCCAGAACAATATCCGCTGCACGAAGCGACCCGAAATAACGCGATGCAGTTTCTAGCTTGCGCTTGATTTCTGGAGCAGACGCGGGGTCAATTCCATGGTTGATCAACAATTTTTCCAGCGCGCCATTGTTAACCAGAAATGCTTCAAGATCGTTGTATTCGACAAGCGACTTGTTTGCACAGTAAGCATTGTAGATAAATCGTGGGTCATCAATCAGTGGGGTGCCCGATATTTCGTCAAAGTCGACATCGGCAAAAAAGTAGAGAAACTGCTGGTCGCTATACGGCGGCTGTTTTGATGCGTGATACACTTTCTCTACCAAGGTTTTGCCATCTAATCCGTCGAAACGTATCTTGGATCCTGGCTGTCTCCACTGTTGTAGGAAATACATGTCTGTCTTTCCTTCCACAACAATGGTTTGCTCCCCCTTGGATTTGTATAGCATCTTGGCTGTATTCAACAGATTTGTCGGGTTGCACTGAATAGCACGTAGTCGGCTCATTCTGTTCCCATCCTTAGGATTATTTGTTGTAGAGCTCGGCCAGTTCCACTGTGTCATCCCAGCGGTGCCCAATCACCATAGGTGAGTGAGTAGCAACTACCGATGTGAATCCATTGATCTGACGGATGCTTTCAAGTATATCGAGGAACTTCTCCTGCCACTCTGGATGGAAGGAAATCTCAGGCTCATCAATCAATACGAGCGAACCGGGTTCAGTTTTAAAGACGAGCTTGCCTAATATCACTATCAGATGCTGTTCTCCGGACGACAACGACGCCAATGCCAAGGGCTCCTTTCTCCCATCCTTCGCTCGTATCAAAATCCCAACATCAGCGGAGGGCGACGCCGTCGTGAAGGCAAACAACGAGTTAATTGAAGTCGTGAAAACCTCAAGCTTGTTGGCAACAGCCGCAAGCTCTGAGAACTTCTCATTGATGTCATCCAGGTACGTTTTGAGGATTACCCTCGTAGCGGGGTCGCTGATTTCAGTCTGGTTACTAAGGCGTGTACCGGAACTATCGTTGGGCAGTAATCCAAGCCATTTATAACGTGACTCATGGTCTTGAACAGCTGCGATCAGCTCTTTGATTGTTTCTTCACTAGGTGGTACTGAGTCCTTGAGCGAATCGATAATCCGCGCCGGAAAACTTGTCTCTTTTTCTCGGCCAATTTTGAACTGATTTCGAATGGTTTCCTTGATTAGCTCGGCAATATCTCTAGTGATTGAACCGACCATTGATGAGTGAGTAGGGGAGCTTTCTCCCTCTTTGAGTCGGTTAGTCGGGATTGAGTATACCGACAGCTTCGAGCAAAGCTCATCAACCCATTCCACTGAGCGAAACCTATGACGGATATTGCTGTTGGAACCGTAGCGCGCTAATACCTCGTGGCGATTAAGCACCTCGCCTGAGGTGTTATGCTTCCAAGTGGAGAAGCCAACTCTGGTGAGGAATCTCAACTCGCGCTCAATGAAATAGATACTTTCATCAATATTGTCCTCAAAGGGGTCGCCAATTTTGGCGAATTTATTCCCGTAAGAGAGCGAAACCATTTGTTTGCTTTTGTCTTCGAAGCTTTTGTAAATGGTTAAAGGCGGGCCATCTGAAAAGGTGAATTCAATGCGCGAGTAATTTTCTCGGATGAAGAAGTAATAATCACCTGAGGCCAGGCTCTGCAAGATGCGTAAAAGTGTTGATTTACCGTAGCCGTTGGGCGCAGTAATGATAGTGAGGCCGCTGGGAGGGTCTAAGTCAATTTCGTAGTTGAATCGACCAAACAAGCCTTCAGTTTCGAATTTAACGATGCGCATCAAGATTCCTTTCGATTCTTCCTGCGGGGTTATTCATGCAGTCTGCAGAATGTTGGCAAAAAGCCATGATGGTATTGATTATAGCCTCATCGATGGTGCTGAGAATACGGCTTGGCTTTCCGGTGAAGCGTTATTTTCAGACTCCAGAAATTGACATCATCGTCATTTCTGACGATGATTGGTGGATGAACTATCCAGGCGGAAAGGGCAAGTGCTACCAGCGCTTGATCAATCTGATGCCAGCGCATCAGGTCTACATCGAGACCCACCTCGGCGCTGGGGCAGTGATGCGTCACAAGAAACCGGCGAGTCGGAGCATTGGCGTCGACATTGATCCGGCCGTGCACGCGCTTTGGCAACAGCCTCAGTTGAAAGAACGATGCGAGTTCGTCCAGGCGGATGCCCTACAATTTCTCCAAGCCTATCCCTTTACGGGCCAGGAGTTGATCTACGCAGATCCTCCCTACCTTTCAGAAACCCGGCAAAGGTCGAAGGTTTACCGCTTCGAATATGACATAGCTGGCCACGTTGAGCTCCTCACGGCCCTCAAACTCCTGCCTTGCATGGTGATGATTTCTGGGTATCGAAGCGATCTGTATGGGCAGGAACTAGAAGGATGGCGTCTCGTTTCGTTTGACGCCAAAACGCATTCCAGTATGCGAGAGGAGTGCGTCTGGATGAATTTCCCCGCTCCCGAAAAGCTTCATGACACTTGTTTTTGGGGGCATACCTACAGAGAGCGGCAGACCATCGCTCGGCGACAGGCGCGACTGCGGCAAAAAATTGCGCTAATGAACCCAATTGAGCGGAATGACCTTATTCAATGGATGAACGAAACGTATGGAAGGGAGTGAAGATATGACCATGCAGACGGGCTTTGTGATCCTCGATTCAGTGGTACACAGACGCCACTTCCCGGCTCCGGACACAGAGGTACTACCCGGGTTGAGCTGGGGCGCCATTGAATCCTTTCCCTCTCCCGCGTATTGGGCATACCAAGCTTGGGCAGACGAAATTCAACCCCATCCTATAAATTACAAGCTTGGGTCAACGCTGCGGGAGGAGGTAGGTGCCTGCTTGCTTGGTGGTCACGGAATCCCTGCTAGTGTAGGGCTTGCGGCCTTTGCACACCTGAAAGAGTTGGAGGTGTTTTCCACAGCACTGCTAACTGAGGCTGAGTTGTTCAACTGTTTATCCGAACCACTGCAGGTCAATGGAAAAATGATCCGCTATCGCTTCGCAAAGCAGAAAGCCCGGTATCTTCACGCAGCACTCAAGGCTCTGCAATCTAAAGACATTCCGATGCAGTCAGGGCAGGCTTTGCGCAATTGGCTACTCGCCATACCTGGCATCGGATTTAAAACCGCATCTTGGATCGCACGAAATTGGCTGGATGCTGATGACGTGGCCATTCTTGATATACACATTCTCAGAGCAGGAGCGTTGGGTGGTTTCTTTTCCACTGGCCTATCTGTTGAGCGACATTACCTGCAGCTGGAACAAGAGTTTTTAACCTTCAGCCGAGCGCTGTCAGTCAAGGCCTCGGCTCTCGATGCGTTGATGTGGTATCAGATGATGTCGGCATCGCATGTCGTCCATGATCTCTTGGACAGGGCAAAGCTCAGAGCGGCTTGAGCCTTTCACTCCTCTGCAGTGGTGGGGCCGCCGATCATCGCAATCCCCACTCCACTTAGCCTACCAGATGGGCAAAGCTCACCAGCCCAAGGTTCCCCGGTGATGCCTAATGGGCAAAAATGCAGGCCAAAAGCTTCCGCTGCAATCGACATTGTTCCCAGCAACACTCCCGCATCACGCCACACTAGGCTCGCAGCGTGGTGATATTTGGCTGCACTTTTACCGGGCTCTGCTATCAAAGCGATGCGTATTGCAGAAGCAGATTCGTTGACTTCTAGGCATTGGGTGAGCATCGGCTGCAACGCGTCTGAAGACCCTGTCACCTGGACAAGCGCATGTACTTGTCCGTCGTACCGGTACCAATCTTCGAAAACAGGCAATTTAATCAGTATGTGTATGGGATGGATGGCTCCTGCGGAGGGGGTTTGGCGCTGCTCAAGCGTTGGGCCGAAACCTGACGGCTCCGACGCTTGAGTTCCAGCGGTATGCCATAGGAATGAGCCTAGTGTCTCTGGAGAAATGGAGCTGAAAGCTCGCCGGCTTCGACGCCGGGTCAGAACATCAAAGACCGAAAGTAACTGTGACGATGGAGGTACATTTCCGCGAGGCTCCGCAAAGAACAAATGCTCTCCATTGGGCCAGGCGAAAGGCTCGTAAAACTCAGGGCTCTCCCGGGGTATCGGGCTAGGGAACTTTATCCAATTCATGATCCAACTCTTTCCAGACCTCAAAGTACTTGTTGCAGCCCCTGCAGTTCCCACAGAGCACATTAGATTTGTGACAACTGTGAGCCCAGGACAGGTAGTTAAACGGCACCCCGGAGGTTCGAACCAACTCAGCTGTGGAAAGCATGATGGCTGGTGCTTCGACCTTCAGCCCTCCTTCCTGGATTGCCAACAGGTCACTGATAGCCTCGATAAATTCCGGCGTACCATCTTTATGAGAGCCGTCGGAGCTCACAGTCCCGAGATAAAGCACTTTCGCCCCAAGGCCGATGGCTTTCATTGCTGCCAGCGTGATCAGCATCTGGTTTCTGTATGGCCACCAGTCCGATGCTGGAGCATGCGCATCGGCATTTGCCCCGGCCATGTCTCCTGACCCGAGCGAGCTGCAGTCGATCGAAACAATGTGATGCTCAATGTTTAGATGCTTGCAGATTGTGCGTGATGCTGCGACCTCTGCTTCTGCAGCGAGTTGACCGTAGTTCAACGTAATGGCCAGCTCAGGGCGTTTCCACCAAGCGAGCGCGAGTGAGTCCATGCCGCCTGATAAGAGTAGGGCGCGCTTCATACCGCTACAGCCTCCCAAGAAGTTTGGTAGATCGCCGTCACAAAATCATTGCTGATCAGGCAGTGGGTGCCCTCCATCATTTTTTTGTCTTCTTCGGACTCGTTCTCAACGTACATAATGACCGGCTTGCCGAGCGCACGAGCGTAGCCAATTTCGAAGATAGTACCGGCGTCTAAACCGTCGCCGATCACGAACATCAACTCGCATTCGAGAATGGCATCTACATCCTTCTGAACGACCTCTGCCGCAGGGCCATGACCGACGTCGTGGTAGGGCGAAAACACCCTTAGCCCCATGTTCATAAAAGCGTTGCGAGCTTCTTCCACCAGCCACAATTGAGACAAGGTGAAGAATGGCCCTGCCAGGTAGATTTTTGGGCGCTTGCCGTTCCGGAAATCACTGGAGATGATCAACGGCGTCGGTTGGAAATCCTGCAGCCTTTTTTGCGTGCCGAACCCTTGATGCAGGCAGTAGAACGCCGTTGCTCGTGACGCGTTAAGTGCGGCATCGTGAGGGGGGAGGTCAAGCTCCAGCCAGTTATAGGCGAAGTGAGCGACGAAGTTGTCACCTGATCCAATTTTGAACACGCGTTGGGTGGCGTATGCTGGCACTGTCGAAAACTGCCCGTCTGCGTAAACTAGCGCGCCGAGAGGGCCTCTCTTGATAACAACCACCTCCGCCTTTTCAATTTCAGCCAAGGCGGCGGCAAGTCTTTCCACGTTAGGTTCACGGCTCCCATACAGTGCCTCGGCTTCCTCGTGATTGAGAATGAGAGCGAGGTGAGTGGCGGTTGAGCCATTTGCGGAGAAACTTTTGGGATTGGTGGAGCTTTGAGGATCGTAGACTGCATAGTCGGCGTTTACGACCGCATCACCTTCGATCATGCCAAATCGGACGATCCAGTCACCTTGAACCTGCAGTGCAGGTTTGCCCGCCCACGGTTTGTGAATCGATGGCGTGGACAGTCCATGGGTGTAGGAAAAAACCACAGACTGTTCGATCGGCTCTAACTCGATATTGAATCCTTCAAGCGCTGCGCGCTGACTGATGACTATCCCAGTGTCTTTATCTGCGTACGCGCGTAGATTCACCTGGGCACCCATCCTCGCCAGGGCTGTGGCTGCACGTCCACCGGAACCATAGACTTCAACCCAACGAGGTGACATACAACGCTCTTGGTACACGCCGCCAACTACAGTAATCATCTCTGCTTCCTTGCCTTAGGGTAGATAGGGGTAGATGCGAACTCGGATTTCGCCACCGCTCTTATCCGTAACCTGAGCGAGATATATGACCCCTTCGCTTAGGCAGCGCTGGAGCAATTGAATATCAGGAGATGCAACACCGCCCGCAAGCTTTCCTCGCCAGAGTACCTGCACGATGTTGAAGCCATTGAGGGGACTGATGACTACCTCCAAGACATCGCCGATCTGAATTTGATCGACCACATCTTCCTTCGGAGAAGAAAGCTGCGTGAACAACTCTAGTTTCTCGCAGACGGGATTTGCAGGAGTCGCCTTACCGTAGAATCGGGTTCCGGAGCCAGACATGAAACGTTCCTTGTGGTGTCGGTAAAGGCGTAGCCGACCTCTACCCTGAGCAGCTAATGCGATGATGACATATGGCTATCAATCTACCACGCCATGTCAGGGATTGGCACAAGGGCATTGTGGAAAAATCTCGATAAGGACAGTGACCGAGTAACCCGTGTTGCCCTTGGCCTCATGGTTGTCAGTGACGATGATCCTTAAGTTGTAGCAACCGGCACTGGTGGGTACCTGAAGAATCAGGCGCCGGAATACCCATCGCTGGCGCTGCGTCGCGGTTGGGAAGGCACAGTGCTGCTGCGGGTGCATGTGCTGGCCAGCGGCAAACCCGGTGAGATCCAGATCCAAAAGCAGTGGTCGTGATCAACTCGACGCCGCCGCGCTGGCTGCAGTGAAGCTCTGGAGCTTCGTCCCGGCCAAGCAGGGCGATGTCGCCCAGGACGGCTGGGTCAGCGTGCCCATCGACTTCAAAATCAAGTAACTCAACCTGTTGAAACACACCGCGGGCCACCTGACAAAAAGCGCATCGCTAGAACCGATGTAATGCCTTGTTGGAGAGCCTGACCATGAACCTGATTGCATCCCCCTTCGAATCCATTGAGCACGCCGTCATCTGGCTGTTGATTGTCTTCTCTGTCACGACCTGGGGCCAGGCCCTGCTCAAGGGCGTGCAGTTCACCCGCTTGAAGGCCCAGGACCACAAATTCCATAAACACTTCTGGACCGCTTCCAGTCTCGATTCCGCCGCTGAGTTGGCCCTTAGCCAACCGGGCGCCGCCGCTCGCGTCGCCCTGGCCGGTTACATCGCGATCCGGGTGCCAGAGGACGCGCATTCCGCCGACTTGAGCCAGGCAATCAATCACCAGGACGGCCTTGAGCGCGCCTTGCGTCAGCAAATTGTGCGTGAACGTCGTTCGTTGGAAAGCGGCCTGGCGATCTTCGCCAGTAAGCGAAAGCTGTTCCATCAGTGATTCGCCATATTCTGCAATCTGGCGAGGCATCAAAATCGCGATTTCGCTAGGAGAAACGCCCTTGACCGTGATCCAGTGATGGACGAGGTTTGCCAGGGCCTGAGCTTCATCTGTGGAGCTCCGAAAATGGCTGGCCACAATTTCCCCACCGTTGCCTTCAATGAACTCATCCGGCATCACGGCAGACGCATCTATTTCCCGGATGACATCGTTCTGCATGCGTAGCAGGCTTGGCCGCGATCGGAAATTTCGGAAGAGTCTTAGTTGGCGCGCTTCAAAATCGTCAGCATTTAGGTTTTGAAGATGCCATCCAGTACTCCTACCCACCCCATAATCGTTTGTTTGGTGTCGCCGACGGCTGTCAGTATGACCGGTGTGTCGAGGAACAGCAGCTTGATCAGCTCGTATTCAGCACCATCAGTGTATGGCGGACGCGAATCCAGGTGAGCTATAGCAGCGCGGAAACGAATACTTTCAGGACTAACTCCAACCGATTGGCGAGACAGAAGCGCAGCGCGTAATTGGGACAGCTGCAGCGCAAAAGTCGCCTTGATCGCTTCTACCTGATGATCGTACTCCGCTTCTGTAATGAACCGGGCGTCGTAAAGCGCTTGCAGGTAGCTCGTGGCGTAGCGTGCATCCTTGTGCGCTTGCTCGACGGTTTCGGCCGTGCCGATCGCGTCGATGCTCTCTGTCTGTTGTGTGTTCATTTGATCGTATCTGAGACCAATCCCTAGAGTCTCAGCCTGACAAGAACTCCGGAGCTTCCAGACGTGTGTTTTGTTAATGACGCCAACGTGAAAAAACCGCTAATGCCATCGCGCAATCGTGCCGATAAATAAAACATTCTTCCTTCTTTTCCTGGAGCAACCTTATGCGCCTACGCACCTTGACCATCGCACCTCGAATAGCGACTTGTTTTGGACTTTTTTGCCTATTGGTTATCCTGTTGGGGCTGGCCAGCTTATGGCAGGCAGCTCAACTAAACCAGGCAGAGCAATACGTCGAAAAAAAAATACTTCCTAGTGTGACTAAGTTAGCTATCACTGCGCTTTCATTTAACGAAATTCGCACCAGTAACGCTCGATTGCGCAATCCGCTTGAGCCTGCGACGCGCAAGGATGCGGCTTTGAAGACGGTGTCGACCGCTAAAGAAACCATAGATAAGGCTACTAGCCAATTGGATGACCTGATGTCAACCCGCGAAGAGCAGGCAGCTTTCGATGCTTTGAGCGTTGCAATGAGACGGTTTTGGCAAGCACAGGAGGCAGTTTTGGACCTGATCAAGGGTAACCAGATCGAAGCGTCGATCACACTGAGCAATCAGCAACTGAGCCCTGCTGCGGATGAGATCAACCTAGCGATAAAAAATTTACGAGACCTAAATGAGGCAAATGCTGCACGCGCAGGTGAAAACGCCGCTCTAGTCTATAGCCAAACGCTCCAATTGGTGTCTCTGTTCGTCATCATTGGCGTGGTTGCAACGATCTTGATAGCTTGGCGCTTTACTCTGAGTGTCACCACCCCTATCAAACAGTCGGTTGCCATCGCCCAGAGGATTGCTAAAAATGATTTGAATGAGGAGATTGTCTACGAAGGTTCGGACGAGCCCGCTCAGCTCATTGCAACGTTGGGTCAGATGCAGCATAACCTTCGCGAGATTGTCGGTCAGATCGCCCAATCGTCTCATCAACTTGCCGCAGCTGGCGAAGAGGTTCAGGCCGTCACTGACGATGCCGCTCGTGGTTTGCAACAGCAAAACAGCGAGGTTGAAATGGCCGCCACTGCCGTTACTCAAATGAGTGCTGCTGTAGACGAAGTGGCGGCCAACGCTGTTCGTGCGTCGGATGCTGCTCAAACTACTAAATCAGCTACTGAAAAAGGAAGAGCGCGGGTTGATCAGACCATTGGCGCAGTTAGTGACATGCTGGACCGAGTCCGAAGCTCATCGACGGAGATTCTAACGTTGGCGACCCACGCTGCTAGCATTGGCGAGATCCTGGAAGTGATTCGATCCATTGCAGACCAAACCAACTTGCTGGCCTTAAACGCCGCCATTGAGGCTGCCCGAGCTGGGGACGCTGGTCGCGGATTTGCAGTTGTCGCCGATGAAGTCAGGGCTTTGGCACTTAGAACTCAGCAGTCGACACAGGAAATTGATCATATGATCGGCAGCATTCAGCATGGTAGTCGAGGCGCTGTCTCCTCCATGGAGCAAACAACTCAGCAAGCGGTTGTGACGATGGAGTGCGCACATGCGGCCGGAGAAGCATTACAGGAGATTGCCGAATTGGTAGCGTTGATTAACGATAGCAATGTGCTAATCGCAACTGCCTCGGAAGAACAGGCGCAGGTCGCTCGAGAGGTAGATGCCAATCTTGTTCGAATTCGCGAGGTGTCGAATCAGAGCGCGGAAGGTGCTACACAAACCTCGGCAGCAACTGCAGAGCTTGCTCTATTGGCCATGCAATTGAATGATGTGGTTGCGCGGTTCAAGGTCTGAGAATAGCAACGATGCTCTGTCACCTAATATTAACGCCTCCGACTCGGTTAATTAAGCTCAGCAGATCCCAGTGCATCGAAACAGACATGCTATACAGGTATGGTGCGAGGCCGATGAGCCAGTTAACGGCGAGTTTCTGTAATAGCTGTTGTCGCTGGGCTAAATTACATCAACCTGACGGGTAATTAGGTCAGGGAGCAAGGCCGCAGACCGGAGAGAGGGAAGTTACGGCTGCTGTGGCTGCCCGAAAAGCCTTAGCGTACGATTTTCTCCGAATTCTGCGGGCTTCCCTTCCAGCCATAGGTCACGTGCTCCGGTGGCTCTTTTTCCCCAAAGGGGACATGGAAGTCTGAGCGTCGGATTCGTCTTAAATTGGGTTCAAATGCAACATCCGACAGAGCACCTGCAGGGCTGCAGTCTTTCCAGCACCATTGGAGCCCAAAAGGTACGTCACGTCCTCGAAAGAGATCTCCATCATGGCCGGGCCAAAGGACTGAAAATTGCTCACCTGCAGACTGCTCAGCTTCCGTTCTGGTTTACTTTTGAGCTCACCTCCACGGAGTCTGAACAGGCGTGGCGGATAAATTCCTGGGGCCGATTCGCTTGGCCAGGAGGTGTCGCCCAGCAGAGGGAGCATACGTCAGGTCTGAGCAGTCGATTATCGGGTGCCAGCATTTTGCTTGCCATGACCATCGGGGGCTTCAATTTCGATGGTATGGAAAGGGATGGTTGGTTTCAGATTGCTGCAGAGGAGTCCACACGTTAAATGCAAGCCGGCGTTGTCGATGGCTGCAATGCGGGGTTTTGTTACGGCGAGACTTGGCTCAGCAGGAGGCGCCTTTTCCGGAAAGCATCATTCTAGGTTTAGCGCTTCTTCTTGTCCGTTTGTTGTTTTTTGGAAAACTCAGCTGCTGCACCGCTTTCAATAAAGTGGAAGGGTTACTTGATTTGAATACGAGGGAGGGAGCAGGTTCACCTAGAGCGCATTCCTCAGGACAGCCCCCTCGGTCAACGACGATCGATTGGCCGAACAGGACATTGGTGCATCGGCAGGGAAGCTTGAAGGGAAGGGGACGCATCAGCAGGCAAACCCGTGACTGAGCCTTTCGAGCTCTGCCTTCACGAGTTCGTATCCTGATTGACTGTGAGCCGTTTGCAACCGTGAGCATTCATTAGTCCCTACGATGGGCTGATTCAGCCAATGATCGGCTTTCTCTTTGTTGCCAAATATCTGCTCGGCTTGTCGTCGGATCAGCTCAACGTAATTCATTTTCTGGCTCTCGGGAGAATCGCCGGCGTCTGCTCGGTTTTAGTTAGCGGTCGAGGTTGACGCTGGGGCCTTAGCGCAATATTCGCGAAACGCCTTGATGCCGCGTTTGATGATCAATATTGGCTTAATCATGTAGCGATAGCTGACGAACATGTTGAGCGCGAGCCAGCCCAACTGATAGGTCGATCCGTGAAAGCTTCGGTGGTTGACGCTGTTCTCCCAGAAACCGTAGGCAACGAAGATAGTAAAGATGGCGACCGTCAGAGGCAGGATACTGAGCCTTCCCAAGGACACTGCGATGAAGGGGATGGTGACAACTGAGCGGACGGGTTCATTGTCGAGCTGAATGGCCCAGATCCGATTGACATTGTCTTTGCCTGGCTGGTAAGTCGCTCGGATTCGGTTGCCCGCCTTTACATGAGCATCGAGAACGTCTGGGATTTCGAGTTTTTCGTGCTTCGTGTCGTCAATTTTCCAGTAGTGGTAGCTGATCATGTCGCTGCCAAAACCTCGCGATTTCTCGTCAAGTCGGCCGTCTACGATTTGCATTTCCTTCATATAGATTCCCCAGTCCTCGTGTTTTGATTGATGCCAAAATGGCATTATTTCACCGAGATACTAAGGAACTCTTAGTATGTTGTCCAACGAAATCTAAGAATCTCTTAGCCTTTTACGGCGAGAGAAATGACCATTTTCAGTAAGCGTTTAAAGCAGGCACGGAAGGCTATGGGTATCAGTCAGGAGCAGCTAGGAATTGAGGCTGGGCTCGAACCAGCATCAGCGTCGGCTCGCATGAACCAGTACGAAAAGGGCGTTCATGAACCTGGAGTACAAACCGTGCAACAAATCGCTGGTGTACTGGGGTTGCCGCTTGCTTATTTCTACTGTGAAGACGATGACTCTGCGCGTCTACTCAAAGGGTTTCATGCATTGAAAAAAGCAGATCGGAAAAAGGCGATAGAGTTTGTTGAGGGGCTGGATTCCTAGCGCTGACCGCCTAGTGAACTCGACATCTGATGGTGGGTGTTTGGAGGACCTGTTTGGACTCAAAGCCGGTAGGTGATGAGCTCTTCAGTCAGTCGGCAGATCTCGTAGGCTGCATGCGAATCCGGGGCAACATCTTGCACTGAACGGTGAAGTGTCATTGATCTCTGCGGGCAGCAAGAATGCAGCTGATAGGCGGCCATTCAGCAAACGCCCAGTACAACAACAATTGAAAAGTTTAATGCTCGCCGTCTTGGTGAGTTCCGCCGGAGTCCTTGAGCCCACAGCGCACGATGTCTTATCTTCCTCTGGGCGCGCTTTGCTAGCGAGATCTGTTCTCGCTCAACTCATATGAAGCTCCTTGAAGAGCTTCGGTAAGCGCAGTTCTATTCTGCTGGGTCTTCGGTGCGTACTTGCTCACGATTCCGGAGAGGAGACTTTCGCATAAAGTCGCGAAACATCATGTTGAACGAATCAAAGCCTGGCCAATAATTTTTATTGTCCTCATCGTCGTAGTCATAGCGTAATGCGAGCGCTTGCTCTTGGTAGCTCAAAACTGGCCAAATAAGGTTGAATCGCTCTCGCCAATTCTCCGCCCGCACTAGACTGCAAGCAGTTTCCCAGTCCAGCGACGCCATGTTCTTCAAGGCGTGGGATACATTGCTTTCATGCGTAATTTCTTCCCACTCATCTACAAGGGAACGCAATTTGTCGAACACGTATAATATCCAACCGATAGTCTGGAATCTGCATTCGCGAACTGATTGTGGCACTTCACCTAAGTTATTGAAAACCACAAAGGCCATCTTAGTATTTTCTAAATGCTCAACGTGGATGCTGTAAGGTTCCATTACATAGCCCTTTTGGTTGTTATGTGAATAGGCTAGCATGACAAATTTTTATCTTGCAAGAGACTTTTGCTTGACAGGTTTTAAGTGTTATATATACAAGTGACGATTTTAAAACAATTGACGCGTTATCGAGCAGTTTGTTGAGGGGCGGCGGATTGAGTTATCGCGGATAAACTTTATTTTTACATGAGTGATAAAAATGCCCTATGAGCTAGAAAATCGTTTGGTAATAGGCGTGGCCTCCAGCGCCGTGTTTGATCTGTTGGCATCGGACGCGGTGTTTCAGAGCCAGGGAGAGGATGAGTACCGCAAGTTTCAGCAAGAAATCCTCCACGTCCCGCTTCCTAATGGGATAGCGTTCCCCTTCATCAAGCGTTTACTGTCAGTGAATGACCTGAGCGTCGATCATTCGGACCCACTCGTCGAGGTAATATTTCTTTCGCGGAATGATCCCGACACCGGGCTGCGCGTACTGAAGACTATCGAGCACTACGGACTGGGAATGACAAGGGCGATTTTCATGCAGGGAAAATCCGCGTACGAGTACATCCCTGCACTGAATATTGCGCTGTTTTTGTCGGGTGACAAAAAAGACGTGGAAGCGGCCATCAAAGCCGGGCACCCGGCTGGCCAAGTTCTCGACTCAAAATTCGAAGACGACGAAGCTGACAAAACCCTGCGCATCGCATTCGACTTTGACGGCGTACTCGCCGGCGATCAATCTGAATCGATCATGCAGGCCCTGGGCTGACAGAGTTTCATGCCCATGAAGTGAAGAACGTCATGCAGCCCCATAACCCTGGGCCGCTGAAGGAATTCATGGTGCGGATATCCAAGATCCAGTCGGTCGAGGAGAAGTACAAAAAGCTCAATCCTGAATACGAAAACCGCATTCGTATCTCGATCGTTGCGGCCCGCAATGCTCCGTCTCACGAGCGTGCAATGAATACGCTCAAGAGTTGGGGCGTCATGGCCAATGATGCTTTCTTCCTGGGTGGCATCGAGAAAGGCAAAATGTTGGGCGTTAGTTTCGGTTGGTAGTAAAGGTAAACAAAAAAGCCGCTCACCCCTTCAACCTCTCGAAACCTTTCTAGCTGCCTAAAGCCCGCGTGGTATAGGGGCTTTGGAGAGAATGGACTTGTTTCGTAACTCCATTTTAGCACGCGCAGCCCCTCAAAGTTAAACCACCCCTTAAACCCAGTAAAACGGGGCCTTCGACAGGTTTACGTTTTGCTCAAATTGCTTCCCTTCAGCCCGTCGAGTTTGCAACCAAGGTGGCCCACAACGCACCCGCCTACAGTCAATTATCATCGATTTTTATCAATCTCGACTGATTGCATAGGTACACGCAATTCCATGGGTACACGAAAGGGTGCCCACGGCAGTAGCTCTGACATTCGAATTAACACTGTTAAGAGTCCTGACTGTGAGTCCTCTGATCGACGCGGCCTTGGAGCCTCCCTAAGCGTCTGCAAGAACTCGGGTGGGCATTGGGATGCGGTGATGGGACGGATGCGCTCACTCGACCACTACCGCGGCTCCAGACGCCTTCGGGGATGAGGCGAGTCGTGTAGAGAGAGGTGAAACTGGCATTGGTCAAGCAGATGGTGCACCTGCGGAGCCGCTTACTGCACACATATTGGAATTTGACCTATACGGGGCTCGGTGTCGGATCGCACGTCCAGCAGGTGGTCAGCAAGTGGAAGGCTTCGGATCAACCTGGCGAGCAAAATGTGGGCATGGGCTTGTGGTGGTCATGCACAAGGATGGATATAGTCCGGCCTATTCGCGCAGGCAGGACGGTCTGGAGGCTGTCAGAGCATGGCTTACCTCGCCCTGGCTTGTGCGCAGAGCGGGGTGAATGAGCACGAGATCGAACAAGCTTGCGCCCCAGTCTAAGAGATGTGAAATCAGCCGAGGAGTGGAGCCTAGCCACATGGAGAAGTACACGTTTATTGATCGGTATTTTCACAGCCAGCGCGAGCTGTTGGACATCAGGCATTCTGAAGAGCGGGACATCAACACGCTATTTACCTACCTGAATAACCTCCACTCTACGGCTGATAAGCTACTTGAGCTATTCAACTGCAGCATCAAAGCTGCTCCAGAATTCAAAATGCTCCGGATTATCAGAAACTATTTTCACCATGTCGGCGACGTTGACGAAATTCGCCTTCATGTAAAGGTCGAGGAAAATGTTTTCGTTAGCCATTCGCAACACCTTCTAATACCACTCGAAGTGCTTGCAAGAAGCGTGAAATCATTTATCGATAACACGATACCTAACGAAAAAAAAATTACAAAGCTAAGTTGCAATTCGTGCAGAAGGATATGAGTGATATTGCTGAGATCTTCGACTACGCCACTACTCTTATGCAGGATCTTGAACTGTTCTGCCACAAGCCGAGCCTCAGGCTTGACGGAAAGGTCTACGAACTCGGATTCGATATGTACAAGTTTGTTTTCAATGTTACGAATATTATTGCAGACAAATGTCGGGAACTCCCGGAGCTCCACGAAAAGAAGGTGATTCAGGAGCTCGATTGGTCTTGTCGTGCTGAAAACAACATAGGCAAGCACGACGTTTTTTGCAGCCCTTCCAACGTACCAATCACCACCACCGAAGGCTTTGTTTATGCTAAAGAAATAAGCCTTGTAGGATAAATTGGTGCATGATTGAGTGGCTTAATGTGAAGGGCGTGAAGGTGTGAGGGCTTAGGCGCTAATCACCACGGGCAACATAGGTAGGCACATACTTAACGCGCGGGGAGTGGCCAGCAGCATTAAAGAGCCTCAAACAAACACTGAAGCGCCGTTCTTCACGGCGCCCCAGTTATCCTAATTTCGGCCCGTAGTCGTCATCAGTCTTCTTGTTCGGCTTCGAGGATGTGGACTGAATCCGGTTTTTTCGATGATTAGGGCTGCTGTTGTGACGCTCTTCCCAATACTCGCGTGCCGTGGCAGCGCCTGAGTTGAGCGTCTTCATGATTTCATAAAACCTTTCCTTGTCGCCGTTTTTGACCCATTCTGCGTAACCCACCTGGTCGAGATGTTTTTCAAGCTGGTCTAATTCATTGCTTTGGCGAATAAGTTCACGCACTTCGGTAGCTGTTTCTCTGATTTCTTCAATATATTCAGAAGCGGTACCAGCAGCCGATTTTTTCGCATTGGTTCGTTTCTTCGAGTTCGAAGAGATGACGGTACCACCTGGGATGCGGAGTTTTATTTCCATTTGTTTTGGCCCTGCACGTAGCTTGCAATTCCAACCTCGTTAGCATAATCATGCACGGCGAGTTGAGCTTCTGTCAAAAAGTCAAGAAATCTTTCCTGCGCGCCACGACTATTTCGAATTGGCATATCACAATCAATTTTGATGATGCATGGACGGATTTTGTCCCTTGATCCTTGGATTATCTGTTCGCCATACCGGTTAGCGCTGCACACCTTGTCCTTGGGGTACGATGGAATACATACCATCCAGTTCATCGCAGGCCAAGCATTTTCCATCAGCGGCTCCTTGTGTGGCTCGACGGTCGCTAACGCCTCTTTTTGGCTCCAGGCGGTTCCCGCGTAGGAACCCTTCAAGGGCACGGTTGCGTACCGATCAGGATCGCCTGAGTCATAGCCATGATCGAAGACAAAGGTGACGTCCGAGGTGGAGTAGCCAATCTGAGCGCCTAATGCGACCCTCAATCGATAGCGTGAGACTTTCGTGGTGAACCTGCGTCCCTTTTCGTTGAGGATCTGCTCAAGGATAGCGTGGATGTCCTTCGCACCCTTGCTCAACGCGTTCGGAGCGTGAATGAGTTCGTTACCGACGTCTTTCAAAGCTTTGACCTTGGCCTTGTCTACCTCAGCATAGACGTCCTCGGCAGACACATCGAAATCCAGGAGATCCAGTGTGGTCGGAAGCGCGACGGTCGCCATTGAGCCAGCCGCCCGGGTATGGATCTCACCTGACCCATTAACAACTGTATTAGCGATGGATAACAGCCAATGCATCTTATCCTTCGGGGCAGGGCTTTCCAGGCTGAACGCCACGGTGGTGGCGTCGGCTTGCTTGAGTCTTTCTTCATCGAACGCCCAGGCCGGTAGGTTCGATACGAGTCCCCCATCGAGGAATTTCCCATAGACCTTCTCAACGCCCGTCGGCGTATGGCGAAGGAAGTTGAATTTCCAGTGCCTGAAAATGATGGGAAGGCAGATAGAGGCTGCCACCGCGTCTGCTACGCTCACCCGAGGCGTGCGACTGTACGAAAAGTGCTCAAGTCTCTCGGAGCTTTTGTTTGTAGCGATAATTTTTAGGGGGATGCAGCCGGCATTGTGCATATCGCGAAAAGTGATGTTCTTGTTTTTGTGGGTTTTGCCGTTTTCCTTGAGTTTGAAGGCGATCGCAGCGTCTATGAAATTCCGGACTTTGTGCACCGTAGTAAGGCCGACCAGTGCCCAGATCATGAAAACGATTACCCCAATCCCGGTGAACACCAAAGGCCAAAACGGCATGGGCCAGGTTAAATAAAAAAACCAGGATAGCAAGGCTGCGATGATGGCTCGCGTGAACCAGTTGTCCATCGTTGCCAGGTCTGAGTCGTCGGGCCAAGGCGAAAAGATCTTCGACGCTTTGCCAAGTCGTACGACAGACTTGATCGTAAACCAACCCCGGCGTGTAAATAGATGCGTCGGTTTCGAATAATTTAGCTGACCCTTTTCTTTGCCGAAGAGCTTGCTTGTAAAAAAGTGCTTTTTGCCGTCAGGGTCGACGAGTTCCTTGGAGTTGAAGCCTGCAGCGATCAGCGCGGCGACCATTGAGCCTGCGGAGGTGCCCGATACTGCCCGGATGTCGAAATTGAGCGCTTCCAGAGCAGCGATGCCGCCAATATGGACGATGCCCTTGGCACCGCCACCCTGAAGCGCTAGGAACACAGGCGATTTTGGAAGCGGCTCGTGAGTGCCTACCTTCTCGAACACCTCGTCGTTTGCGCCGCCCGAGGTGGTGGGGGCTTTGCGCTTTTCAACAGCATCTTCCGTTGAGCTTGTCATGTTTGACTTACCAGGTCTGGTTGGTAGATGGGCGCAGATTCACTGCCCTGCACATCACATTGCCTAGGGCGTGCGCGCTGAACGCGCAGAGCTCGAAGGTTGGTCAGGAGGGTGCAAAGCCGCTTACGTGACGTTGGCAACGTTCGAGCGGTCTGGTGGTGTGTTTCGGCAGGGGCGAATACTATCACGGAATGGCCGTTTGACATCATTGGTGCAGCCATGCGTGGCGCGCTCCATCACTAGCCCGAGCCGCAGCCCTACACCTAGCCTACTTAGAGATGGCGCAAGAGCAGATGCCCTGGATGCTCGCTTCGCTCGAAGCTCAAAACGTCGGGGTAGCCATCTACACCAACGACCTTGATCGATCCAGAGGCTGGAGAGTGCATACAGACCAAGGTGCAGGTGGTGAGCCCAGGTGAGGGGACTGCTTCGTGGGACGTATGCCGTTCGATCCGGTAGCTATCGCCTGCCAGCATCCGTGATGGTTCGTTCTCCGAAAGGTCAACACGAGTCGATGTCTTCCTCAGCAAGTTAGTTGTCTGCGTTAGGTGCCTGTCCCCGTGGTACTGCGCTTCATACAGCGGCCAAGCGCCTGTCTCTACTTCGTTCACCGTGTACTGCAGGTTGGTCGAGGTGCCGAGCAGAATTCGACTATCAACGTGTTTGTCATGGGTATGCACGCGACCAGGCATGCCATAGCCGTCTGCTCGATCACTAGGCCAAAGATGCAGTCGCCATTCCTCGTCCTCTTGGCGCTTCAGAAACAACACAAAAAATCCGTGGGGATGCATTAGTCATGTGGGGTTCTGTTCTGCTATCCACCGTTTCAGGGCTTTGAGCAGAGCGGCGCGATCGCAGCAGAGGAAATGCTCGCGGGAGAGGCGTTCATTAAGCTCAGCGTGCATACGGGGCCGGGGAGCTTGTGGCTTTCGCTGCAGCAGCTTGGCTTTCCGGCGAGACCAGGTCACCGAACATGGTCGAGAGAATTGCACACGGGTGAGGATCGGGCAGGGCTGGTACGGTAATTTCTTCTGCTTCATTCTTGATCCAGTTGAACTCGGTCAGTAGTCCCAAAATCCTTGTGCTTGCGGGTGTGGCAATACGCGTAATCTTTCGGGTCTTCGCGGGTGACCATGATCTCATCCGCGGTACCCTCTATTCGGAACGTGGATAGGCGGCTGCTCAGGTGCAGTTCTGCCTGGATGAAAGGACGATTGAGATTTACGGCTTGGGCAAGAGCAATGATCGTCGCAAGCACCTCGTGCTCAACGTACTCTCTGCTCCATAGATAGTGGTCAAAGGACGCTGACTTCCGAAATTCGGCGTATCGTCGGCAAACCTCAGTATCCCTGAAATCCAGCAAAATAACGTCCAGGCGAATGGGCTGCCGACGTGCTTTACGAGGGTGGGCAGCGCTTTGGCGCGGAAATGCCGGCCTGTACGCACGTAGATTCGGTAATCGTGCGCGCCGCCGGCCAGCCGGCGCAGGTTCTCATCAATGTCCTGAGGCAGGATCAGTGTCTCGGCGCGCGCCAATCGTGGGTCTGTGAAATAGGACAGGTAAAGCGTTGAAATAATGGCGAAGGCGCCACTGGCGACGATGGAAATGAAGTAGTTGTTGAAGGCTTCCCACAGAGCCTGATCCTTCCCGTAGTAGGCGATCAGCATGATGAGGACACCACACGCCGCGATCACGAGCGTGCTGGCGACGAGGAAAGAACGACGCTGATAGCGTGAGCTGAAAATTCCAGAGAGTGACACGGTGTGCTTTGATCCAAAGGTAGAGTGCCGAATTCTGTGTACCAATTGGACTCTGCGCAAGCATGAGATGATTGCCCTGATAGCTGAACACTGGAGGGAGGCGTAAGCCTTTGTAGAGCCCACCCTGACACGAAGACAAGGAGCAACACATTGTCAGCTCAAAACCAACCAACAGAACCCGAAAACCAAATCGACCAAAGTGGCTCAATCGAGAAGCCTAAAAAGGCCTTCGTGCTTACCGACAAGATGCGGCGTCAGATAGAGGAGTCGGAAAAAGAGCACCGCCGTTACAAGCGTAGGGAGAAGCGGTTTGAGTTCAGCTGGATTTCCTGGTTTTGCGATGAGTTCCCGAATGAAGAGGTTTACAGGCCTCCCCTGGTTGAGCGACGCAACACGCGCCAAGAAATGGCGTATCACCGGTTCCGACAAATGACGAGCTGGTCGTTTTGGTCGCGGATGAAGTCTGGCACCGGTATCAAGCTCGCAGCGGTGGGGGGCCTGGTTGCCGCATTCCTTCAGGCAGCTCCCGAGTTGAAAGGTGCTGCGGCTGCGGTGGGGCCCTTGAGCTGGTTGCTGGTCGGCGGGGGCTTTTACTTGTTAGCGGTAATCTGGTTCGAGTGGAGATGTCCGGTTCTGCTAAAGCGCACGCTTGCTGGGAAGGATGAGTACCTTGGCATTGAAGGGCGGCGCTGGCTGCTCGCGCTCGTTGAGGATGAGCTGCGACGCTGGTGGAACATTAAACCCTATGACCTGGATGTGGGCAGAATTAAGCCAGAGTCCAATACACACCAGCTTGCAGTTGCAATCACTCAGCATGGTGACATTCCAGCCTACGGTGGCTTTGGTGAATTCGCATCCGCACGAATCGAGTATGCACTTTGTGAGTACGCCCAGCTGACATCGACAGCGATTTGGCGAGAGGATTTCAAGCCGAACGAGTTCGAAGAATTCAAGCCGGTACATCGATTTTGCCCACGTAATACGCCTCTGCGTAGCCTCCACTTGAGCATCATGAATGGAAGTGAGGTGAAAATGGCTAAGGTGGGCAAGGAGGGCGATTTGGTGGTGCGCTGGCTTAACAGCCCGCTGGATTTTCAGTCGCGGCTACCAACCCCTCGAAATCTGATGGTTTCGGCGCATGCAGAAGGCCTCATCTACCTGTTCCGCACCGACGCTTCTGCGCTAACGTTCACTCGTATTGTGGCGCAATGGCAAAACACAATGCTCCCCTTGTGCCGGCTCACTCTCATCAGCCTGTTCCTAGCGAGTGGCGGCTGCTTCGCCTGGTTTGTCTTCCTGCAGCTGAAAATACTGGTACCCCTACTTACTTGAGTTGCTGATCGGCGAACCCGCAGGGCGGCTGCAGAGACGAACGCCCACCTCCAAACCAAGCGGCAGGTAGTGGGCCTGCCGCATCACACTCCCAAGCAAGAACCTAATTCAGGCTTGAGGGGAGGTTGGGGTGGACGGTTTGGCAGGCTCCGCCTCACCAGCCCGAGTCTGTCCACTTCGTGTTTTATCAATGCCCCAAACCGCCTTCGCGACCTCCTCAATTTTCGCCACGAACTTGTCGACGTTGAAGCCGGCTATGAAGGCCAGTGCGAAAAATCCAATTTCGCTTGCTCCGGCGTTCGCGGTCGACTCCAGTACCAATAGACCTGCTTTCAGGAAGAGGTAGCTCACTGCACCGGCGATTGTGCTGGTGATGGGGCGGATGAAATACCAGACGTGCCAGTCCGGATCCCAGCGCTTGTGAACGCACTTGTTGAGATAGATCGCGCGGAAGCAGTACAGGGCTCCGCCAACGTAGGCGATCGCGCCACACATCAAAGGCACTCTCAGCGGCCTGTAGGGTTCAGAAAGCCAACCCAGAGCCATCGCACCAATGGAGTAGGTCGCGAAGACCAGAAGGGCCAGCAGATAGATGATGATGAGGATCGTCAGATCCCTCTTTGGCTTGGCTGGAGTGGCTTCATTCATCTACTGCTGACACCTTGTGAGCGTTCTCAATCCGAAGCATCACGATTTGCTGATGCTCACTGACCGGGTCGTCTGGCTTCAAATTCAGGTTCAGCCGGCGGTTTAGGTAATACAGTTGTGCCTTGCGAGCCCTAAGCCGAGCTTCGCCATTCACCATCTGGTAATCGTGCTCGATCGCTTTTCGCTTTTGAGGCGGGTAGCTCGGATTCGGGCCGATGACCACATCGATGAAGGTCTCCCATTCAACGTCCTCTGGCACCTCTGAAGGAGGGGCGAATGAAGCTTTCAGGGCATTGATGCGACCTAGAACAAAATCCTTGAAGGCCTCTGACTTGAAGCAGAAGGCGCGGGTGTGCCAACGGAAGCCGTCATGGGCAAACGATATGGGGAAGATCGTTCGAACGGCTGGCTCATCGAAGTTGGTCATTGATCGATAGTCGACGTCCACGGCCTCGCCTACTTGGAGCGCCCTGATCAGCTTGATCAAGATCTGCTGATCAACCTGCCTCGTGGGGGACGGCAGGCTTGCAACTGGGGGTGCCCAACCGATGAAGCTATCCGTGGGGGCAATATTGCCAATGCCGCGCTGCAGTAATTCATTCAGATAGTGCCCTGGATCTGGGTTGGTCAGGACGGGTTTGAAGTCAGGGCCTGCCACGTACGCTTTCAGCGTTCGGTCATAGGCCATATTTTCAGGGGCGAGCTCCTGATAAGTCGCGAAATCCAGTGACGCTTGGGGAACAGAAATTCCAAAAAAGCTCGTCAGGTCTGAGCGATTGAGTTTTCTCTCCCACAGCAGCCGAAAGTCAATGAATTCAAGGCGGCGCTCCTGGCCCCAACGTCCGGTACGGGTAGCGGTAGCAGTCATCTGAAATCAGCCTGGTCGGTAATGGGTATAAAAAATATTCGAATAGTATATAGACGGGTTGTGTTTCTATACGTATCTTACCTTAGCTGTAGCGTTTCTCAAAGATGGCGCAGTGCCCGGGGAGGGATATATGGTTGCCAAGGTGACGTTTTTCCAAGTAGGTACCGGTGACATGACGTTGATTCGGCTGGCCGATACGTCTGTCACCACCATTCTGATTGACTCGCGGATCCGCCAGGCAGCGGACAACCCGGACGATGATACTCCTGACGTGGGCAGGGCACTGCGGGAGCGGCTGCAGTGGGATGCAAAGGATCGTCCATTCGTCAACGCCTTCCTGCTGAGTCACCCAGACCAAGACCATTGCGCCGGTCTGAGAAATCACTTCTGGCTTGGCGATCCTGCGGATTACCCTGACGACGGCAAGGATCGTTGGGAGAGGCGGATTTTGATCCGTGAAATGTGGTCGTCGCCTCTGGTATTCCGTCGGAGCTCGAAGAACCACATCCTCTGCGACGACGCGAAAGCTTTCGATAAAGAAGCGCGGCGGCGAGTAACCTACTGGCGAAATTATGGGATCGCAGGTGATGGGAACCGAATTCGCATCATGGGCGAAGACAACCAAGGGAAGACTGACGACCTTGGCCCAATCCTGGTTAAAGCCGGTCAGACTTTCAGCCAGATCGCGGGTGAAAACCTTCCGCAGTTTTTCACCTCGCACCTGCTTGCACCGGCACCGCATGAAGATGATGCGGTTCTGGAAGAAAAGCTGACGAAAAACGAGTCGAGCGTGATCATGAATATTCAGATCTCGCCATATGCTCACTCGCAAACCAAAACCAAATTCCTTGTCGGCGGTGACGCTGAAGTATTGATCTGGGAGCGGATGTGGAGTCATTACGAGTCCACGCCCGAGGTGCTTGAATATGATCTGCTCCTGGCTCCGCACCACTGCTCCTGGCACACGCTTTCGTGGGACAGCTGGTCGGGCAAGGGTGAGGGCGCCAAGGTTAGCCGGGATGCCCGTCAGGCCCTGAGTCAGGCGCGCAATGGGGCAACGATTGTTTCCAGCAGTACTGAGATTCTCGACGACGATTGCGATCCACCCTGCATCCGGGCGAAGCGGGAGTATCAGGACATCCTGAACGAAGTAGATGGCTGGTTCTCTTGCACGGGGGATCTCGGTGAGAAGGCTTGCATGGACTTCGAGGTCGGGTCGGATGGTAAGGTCAAACTGCTGGCCGTTGCTGCAGCGCTTGCCGGAGCGGTACCGAGTTCCGTGGCGGCGTCGATTCCGCCCCGCGCGGGCAAATGCGAATGATCGATTACTACGAACTCGGTGAGGCGTGGGCCGGGTCAGGGGAG
This sequence comes from Pseudomonas baetica, assembly GCF_051216495.1. Taxonomy (GTDB): domain Bacteria; phylum Pseudomonadota; class Gammaproteobacteria; order Pseudomonadales; family Pseudomonadaceae; genus Aquipseudomonas; species Aquipseudomonas baetica_B. The sequence continues at coordinate 36,918 of NZ_JBPKAM010000001.1, read as the reverse complement.
GATCACCTCTATTCCCAGACCCAGGCACTGCTCAAAGCCTTGCGGGCTTGTCCCTACACCGATGTTCGAGAAATCAGGAAGGACACGCCAGGGAAGGGAAGCAGCGAATACATCGTCATTGATGCCGGAGACGGTACAGTGGATTCGGGCAATCTCGCCGGAATCAGGCGACGCGAGCGATTGGCGGTCGGTGTAAATTCTGACTACCGGGTGCCGGTGGTGGTCTACGCGCTGCGCAAAGACTTCCCTGTACTGTCGCACCAGCATCCACCGTCCCCGGGCGGGGCTAGGGTGTTTTGTCTGTACGACCGCATTTGGTCGACGGTCGAGCGAACCTGGACGCCGGAGCGTTTCATCGCTCGAATTTTCTGGTGGCTGCGAGAGTCTGCGCTGTTGAAGTTGCACAGGGATGATCAGCCGCTTGAGCAACTTTTTTACCTGAGCCCTTACCAGCTCATCCTGCCTTCCAACTATACCGACTACGCAAAGTCAGATAGCAACACGTTGACCGTCTGCAAAGTGGATGTAGGTGATTCGATCATCTTGAGGGCCGATCCCACTCAGCCGGGCGACCAGTCGAAGATGGTCAGGATGGTCTCAATGGTGGTAAATCCCGTGGGATCGCCAACATTGGCTAGTTATCCCGAGACCTTGGGTGATCTGCACGATCAACTCGTCTGCTGGGGCAGCGACCTCTATGAGTCACTTCATGCGACCGTTTATGACGCGGTTGAAGGCGGTGTTTCTGCTGCGCCCGCCCAAGGCCAAGGTATCCTCATCACTGTCTGGATTCCGCGCGTACGCGACGGTGAGGCTGAACGCTTTGACGTAGCTGGGTACATGCTGGACGTCTCTCTGTTTGACCTCGCAACGGCCCTGGATATGTTGGGGCCGCCCGATTCGAAAGGATTGAGTCACCGTAGCGTAGTCATCGGGGGAACTGTCGGTACTGCCTGGCGAATGATTCCGCTCTTGTCGGTAGAGGTTCGGACGGCTCTCACAGCCAAAGTCGCTCGTGATCTATCGGGCACCCCTGAGGAGAACAGTGACATCCAAGGCGTCCTGGCCGGGGTAGGGGCCTTAGGTAGCGTGTTGGCTGATCTATGGGTTCGCCAAGGCTGGGGGCGGTGGACTTTCATAGACCCTGATCGGGTGCTGCCTCACAATCTATGCCGCCATGTGGCGTTCGATTCATTCGTTGGCCTGCCGAAGGTCAACGTCGTGAGGGATCTGGCTGCCGCGACCTTTCCGAACTGGGATCCACCCAAGGCAATTGCCAAAGGCATACTTGAGGATACCGAGGAGATCGCCTCGTCATTGAGAGCTGCGCAAATCGTGGTGGATGTGACGACCACGTTGGAGGTACCACGTGAGCTCGCCCATAGGCCGGAAGCTCCCCGTACCGTGAGCTTGTTCGTTACACCTTCAGGGCTCTCAAGTGTGATGATTCTCGAAGATCAGGACAGGCTTCAGCGCGTCGATGGTCTGGAGGGGCAGTACTACCGAGCGATACTGGAAAACGATTGGGGTCATGAGCACTTGGCCCAGCCTCTGGGGGATCGCTGGGTGGGTGGTGGCTGCCGTGACATTTCGGTAAGGATGTCGGGTGAGTCTATTCATGGTCATGCCGGAATCCTTTCCAGGCAGCTTCGGCAGTCGGTGGCCAAGCCGCAGGCCAGGATTTGTGTCTGGGAATCAGATGACCAATCCGGATCAGTTACAGCTCATGAGGTCGAAATCGCGCAGGTACATACCGCGCAATCATCTGGCTGGACGGTGAAGTACGACGAGTCACTGGTTCAGAAATTGTGCGCCGCTCGGCAGAAGGCCCTGCCGAACGAAACGGGTGGCGCGATCCTCGGCGTCACGGATTTGAAAACGAAGACGATCGTCATTGTTGATGTTCTGCCGGCGCCGCCAGACAGCGAGGCCAGTACGAGCCATTTCATCAGAGGGCAAGAAGGTCAGGCAGAAGCGCTGGAAGCGGTACATAAGCGTACTGCTGGCATGGTGGATTATGTGGGCGAATGGCATTCGCATCCCGATGGGTGCCCAGCTCGCCCGAGTGAGCTTGACGAGAATTTGTTGAGTACCCTGCATCGCCAGATGAGCGTTGAAGGATTGCCAGCGCTCATGGTGATCGCTGCCAAAGGTGCAGTAGGGATATTTGTGCGTTGATTCAAGCGGCGCGCTTTGACTTTGGGTGACCGAAAGTCAGAAATCAACCATTTGACGTGAATGTGCGATTACTCGTAAAAATATCAAGTTGCATATTTATTTGTCTTTTTGCAATCGCTGTTTTAGCCCAAGGAAGTAGCAATAATGAGCTATGAGGTCGATTTCTTACCCGTGGGAGAAGGCTCTGGCGACGCAATCGTTATCCGCTACGGTGACGACGTTAACGGTTATTACCTTCATGTAGTCGATGGGGGTCGCACTGAAACGGCTGAAACCATCATCACGCACATCAATGCGTTTTATCCGGGATATCGCATCAATCACATGGTGCTTTCGCACGCTGATGATGATCATGCGACTGGGCTTATTGGTGTGATGGAGAATATCGAGGTTGAAAATCTTTGGATGAACAGGCCGTGGCTGTATGCCGATCAGATTCTTCATCACTTCCACGGCAACTTCACCCTGCAAGGGCTGATCGACAACATCAAGGAGAGGCACCCGTATCTGGTAGAACTGGAAAGGCTTGCCATCAAAAAGGGGACTCACATCCACGAGGTGTTTCAAGGTGCGCGAATCGGGGTGTTTACCGTGCTTGCACCAACAAGAGAACGGTATGTCAACTCGATCCCCGATTTTGGCAAGACACCCGATAGGTACACCGCCGAAGTGGCAGATTCACGAGAGTTCGGCTTGCTGCGGTCTTTAGTCGAAGGTGCAAAGAGGGTGCTGGAAAACTGGGACATCGAAACGCTCGCGAGCAACACCGAGACGTCCGCGTCCAATGAAAGTTGCGTCGTGCAGTACGCCGTACTCGAAGACAAGGGCGTTCTACTTACCGCTGACGTTGGCCCCATCGGATTGGCGGAGGCAGCCGACTATGGGGCTCAGCTTGGCTTGAAAAGGCCCAGGTTCGTACAAGTGCCCCATCATGGAAGCAGGCATAACGTTACGCCTTCAGTTTTGGACATGTGGCTTGGCCCCAAGCAACCACCAGGCACAGTGGTCGGTACCGCTTTTTGCTCGGTCGGGTCAAACAAGCACGACTACCCGCGAGCGCAGGTGAAGAACGCTTTCATGCGAAGGGGCTTCAAGGTTTACTCCACCCGCACGAAGTGGATTTGCCACTACAAGGGCTCCGGTCATCCCGATGCTGTTCCGGCAGTTGCGGAAGAGTTTGCAAACGAAGTGGAGGGCCGCTGATGGAGATTTTTAAGTTCTTCGACGCCTATTCTATTCGCGCAAGGCTATTTCCAGCCATCATTGCAGCGGCACCGGCACTCGCTGCTCTGACGCTCTTGATCTCGTGGAAGACGTTCGGACTTTCGAACATGATTGCGTCGCTGGGGCTACTCGTTATGCTGTTTGCTATCGCGGACTTTTCGCGTGCTCGCGGCCGCAAAATCGAATCCAAGATATACGAAGAGCAAGGCGGCATTCCATCGATCACCATGTTTCGTCGGAACGACCAGACCATCGATGGAGGCTCAAAAGAGCGATATCGAGAATTTATCGCTGGCAAGCTGAAAGTGGCGATTCCCAGTCCTGAAGAAGAGCGCGAAAATCAAGACGCTGCAGACTTGTTTTACGGTCAATGCGGTGTGTGGCTTCGCCAAAATACTCGCAACACGAAAGTCTTTCCGATCCTATTCGGAGAGAACGTCACATATGGTTTTCGCCGAAACCTGCTCGGTGTCAAGAATTTTGCATTGTTGCTTAATGTCTTTGTTGTAGCAATTTGCACGCTTACCCTTTGGCGTATGTCATGGGATATTAGCGCCCCACTGGGCAGCAAAACTACAGTAGTTTTAATTGTAGCGGCGGCACACGCTGCCTACATGATCCTGGCGGTAAATCGCAATGCTGTCTGTGACGCCTCGCGAGCTTATGGCCGAGAGCTCATACTTAGCTGCGAGACTTTCCTAACACAGCCGAAGAGCCCTGCCAGGAAGACTTCCGCACGAAAGAGCGTATTAAAGACAGAGAGCACACCCCCGCCGCCTGGGCAACCGTAATCGAAGACTTCTATCTGGCATGTTCGACGGGTTGCTGATCAGAATGTCGATATACAGAAATAATCGTGTACCGTGAACAGCGCCGATTTGGCCGAAAGAGCCTAACGTGAGTGGCTGCTTCAGTCGTTTTCTGCCGGTCATGGTGACAAAGCACGCTGATCAAATTCGATGCAATCGTTGGTCAGAACGAATGCAACCGGGTGATCAAGTGGAGTGCGATTTTGCGGCCCGAACTCATGGGCGGCGTGCAGGCGATTTTCGATGCAACTGAAGCTCCCTTAATGCCTTAGGCTACACGCGCGATTCGTGTGAAACCTGTGGCGATGTAATGCAGGCCGTTCTAACGAGAAGGACGGTATGGCCTAGATGGGGTAAGTAGTGAACCGCCAGAGGGTTCCGGCGGCTTCATGAGCCCGATACGCTATCTACGATCTCCCAACGCTACCGGTTTCAACCCCAATCTATCTGTGGAATGAAGACATTGGTCGTTTTTTTTGAGCGGGAGGCTATAGCAGTAGCAGTTTAAGCACTGATGCATTGCACAGGCCCAGCCTTTTTGGTGCTTGGGTACCAAATCCAACCCTTGCTGCCTTTCTCGGTAAAGTGAGCGAACACCATCACATAGTTGGTCACGGTTTGTTTGAAAATGGTTTGATACTTGATTCTTAGCCTCAGGCCAACCTGCTGTGTTGCCGGTTGCATTCCTTGGATTTCTGGCGGCATATGCTCTAGAGACTCAAGAAAGCCGGCATTCTTTGCAATCACGTCAATTGGTTCCGGCGAGGCATCATACAAACAGTAGTCGTCATTCTTGGCGCCCAACAAATTAGCCAGCTGTGCGACTGAGATAAAAGGGAAGTCCAAGATGGATTTGGCTGGGATGGTGATTCCGTTCGAGTCGGCCACCAAGTAGTAATTGCTTTTTTTCACAGGAATAACCGAAGCTTTCGTTAAAGGGGTTCCTTTTTTATCGTTTACCAAGTCAATTAGAACATCCTGAGCCGGGATTTCGGATTGGTTTTCCAAGGAGGCAGTCAAAAAATTGGCTGCGTCGTCGTCTCTAAAGCTGAGAATACTCACATCTTTGACGGAAACCTTTGTTGGGTGAGTAGCAATCAAATACGCATCCTGGGGTGACGAACCGTAGGCTTTTGAGTTTTCAATGACGGTTTTTGGCTTGTTGTTAATGGGCAGTAGCCGGTCAATTAACAGCTCGAGAACGTCCTTGCGGCAGTTGTTTGCTTCTTTGATGCTATCGAGCACCTGATTTCGAAGTACGCCAACGAAGGAGTCCTGCGAATAGTCGGCTGCGAGCGAAGCGCTCCCATCACCCAACTTTTTAACGAGGGCGCCCAATTTTACCTCAACTGAGCCCTTGATTTTTGCTTCATGGCTGGAGCCAGTTGTTTGCGCCTCATTACAAAAATCTTTGGCAGTCTCTCGGATTAATTTGAGTGCCTCTGACTGTTGGAGGATGGTGGATTCAGCATTCGCGGAGGAGACGGTCATTGCGACGAGCAATGCAACAGCGGATTGGATACGTTTCATAAATTTACACCTGCATCGAATGAAGGTGCGTCGTTCCTTAGGCTAAATTGAATGTGGGCGAATGCCCACTATAAAAACCTGTACCGATCAATGCGTATGAGTCTGCGTGGTACAAGGTGGTTATAAAGAATAACGGTTCGGAATTTTGGAACTTGAGCGTTTCTGAAAAATATTTTTTCCGATTTGGGGTGAATTTGAGAGCTCAGCCATACAGCGTGTACGAAACCCTGAATTTCCTGTAAGCATCATCATTCCAATGCGTTCGAGCCCAAATGGGAGGAGCATAGGTGCCCCCCAAGCAGGCTCACTGTGACTTCACAGTTGGATAGTAAATCCGGCTGATTCGAATGCCCTAGGGGTACTTGTTTATAATCCTAGAAAATGCCTGTCGGAGTGGCCTCCCTTTGATTGAGCTCGCTCCATAAAATCAAAATATATTCTTCATTGAGTAATGACTCATAATTTTTCCTATCCGCATTATCTCTTACACTCTCAATCTTAGTAGTGGGGAAATGATTGAGCTTCCTGGCCTTGTGACCCAAAAAAGGCATTCTGTTCTTTCATTTAAAATACTTGGAAAAATATGAAAGCAAGAGCTTGTCGTGGAAAAAATACAGCCGCTTTGCAGTCAAGCTCTTGCTTGCGTATATCTCCGTCTTGATCAAGCGCCAGAGCTGCTGGAGTCATTCCCTAAAGCATCGGAGTTAGGTTCGGTCGATATAGAAACCGAGATCGATCCGAGTGGTTTGTACTGGGTACCTCGGAGCTCCCAAGATTCCTGGGCTCTTTTTAGTGCATTGCACAATATGCCGATTGGCTGGCGGATGAACCTGCTTGTGAGGTGGCGAATGCCGTCACTCTGACGGCTACATTAGATGAGGAGCGGATGAAGCGGTGTGTTGACTACCACAGGCAGAGAAGCATGTTCACGAATCGTTTGGTCGATCGATAGGCAGCTGCGCCCCAAGCGAGTGAAGTAATCCGGGAGTTAACCTTGGCTGAAGACATAGGGCTGCAACACAGGCCATTCAACCGGGAAAGGAGGGTACTGGCCAGAAGTAACAGGGAGTGAGTCGCCAGGGGGGGGCATCAACGGCTTCCTGAGCCCGGTACTTTAGGTACCCTCTCCCATTGCTGCTGGCTTCAGACGATCTTTTTTGAACTGTGGCGTATCTTCCGCCAGATTCAGGAGGTCAGCCAGGCAGGCCTTTCGGACATTCTGCATCATCTGGTAGCTGTCAATGATCTCTCCACCCAGCATCTCCAAAAGATGCTCAAACAGTCGGTAGTGATGATGTTGTTGATCCAGATTCTGCCACTCGCTCATGAAATCCCGAGGCAGTGCCGGTGATGAGGATATCGCCTGAGGGATGAAGAAGGGGCAGAATAATTCGGCGGTCACATCAAGCCCATCAGTGCTTGCGGTGGCGGCAAAGTCCATGCACATGAGGCGTGGGCGGTGCAATAGCTGCACCGGAGCGTGGAGTGCATCACTGTCGATAAAATCTTTGAGTGCCCAATTGTCAAAGCTGCTGCTGAACTCCCCGGGTAATAGGTAAATATCAGGGCGGAAGTTTTTTAGAAAACCGTCGATGTTTGCTTTGAGGCGATCCCCTGTGTTCTCGCGGGGAAGGAAAGAATCGTGGGTTACGCTATTGGCAACGTCTACGATCACGATCTCACCTGCTGACGGTCGATAGGCGAGAATCTCGTCCGGACTGAGCGCAGGGCAGTTAATCCTAAGTGCTTCCAAGCGGTGAATGATATTTTCTGAGTATCGCCTGGTTTCGGGGTACTCAGCGAAGAGGAATGTGGTTTTCAGGCGAAGCGATTTTGCTATCGCAGCAAGATACATGGCGACGGTTGTCTTACCGACTCCACCTTTCAGATTGGCGATCGCAATGATCAGCCCTTCTTTGGGTAGCTGAACTCGGGGCTCATCATCCGTCAACAGCTTAGATCGCACCATTTCCGCAATCCAACCCATGAGAAATGGGTCAACTGGCCGCGTACCATTCAACCAGCGGCTGATTGTCTCAGGTGCGGTGCGCTTCCCATCCTCTCGCAGGGCGCTGACTTTTTCAGCCAGTGCTACCCCACTGAGATTTAGGTACTTCATTGCGCGTTTTAAGAGCAGCGCATTCATCATTTATTGACCTTCGATCATTTTTTTAAGTTGATTTATTGATCGTAGGTCAATAGCATGGTCCATGCAATGAAAATTGTCCGGGTGATTTGTCTGGTAGGCGAGGTTGATGATGGCAGCACAGAGTTGCAGCACGTTAACCGATGCTTGAAACACAGGCCGGTCGCGCGGCAAAGAAAATGTTGGGATGCTCAGAAAGGCCAAGCCAGATTTTTATCTGGGATCGAAGCCATGGTCGAGATCTTCGCTGAGAATGCAAAGTTGGAAGGCCGAAGGTGCGGGGATTTTTATTTGTAAACTATTCGGTCATAAGCTGAGATTTGCGGCTCTTGGTTGCTTGCCAGCTTTTTGACCTTCGCCATATGTTGGCGTGTTGGAGCAGAGCATCAGATGTTACCTGTCGAACTGGCTTTGCAGAGCATGCGTCGTTAGGCGCATATTTTTAAAACCATATCTACTTGCCTGAGCGGTTCGCCGCAAGCATGCCTATCCTGCTGCTCTGCAGGAGTTACGGCTGCACTTGGAGTTTAGATGAGCTTTTTTACGGACGAAGAGCAAGGGTCACTAACGATAAAAAGAATGATTCTTCATGTCGTTGGTACCAAGGCTTTCCAAGCCATGCCAGAGCGCGCATTGGAAGAGCAAGGTTTTTTCGTTGGCAAGATTCTGGATACGGCGGCAGCGCCGGTGTTCATGTTCAAGGGCTTTTCCACCACACGGCGCGAGATCGAGGCAATCGCTAATGGCGACACCACCTTTGAGCGGGGAGCGCAGAGTCTTGCCTTGAGCTTCAACACCCAACACGTCATCAGCAGTGCTGACGGGGTGTTGTGCATGTTCGAGCTGGAGGTAAAGGATCCTGATGTGAAGATCTACAGCTTGATCAAATATGACTACAAACTTGCGCTAGAGCAGGACGATGCCGCACCAGCGAACGCGCTACGGCGAATCGTCAACGCGCTGGTTGATGACAAAAAAGCCATTCAGAAAACTGCATTGATACGTGTTGTCAGTGGGGTGGCTAACCAAGAGGTTTCGGCCACCGATCGCACCAAGCAGGGGCCGGATATCGCAGATTATTTTGCCGACTTCCTTTCGGTCGCCAGGGCGGTTTCTGATACTGAGCTAAGCGAAATCACGCGCAAATTGATCAGGGCGACTTTGCAGGCTTGCAAAAAGGATCTTCCAAACGAGGATGTGTCGAAGGCTGTCAAGAAGGCGCAGGCATCACTTGGCTCGCGCAGTAAGATTGACGAAGACGCCATCGTCGAAGCGGTATTGGTTGCTGCTGGGCATCCTGAAGATGAAAAGGTCGCCAATCGGCTTGAGCGTGAGACGCGTAAGCGGGTGAGAACAAGCAAGGTGCACGAGCTTAGTTTCAAACCGGATCGCAGAATTCTCAAGCAGCCCTACATGCGCAAGATTATGACCGTGGAGGGGGTGACTATCCTATTCCCTGACAGGGTCGAAAATCCTAATGTGCGGGTGATAGAGCTGAAAGGCGATAAAAGGCAAATCATCGTGGAGACTGACATGGTCACGGAGGACAGTGTTGTTGCACCTAAGCCTGGCCAACCTACTTAATGACTTGGCTCGAAAAGGGCTCGCGCTGATCTCAGAGGGCCCATCGAGCCTTATCGTGTCAAATCTGTCGTCCAGTGCGACCCTCACGGTTGCGCGGGCCGCCTCCGACGCTTCGTGGCCCGTCAGCATTGTTGACGGTCATGGTAGTGAGTACGATTTTGATGAAGTTCATGAGGATTTCGGGCCGTTCCGTATCCAGCTTGAGAAAGTATTGCCGCCAGCGCAAGAGCAGGTTGATGACCTGTTTTTGGTCACGGAAGTTGGATTCAGTAGCTATTTGCAGAAGGGGCACTCGGCCGCCCGCTGGCGTTTGCTTGGTTTAAAACAGGCCTTCATTTCGCGAGCCAGGGTGTATTGCGGGTGGGATGATGCTCTGATGTTCGAGGTAGCGCCGGCAACCAAAGCACCCAGGTTATTGGTGAAGGAGTCTGCCACTGTTCGAACGGTACCTGACGATGTTCGGCACTGGTTACTTGCGGAGGGCCAAGGCTTAGTCGAAGACAATTCTTATCAACAGATATGGGCAACGCATGCGTTCAATGTGTTGAGCCGTTGCGTGGCCAACGAAATAGACTCGACGGGCAATACGCTGACGTTCAAAGGGCCACCGAAACTTAACCTGACCTTTGCGCAATCCTTTGAGGCAGGAGAGTCCGAAAGCGTTGGTTTGGAGGATTTTCAGGTTATTCAGGAAGCAGCTGGTTGGGTTTTTGATAACGCCAGGGAAGCAGAGGTGAAACATATTCTGCTTTCAGCAGAGATCGCGCGGTCAGGAAGGTCAGACGGAGAGGTCGCGGAATATTTTCGCGAACATCTAGCCGCTGCGCTCGAATGCGCAAAAATCGCCTATCAAATGGCAGTGTCCGAGATCACAAAGGACACCCTCAAGTCGCTGGGAGATCTACGTAAGGCCGTGACTGAAGAAGCCTCCAAAGCCACCGATGCGACCAGGCAAGCAGTCGCTGCGATCGCTACGGCGTTAACAGTAGGCTTGGGGTTGATAGCCGCTCGACTAACAGTCCAGATCAATCCCTATCTCATTACGGTCGTTATGATTGTGGCTTTTGGCTACACAGCGATGAATGTATTCTCTGGCTGGAAGTTCATCAAAATTCAACAAGCCCTGCGTGCAGAATGGCAATCGAAGCTGTACCGTTTTCTCTCGACAGCTGAATTCAAAAAAATGGTGGAAAAACCAATAGGGGATGCTGAGGGCATCTTTCGTCGAGTAAGTATCGTAGGTCTATCGATCCTTGCCATGTCGGCGGTTGGGGTCGTTGTATTCGCCTTCACTCACGGTGAGCCGGCGATAGTGGGTCAAAAAGACTCTCCGGGCGAACCTGCCGATCAGCAGCGAAGAGTCGCTCCACCGGGAGTGCCTAAAACTCAGCACCATGGCTCCGAAATCGAGCGCAATCATGAGAAATGGCTAACTGTTGACCCGCTTATCACTGTCTCTATTGATCCAGCTTCGTTTGGTCACTTGTTGTCTAGGCGATAGCTCTCGGTGCCTCAAGCTGGCTCGGCCCCGATGGAAAAAGCAGCTTCAGATGTTTATCCGCCAAGACAAGAGAGTAATATGGATATAGCGTACTACCGCGAGGCTTCTTGCAAGCTATGTGGGTGGGCGAGGCGCCGGTGGGTATCCCGCCACAACGCTGGAATGTCGATAAATAGTGGGCGATGGGCCACCTTCCCTTCCGAGAACTAAAAAGTTTTGATGTCTCAGATCCAAATATTGCCCTTGACGAACTCGCGACTCATTTAAAGCGTAAATTCACCGATATTCATACAATCACCCCACGACGTTTTGAGGGGCTTGTCGCTGAGATTTTCAGAAGTCTTGGCTGGCAGACCAGGTTGACTAAGCAATCTGCGGATGGAGGAGTCGATATTTACCTTTTGAGCATGCTACAGGTCGGCAAGCGATTGTGGAGTGCAAACGCTATAAAGGCACTGTTGGGATCGGCGTCGTGGACAGGCTTCTTGGTGTACAACTCGTCTTGGGTGTGAATTCTGCTTATCTTGCGACAACCTCCAAGTTCTCCAAATCCGCTAAGGATCGACTTAATTCAACAAACATCGGCAAACATGGCTTTGAGCTGAATCTAATGGATGCTGAGGATCTGCTGCGGGAGCTCGACGCATTCAATACAGAGCTACCGTCACTCCATTTACGCAAAACTTTCAAGAATGTGCCTTAACACAGAGAAACGGTCTTTCAACCGCCTCTCTGTGAGCCACGACATTTTGCGGCGTGGGAAGGAGGGCAGACGTTCTATTTCCTTCCCAGCAGCCGTGTCAGAGGTATCCCAGAAACAGGGTAATTGCCCGGGAAGCGACCATCAGTAATGTCCCGGCAATCAGTGCTGCGCAGTAAGTAGGTCTGACACGCAGTGCTACCCCACGCCGTTTATGTTCCTCACGCATCCGACGAATTTGCCAGCGTTGGATGTAGGGGGTCAGCGGGGCCAAGATCCCCAGCACGTTGAACGACGTCGCAATAACCCCCAGTTTAAAATCAAGCCCGATCGGGCCTTGGTGTGCACTGGTGGAATAGAAAATTTCTGACGCATTGAGTCCCGCGATGATCGTCATCAAGGCGAGCACGAACCAAAGCAATCCCAGAATTGGTTTGGATGCAAAGGCAGGGTATTTCCAAGGGTTTAACGTTTGTACAGGCATGATTTCTCCGAGAGAGGCATGGGTGTGGTTACTGCCTGCCTATCTTGAACGCTCCCTGTGGGGCCGCAAGCCAAACTGAGGGCTGGTTTTTCCGTGCCTAATTTGCGCTGGGCTTCGTTCAGGCACACCTGAGTTTTCTTGGGCAAAACTCTGTCAGATTTGCGGCTGAAAGAAAAAGTCTGGATTCAAAACGTATTCAGACTTTATTTCGAAGCATTGCACTTTGGTGGCAAAGAACAAGCTTGAAAGCCAGCACCATGCCACGAGAAGGGCGTCTCAACGGCGGCTGCTATTCCTGATGAGGATGCGTGCAGGGCTGCATAAGAACCTGATGCACTCCATGCGAGCTTTATGCTTACTTGAGTTTGCTTTTCAGCATTTCGAACATTGCATTTTTCGCCCGAGCGACGAACTCATCTTCGGTTTCGGACTTTTGGGGCAGGCCAATCTCTGATTCAAGCTCGCCCAGAAACTCATTATCAGTAATGAAGTTTGCAGCACCGTCAGCGAATTGGGAGGCCTTTGTTGCCCCCAGGCTTGTGCCAAGAATCGCGACGGATGCCATTTTCACTTCAGCGCGAGTAGTGACTGCAAGTGTTTCAGCGCTTTTGGGGGCGAAGGTGTTATTTCCGTGCACGATATCAGTCAGTGATTTCATTGAGCTGCCTCTGCATTTGCCCTGAAAAATTCGCGGAATACCTTGTCCATCAGATCGACAAAAGCCTGGCAAATTTCATCTTTCTGTTCTTGCGAAAGCGATGACCAGATTTGAGAAATGAAGCTGTAGAGTTTGAGCAGAATATCGAGCATATGACGCTCCCTGTAGTGCTGGTTTCTGACCCTTCTGCATCGGCCAACGCCCTGCAAGCTTGAGCAAGAGTCGGGTCGACGCCGTGGGCATATTAAGCGTGCGCTGGCATCTGTGACCGAAACAGGCCTGGAAATGCGCGGCCCCTAAACGCTATGACGTCAAGCCAACGGTCTTCAACTTTCGTGTTTGCCTAGATGGCATTCGGCCATCATTTTTTGTTAATCTTACGGAAAATAGGTTGCTGCTGATGCATTCAGATTGGACAGCCTTAAATGGGCGACTAGTTCTGCTGTTTCGGCTGTTTTTCTTAGGGATAAGGCATGGAAACGAAAGAAAATCTGGAGCAGGGATTCCGGACGGCGCTCGGTGGCTTCAACGAGCTGCAAAACAAGTTCTTGAACGAGGCGCTGGATCAGTACTACGAGTTGATCAAACAATCGATCAGCACCGACGCCGGCGTCATCACTAAACAGTCGCTGGACATCCAGCAAGGCTTCGCCGTTGAAGCCCACCACACTGGCTCCTACAACATCGAAGCCGCAGGCAAGGGGGTCAATAATCACCGGGCGACGATGGACGTTGGCCGGCGAAATGACCCCGTCACCGACATTCGCATCAACACGCCTGATCAAAATATCTCATCTGCCTTTGCGCAGTACCATCGCCTTCATGCGGAGCTTCAACCTTTGCTGAAAGCTGCCAATGTCGCGAAAGGAGGGTGCCTTAGCAGCAGAAATTAATGGCGAGGGAAGAAAGATTCCTTGGCAAAAATTGAGAGAGGCTCGGCACACGATAGGCAGTGATCTGTGGGGTCTAGGAACACCGCCGACCATTTGCCGCCGACAATAGTGAAACAGCTCGTGCGGCCTTGATCACCACCTGGTTTGACTGGAGGACGTTTCCGACAAAGGTAGCTTCTGACCAGGGTAGGGGGAGGGGTCAGGATTCCAGATGACGCTGTAGGCATCGAAACAGGGCCAAAAATTATCGTAGTAACGAAAATCCATGATTCTCGCCACTTCACGTTCGCTTTCTCCGATGATGTCCCACACGTATTCAAAACGATCCCTGAGAGTCGTCAGTGCGAGCAATCGGGTTGCTTGATCAGGCAAAAGCCCAGCCACACGCTCGAGCGCTTCCTGATCATACCCGGAGTTCAAAAGCCCATCATATCGGTCAACTAGACGCTGAGCATGGTCAAATATACCCAAGAGCCAACCGATACGTTGGAATTGGGATATTTTGACCGACCGGAATTCCTCGCTTGGGCCCGTTATTTTTACGGAGACTAAGGTTTCTCTTTCAAGGTGGCTTACATTGATGCAATAGGACATGACGTTCTTCCTTTTTTGTTTTTTATATAATTGGAATAATAATCCATGAACCAGATTTACTTTGCAAGTGAAAATTAATTGTCAATTTGGCAACTAAAAATATGACGCGGTAGTGTTGTGTGGTCGTGTGGCTTTAACTAAATGAATGTTGTCCGACGTTGGCCGCGATATTGGAATCACTCGCATGAGTAAGTTCCTAGTTCATAAGCTCAGCGTCCTGCAGCGCAGATTTTGGTATTCACGTCATGTGTTCACAGCTGAACGTCTGTTTCTTCAAAACTTCCGCGCTCATCGCCTATAGCTTCAAGTCCTCATGCGACGGCGGATAATTTAGAGGCTCAAGCACGTTGGCTGTCGTTAGGTACTCATTGGATTGGGGCACCCAAGCGCATACGTCGCCTGTGTCCAAGCATGCGCCGTAGCGTTCGTTCAGCGGTCCGACTTTACGCTCGCTCTATTGGAGCGGCTCGTCGACGAAGGATGTGCAGATGATTCTCTCCTTGCGTTGAGGCTCGAGCACGATTTGGGGGTATGAATATTTAGTCTCGCGGTGCCGCTGCTCGTGCGTATCCTTGGCAATTTCATGCTGAAGCTATTATAAAGACCGAAATGTCGCCAAAAGCGTCGAAAGTATCTTTGTTGGTGCTTAAAATTTTTCACTAAGCATCTATTTATCCATTTTGTTACAAGCCGACAATAACCCTTGAAATACTTTGGATCCATCGGCCATGATAATGGCACTTCAACATGTCAAGGAGTCAGTGATGTCGTCTGCAGCAATCAAGATCCAAGAGTCGACTCAGTCGACGATCCGCCAAAGTCTGGCAAAAGGGCAGAGCACCAACCCAGCCATCCAGCGCCTGCGTTCGCGCGTGTTGACTGAGTCGGACGTCAGCCAGGTCATCACCAGTTACGATCGCATGCACCACCGCCACAATCGTTCGTGAGTCGCCTGCATGGACGCTGCTAAGTTCTCGTCGTTTTTGGTAAAAGTGGCATCGCGGTGCAACCTCGATTGCGATTATTGTTACGTCTACCACCACGCGGATCAGAGTTGGCGCTCCATGCCTAAATTTCTCTCTGCCGAACATCGCGAGGCATTCGCCCGCCAGCTCGCGGAGTATGTGATTCAGAGTGACCTGAAGCACTGCACAGTCATTCTGCATGGTGGCGAGCCCTTGCTGGCAGGAGCCCAAACACTTGCAAACTTTGCGGGCCTTCTTCGCCAAACCTGTTCCATTCCTGTGGATGTCAGCCTGCAAACAAATGGCTTGCTATTGACCGACGAGGCCCTGGATATCCTTGCCAAGGCTGACGTCGGTGTTTCCCTCAGCCTTGATGGGCCAAAGTCCGCAAACGACAAGCACCGCTTGACCCGGAAAGGGCGCTCCAGCTTTGCGCAGACGGAGCAGGCGCTCACGCGCCTGCAGCAGTATCCGTCGATCTTTGCGGGCGTCATTGCGGTGGTAGACGCTTCGACCAGTGCGTCCGAGCTGTTTGAATATTTCGATCAGTTCAATATTCCACGCTTGGATTTTCTGTTACCGGACGCTCATTGGCTTCGCCCACCTCCGGGACGGAACCAAGACCCTGGGCTGTACGAAAATTGGCTGGTCAATGCGTTTGATGTCTGGTTCGACCAGTATGCTCATATCCCCCTGAGAACGTTTGAAGCCTTGCTCGATGTCTGTGCAGGGCTGCCTTCTGGCACCGATGCATTTGGTTTTGGCGATGTGAGTTTGTTATCGATTGAAACGGATGGTAGCTATCACGATCTTGACGTTTTAAAGGTGACGCAGGATGGAGCAACCAAGCTCAATGGAACCGTGTCTGACACGTCCATTATCGAGGTGGCGCGTTCGCCCTCCATCGAGCAGCATCGACGCCATCTGCGCAAAGACGGTCTGTCAGAGACTTGTCAGTCGTGTGCAATCGTAGATATCTGTGGCGGCGGCTCACTCCCTCACCGCTTCGGCGAGAATGGCTTCGCTAATCCTACGGTCTACTGTAGCGAGATGAAGCGCCTGGTCTCGCATATCAGCAATCGTTTAGAGGAACATCTTTCCAGCGAAGCGCCTGGGGAGGTTCTGGAGCCTCTCCCCGACACGTTCGAGCTGTCTCGCTTCGAGCTGGCAGAGACATCTGAGCCGCATTTGAGCTGGCTTTGTGTCGGTGCAAGGGATGACGCGGTGCAACGTCTTCATGAGGCGTTGGACTTGTTCCCAAAAGACAGTCGGGCAGCGCAACTTAAATCGATGCATGACGTCACCTTCGAACATGTGGCGCTCCATCCTGGTGCCATTGCATGGTCAAGTGCGGCAGTAGCTCAGAACCGTGGGCATGCTTTGTTGGCGGTGGATGGTCAGGCCATTACAGTCAGTCCGGCCTACCTGGATATGCTGATTGCAGTTGCTGGCCAGAAAACGGATAGCGTTGAACTCGATGTTGGCCGCGATGACCTCTGGCTGAGGGCTCCGTTCGGTGAGGCTATTATCTTTGAAAGCGATGAACTTGCGGACGCCGGACGGACGCTTGTCGAACGAGCCATGGATATTGTCAAGGCCTGGCGTCCAGAACTTGCGGCTGAGATTTTTACGGCGTGCAGAGCTGTCCAATTCGTTCGCGACCCCACCGCGGATCCTCGCAAGATCGTGTCATTCAGTGACAACTCCGTTCCCGGGGCACTCTACGTGTCGATTTCTCAGGGTGAGGGGTTGATTGACCCTTACGACCTCGCAGACTCACTGATCCATGAACATCGTCACCAGAAACTTTACCTGTTGGAGAGATCCGCGCCGACCGTGGAGCGTACATCCGTCCAAGTCGTTTCCCCATGGAGAGAAGACCTGCGTCCACCATCGGGACTGCTCCATGCAGTTTTCGTTTTTGTAGAGCTCAGACGTTTTTGGATGTATGTACGTGATCACGGGCCAGTAAGCCTTAACTCGCGTGCGGTTAATCAGATTGCTGATACCGATCTGCACTTGAAGCAGGCGTTTGCCACACTGAAGGAATGCCCGTTGACGCAGATGGGTCTGAGCCTTGTTGACGTATTGAGCCGTGCCGCCAAGGAAGGGACAGAATCCTATGAGTTCGCCGATCACCATCCCGCTGTACCGACTGTCGCTTGATCCGCAGCAAAGACACGCTCAGCTTCGAGACTATTTCTGCGACAAGGATGCGGTTGCCAGTCAGGTCGACGACCTATGGGCATTGACGCTGGGTTGGTCGGATGACCCATATCGTTATGTCGACCCCCGGCTCAATGAGGGCCTTTCGTGGTGGGGCGGTGATCTTCGCTATCAGGATATGTCGGTGGCTCGTAAGCGAAACGGTCGAGTGCTGTTATCGCTGAATGATACTTGGACACTCGAGAGTTGGAGTGAGTGGCTGGCTAAGAACCCGTATCATGCGGACATCACTGTGCTCCATGTGGATGATCATAAGGATCTGGGAGCACCCCGACTTTTCGAACGCCCTGAAGGCTGGTTCGATCCCATCGAAGAGCAAGCCATGAATCTTCATCAGCCCAACACCGTGACGAGTGCGATCATGAGTGGCGCGTTGGGAATGGGGAGTTTCTTGACGCCCTTCCTTCATTACGCCCCCACCACTGATGTACGTCACCTTTGCCAAGGCCCCAAATGCACCGGGACGGTCGATTCAGCGATCAAGCTGGAGTCATTCGCAGATACGCTGCTCAGTCCCTCTGAGCACCGTCCTGGGATCTCGCTGATCCCTGACGGAAAAGGGGTAGGTCGAGGGCGATATCGGTTCACCGATGACCTGGAAGATTGGCTTGAGGGGCTTGAAGGGAATAAGTGCGCCATCCTGCTTCACATTGACATGGATTACTTCTGCAACCGGTACGACGGAGACAGTGATTCTGTCGAACATCCAGGCCCTTTGAACGGCCCGTTGCCAGACGTGTTGAATCGAATCGACGAGCTCACCCACGCATTACATCGGCACAGCCTGGTGAATCGTCTCGCGGACATCGTAATAGCTTTTTCTCCAGGCTTCTTTCCGGCGGAGTTTTGGGCTCAAAGTTGCGATCGCCTCCTTTTCGGCTTGGGAGAGTCACCATGGCTCGATCGTTGAGTAGTTCGAGGCCAAAAGCAGCAAAGCGGCAGACACTCAAACCTGCGGCAGTAAAAGCCAAGTCAAAGTTGGGTCCAGTTGCCGCAGACGCTATCGAGTTGGTCGCAACCCCAGGGTCGCGTGAGCGAGGAGGTGGGCCAGGAGGAGAGGCTTGGATCATATTGGCAGATGGCAAGCGGGCAGGTAGCGCTTACATCAACATGGTCGATGATTCGATCCGAGGTCGTCATCCATCCTTTCACGTATTTCTGAACAGGCCCAGCCAGGGCAGGCAGATCGGTCGCATGGCCTATCAGCGTTGCTGTGCGCTCAGCCAATACGATGTCGTCTATGCTCATATGCGCAAATCCAATACCGCATCGCGCAAGGCGGCTGAGCATGCGGGCTTTATCGACGCGACTGCTCCTGAGGATTCTCAGCTTGTGTTGGTTTGGCGTAGGCAGTCCTCTGGGACGGCCGATGAGCAGTCGGTTAGTGCTGGGAGCGAGTGTATAGACGGTGAAAATGAAATCCCATCGCAGGTGCTTGACGGCAGTCACCACGAGGTTGAACTGCCCACGGATCTGGCTAACGACATAGTCGAGAGTCCTATGAGTTCGATCGAGTTAGATTTTGACGAGAAAAATGATGACGTACTCATTTGGAATGGGCAGGTGGTCATGTCGCGTACCGAAGAGGAGTATTTCAAGGCCCTGTTTCTGCGACTTGCTTACCTCAAACCGACTACCGTGCTGGAAATTGGTTTCGGGCTAGGCATCTCGGCCAGCCTCATTCAGGAGCATATGAAACCTGCCCGGCACGATATTTTTGAGATCGAGAAGGCCGTCTATAAAGACCTGGAGCGTTTTTCTGAGGCAAATCCGTCTGTGCACCCGCACTGCGGAGATTGGAAACAGTCCACTATCGATCAACAATACGACTTCATATTTTTTGACCCGTTTGATTACTCACCGAACGAGCAGGGTGCTGAGGAGGATCGTGCCGATACCGCTGGGCGCATGAAGCTTCTCCTGAATCCTAGCGGTGTTCTTTGTCACCCACATTTTGGCGATGGCGATGTACCTGATCTGCCAGGTTTCACAACAGTCATCGTCGAACGCCTCAAGGTTTCGCCTATCAGAATGGCCGATGAAACGTTCTGCGAAGATGTGGCCATTGTTTTTCATCAGCCGGTAGGCAGTGAACAACGTTTAGAGTTTCGGATTAACGGGTTATGAGGTAAGCGAAGGTCGCCCAAGCGTTGTCGTTAGCAGCAGCGTGTTCACGTTGACTCAGTGGCCGCTGTCGGGTGTGACTGGAGGTGGGGAGTTTGGCTTCGTTGAGCTTGCTGCATAGCGGTTAAGATTTTTTGATGCCGCGAGTGGTGATCTCCCTATGACACCCATCACGCTCAACGATGTAGGCTGAGATCCAGCATCGCCGGGACTAAATTCACGGTGGGAAGAGGGGGCTTGTAGTTGTCAATGATCGGCTCAAGTTGACGAAGGATTTTATCCCCGTTTAGCTCTTCCTCGCTCAACACCGTTTTGTAGAGAGCATCGAAACCCGTTGTAGCAACGGTGTATCGTCCTTGTCCTGATCGGCTCATGTCTCCGAACATTGCAAGGGCAGCCAAGTAACATTTCCCGCCAACCCTTAGGGCAAGCGGCGTCAGGCATGCAGCTTCGAACGGCTCGTGTGCCTCGTCGAACCTAAAGGTGAGATTTGCCCCAAGGCTCTGGTATGTGTTTGTTCATCCGTACGCCGCATATCTAACTGGTGCGCCTTGAGGGAGGCAGCATGGAAGGTGCTGGGACTAGCAATATGGATTGCTAGAAATGGGCTTGAATATTCACGAGCTATGGAGTCGACCGGTACATGCACTTTTTTAAAGCGCCATGCATAACAACGTGCACCAGACGGAAGCGGCACAATGGACTTTCGCCTCCAAAAGCTCAAGCGTCTCAATTTGCACCTGTGGCAATTGGCTTTCTCGGGAAGTCTACTCACCCTCACTGAAACTCACCTGGATCGCCGTCGCCGTGACAACCATCTCCAGCTCGAGAGCCTGGACTTGCACACAGAATGAAGTCTCTCTGCTGCCGAATGGCACAAAGGCTGCAAGGCTCACATCAGATTCACCTGCAACGTGCTCCTCAGGACAGCCCCCTCGGTCAACGACGATCGATTGGCCGAGCAGGACATGAGTAACATGGGAGCATCAGGCAGGAAAGTCTGGTGTTAACACTGTAAAAGAACAGGCAAAGACGCCTGGAACCGAAGGGTTTCAGGTGTTTTTTTTTGGCTTTTTTAACCGTAACGGGTTTCGGGGGCGTGTATGAAAACAGCCGCACAATTGCTGAAACTGAAGGTCATGCAAAACCAGCAAGTACATAGCATCGCACCGGATCAGATGGTGCTTGAAGCGCTGAAGATGATGGCTGAAAAGAATGTGGGGGCTCTACCCGTGATAGAAGAGGGGCGGGTGGTTGGCGTTATCAGCGAACGCGACTATGCGCGCAAGGTCGTTCTGCAGGGCCGCTCTTCGGTCGGTACGCCGGTCAGGGCCATCATGAGCGCGCCCGTCGTGACGGCAGACAGTCGGCAGAGCATCGAGCGTTGCATGGTGGTCATGACCGACAGTCATCTGCGCCACTTACCGGTGGTGGAGGGTGATCAACTGATCGGCCTCTTGTCGATTGGTGATCTGGTGAAAGAAGCCATCGTCGAGCAGGCCGACCTGATCCGGCAACTGGAACACTATATCCGTGGGCACTGAAGCGACCAGGGGTAGGGCGGATGCCGGGCTCACAGGCACATTAAGTTTTCCAGTGTGCTACCCCTCGGGCGGGTATTAATCAGGGAGCAATTGGTATGGCCAAGTTAAGTACGACACGACGTATCGCCATTGGTTTTGCAATTGCACCATAGGTGCTGACAGGCCTGACGTTTTATGCGTTGCACGATTTGGCAACGCTTAAAGAGCAGGCAATGGTGATCGTCAAACAGGACTGGCCGAAAATTGATCCGATCCTGGCCATTGCCACCGGTGTGCGGGACAACGGCAGGAACACCAGGGATTTGCTGATCGACAAAGAGAATCAGCAAGCGCAGCAGGCCATCGATGCCACTAAAAAACGCATCAGCCAGGCATTTGAGACGCTTGAGCCGTTGTTCGATTCAGCGGATGGCAAGGCCGCCTATGTTGCCCTGAAAAAGAATCGCGAGGCTTACGTCTCCGCGTTCACCCAGTTGCAGGTGTTGATCAGGCAAGGCGCTTTTGATGCCGCGATAGCGCAGTTGAAACAGCACGTCATCCCCGCCGAACAGCAGGTTTATAAAAGCCTGGATGCCCTGATGACGCTGCAAGGGCAGATCTTTGCCGATCGTGAAAGGTCGGCACAGGCCCTGTACAACGATGCGCGACTGAACATGTTGGGGTTGCTTGTGTTCTGCCTGGCCTCGGTCATCGCCGCTGCGGTCATCGTAACGCGTAGTGTCACCCGACCTTTGGGTGGAGAGCCCGATGATGCTGCCCGGGTATTCGCGCTGTTCAGTGGCCAAAACAACCCTGTTGATGTCCTATGCAAATGCCTTCTGGAAGTGGCTTGCGCGTGGGACTCAGTTGTCGGTGCTGAGAGTCTTCCAGCCGTAAAGTGGCGCGATTTCACGCTCACTGCTCTGGAGAGGGTCGTCGAGGATGGCACCGCCGCCAACGGACTAGCCGCGTTGAGGTTTTAGCACGATCTTGGCGTTTAGTATGTGGGGCAATGAGTGTGAGCGGTGGCCTGTTTGCAAGCTCTTAAGGGCGCACTACGGTACCTAGAGCCCCATTTTCTACTCACGCCTAGATTTACAACCCTCACTGGATGGCGGTGGCTCAAAATCCAGACGGTTAGTACTGTTAGTCGATTTCGTGCTCGGATAGGGTAGTTGCGACGGTGCGAGGTATTTGATTACAAACCCAAATCCATTTCGAGTTTCGCAACCACCAGGTGTTCAGGTAGCCACTCTGCAGGACACCAATCCAATGCTGCTAAGGTGAGCGTATGCCATATCGTTAGCTGGATGCGCAGTGCGTTATATTCCTCATGTACAAACATGGCCTTGTAAGGCTTCAGTACCTGTTTCAAAACCAGCATGACCCCGCGAGGGTAGCGTCCACGACCCCTTCTGTCCGCTATGGGGATATATCGAAAGCAATCGTGGGGTTGAAAGTGTTTCTCCTTGACTACTTTTGCCAATCTCGCCCGAAGCGCCTTCTTGCTCATCCGAGACGCTAATGTCCACCAAATGAATTCGACGTCCGTGAGCTCCCAGCCGTCAGGCGGATAGTCCTCGTAGTCATCGTATTCGGCAAATGGCAGAGGGCGGTTCGGGCGCGGCCATGGGCGGGCAGGTTGGCCAGGAGTGAGGTGGCTCGGGGGGGTGTTGGTCATGTGCGGCTTTGGTGTCAAACAGTAGGGGGAGTACTAAAACTGATGCGGTCGAGGAGGGCAACCAGATTCTGTGAAAATAATGACTAATCAGATTCTAGCCTTCGTCTAAGCAGTCATGCTTCTGCTTCGCGTGTGCAGAGGTAGACCTGGCTATCAAAGGTTGGTGGCCAGCCCAGCGTTATTGGGTGCTGATGATGCTGGAAAACTTCGCCTTCGTATTCGACATCGAATTGTCCTGATGGCTCCCAGCAGCGTTGCAGGGGGTTGCTGAGAGTGGCTTAGGGGAGGCAGGCATCAAGAATCTAGCGAGGGCCTAAGGATGATTCCAAGCATCGAAAGTCGCCGTGCCATATATCTCAGATATTCGAGAAGCGGAAATCTGTGAGTTTCCTATGAACAGTTCATCAGCATCGCTCGGCTCAAGCGGTGGTTCTCAGTCAGCTTACGCTCGGGGCGGAGTCGTGGGCGCAATTGCCCTGAAATTCTGCAACCGTAAGAGCAGAGGCTAATTTTCGCTTACTATCTGTTGATCACGCAAACTGGCATGGAGCTTCAAAGTAGTGGAAGAAGACCTCATCAGCGATTTTGGGTATTGTCCCGCTCCTCAGTCTTCTCAGTCTCCTCGTCGGGTGAAGTTCTTCGTTGATATGCCTATCGAGATGTACCTGCAGCCTCACGTTGTCAGTGACATTTTGATTGAAGGGGCCTTTAAGCAGGACTTTACCTACCAGGTGACGGACTCAATCTGGTCATTGGCGGGCTCTCACCTCTGCGAGATGCACTTGATGGAGGTGTTCCAGGAAGCCATCGCGGGACTCGAAATTCAGTTTCTGTTCAAGCGGTATCCGCATTTATACCACAGGCCCACCATGGCATTCGCGGCGTTTGATGGCAAAAACAACCCCGTTGAAGTTCTATGTAAATGTCTTCTTGAGGCGGCCTATGCTTGGGAGCCAGCGGCCGTTGCTGGGCCCCCTCCAGTCGTAAAGTGGAGTGACTTCACGCTCGCTCTGTTGGAGAGGCTCGTCGACGATGGCCACGCTGACGATGAGCTTCTCGCGTTGAGGCTACAGCATGATTTGGGTGTCTAGTATTGTGCTTTCTCATGCAGGTTTGAGAGTAAACGTTCCCCTCAGGGTTTAGGCTTGGGGCAACCCTTCAATAGTCTGATGTTTTCATCAGTCCCAGTGGGTTAGACGAGACTGCCTTCCAACATAGCGGTGAATCCAAGCGATTTGCCTATTCCACAGGCCGGGTATCGCGATCAGGCAGGCAATACATGATTTCAGCGGTCGTTTTTGACGTATTTGGCACTGTGCTAAATCTCAAACATAAGCTCCACCCCTTTAAGCAATTACTGAAGGAGGGAAGTGTTTCCGGGCGCCATCCCAGTTCAGAAGATGTTCGATTGCTCATGACTAACCCTTGGAGCCTCGCCGAGGCGGCAGATCATCTCGGTATCACCATTTCCCCGCGCCGACTTCAGGTCATCCAGGGTGATCTGGAGCGTGAACTTGTATCCATCAGTCCATTTGCGGATGGGCTCGAAGCCATAGCGATGCTCCGCGCGGAAGGGGTGCGTGTGGGGATTTGTTCGAACCTCTGCGAGCCTTATGGGGAAGCGGTGCTCTATAAGCTACCTGGTTTGGACGGTCACGCTTTCAGCTACCAGGTTGGAGCGATGAAGCCTGATGTCGAAATCTATCAAACTATCTGTGGTTCCCTTGGTGTCGCCTCAGGCCATCTTTTCGAGGACGGTTTTGAGCAGATTGCGATGGTGGGTGACTCTCCCAAATGTGACAGGGATGGACCTAGGGCGGCAGGCATGCTCGGTTTTCATTTAGATCGAAGTGGAAGTGGGGCGATTCGAGACCTCGTGCAGTTCGCACAACTGGTCATTGAGTCGAGGGAGCAGTGACCCGCAAAATCGAGCCGATAACATATTCACGACGACGTAAAGAATTGCTGGCTATCAGCTACTCGGTAGCTTCTTCAGTTCTTCTGCAACTGCGCATGCTCTGAGTGATCAAAAAACTCAGGCTTAGGTCAGTCGACCTGCTGGCAGTTCAAAGATCCTCCTGTCGCTACGTTTCTATGACTTCATTATAAGTTGCGGCCGAGGAGGGCTCCCCACAGAGATCGCCACTCTGAACTCAAATGGTTCGTCGTAAGGTGCGAGCTTTGATACCCAGTTGACGACTTCGTCGTTCCAGCCAGAATCGCAAAAATCGATACTGGGCCAATAGTTGTGGAATTCGTCGTAATCCAGATTCGTTGCAGCGGCCCGCTCTTCGCCACCAACAATGCACCAGGCAGCATACATGCGGATTTTCCAGTTTGGAGCCGACAGCAGGTGTACTGGATCGTAGTAGTCGAAACCTAACGCATCAACTTCGACACCAAAACCTAAAATGGCTCCAATCGTATTTGCAGCGTTAGAGTCATCTCCAACTATTGCATCCGCCCATCCACACAGATGCCCAAGTGCTTGGAATCTACTGAGCTTCCTACTTTCTTTCTTCTCTACCGTGCGGGTACAAATCCGAGCGTCGTTGGGGACTTGGACCGCGTGCAGGTTGCATTTCTCTTGGGGCATGAAGGGTGTCCTTTTTTGTTATTGTTTTTTTCAGCATGCCGATGGAGCAATCCACAGTTCAAGCCCTTCCACGATTATGGCTCTGACTTTTAGCTCTGCCGGGGATCCGTGTGAAACAGCGGCCCTTGAGGTCTACCACGCTGCTCGTAAGCCATGCCCAATGCGTTGATCACCAAGTCCGAGTCCGTTTTGAGCGCCTAGCCCAGCTTTGCTCTGCGGAGTAACTCCGTTGCGCGCTTGCTGGAGTTGGTTAACCCAGCGACGCAACACGGACTCGATCACCCCAAGCGAAAGACTGGCGTCGATATGGCTATAGCCCTGATCGAGCACGAGGCCTGTGGCCTCGCGTTTGAGTTCAGCGGAAAAAGAACGACGTTGCTTGGTCATCGGGCAACTCTATCTGGCGAGCATTCTCGCCTAGATGTATAGATCCGGCCTGCAGTATCTACGACAAGAAATCTCATACATTCCGGGCGGAGTGACTGAAAGCTGCATGCAGTCCAAGCAAAGGCGTTGGAAGCAAGAACCTTTTTTCGGGGGTAAATCCTGTGGCGGATACAGAGTCAGCGGTGTCGCCGCCCCTGTTTTCTTGGGGGGCTAATATGTAGTCACGAGCCGATGATGCTTGGCGCGAAGCGGTGCTGCTCGTAAGTGAGGCGCTTGGAGTGGTGACGATTGAGGGCGGCTAGGACGGCCTTTAACCAGTTGTGGCAGTCCGAAAATCTCAATGGCGGTCAGCGGGCTCGCGGAAAAATGCGCCCGGGGTGTGAGGGGAGCCAAGTGTGCAACTGGCTTTTTCCGAGGCACAAAGCATGCAACAGTGTGCAACAGTGTGCATCCAGCTCAGTTGCATTCTATGAGGGTGGGGGCTTGTTGCGGAAGCAAACGTCTGGAAGGCCCGCCTTTCAAGGAAATTACAGGCATAAAAAAAGGACTTAAAAATCGCTAAGTCCTTGATTTATAAGGGTCTGTGGCGGAAGGCCAGGGATTCGAACCCTGGGTGCGGGATTAGCGCACGCTGGTTTTCAAGACCAGAGCTTTAAACCACTCAGCCAACCTTCCGAAGGGGTGTTGCTAGGGGAGATATAACGCTGCAAGTGTGCAACTGGAGAGTACCTTAGATAAGAACTCATGGACCTGTTACAGTCGACGGTTTTCAAGACCGTTGCCTTAAACCACTCGGCCACACCTCCGTTGTTGTTGCGGGCGCCATAATACCTGAATGAAACACACTGTCAAACTCTCTGCATAGCTTGTTACAGAGCGTCTGTTATGATCTTTGCGACTGAACGTTACAAACCAACAGGAGTGTCGCCATGCGCGAACAGGATTACGCAGTTAATAACAGCTTGCAGGCTGAGCAGCTAGAGGTTAGCCGCGTCCTGCGAAACACATACGGCTTGCTCGCTCTAACCCTCGCATTCAGCGGTTTGACCGCCTATGTTGCCCAGCAGATGCGTGTCGGCTACCCGAACATTTTCGTGGTGCTGATCGGGTTCTACGGCCTGTTCTTCCTCACCAACAAACTCCGTGACTCCGCCTGGGGCCTGGTGTCGGCATTTGCCCTGACCGGTTTCATGGGTTTCCTGCTCGGCCCGATCCTCAACCGTTACCTGGGCATGCAGGGCGGCGCTGAAGTGGTCAGCTCGGCCTTCGCGATGACGGCACTGGTGTTCGGCGGTCTGTCGGCCTACGTGCTGATCACCCGCAAGGACATGAGCTTCCTCGGTGGTTTCATTACCGCGGGCTTCTTTGTCCTGCTCGGCGCGACGCTGGCCAGCTTCTTCTTCCAGATCAGCGGCCTGCAACTGGCAATCAGCGCAGGTTTCGTGCTGTTTTCCTCGGTGTGCATCCTGTTCCAGACCAGCGCCATCATTCACGGCGGCGAGCGTAACTACATCATGGCGACCATCAGCCTGTATGTATCGATCTACAACCTGTTCGTCAGCCTGTTGCAGCTGTTCGGCATCATGGGGCGCGATGACTGATCGTCAGCCTTGAAATGAAAAACCCGCTTCGGCGGGTTTTTTCATGCCTGCGATTTGTTGGCGCGGCTAAGCCATCGGCGGCAATCGCCGTTTGACCGGGGTTTTCTTGACGATCGCGGTATTGGTTTCAGCGTGGGTGTTGAGGCGGTCGAGCAGGGTGTCCAGCTGCTCCATCGAACGTACATGCAGGCGTGCGATGAAACAGTCATCGCCGGTCACCTTGTCGCATTCGGTGAATTCGGGAATGGCCATGATTTGCCGTTCCACCTCCTGTAATTGGCCTGGCAGCGGGCGAACACGCACGATGGCCTGGAGCTGATAGCCGAAGCACTTCGGGTCGATTTCGACGGTATAGCCCTTGAGCACGCCACGCTCCTCCAGGCGACGCAGGCGCTCGGCAACGCTGGGCGAGGACAGGCCGCTGAGGTTCGCCAGGGCCTTGAGCGAGCGCCGCGAGTCTTCCATCAAGGCGGTGATCAGCACTTGGTCGATGTCGTCGGTCATGGCGAAAACCTCTATTAGGTAATTACTCGAAATTGCCTTGATAAAAAAGGCATATTCCGAGTTTAGCCTGATTTTTGCGCTGGAGAAGCCCTGTCTCCGATGGGCATACTTTGCCCACTCACAGAGGAGTCTGAAGATGGACAAGACCATACGCCGCGGCTCGTTCGAAATGACCGCCGCCATGCTGATCTCCGGGACTATTGGCTGGTTTGTGCTGGTGTCCGGGCAGCCGGTGCTGGACGTGGTGTTCTGGCGCTGCCTGTTCGGTGCAGGCACCTTGCTGCTGATTTGCGCCGCATTCGGCTTCCTGCGCCCCGGTATTCTGACCCGCACAACGTTCCTGTTGGCCGTGCTCAGCGGTGTGGCGATTGTCGGTAACTGGGTGCTGCTGTTCGCGTCCTACTCCCGCGCTTCGATTGCCATCGGTACCGCCGTCTACAACGTGCAGCCCTTCATGCTGGTGGGGCTGGCGGCGGTGTTCCTCAATGAGAAAGTCACGGTGCAGAAACTGGCCTGGCTGGGCGTTTCGTTCCTCGGGATGCTGGCGATTGTCAGTGCCCACGGAGGGCAGGGCGAGAGCGGAAATCAATACCTGATTGGCATCGTGCTGGCATTGGGTGCGGCGTTCCTCTACGCGATTGCCGCGTTGATCATCAAGCGCCTGACCGGTACGCCGCCGCATCTGATTGCGCTGATTCAGGTCAGCACCGGCGTGCTGTTGCTTGCACCCTTCGCGCATTTTTCGGCGTTGCCGCAAGCGCCAAGCGCCTGGGCCAGCCTGGTCACGCTGGGTATCGTGCACACCGGCGTCATGTATGTGCTGTTGTATGGCGCTATCCAGAAGCTGCCGACTGTGTTGATCGGGGCTCTGTCGTTCATCTATCCGATCGCAGCGATTTTCGTCGACTGGTTCGCCTTCGGCCACCGCCTGGAACTGCTGCAATGGATAGGTGTAGCCGCGATTTTGCTGGCCGCTGCCGGGATGCAACAAGGGTGGACCCTGAAGTTTCGGCGGACGGTGACACCGTAACCCGGATAGAGGTATCAGATGTTCCAGTGTGGCGCGGTGTTGGCCAGTCGCTGGCGCATCTGGCCAATGTTGCCCGCCAGCTGTTGAGTCAATAAGCGGTAACCGTCCAACGCGTTGTAGACCGGCACATCGAGGCTGACGACAGGCAATGCCATCGGCCGACTCAGTCGCTGGGTGGCGCCGGACTTCAGCGCCCGCGCCATGCCGATCAGCTGCACCCGTATCAGACGGTGCTCTGCCTTCATTGCCGATTGCAGGTTAGCCATGGCATCAGGGTTACTGGCGTCCGGCCGGGTATTGCCAAGGATCTCCAGGGTGCTGACACACAGGCGCAGGTGGCGCTGAATGGCATCGAGTTCGGTCATTGAAATCTTCACCTCCTTGGATACCGAAGGCATCAATGAACGCAGTTGCACCATCACCGCATTGAGGCGACCCATCAGCATGAGATGTTCGTCGGCAGTGACGGGTTGCCCGTTGATAATGCGCCCGTAGACTGATGCGCAGTCGCGCAACGCATCGGCCAGGTTGTAACGCCAGGAATAGACGGCGTAGAGCGGCAGGGCGAAGGAAAAGGCCAGGGCCAGCGCAATGCCAATGAGGATGTCCACCCCGCGCCACAGCCCGTCTGTGACCGGATTGTCGCCATGGCCGGCGACGATAAATACGGTAATGGCGGCCAGCAGTGCGGTGTAGCCGCCTTTGCCAATGGCGTGATACGAGAAGAAACCGCAAATCACCGCCATGGCGAAATAAGTCAGCCACGGCATACCGAGCCATGCTTGCTGCGCCACCAACACCAAACCGATGGCCGCGCCGACCAGGGTTCCAATGGCCCGTTCAGCGGCTTTCTTGCCAATATTGCCGTGGTGCTGCAAGCCGCCGATTACCACCAGCATCGTCACCGACGCCCATTCGCCGTGGGGCAAATGAATGCCGGTGGTCAGCAGGATGGTCGCCAGCAACCCCAGTGATACGCGTACTGCGTGAATCACCCGGGCATGGCGATAGCGCTGGTACGGATCCAGCAGTGGACGCAATATCCGCCGCATCAGCGGCGGTAATCGATGGGTGCTCAGGCCGGGCTCCTCAGAAGATGTAGTCGGTGGTCAGGAAGCTCGAACTGCGATTGCTGATGATCTCGCTGATCAGATCCTTGTTGGTCTCCTGGAATTTGGTCGCCACCAGCGTGCGGATCGAAAACACCCGCAAGGCGTCATGCACCGACAAGGTGCCCTCGGCGGAATTTTTGCGGCCATTGAACGGGTAGGTGTCCGGACCACGCTGGCATTGGGCGTTGAGGTTGATGCGACCGACCTGGTTGGCGAAAGTGTCCACCAGCCGTCCGACCGCCACCGGGTTGGTGCCGAAGAGGCTCAATTGCTGGCCGAAATCCGACTCCAGGACGTAGTCGATCACTGTGTCCAGATGGCGGTACGGCACGATCGGCACCACCGGGCCGAACTGTTCTTCCTGGTAAACACGCATCTGTGGGGTCACCGGGTACAGGACAGCCGGGTAGAAGAACGACGCGCGCGCCTCGCCGCCATGGGGGTTGACCACCTTCGCGCCTTTGCCGACCGCATCGGCCACCAGCGCGTGCAGGTAATCGACCTTGCCCGATTCCGGTAGGGGCGTCAGGGCCACGCCGCTGTCCCAGGGCATGCCGGGTTTGAGCGTGGCCAGTTTGGCGTTGAACTTCTCGATGAAGGCGTCGACCACGTCTTCGTGGACAAACAGGATCTTCAATGCGGTGCAACGTTGGCCGTTGAACGACAGGGAACCGGTGAGCGCTTCGGTGACAGCGTTATCCAGATCCACCTCAGGCAGGACGATGCCGGGGTTTTTCGCATCCAGGCCCAGCGCTGCGCGCAGGCGGTGAGGGCGCGGGTGCAGTTTCTTCAGGTCGCTGGCGGCCTTGTTGGTGCCGATGAACGCAAAGATATCGATCTTGCCGCTGGCCATCAGTGCGCTGACGGTTTCGCGTCCGCTGCCGTAGATCACGTTGATCACCCCGGCCGGGAAGCTGTCGCGGAAGGCCTCCAGCAGCGGGCGAATCAACAGCACGCCAAGTTTGGCCGGCTTGAACACCACGGTATTGCCCATGATCAGCGCCGGGATCAACGTGGTGAAGGTTTCGTTCAACGGATAGTTATAGGGGCCCATGCACAACGCCACGCCCATTGGCACGCGTCGGATCTGGCCGAGGGTGTCCTGCTCCAGTTCGAAGCGGCTGGAGCGGCGGTCGAGTTCTTTCAAGGCGTCAATGGTGTCGACGATGTAATCGCAGGTGCGATCGAACTCTTTTTCCGAATCCTTGAGGTTTTTACCGATTTCCCACATCAGCAGCTTGACCACTGCCTCGCGCTGATCGCGCATGTGCTTGAGAAAGGTTTCGACATGATGAATACGTTCGGCAACGCGCATGGTTGGCCACAAACCCTGGCCGCGGTCGTAGGCACGCACGGCGGCGTCGAGGGCGGTCAATGCGGTGTCGGCATCCAGCAGCGGTGTGCTGCCGAGGATGACTTGTTCATCGCCTGCCGTGCCGCTCAGATACACCGGGCTGCGTACGGTGGCGAGGGCGCCGGGCCAGGTTTTCAGGACGCCGTCGACCAGGTATTCACGCTGTTCGATCTGGCCGTCGAGGCGGTATTGTTTCGGGATGCTGCCGGCCTCGGGAAACAGGTTGCCCAGGAAGTCTTCTGTGCTCATGTCGCTACCTCATAAGAGTTGTCCGCCACAAACCTGTAGGAGCGAGCATGCTCGCGATGGTCGTCAACGATGACGCGGGCTGTCTGGTTTCCCGCGTTGCCTGGGCCTCCATCGCGAGCATGCTCGCTCCTACAGGGGGCGGGGGCGCAATATTTGTAGGTTTCCCGATGGTCATCGAGCGGTAATGGGCAGAGTAGAGGGGTTGAGGGTCTGGATCTTGTGTCTCTAGCGTAGACCGCAATCTTTGACCTCGCCGCACACAACCGCCGATCCCGGAGTTAAACTTCGCGTTCTTTCTGAAGGAGTTCACATGAGTCACTACCAGCCGGGCATTCTCGCCACCCCCGTTCCGCCTCAAGCCCGTCATATGTTCTTCGCCCTCGAATCCGTTGCCGAACTGCCGGCCGCGCTCGACAAGCTGACGCAACTGGTGGATGGCACCTCGGCTGTGGCGGGTTTCGGTGAATCGCTGGTCAAGGCCTTGGGCGCCAATATCGAAGGGCTGCGTACCTTCCCGGCATTGACGGGCGTAGGCGTGAATAACCCTTCGACGCAACACGCGCTGTGGTGTTGGCTGCACGGTACCGACCGTGGCGAATTGCTCAATCGCAGCAACGCACTGGCCGCCGCGCTGACCCCGGCCCTGCGCCTGGTGCAAGTGACCGAAGGTTTCCGCCATCGCGACGGCCATGACCTGACCGGCTACGAAGACGGCACCGAGAACCCCCGCGACGAAGCCGCAGCAGCTGCCGCGCTGGTGGGTGAGGGCGCCGAAGGCATGGTCGGCGGCAGCTTCGCCGCGATCCAGCAGTGGCAGCATGACCTCAAGCGTTTCCACGCGATGCCATCCCACGAAACCGACGACATCATGGGCCGTCGCCTGAGCGACAACGAAGAACTCGACGACGCCCCGATCTCCGCCCACGTCAAGCGCACCGCCCAGGAAAGCTTCGCGCCCGAGGCGTTCATCGTCCGTCGTTCGATGCCATGGATCGAAGACGACCGTGCCGGCTTGATGTTCCTCGCCTTCGGCTTCTCCCTCGATGCCTTCGAAGTGCAGCTGCGGCGCATGAGCGGCCTGGAGGACGGCGTCACCGATGGCTTGTACCGCATCAGCCGGCCGATCACCGGCGGCTACTACTGGTGTCCGCCGCTGAAAGACGGTCGACTGGACTTGCGTGCCCTGAACATCCGCTGACTATCGGAGAAGTCCATGAACGTGGTGCGTTGGGGCTTGATCGGTTGCGGCAGCGTGGCCGAGCGCAAGAGCGGACCGGCCTTCTACAAGGCGCCTGGCTCGGCACTGGTTGCAGTCATGGGGCGGCGCCTGGACGCGGTCAGCGACTATGCCGTGCGTCATGGCATCGCCCGGGTCTACACCGATGTCGATGCCTTGATCAACGATCCTGATATCGACGCGGTGTACATCGCCACGCCCCCCGACAGTCATCACGCGTATGCCTTGAAAGTGGCCGCGGCAGGCAAGCATTGCTGCGTCGAAAAACCGATGTCGCTGAATGCCGGGCAAAGCCGGGCAATGCAAAAGGCTTTTGCCGATGCCGGACTGCACTTGTTCGTGTCCTACTATCGACGTTCGTTGCCGCGCTTCCAGCAGGTGCGGCAGTGGCTGGAGGAAGGGCGGATCGGCGAAGTCCGGCACCTGACCTGGACGCTAACCAAAGCCCCGTCCCCCGTCGATCTTGGTGGTGCGGATAACTGGCGTACCGATCCGTCGATTGCCGGCGGCGGTTACTTCGCCGATCTCGCCAGTCATGGTTTCGACCTGTTCCAGTATCTGTTGGGCGATATCGTCGAAGTCGCCGGGTTCACCGCACGACAGGCCGGTTTGTATGCCGCCGAAGACGCCGTCAGCGCCAGTTGGCGGTTTGCTGGCGGGGCGCTAGGGATGGGGTGCTGGAATTTTGTCTCCGACCGTCGCGACGACCGGGTCGAGGTGATTGGCAGCAAGGGGCGGATTAGGTTTTCGGTGTTTGACGAGCAGCCGGTCGAGTTGCATGCCGATGAACAGCTCAGCCTGACCATCGCCCATCATGAGCACATCCAGTGGCATCACGTATTGGGCATGAACGCTCATATTCGCGGCGAAGCGCGGCATCCTGCGGTGGCGGAAGAGGCGTTGAAGACCGATTGGGTGATGGACCAAATCCTCAAACGTCATTAAAACATCACTACCTGCCGCAACCCTGTAGGAGCGAGCTTGCTCGCGATAAACCTGAGAGCACCGCGGGGCATCAGGTGTCCAGCGTTATCGTTAACGACCATCGCGAGCAAGCTCGCTCCTACAGGGTATTGCGCTGCGCATCTAACCTTATGCCCAAACAATATTTCTCAGGCCCTTTGTTAGAACTTTAAGATCACGTCATAACTCGTTATGACAAGTGATCCCAGATGACCGATAACGTTCTCTCTTTAAGTAGCGTCCCGCTGCACACCCAGCTACGTGACGTGCTGCGCGCCCGCATCCTCGACGGCCAATACCCGCAAGACAGCCAGATGCCTTCCGAAAGCGAACTCGGCGCATTGTTCAAGGTCAGCCGCATCACCGTGCGCCAGGCCCTCGGCGATCTGCAAAAGGAAGGGCTGATCTTCAAGATCCACGGCAAGGGGACCTTCGTCGCCAAGCCCAAGACCTTCCAGAACGTCAGCACCCTGCAAGGCTTGGCCGAGTCCATGACCGGTCGCGGTTATGAGGTGATCAACCGCCTGCGCAGTTTCAAGTTCATCGCTGCCGATAAGCTGGTCGCCGAGCGTTTGCAGGTGGCCGAAGGCGAGACCGTGGCGCAGATCAAGCGAGTGCGTTTGATCAACCGCGAGCCGATTTCGCTGGAAATCACCTACCTGCCCAAGGCCATCGGCGAGCGTCTGGAGAAGGCCGACCTGGTGACCCGCGACATTTTCCTGATCCTGGAAAACGACTGCGGCCTGGCCCTCGGACACGCCGACCTGGCCATTGACGCGGTGCTGGCCGACAGCGACCTGACCCAGGCGTTGAACGTCGAAGCCGGCTCGCCGATCATGCGCATCGAGCGTCTGACCCATGACGCCGCTGGCCAGCCGCTGGACTTCGAGCACCTTTACTACCGTGGCGATGCCTTCCAGTACCGCCTGCGGATCGACCGGCAAAAAGGGGAGCAGGCATGACTCGAGCCACGTTGGAGCAGGAATACGACATCGTCGTGATCGGCGGCGGCACCGCCGGTCCCATGGCGGCGATCAAGGCCAAGGAACGCAACCGCGATCTGCGGGTGTTGTTGATTGACAAGGCCAACGTCAAGCGCAGCGGCGCGATCAGCATGGGCATGGACGGCCTGAACAACGCAATCATTCCCGGACACTCCACGCCCGAGCAGTACACCAAGGAAATCACCATCGCCAACGACGGCATCGTCAACCAGGCCGCGGTGTATGCCTACGCCACCCACAGCTTCGAAACGATCGAGCAACTGGACCGTTGGGGCGTGAAGTTCGAGAAGGACGAGACCGGTGATTACGCGGTGAAGAAGGTCCATCACATGGGCGCCTATGTGCTGCCGATGCCGGAAGGGCATGACATCAAGAAAGTCCTGTACCGCCAGTTGAAGCGGGCGCGGGTCAGCATCACCAATCGCCTGGTCTGCACCCGGTTGCTCAAGGACGAAGAGGGCGCGGTCAATGGTGTGATGGGCTTCGATTGCCGCACCGCCGATTTCCATGTGATCAAGGCCAAGGCCGTGATCCTTGCCTGCGGCGCCGCCGGGCGTCTGGGCCTGCCGTCCTCGGGTTATCTGATGGGTACTTACGAAAATCCGACCAATGCCGGCGACGGCTACGCCATGGCCTATCACGCCGGCGCTGAGCTGGCGAACCTGGAATGCTTCCAGATCAACCCGCTGATCAAGGATTACAACGGCCCGGCCTGCGCCTACGTCACCGGCCCCCTGGGCGGCTACACCGCCAACAACAAGGGCGAGCGCTTCATCGAGTGCGACTACTGGAGCGGGCAGATGATGTGGGAGTTCCACCAGGAACTGGAGAGCGGTAACGGTCCGGTGTTCCTCAAGCTCGATCACCTGGCCGAGGAAACCATCCAGAACATCGAGGAGATCCTGCACAGCAACGAACGCCCCAGTCGCGGCCAGTTCCACGCCAATCGCGGCACCGATTACCGCACGCAGATGGTCGAGATGCACATCTCCGAGATCGGTTTTTGCAGCGGGCACTCGGCGTCCGGGGTGTGGGTCAACGAGCGTGCGGAGACGTCGGTCAAGGGTTTGTACTCGGCCGGTGACATGGCGGCGGTGCCGCACAACTACATGCTCGGCGCGTTTACCTACGGCTGGTTTGCCGGAACCAACGCAGCGGATTTTGTCGTTGGGCGCGGGTTTTCCGCGCTGGATATCGAACAGATTGAAACCGAAAAACAACGGGTCTACGCACCGTTGGACCGCGAACACGGCCTGCCACCGGCCCAGGTCGAATACAAGCTGCGGCGCTTCGTTAACGACTACCTGCAACCGCCGAAAGTGACGAAGAAGATGCAGATCGGCCTGCAACGCTTCAGCGATATCCAGCACGACCTCGATCAAATCAAGGCCCACAACGCCCACGAACTGATGCGCGCCATGGAAGTCAGCATGATCCGCGACTGCGCGGAAATGGCGGCCCGCGCTTCGTTGTTCCGCGCTGAAAGTCGCTGGGGGCTGTACCACTACCGGGTTGACCACCCACAGCGCAACGACAGCGACTGGTTCTGTCATTGCCACCTGAAGAAGGACGAAAACGGTCAGATGAGCAGCTTCAAGAAAGCTGTCGAGCCTTACATCATTCCGCTGGATGCCGAAGAAATGCAGGCCTACGACCGGCTGCGTGTCGGCGCCTTTGCGGCCTGAGCCCTACCCACGGAGAGACCGCGAAATGGCCTATCAACCCCAGGAAATCTTCTTCCGTTCCAACGCACCGGTCACGGTCGACGAGGATCTCTGCATCGCCCACAAAGGCTGCACCGTGTGCGTCGACGTCTGCCCGATGGACCTGCTGGCCATAAATCCGGCCACGCAAAAGGCCTACATGGCGTTCGATGAATGCTGGTACTGCATGCCCTGTGAAAAGGACTGCCCGACGGGGGCGGTGAAAGTCGATATCCCTTATTTGCTGCGTTGACTGACAGGACGCTATCGGTGGCAAGACAAACCCCACCAGGATTTCTCGTGGGAGGGAGGGTTCCCCACAACCAACAAAACCATGGGAGGCTGTTTTCCCTTGACG
>NZ_JBPKAM010000019.1:0-74300 GCF_051216495.1 Pseudomonas baetica | reverse complement strand
GGTTTTAACACGGGGTCGCTGGTTGTGGGAGGGCTTGTCCCCAGTTTTGCTTTTTGTCACAAAAACATGGAGTTGGGAAGCACTCCTTCTCGCGAAAGCGATTCAACAGGCGAAGATGTACTTCGCCCGAAGCATCAAGCGCCGTGGCACTTCTTGAATTTCTTGCCGTTGCCACATGGGCAAGGGTCGTTGCGGCCGACGTCTTTCAGGGCGTTGCGCACCGGTTCCTGAGGCGCGTGGTTGCAGTGCGGGCCGTGGACATGGCCATGGTCGTGATCATGGTGGTCATGATCGTGGTTGCAGTCTGGGCCATGGACATGGGGTTGCTGGGTCATCGGGGTTACTCCGGAGTTAGATCGGCGGGGATTATCACGCCATTACGCGCCAGGTGCACGTAGTGTGCGATGAATAAACCGGTTTCCATCTCGCCTTCCAGACGATAGGGGATGCCCTGTTCGGACTCTTTCAGCTGTTTGACCAGGTCCTTGACCTTGGGCCACAGGTTGGTGCGGATCGGCACCTTGTAATTGCGGCTGGCCTTGGGGGCGACACTGATCCAGTGTTCATGCTCGCCGTCGGCCAACAGGATGCCACCCAGGTGAATGCGATACTCCAGGCCGCGAACCGTCAGCTCGCTGTCCCTGCGGTTGTCTATGCGAAAGTGCAACACGAACCGCTGTTCCATCAGCTTGGCCCGCACCACCTCAACCCTGACCAGATGCACTTCGGGGTCCGGCTCATCGGTACTGAACCAGGATGCGCAACCGCCGAGTCCCAGGCAAAGGGTCAGCGTGATTAAACAGAGTGCGAGACGGCGGATGATCATGGTCGCGGTTCTCCCTTGAACCCCAGTCTAGCCGTAAAAAGATCGCAGCCTTCGGCAGGTCCTATAGATGTCCAATGCAGGAGCTGCCGAAGGCTGCGACCTTTTTATTTTGGCTCAACCGCCGAAATACCCCGAACAGCACTTTTTGAACTTCTGTCCGCTGGCGCAAGGACAGGCGTCGTTGCGCCCTACGTCCATTTGCACCGTAGGGTCGATGAAGTACCAGCGACCGGCATTTTGCACAAACGATGAGCGCTCGCGGTGGCTGTGTTCGCCGCTGCCGTCGTGCCAGCGCGCGGTGAAGGTGACAAAGGCGTGCTCCGGCTGCCCGCCGAGGACTTCAGAACTTTCCACTTCAAGACCCAGCCAGGTGCTTTGGGCGCTCCAGTCACTGATCGACTGGCGATCCAGACCGGCTTGCTGGGCGGGCAGGGTGGTCGCCACCAAATAATCGATCAGGCCGAGCACATAGGCGCTGTAGCGCGAGCGCATCAAGGCTTCGGCGCAAGGAGCCGGGTGGCCGGCGTGGTAATGACCACAGCAGGCATCGAGCAGCGTGCCGCTGCCGCAAGGGCAAATGGATGTACTCATTGCGTTACCACCAATATTTCCCGAAATTTTCCGGATTGGCCCAGAACCTCGAATTGAGCCAGTCGGGGACTTGCTTGTAGTCAAGCAGATCATAAGTAAATAGCGTCAACACTTGTTCGTCACGCTGGAAGCGCTCGCTGGCTTGCAGCGCCAGGGAGAAAAAATCCGTCTCCTGCCAACCGCTGGCGGGCAAGTCGGCCAGTACCGCGATGCGGCTGGCATTGAGGTTGCGGATGCCCCCCAGCAAATTCAGGCCATCGCGCTTGGGCAAATGTTCGAGGCAATCGACCACCAGTGCGAGATCAAACCGGCGCGCCGCCAGTTCGGCAGGCAACGGGCCGGGGGCCGCATATGCCACGCAGCTGTCCGGGTGCGCGAGCTTGAAGGCCTCAAGCGCGGGGAATTCGCTGGCGCCAATCAGCAACAGGCGCGAAGGGGCGTAACGGTCCAGCAAAGCGGCCAACGCCTGCTGCGGCGTGCGCGAAGAAATACCTGCATTCATCGAAGATCCTCACTCAGATGTGCCAAGACTAGCCTGCCTGCAAGTTCGAGCCTAGAGCGGCTTGGCCGCAAAAGTGGCGATCGCCCCTGAATACGGGACAAAACAGCAATGGCCTATTGCTGGCGGAGTTTTAAACTCCGGTCTTTACTCCCTTAATCGGTTCTAAGCCGATCCTTCAGGAGAAAACTAGATGAGCATAGTTCGGACAGCATTACCCCTGGTTCTGCTAACCAGTGTGTTGACTGGTTGCGCAGGTTTGCAGAAAACCGACTGGCCGACCTGTGCAGCGGTCGGCGGTGTCGTAGGCGCGGGTCTCGGTGCCACTGAAAGTTCGTCATGGGCAGGGTATGGTGCGCTGCTTGTTGGTGGTACGGCGGCGGCCTATTGCTGGGTTCACGGCGATGGTGACGAAGACGGCGACGGTGTGCCGGACAGCCGTGACAAGTGCCCGGGCACGCCTCACGGCGTGAAGGTCGATGCCGATGGTTGCCCACCACCTGCTCCTGTGGTTGAAGAAGCCGTGGTGGTCAAGGAAGAAACCATTGTCATCCGCGATGTTCACTTCGAGTTCGATAAAGCAACCCTCACGCCTTCCGATAAGCAGGTTCTGGACAAGATCGCCACGCGTTTGAAAGCGGAAGCGCCTACTGCCCGGTTGAGCGTTACTGGCCATACCGACAGCGTGGGCAGCGATACCTACAACCAGAAGCTGTCGGATAAACGCGCCCACTCGGTGGTTGAATACCTCATTGAGCAAGGCGTGCCGCGCAGCAACTTCGTGTCTGTTGCCGGTGCCGGTGAAAGCCAGCCGGTTGCCGATAACAAAACCGCCGACGGCCGTGCACAAAACCGTCGTACGGAAATCAAAATCCAACGCTAGATCCCTCGCATCCGCGGCTTGTGCAGTCGCGGATGCGGGTCTTTACTCCTGTGTAACCGGCATCGGCCGGTGACACAGGAGCTTTCAAAAATGAGCCATTTCACACGGACCGTCTTGCCGGTTCTGCTGCTAGGCAGCCTGTTGACCGGTTGCGCTACTCACAGTGATGGTACTGCCCCCCTCAATCAACGTACCTGGCCGATCTGCAGCGTCATTGGCGGACTGGTCGGCGGAGGCCTGGGCGCTATCGAAAGTGGCGGTTGGGCGGCCGGTGGAGCGGCGCTCGGTATTTTGACCGGTGGTTTGATCTGTTATGCCCAGGACGGCGATGAAGACGGCGATGGCGTTTTCGACCGTCGCGATCGCTGCCCCGACACACCGGCCAACACCCCGGTGGAGCATCACGGTTGCCCGCAGCCGCAATACCCGGCCAGCGAGAAACCGGCGGAGCCGGTACAGCCTGAAGTCATCACGTTGAGCAACGACGTGTTTTTTGGCTTCAATCAATCCGACCTGACCCCTACGGCGCAAAGCGAGCTCGATTCGATCATGGGCAAACTGCTGGACGCCGATGTGACGAGCATCAAGGTGGTGGGGCATACCGACAGCGTCGGGGCGGATGCCTACAATCAGGCATTGTCGGAACGGCGCGCCAGCAGCGTGGCGCAGTACCTGTTGAGCCAGGGCGTGGCGGCGAACAAGCTCACCAGCGAAGGCAAGGGCGAAACCCAGCCTGTGGCCGACAACGAAACAGAGGAAGGGCGCGCGAAAAACCGTCGCGTGGAATTGCACCTCAACCACTGAGCCGCGAAATAGAGCCGTCGAGCGAACATTCCCAGCGTTTCGACGGCCATTCGGCGATCTTCATGAAGAATTTTCGCTCACCCTCTGGCTTATCCCGCGTGGAAGCCGTTACTGTGCGCGCAAAGAATAATTCCCATCGAGGGGCGTATGAAGGTGATATGGGGGCTGGGTAAGCTGTTGACCCTGCTGTTCTGGCTGGTGGTGCTGGCCAATCTGCTCACACCGTTTGTCAATCCCCTGCATCTGCTGGTCAACCTGGCCGGCGGCCTGCTGGCGACTCTCCATTTTCTCGAGGCGCTGCTGTGCTATCGCAGCCTCAGAGGTCGCGCCCATCCGTGGCTCGATCGCCTGAAGATTGTCTTTTTCGGCGTCTTCCACCTGCAAACCATTCCGGCTGCCACCGCACCTAAGGCTTCCCATGCGTAAACTCTGTCTGCTCGCCGCACTCATCAGTCCATTGGCTTGCGCCCAGGTGGTGAGCGTCGAAACCAATTCGCTGATGCGCCTGCCCAACACCGCCAGTACCTTGCAACTGGAACGCCTGGAAGTGGCCGACTACGGCACATTGCTGATTCCCTCGAACGTGACCGAAGTCACCGTTGGCGAGTTGCACCTGGGACGTGATGCGCGGATCGCGATCGTGCCCAGTGAACAGGCATTGGAGCTGAAAGTCAGTCGTGCCGAGTTGTCGGAGGGCAGTCAGATTACGGCTCGCGGTGCCCCCGGAACGTATCAGAAAGCCGCCCGCTCCGGGCGCAATCTGAATCTGCAGATCAAGGCCTTGAATGCGCCGCAATTGCTGGTGGATGCTCGTGGTGGTGCGGGTGCGCCAGGGTTTGTCGGGCTCGACGGAGCCAATGGCCAGGCACCGGGTTGCACGTGGGGGCAGGCAGGGCGCGGAGCCGATGGCAGCGACGGCACTGACGGCCAGCCAGGCGCACCCGGGGCGTTGGTCAAATTGGCGGTGCCGCGTGACTATCCGGCCGAACAGATCAAGGTTCAGGTCGCGGGTGGCGCCGGCGGTTTGGCCGGGCCGGGTGGCAAGCCGGGGGCGGGGGGGAAGGCCAAGGGCTGTCTGATTTATACAACTGAAGGCGGCAAGAGCGGCAAGCCAGGCGCAGACGGGAAGCCGGGGCCTGCGGGTGCTGAAGGTTCGGTGGTGGTGCAGCGGTTGTAAGAGCATCTGTAACTTTTGTGGCGAGGGGATAAATCCCCTCGCCACATAAAACAGGTCGATTTCAGAGTATTGGCCGAACCGAGGCAATCACCACCACGACCAACCCCACCAGCAGATTGATCCCCACCACCCTGCGAATCCGCCCCAGCACCGCCGCACCCGCCGGCCAATCCTGTGCCTCAACGGCTGTACGCAACTCTGGCAGCATCAACGCCTGAATCCGAATAAACAGCGCTGTCATCACCACATACAAGCCCATCATTACCTGCACATAGCGCGGCGCCAATTCAAAACCGGCGAAGTGCAGGTTCAGCATGACCACGCCGCTGACCGGCAAAAGCACCACCGCGCCCCACACCCAGCGGAAAAAGCCTTGAAACACTTCCAGCCAGAGCTTCAGCCTGGCAGGTCCCTCCAGCGCCTTGAACGCCGCGGGGCGCAAGACCATCCAAGCGAAAAACATGCCGCCCACCCACACCAGCGCGGCGAGGACATGCAGGCTATAAACAAGGCTAAAAGCGGTCATTCGGGTACTCCGTTCTGCGCGGGATTCATTAGCGGGGTATGATAGCGACCAAACCAAACCACTGAAAATTTATCCAGCGTTTTTTGCGCCCGACCATCCATGATCAGCACTGAACTCAAAACCACGATCCAGGGCGCCTACTCGCGTTTTCTCGAAGCCAAGAGCCTCAAGCCGCGCTACGGCCAACGCCTGATGATCGCCGAAGTCGCCAAGGTACTCGGTGACATCGACACCGACGACGAAGGCCGGCGCAGTGGCGAGCCCGCGATTGTCGCGGTGGAAGCCGGTACCGGTACCGGCAAGACCGTGGCCTACAGCCTGGCGGCCATCCCCACTGCCAAGGCGGCCGGCAAACGGTTGGTGATCGCCACGGCCACCGTGGCCCTGCAAGAACAGATCGTCTACAAGGATTTGCCCGACCTGATGCGCAACAGCGGGCTGAATTTCAGTTTCGCCCTGGCCAAGGGACGGGGGCGCTACATGTGCCTGTCCAAGCTCGACATGCTGCTTCAGGAAGGTCACGCGCAAACCGCCACCGCCCAGCTGTTCGAAGAAGAAGGTTTCAAGATCGAGGTCGATGAAGCCAGCCAGAAACTGTTTACCAGCATGATCGAGAAACTCGCCGGCAATAAGTGGGACGGCGACCGCGACAGTTGGCCGAGCGCGCTGGAAGACGCTGACTGGGCACGCCTGACCACCGATCACAGCCAGTGCACCAACCGCCATTGCCCGAACTTCGGCCAGTGCGCCTTCTATAAGGCCCGCGAAGGCATGGGCAAGGTCGACGTGATCGTCACCAACCACGACATGGTGCTGGCCGACCTGGCCCTGGGCGGCGGCGCCGTGCTGCCGGACCCGCGCGATACCATCTATGTGTTCGACGAAGGCCATCACTTGCCGGACAAGGCCATCGGTCATTTCGCCCATTACACGCGCTTGCGCTCCACCGCCGACTGGCTGGAAACCACCGCCAAGAACCTCACCAAGCTGCTGGCCCAGCACCCGCTGCCGGGGGATCTGGGCAAGTTGATCGAGCAGGTGCCGGAGCTGGCGCGGGAGATCAAGACCCAGCAGCAGTTCATGTTTACCGCTTGTGAGCAGATTGCCGATTTCAAACCCGGCGAAGACGTCGAGGGTCGCGAGCGGCCGCGTCACCGTTTCGTTGGCGGAGTGATTCCCGAGCACATGCGCGAGATGGGCATTGAATTGAAAAAAGGCTTTGCCCGCCTCACCGACCTGTTCACGCGCCTCACCGATTTGCTCAAGGAAGGCATGGACGGCGAGGTCAACATCGGTATCGCCAGCAACCAGGCCGAGGAGTGGTACCCACTGTTCGGTAGCCTGTTGTCCCGTTCTTCGGGCAACTGGGAGTTGTGGACCGCGTTCACCGTCGAAGATCCGGAAGACAATCCACCCATGGCGCGCTGGCTGACCCTGGCCGAAAGTGGCTCGCTGTTCGATATCGAGGTCAACGCCAGTCCCATCCTTGCGGCGGAAATGCTCCGGCGCAACCTGTGGAATGTCGCGTACGGCTGCCTGGTGACTTCGGCGACCTTGACCGCCCTCGGCACGTTCGACCGCTTCCGTATGCGCGCCGGCCTGCCGAAAAAAGCCGTGACCGCCGTGGTGCCGAGCCCGTTCCATCACGCCGACGCCGGTCTGTTGCGGGTGCCGAACCTCAACGCCGATCCCCGTGATGCAGCGGCACATACCGCGGCAATCATTCGTGATCTGCCGGAACTGGTCGAAGGCTCGCGGGGCACGCTGGTGCTGTTCTCTTCGCGTAAACAGATGCAGGACGTGTTCGATGGCCTCGACCGTGACTGGCGCAAACAGGTGTTCATTCAGGGCAACCTGTCCAAGCAGGAAACCCTGAACAAGCACAAGGCGCGGGTCGATGGCGGGGATTCGAGCGTGTTGTTCGGCCTGGC
Source organism: Pseudomonas baetica (assembly GCF_051216495.1). Lineage (GTDB taxonomy): Bacteria > Pseudomonadota > Gammaproteobacteria > Pseudomonadales > Pseudomonadaceae > Aquipseudomonas > Aquipseudomonas baetica_B. The sequence goes on along the minus strand of NZ_JBPKAM010000019.1, from coordinate 67,063 downwards.
GAGTTTCGCAGAAGGGGTCGACTTGCCCGGTGCGTATTGCGAGCACGTGGTGATCGCCAAGATTCCGTTCTCGGTGCCCGATGACCCGGTCGAAGCTGCGCTGTCGGAGTGGATCGAAGCCCGGGGCGGCAATCCGTTCATGGAAATCTCCGTGCCAGACGCCTCGCTGAAACTGGTCCAGGCTTGTGGGCGCTTGCTGCGTACAGAAGAAGACCGCGGCACTATCACCTTGCTCGACCGGCGCCTGGTCACCCAGCGCTATGGCAAGGCGATCCTCAATGCGTTGCCTCCCTTCCGGCGTGAAATTTCCTGATGCACCGGTGGGCAAATCTGCCCACCGCGTTGTCTATCTCTCTGCCACCGCTTGTCCACTGGCCCATTGAGGTCGCTAGGGAGAATTTCGTTCTCATGATCCGCCGTTCGTTACCTGCTGTATTTGCCTTGATTTTCGCTGGTCCATTGCTGGCAGCGCCCGCCGGTCAGCAGACCCTGTTCAATTTTGTCCGGCCCGCCGATGTGGTCCGGGTGGTCACCGAGAACGCCGACCTGCCGCAAGCCAACGCCGAGCAAACACCTGAAGGTGAAGTGCTGCGCCGGGTGACTTTCAATCCGGTGGCTCGCCCGACCCTGCGCCTGACCCCGCAAAGCGGCGCCTGGGACTGGTCGCAGTCCGGCATGATGAGCCTGCGCATTCAGAGCGCGATGAACTGGGCGATCACGCTCTATGTGCAAATCCAAAGTAACGACGGCAAGACGCTGCTCAGTCGAATCGACTTGCCGGCAGGCCCTGCGCAGACATTGTTGGTGCCTCTGGTGGCGGCTTCACCGCTGAGCCAGGGCATGAAGGCCGGACCGCCGATGCCGACGACGGTCGATGGCCAACGTGTTTTGCTGGCCAGCAGTAGCGGTGAACTGGATCGCGGCAAGGTGGTGTCGGTCAGTTTGTGGATGGATCAACCGAAGGCAGCCCAAAGCATTCTGCTCGAGCGCTTCGGCGTGCAGGACGGCGAAGCGATCACCCACGCTGTATATGACAATCTGGTGGACGCCTACGGTCAGTCGAACCGGGGTAAATGGCCGGAGAAAGTCGCCAACGACGAACAATTGAAATCCATAGCTGCCAAAGAACAGCAACAGCTGAAAACCTGGCTGGCCGAGCGCGAGAAGTCGTCGCTGGACAAATTCGGTGGCTGGACCCAGGGCCCGGCATTCAAGGGCAGCGGCTTTTTTCGCACTGAGAAACGCGACGGTCGCTGGTATCTGGTAACGCCGCAGGGATATCCGTTCTATTCGTTGGGGGTCAACACTGTCGCCGCGAACGTCAACCAGACCTACATCGCTGGTCGTGAATGGATGTTCGAATCCTTGCCCAAGGCTGACGAGCCGCTGGCCAACCACTTCGGTGAAGGCGATAACCGTGGCGGTAACGGCGTCGATCAGGGCCGGGGCTTCAATGTCGGGCGCTGGTACGACTTCTATGGCGCGAATCTGCAGCGCCTGTACGGCGACCCTTGTGCGCCGGGCAGCGATTCCAGGGCCGGTATTGCCGCAGCAGCCAAGGCCGATGCCGGGCAGGCGTCGGCGGCAAAAGCGGTCGAGCCAGCATCGGTTGAGCCCTGCAAAGCAGTTTTCGACGAAAAACGCTGGGCCGACCACACCCTTGATCGCCTGCAAGCCTGGGGTTTCAACACCCTGGGCAACTGGAGCGCGCCGGTGTTGGGTGACGCGCAGCGCATGCCGTACACCTTGCCGCTGTCGATCGTCGGCGATTACACCAGTATCAGCACCGGCAACGACTGGTGGGGCGGCATGCCCGACCCGTTCGACCCGCGTTTTGCCATGGCCACCGAACGCGCCGTGGCCATCGCTGCCCGCGACCATCGCGACGATCCATGGCTGATCGGTTACTACGCCGATAACGAATTGGCCTGGGCCGGTCCTGGCGAAGACCCGAAAGCGCGCTATGCGCTGGCCTACGGCACCTTGAAAATGACCACCGATGTACCGGCCAAGCGTGCCTTCCTCAAGCAACTGCGCGACAAATACCGTAATCAAGAAGGCCTGTCCAAAGCCTGGGGTATTGATTTGCCCGCCTGGGAGTTGATGGAAGACCCGGGTTTCGTGCCGCCGTTGCCAAGCGCTGAGCATCCGGAAATCGAGGCCGACTTCAAATATTTCCAAAAGGTTTTCGCTGACACCTACTTCAAAACCATTTCCGACTCGCTCAAGTGGCATGCGCCGAACCAGTTGTTGCTTGGCGGTCGCTTTGCCATCAGTACCCCGGAAGCCGTTGAGTCCTGCGCCCGGTATTGCGATGTGCTGAGTTTCAATCTGTATACCCTGCAACCGCAGGATGGCTACGACTTCGCTAAATTGAGCAGCCTCGACAAGCCCATCCTGATCACCGAGTTCAACTTCGGCTCGACGGATCGCGGCCCGTTCTGGGGTGGTGTGACGCCTCTGGCGAAGGAAGAAGATCGTGGCCCGGCCTATGCGAACTTCCTCAAGCAAGCGCTGAGCGAACCGTCGATTGTCGGCGTCCACTGGTTCCAATACCTCGACCAGCCCGTGACGGGGCGCCTGCTGGATGGCGAAAACGGTCACTTCGGTCTGGTGGGCATAACCGATCTGCCATTCCAGGGGTTTGTCGACAGCGTGCGCAAAAGCAATCAGGCGGCCGTCGATCAGTTGGGCAAGTTAGCGCAGAAAGCCAGTGCCGAAGCCAACAAGGCCAGTCATGACACCGAGGGTGGGCGTCAGGCCGATGCCGGCAAAGGCCCGGGGAAGGGTGCCGGTGGGCATTCCGGTAATGGTCATTAATTAAGACTTGAAACCGAGCCATCGTTCTTCGCGAGCAGGCTCGCTCCCACAAGGTTTGTATGAATCCAATGTGGGAGCGAGCCTGCTCGCGAAGGCGTATTCGTAGGCGCCAGAACTTCTGATCATTTCTTGAGGCAACTGACCGCCCAGCCCGGCCCTGTTCCCAAATCCCTCTGGGGCTGGAACAATGCGGGCCACTTTGTAGAGCGTTTATCCGGGGAGTTGCGGGTGCAGATTCAGGGTCATTACGAGCTTAAGTTCGAGGCAGTGCGTGAAGCGTTCGCGGCACTGTTCGACGATCCCCAGGAGCGTGGCGCGGCGTTGTGCATTCGCATCGGCGGCGAAACCGTGCTTGACCTGTGGTCCGGTACCTCGGACAAGGATGGCGCCGAGGCTTGGCACAGCGACACCATCGCCAACCTGTTCTCCTGCACCAAAACCTTCACTGCTGTCACGGCCTTGCAATTGGTGGCCGAAGGCAAACTGCAACTGGATACCCCGGTTGCCCGCTATTGGCCGGAGTTCGCTGCGGCCGGTAAAGAATCCGTGACCCTGCGCCAACTGCTCAGCCATCGCGCTGGCCTGCCGGCGCTGCGTGAATTGCTGGCCCCTGAAGCGCTTTACGACTGGCAAACGATGGTCGACGCCTTGGCGGCCGAAGCCCCCTGGTGGACGCCAGGTGAAGGCCATGGCTATGCGGCGATCACGTATGGCTGGCTGATTGGCGAGTTGCTGCGGCGTGCCGACGGTCGCGGGCCGGGTGAGTCCATCGTGGCTCGGGTTGCCAAGCCCTTGGGCCTGGATTTCCATGTCGGTCTGGCCGATGAGGAGTTCCATCGTGTGGCGCACATCGCCCGTGGCAAAGGCAACGTCGGCGACGCCGCGGCCCAGCGCCTGCTGCAAGTGACGATGCGCGAACCGACGGCCATGACCACCCGTGCTTTCACCAATCCGCCGTCGGTACTGACCAGCACCAACAAGCCGGAGTGGCGGCGCATGCAGCAGCCGGCGGCCAATGGCCACGGTAACGCCCGCAGCCTGGCGGGGTTTTACGCTGGCCTGCTCGATGGCAGCCTGCTGGAAAGCGACATGCTCGACGAGCTGACCCGTGAACACAGTGTTGGCGAAGACAAGACCCTGTTGACCCGGACCCGTTTCGGCCTGGGTTGCATGCTCGATCAGCCTGACGTGCCTAACGCCACATTTGGCCTTGGCCCGCGAGCGTTCGGTCATCCGGGGGCTGGTGGCTCCATCGGTTTTGCTGACCCGGAGCACGATGTGGCGTTCGGTTTTGTGACAAATACACTGGGGCCGTACGTCTTGATGGATCCGCGCGCACAAAGGCTTGTGCGGGTATTGGCCACTTGTCTGTAAAGCCTGTCCGGCGGTCCGGAATTCGGAACCCGCAGACCATTTAAGTTTCTAATTTGCGTTTGTACGGGCCGTAGCGGGCCTGATTTTTTGACTTCATTTTTGTGGATATCCAATGTCAACCAAACCAACCCTCGCCTTGGCACTGTGCTTCGCTATCACCGGTTGTGCACAGAATCCGAAAAGTGATACGGACGGCGGCAGCTGGTGGCCGTTCAGTTCCTCCGACAAAGTCGCGGCCAAAGAGCCCGCTCCGGCACCTTTGAAACCAGCGACGACTACCCCCGTGGCCAAGGCTGATGCCGACTCTGGCGGCAAGTGGTGGTGGCCGTTCGGCGGCAAGGACAAAACCACGGCCAAAGCCGTACCGATGCCGGACCCGAAAGTGACCCAGGCGTGGCTCGACGACTATGAGCCACGCCTGCGCACTGCGATCAAGGACAGCAACCTGCAACTGGAACGCCGTGACAACGTATTGGTGGTGACGGCACCGGTGGAAGGCTCGTTCAACCCGGACCGTCCGGCCATGCTGCTGCCCGTTACCCTCGGCCCGTTCACCCGGGTGGCGAAGATCCTTGAAGCGGACCCCAAGACTGCTGTGCTGGTACTCGGCCATAGCGATACCTCGGGCGCCGCAGCTGCCAACGTGAAATTGAGCCAGGAGCGTGCACAGGCCGTGGCGGCGATTTTCCGTCTCAGCGGCCTGCAGCGCGATCGTCTGATGCTGCGTGGTATGGGCAGCGACGCTCCGCGTGCAGCCAACGACAGTGTCGAAGGGCGCGCATTGAACCGTCGGGTAGAATTGCTGGTGACGCCGCAAGACACCATGATCGCGCTGCTGAGCAAGTACAACATGCCAGCCCCGGCACCAGTGCGCATGGTCGCTGCCCAGGACGCCAAACCGGCGGCCAAGCCTGTGACCCCAGCGCCAGCCGATGCGAAGAAAGCTGCTGCACCGGTGGCGAAAAAAGCACCGGCGAAGAAAGCCGCCAAGGCCCCGGCCAAAAAGGCACCGGCCAAGACCGCGACGCCAGCGAAAAAGACTGCACCGGCTAAAGCCGCTGCCACCGCGAATAAAGTCGCCACCGATACCACAAAGCAGTGATTTGCTGACTAAAAGGAATGCGTCATGACCAAGGCCCTGGCTGATATGCGCCGCGATTACACCCGTGATGGCCTGACCGAGGCGCAAGCCCCGGCCGAGCCGTTCGCGCTGTTCCACCACTGGTTCGCCGACGCGGTGAAAACCGAGCAGGCACCGGTGGAAGCCAATGCCATGACCTTGGCCACTGTCGACCAGGAGGGACGGCCGCATTGCCGCATCCTGCTGCTAAAGGGGCTGGATGAGCAGGGTTTTACCTTCTTCACCAATTACGACAGTGCCAAGGGCCAGCACTTGGTGGCGAACCCGTTCGCGGCCATGACCTTCTTCTGGCCCACCCTGGAACGTCAGGTGCGCATTGAAGGGCGAGTAGTGAAGGTCACGCCTGAAGAGTCCGATGCTTACTTTCAGGTTCGCCCGCTGGGCAGCCGACTGGGTGCCTGGGCATCGCCGCAAAGCCGGGTGATCGCTGATCGCGCTGAACTGGAAGCGCTGCTCAAGGGTACTGAGCAACGTTTCAGCGACAGCCAGCCTCACTGCCCCGAACACTGGGGTGGCTATCGTCTGCTTCCGGAGCGCATCGAGTTCTGGCAGGGCCGTTCGAGCCGCCTGCACGATCGCCTCAACTATCGTTTGCAGGGCGCCGACTGGATTCTTGAACGTCTGGCACCCTAAGCAGTCTACCGCTCGAGATAGCTTGCCGCTGCGGCCTCCAGCCATTGCGGCAGGTCTCGACGCTTGATCTTTTGCGCTTGAGCGTTCGCCAGTTGCTGAAGCATGTACGCTTTTTTGCGTTCATCGTTACCCGCCAGTGACAACGCCAGATCGCGGTCCATCCAGCGTTTGATTCGCACGTATATCCACCAGTGGAAATACAAGCCGGCAACCGTTGTGACGACAATGATGAAGTAATCCATGGTAATCCTGTCTATGTAGGGCAAATCCGCAAATTGCCACTACGGTGTGGTGAGTTCGCGCAGGTGCCTGTATAAGGCCTGAATCAAAGCAATTTTATCCGGGCGATGCCGTGACACGCGTCAAGCAGCGGAGTTTAATGATTACCTGTCCTTTGGAGTTGATGCTATGCGTAAGTCTGTTCTGCTGGTTGCTTCCTTTTCCACGATGGCGATGTTGCTTGCCGGCTGCCAATCGAGCCTGACCGGTGACTCCTACTCCCGTGACGAAGCACGTCGTGTGCAGACGATTCGCATGGGCACCATCGAAGCCTTGCGCCCGGTGAAAATCGAAGGCACCAAAACCCCAATCGGCAGCGTCGCCGGTGCAGCGGTCGGCGGTGTTGGTGGTAGCGCTATCGGTGGCGGTAAAGGCAGCATCGTTGCAGCAGTCATCGGTGCAGTCGCCGGTGGCCTGGTAGGCTCGGCGGCCGAAGAAGGCTTGACCCGCACCCAAGGCGTGGAAATCACCGTTCGCGAAGACGACGGCAGCATGCGCGCCTACGTACAGCAGGTTCAGGAGAACGAAGTGTTCCGTGTTGGTGAGCGTGTGCGAATTGCCACGGTTGATGGCACGAGTCGCGTTTCGCACTAAGCGGAAGCGAGTAGCAAAACAAAACCCCGATCAGTTAACTGGTCGGGGTTTTGTGTTTGTGGATACCTAGGTTTTTTGAATGTCGCTCTTGCGACTCGCCGTTGCCGTCACCGCATAACCGATCAGTGCCGCCAGTATCGAACCTGTCAAAATGCCCATCCGGTCCATCCCGGCATATTCGCTGGCACCGGGTACAAAGGCCAGGGAGCCGACGAACAGGCTCATGGTGAAGCCGATGCCGCAGAGGATCGCCACGCCCAGCACCTGTCCCCAATTGGCGCCCTGGGGCAGGGCGGCGATGCCGGATTTCACCGCCAGCCAGGTCAGGCCGAACACGCCGATGGTTTTACCCAGCAGCAGGCCAATGGCGATGCCCATGGGCACGTAATGGGTGAAGCTTTCGACGGTCACGCCGCTCAGGGACAGGCCGGCGTTGGCGAAGGCGAACAGCGGCAGGATGCCGTAGGCCACCCAGGGATGCAGCGCGTGCTCCAGGGTCAGCAGCGGCGAAGGTTCGGCGTTTTTCGTGCGCAGGGGAATGCAGAAGGCCAGGGTCACACCCGCCAACGTGGCGTGGACACCACTCTTTAGCACGCAGACCCAAAGGATCAAGCCGATGATCATGTACGGCCCGAGCTTGGCCACGCCGAGACGGTTCATGCCAATCAGCGCCCCGATGCAGGCTGCGGCCAGCGCCAGGGACAGGGTCGATAGCGCACCGGAATAGAAGATCGCGATGATGATGATCGCGCCGAGGTCGTCGATGATCGCCAGGGTCATCAGGAACAGCTTCAACGACACCGGGACCCGTTTGCCCAACAGCGCCAGAACGCCAAGAGCGAAGGCGATGTCGGTGGCGGTCGGGATCGCCCAGCCGCTGAGGGCAGGCGGGTTGTCACGGTTGAGGAACCAGTAGATCAGCGCCGGCACCACCATGCCGCCAATGGCCGCCGCGCCGGGCAGGACGATTTGCGAGGGCTTGGACAACTGCCCGTCGAGAACCTCGCGCTTCACTTCCAGACCGATCAGCAGGAAAAACAGGGCCATCAGGCCGTCGTTGATCCACAGCAGGAGTGGCTTGGCGATTTTCAATGCGCCGACCTGAGCCACGACGGGGGTGTCCAGCAGACCGTTGTACAGCCACGACAGCGAGGAATTATTGATGATCAAAGCCAGGATGGCCGCGGCGATCAGTAACAGACCGCTGGCAGCTTCCAACTGAAAGAAACGCGTGAAAGTGCTACGCAGAGGCAAAGTCGCTCTCCATCGATGAGTTCAAAAAGGTGGGACACCCTAACCCGTACCCTTAGAAGTTAAAACAAAAGTTATATTCTTTTTTGTTATATGTCGTTACAAGCTCTTTGATCCATCCGGGCGATCTCAGCCTAGCAGTTGCCCGGCGTATTGAACCCCAGCTGTACCTGTGCGGGATGTAGGTTTTTTCCTAAGCTTGGTGATTAGCCTGTCTCCTGCCCGATACAACGAGAAAACCATCATGAGCGACAACCGACAGTGGGCCCGCGAAGCCATCCGGATCATCGAGGCCGATTTCCAGCGCAGTGCCGACACCCACCTGATCCCTTTGCCGCTGCCGGGTTTTCCGGGTATCGAGTTGTACTTCAAGGATGAGTCCAGCCATCCCACCGGCAGCCTTAAGCACCGGCTGGCCCGTTCCTTGTTTCTGTATGCGTTGTGTAACGGCTGGCTCAAGCCCGGAGCACCGGTGATCGAAGCCTCCAGTGGCTCGACGGCGATTTCCGAGGCTTACTTCGCCCGATTGCTGGGTGTGCCGTTTATTGCAGTGGTGCCGGCCAGCACCTCCAAGGAGAAGATCGCACAGATCGCTTTCTACGGTGGCAAGACTCACCTGGTCGACGATCCGACGCAGATCTACGCCGAATCCGAGCGTCTGGCACGGGAGCACGACGGGCATTTCATCGACCAGTTCACCTACGCTGAACGCGCCACCGATTGGCGAGCGAACAACAACATTGCCGAGTCGATCTTCCAGCAGATGCGATTCGAAAAACACCCTGAACCGAGCTGGCTGATTTCCAGTCCGGGCACCGGCGGCACCACGGCCACCTTGGGTCGCTATGTGCGTTATCGCCAGCATTGCACCCGCGTGCTGTGCGCCGATGCCGAGCGTTCGGTGTTCTTCGATTACTACCAGAGCGGCGATGCCAGCCTGCGCCTGGACCACGGTTCGCGAATCGAAGGCATTGGCCGGCCACGGGTGGAAGCCTCGTTCCTGCCCAAGGTGATCGATGCGATGGTCAAGGTGCCGGATGCATTATCCCTGGCCGCCATGCACTACCTGGCCGAGCGTCTGGGGCGACATGTCGGTGGATCGAGCGGGACCAACCTGATCGGTGCATTGATGGCGGCGCAGCACATGGCGGCAGCGGGGGAGACGGGGTCGATCGTCGCGATCCTGTGCGACAGCGGCGAGCGCTATGCGACGACCTATTACGACCAGAAATGGCTCAAGGCCGAGGGGTATGAGTTGAGTGGGTTGATGGCGGTGGTGGCGGCGAGTGTCGAGCAGGGTGTGGCGCTGCCGGCCAGCGTGTTGCGCGTGAATATCTAAGTTTTTTCAGACACTGATGAACCAATGTGGGAGCGAGCCTGCTCGCGAAAGCGCTAGATCAGTCAACATCTCTGTTGAATGACACTCCGCCTTCGCGAGCAGGCTCGCTCCCACAGGGGATTGGTATCAGGCCTCGAGACCGAGGATGTCCCGAGCCACAGCCTCGGCAATCCGAATCCCGTCGACACCCGCCGACAAGATCCCGCCTGCATAACCCGCGCCTTCACCGGCCGGGAACAAGCCCTTCACGTTCAGGCTTTGCATCGACTCGTTGCGGGTGATCCGCAGCGGCGACGAGGTGCGGGTCTCGATCCCGGTCAACACCGCGTCGTGCAGCGAATAGCCGCGAATCTGCTTTTCGAAGGCCGGCAAGGCTTCGCGAATGGCTTCGATGGCGAAAGCCGGCAAGGCCAGCGCCAAATCACCCAAGGCAACGCCCGGCTTGTAGGACGGTTCAACACTACCCAGCTCGGTGGACGGCTTACCGGCGATAAAATCGCCAACCAGCTGCGCCGGCGCTTCGTAGTTGCTGCCACCCAGTACATAGGCATGGGATTCGAGGCGCTCCTGCAGTTCGATACCGGCCAGCGGTCCGCCCGGGTAGTCGACTTCCGGGGTAATGCCGACGACGATGCCGGAGTTGGCGTTGCGTTCGTTACGCGAGTACTGGCTCATGCCGTTGGTGACCACGCGGTTAGGCTCGGACGTCGCCGCCACCACGGTGCCACCCGGGCACATGCAGAAGCTGTAGACCGAGCGTCCGTTCTTGGCGTGGTGCACCAGTTTGTAGTCGGCAGCGCCCAGTTTCGGGTGGCCGGCGTACTTGCCCAGGCGTGCGCGGTCGATCAGCGACTGCGGGTGCTCGATGCGGAAGCCCACCGAGAACGGCTTGGCTTCCATGTACACACCACGGCCGTGGAGCATGCGGAACGTGTCACGGGCGCTGTGGCCGAGGGCCAGAATCACGTGTTTCGAATGAATCTGCTCGCCACTATCGAGTTCGACGCCGACCAGTTGCCCGTCGTCGATCAAGACGTCGGTGACCCGCTGCTGGAAACGCACTTCACCGCCAAGGGCGCGGATCTGCTCACGCATGTTTTCCACGACGCCGGTCAGGCGGAACGTACCGATGTGCGGCTTGCTGACATAGAGGATTTCTTCCGGCGCACCGGCCTTGACGAACTCGTGCAGGACCTTGCGGCCAAGGAATTTCGGGTCCTTGATCTGGCTGTAGAGCTTGCCGTCGGAGAAGGTTCCCGCACCGCCCTCGCCGAACTGCACGTTGGATTCGGGGTTGAGCACGCTTTTACGCCACAGGCCCCAGGTGTCCTTGGTGCGTTGGCGCACATCGGGGCCGCGTTCGAGGATGATCGGCTTGAAGCCCATCTGCGCCAGCAGCAGTCCGGCGAAAATGCCGCACGGGCCGAAACCGACGACGATCGGGCGTGCGCTCAGGTCGTCTGGCGCCTGGCCAACCATTTTGTAGCCGACATCCGGTGCCACGTTGATGTTACGGTCATCGGCGAACCGGTGCAGCACCGAGGCCTCGTCGCGAACGCTGAGATCGATGGTGTAGATGAAGCACAGTTCGGAAGACTTTTTGCGCGCATCGTAGCTGCGCTTGAACAGGGTGAAGTCGAGCAGATCATCACTGGCAATGCCCAGGCGCTGCACGATGGCAGGGCGCAGGTCTTCATCGGGATGGTCGATCGGCAGCTTGAGTTCGGTGATTCGTAACATGACGGGATCCGGTTCGCGGGGCGCACAACTGCGCCAGGGCGTTTGAAGGCGGCGATTATAAGCCGCAAAGGCCCGGTCCCGTGAGGCTTAAACGATCAGTCGTCGCGCGATCCGCCGAAATACCCGCAACCGCGTTGCACCTGGCCGTCGATACGCAACTCGGCACTCATGTGCTGGACGCTGCCGCTACTGATGTCGACGCAGCGCTGCGGCGCGACCCACAGTTCGATGTGTTGATTATTGGCTTCGGTGCTGAGGTTGAAGCGGCCATCACCCAGTTGCTCTTCGACGTAGGGTAGGGCCAAGGGTGGCTGGGCGACGCGGTCGATGATCATGCCTTTACCGCTGACTCTCACGCTCCACTCGGGCTCATGGCCAGTCGCGCGCAGGATCAGCTTTTTGAAATCGGGATCGTCACAGGTGTGGCCCTCACGCTCGACGCGGTACAGCTGTTGGAGGTCGAGTTGCCCATCGCCGGAGCCGGAAACAATCCGACCGCGCACGTCGGCGAACAGTTTGCCCTGCGCATCGGCCAGGCTCGCGGCCTGCTGCAGGACGCTGGTGCCACCCGTGTCATTGACCACTAAACGGCGCTGCTCGCCGCAAGGCTGGAACAACAGCTTGCCGTCGGCGGCGCTCAGATGACCTTGCATGCGGGTTTGACCCGCGTGGGAGGCACTTTCGCGCGGACTGTCGAGCAGTTGGCAGCCTGCGAACAGGGGGAGCAAGGCAACAAGGACTAAGGAACGGGCAACACGCATCTTGGGGTCTCCTGACAAGTGCCGCCACGTTACTCAGCATGACCGTTCATCACAAGGCTTTAGCCCACGTGAAAGGTCTGGCCGGTCTGCAAGCCTTCGACACTTTTGGCATAGGCCAATGCCACGTCGGCTGCCGGAACCGGCTTGAAGCCACGGAAGTACGGCGCGTATTTGCCCATGGCTTCGACCAACACGTTGGGGCTGATCGAGTTCACCCGCAGACCGCGAGGCAGTTCGATGGCTGCGGTGCGGACGAAGCTGTCCAGCGCACCGTTGACCAGTGCTGCCGAGGCGCCGCTGCGGATCGGGTCGTGGCTGAGCACGCCGGTGGTGAGGGTGAATGATGCACCGTCGTTAGCGAACTCGCGGCCGATCAACACCAGGTTGACCTGGCCCATCAGCTTGTCTTTCAGGCCCAGGGCGAAACTCTCTTCGGTCATTTCAGCCAATGGGGCGAAGGTCACGTTGCCAGCGGCGCTGATCAGCGCATCGAACTTGCCGGTTTGCTCGAATAGTTTGCGAATCGAGGCGCTATCACTGATATCCACCTGATAATCACCGCTGTTGCGGCCGATGCGGACGATTTCGTGGCGTTGGGACAGTTCCTGGTCGATGGCTTTGCCAATGGTGCCGCTCGCGCCGATCAAAAGAATCTTCATGTTGCCGTGCCTCCAGTGGGTTGAATGTGGCTTCAGTTTAGAGTGGTTTTTTTCTGTGATAAGCGCACTAATAGGCAACCTTTGGTTTTCTATTGGAAACAATCCATGAGCGAGATGGATGATCTGGCGGCGTTTGCGGTGTTGGTCGAGGCGGGCAGTTTTACCCTGGCGGCGCAGCAGCTCGGTTGCAGCAAGGGCCAGCTGTCCAAGCGCATCAGCCAATTGGAAGCGCAATTTTCCGTGGTACTGCTGCAGCGCACCACACGACGCTTGAGCCTGACAGCGGCCGGCGCAGCATTGTTGCCGCAAGCCCAAGCGCTCGTCGTGCAAGTCGAGCGGGCGCGTCAGGCGTTGGCGCGGTTGAAGGACGACATGGCCGGTCCCGTGCGCATGACGGTTCCGGTGTCGTTGGGGGAAACCTTCTTCGATGGCTTGTTGCTGGAGTTTTCCGCCCAGTACCCCGAAGTGCAAATCGAGCTGGAGCTCAACAACAGTTACCGCGAACTGTCCCGCGATGGATTCGATCTGGCGATCCGTTCCGACGTAGCCACTGACCAGCGACTGGTGGCGCGTCCGCTATTGGCCTGGCATGAAATGACCTGTGCCAGCCCGGCCTATCTGGAGCAATACGGTGAGCCGCAGACACCACAGGCGTTGGCCGAGCACCGATGCCTGCTCAACAGCCATTACAGTGGTCGCGAGGAATGGCTGTATCACCAGCAGCATGAACTGTTGCGCGTACGAGTTTCCGGGCCGTTCGCCAGCAATCATTACAACCTTTTGAAGAAAGCCGCACTGGCTGGCGCCGGTATTGCCCGGTTACCGTCCTACTTGTTGCCGTCTGAGTTGGCGGACGGGCGTTTGCGTTGGCTCCTGCGTGATTATCAAACGCGTAGCATGCCGATGTACCTGGTGCATCCCTATCAGGGCGGTTTGCCGAAACGCACACAGGTGCTGGCGGATTATCTGATGGGGTGGTTCAAGCGCAGTGGGGAGGCACTGGATCGGCTTTGAATCATCACGCCGACCCTGTGGGAGCGAGCCTGCTCGCGAAGGGGCCTTCAGACTCAGCATCTGTGTTGACTGACACACCGCTTTCGCGAGCAGGCTCGCTCCCACAGTGTTCTCCTACATCAATCAGGTTGTGACAGGCATAAAAAAACGGCCCGCGAAGGCCGTTTTTTGTTTACCGCAAAGGCTTAGCCGCCGAGGTACGCTTCGCGCACTTTCGGGTCGGTCAGCAGGGCTTCACCGGTGCCTTGCATCACGACTCTGCCGTTTTCCAGTACGTAGGCGCGATCAGCGATTTTCAGCGCCTGGTTGGCGTTCTGCTCGACCAGGAACACGGTCACACCGTCCTTGCGCAGCTGTTCGATGATGTCGAAGATCTGCTGGATGATGATCGGTGCCAGGCCCAGCGACGGTTCGTCGAGCAGCAACAGCTTGGGCTTGCTCATCAGCGCGCGGCCGATGGCGAGCATTTGTTGTTCGCCGCCGGACATGGTGCCGCCGCGCTGGTTGAAGCGCTCTTTCAGGCGTGGGAAAAGTCCGAGGACCTTGTCCATCTGTTCCTGATAGTCACCCTTCGCGGTGAAGAAACCACCCATGGAGAGGTTTTCTTCCACGGTCAGACGGGAAAACACCCGACGACCTTCCGGAACCACTGCGATGCTCTTGCGCATGATCTGCGAGGAGTCCTGGCCGACCAGCTCCTCACCCATGTAGCGGATGCTGCCGCTGTGAGCGCGAGGCGAGCCGCACAGGGTCATCAGCAGTGTGGACTTGCCGGCACCGTTGGCGCCGATCAGGGTCACGATCTCGCCCTGGCGGACTTCGACGTTGACGCTGTGCAGGGCCTGGATCTTGCCATAGAAGGTGGAAACGTTTTCAAACTGCAGCATTTACGCTTCCCCCAGGTAGGCTTTGATCACTTCAGGATTGTCGCGGATCTGTTCCGGCGTGCCGTTGGCCAGAGGTGTGCCCTGGTTGATCACGACGATGTGGTCGGAAATGCTCATGACCAGTTTCATATCGTGTTCGATCAGCAGCACGGTGACGTTGTGCTCTTCACGCAACACGCTGATCAGCGCCTTCAGATCTTCGGTTTCCTTCGGGTTCAGGCCGGCGGCCGGTTCGTCGAGCATGAGGATCCGCGGGCGGGTCATCATGCAGCGGGCGATTTCCAGGCGACGCTGCTGACCGTAAGCCAACGTACCGGCCGGTCGGTTGGCGAACTCCTTGAGGTGAACCTTTTCCAGCCAGTACTCGGCGTAATCCATCGCCTCGCGTTCGCTTCTGCGGAACGACGGGGTCTTGAACAGGCCGGACAGGAAGTTGGTGTTCAGGTGACGATGCTGGGCGATCAAGAGGTTCTCGACCGCAGTCATATCCTTGAACAGCCGCACGTTCTGGAAGGTACGCACTACACCTTTGAGCGCGATCTTGTGGCCTGGCAGGCCTTCGATTGGCTCACCGTCCAGCAGGATGCTGCCGCCGCTCGGCTTATAAAAGCCGGTCAGGCAGTTGAACACGGTGGTCTTGCCGGCGCCGTTAGGGCCGATCAGCGCAACCACTTGTTTCTCTTTCACGCTCAAGGCAACGCCGTTGACCGCCAGCAAGCCGCCGAAGCGCATGCTCAGGTTTTCTACTTTAAGGATCTCGCGGCTCATTTGCGCAGCTCCATGTGAGGACGTTGCATGGGCAGCAGACCCTGAGGTCGCCAGATCATCATCAGTACCATCAAGGCACCGAACATCAACATGCGGTACTCACTGAACTCACGCATCATTTCAGGCAACAGGATCATTACCACGGCTGCCAGGATCACGCCCAGCTGCGAACCCATGCCACCCAGTACAACGATGGCGAGGATGATCGCCGACTCGATGAAGGTGAAGGATTCCGGTGTGATCAGACCCTGGCGAGCGGCGAAGAAGCTACCGGCGAAACCGGCGAAGCTGGCACCCAGGGTAAAGGCTGACAACTTGATCACGGTCGGGTTGAGACCCAGCGCGCGGCAGGCGATCTCGTCTTCACGCAGTGCTTCCCAGGCCCGGCCCAGCGGCATGCGCAGCAAGCGGTTGATGACGAACAATGCCGCCAGAGCCAGGAGCAACGCCACCAGGTAAAGGAAGATCACCTTGTTGATCGAGTTGTATTCCAGGCCGAAGAACTCGTGGAACGTCTGCATGCCTTCGGCGGCTTTACGTTCGAAGGTCAGGCCGAAGAACGTCGGTTTCTCGATGTTGCTGATGCCGTTCGGACCACCGGTAAGGCCGGTCAGGTTACGCAAGAACAGACGGATGATTTCACCGAAGCCCAGGGTCACGATCGCCAGGTAGTCACCACGCAGGCGCAGTACCGGGAAACCGAGCAGGAAGCCGAAGGTGGCCGACATCAGGCCGGCGATAGGCAGGCAGATCCAGAAGCTCAGGCCGTAGTAGTGCGACAGCAGCGCATAACTGTAGGCACCGACGGCGTAGAAGCCGACGTAACCAAGGTCGAGCAGGCCGGCCAGGCCGACCACGATGTTCAGGCCGAGGCCGAGCATCACGTAGATCAACACCAGCGTTGCGATATCCACCGCACCGCGGGAGCCGAAGAACGGCCAGACCAGTGCACCGGCGATCAGGGCGATGATGAACCAGCGCTGGGTGCTCGGCAGGGTCAGGAAGTTACTGGCCTTGGCCGGAATCAGCGGCATGCTCGGCGAGGAACGCCAGGCGGAGCTGATCTGCTGGTCGAACAACACGCGCAGGAACATCAGTACCGAGCACACGGCGATGGTGATCAACGTGGCGGTGCTGGTACCGTGGACTTCGAGGTGGATACCGACGATCGTCAGTTTCAGGCCCAGCACCGGGTAGGCCACGGCCCAGACCAGCAAGGCGCTGAAGAACGCCTGTTTAAGATTCCTAGTCATACTTTCTCAACCTCCGGGCGGCCCAGCAGGCCGGTTGGCCGGAACAACAACACCAAAACCAAGAGACCGAAGGCCACAACGTCCTTGTACTGGTCACCGAAGATATCGGCACCGAAAGCTTCTGCCACACCCAGTACCAGCCCGCCGAGCATGGCGCCCGGAATACTGCCGATACCGCCCAGAACGGCGGCGGTGAAGGCCTTGAGGCCGACCAGGAAACCGGCGTTGGGGTTGATCACGCCGTATTGCATGCTCAGCAGCACGGCAGCGATGGCCGCCAGCGCGGCACCGATGACGAAGGTGAGGGCGATGATGTTGTTGGTGTTGATACCCAGCAGGTTGGCCATCTTGATGTCTTCGGCACAGGCACGGCAGGCGCGACCCAGGCGAGAGCGGGAGATGAACAGCGTCAGGCCGAGCATGGCGATCAGTGTCACCACGAACACCACGATTTGCATGTAGGAAATCAGCACTTCATGTGCGCCACCTGGCCCGAAGGCAAAGTTGCCCGGAATCAGGTTGGGGATGGATTTGTCCTTGGAGTCTTGCGCCAGCAGAACCGTGTTCTGCAGGAAGATCGACATACCGATGGCGGAGATCAGCGGGATCAGACGGTTGCTGCCGCGCAAGGGGCGGTAGGCGATCCGTTCGATGCTGTAGCCGTAGGCACTGGTGACGACGATGGTCGCCAGGAAAGCGGCGGTCATCAACAGTGGAACACTGTCGAGTCCCAGCATGGCCAGCCCGGCGATGGCGATGAACGCCACGTAGGAGCCGATCATGTACACCTCGCCGTGGGCGAAGTTGATCATTCCAATGATGCCGTAAACCATCGTATAGCCGATGGCGATCAGGGCATACGTGCTGCCAATGGTCATGCCATTAACCAGCTGTTGGAAGAAGTGATAGATGTCAGGCATTACAGCGCTCCTAAAAACCTGATACGCATTTCACTGGTGGAGTCATTTTCCCGCCCGAGCCCCGTGGATCTGCATCCACTTCGAATTCGGGGTTTGCCAGCGAACCGCTGATGACGGTTTTGAGATTTTCAGGTGGGAAGACTAGCGGATCACGCCAGCGCGGCCCAAATACGTTCGTAAAACAAAGCCCACGGCACGCCGTGGGCTTTATTGGCAGTCAGTCAGGCAGGGCCTTACTGAGGCTTGGCTTCGGTTTTTGGTTTGCCGAAGTGCCACTCGTAGACCACGAATTTGAAGTCTTTGAGGTCGCCCTTGTCGTCAAAGCTCAGGTCGCCGGTTGGGGTCTTGAAGGTGCCTTTGTGGATGGCTTCAGCCACTTTGGCGGTGTCTTCGGACTTGGCAGCCTTGATACCTTCGGAGATCACTTCCACGGCCGCGTAAGCCGGGAACACGAACGGACCGCTTGGGTCTTCTTTCTTGGCTTTGAATGCATCAACCAGGGCAACGTTGGCCGGATCCTGGTCGAAGGATTTCGGCAGGGTCACCAGCAGGCCTTCAGAGGCGTTCTGGGCGATCTGCGAGATCGAGTCGTTACCCACGCCTTCCGGGCCCATGAACTTGGCTTTCAGGCCTTTTTCCTGGGCTTGACGCAGGATCAGACCCAGCTCCGGGTGGTAGCCGCCGTAGTAGACGAAGTCGACGTTGGCTTGCTTGAGCTTGGCGATGATCGAGGAGAAGTCCTTGTCGCCGGCGTTGATGCCTTCGAACACGGCAACCTTGGTGCCTTTCTTCTCGAGGGTGGATTTTACGGCGGTGGCGATGCCTTCACCGTATTGCTGTTTGTCGTGCAGAACAGCAACGATTTTCGGTTTTACGAAATCGGCAATGTAGTTACCGGCGGCAGGGCCCTGGGCGCTGTCGAGGCCGATGGTGCGGAACACCATTTTGTAACCACGATTGGTGATGTCCGGGCTGGTGGCAGCCGGGGTGATCATGATCACGCCTTCGTCTTCGTAGATGTCCGAAGCCGGTTGAGTGGAGCTGGAGCACAGGTGGCCGACCACGAATTTGACGCCGTCGTTGACGACCTTGTTCGCGACCGCTACCGCTTGTTTTGGATCACAGGCGTCATCGTATTCGACGGCTTCGAGTTTCTTGCCGTCTACACCGCCTTTGGCGTTGATCTGTTCGATGGCCATTTTGGCGCCACTGAACTGCATGTCGCCGTATTGGGCTACAGGGCCGGTCTTAGGGCCGGCGATGCCGATCTTGATGGTGTCAGCTGCGAACGAATGGCTGGCAACCCCGGCCAGAACCATAGCGGCAAACAGTTTGGAAATCTGCTTAGTAGCCTTAGTCATAGTGCTCCACTCTTACTGTTGTAGTTTTTATAGTCCTGGCGCCGTAGGCAGCAGAACCGGGTCGGTATCTACGACATTCCCCGGAAAAGCCCCTCGGCAACTGTACCGGTACAGTGTAGAGCGCCGATTGTCAGCCTGTGAAGCTGGCGCCGGGGGGCAAAACTTGGGGGTGTCGCTTTTTTGAAAGAAAAAGACAGAATTGCGGCGGGGCTTTGACGGGCTTATAGCCAGATTCCGTGCATTCCTTGGCTTTCCTGCGCTTTTCGTTCAGTGATGCAAATTGCTTCTGGGTTTTTCTGCCAGACCACCGACGTTATCATTGCGTCAATTTCTTTTCCGGACCGGACCCATGACTGAAGAACCTAGCACCCTCTATGCCAAGCTGCTTGGAGAAACTGCATCTATTACCTGGAAGGAACTGGAGCCGTTCTTCGCCAAGGGTGCCCTATTGTGGGTCGAACCCGGACTGGATTTGATCGCTGTCGCCGAGGCCGTGGCCACCGACGAAGGTGAGAAAGTGGCTGCCTGGCTGGACGCAGACAAGGTCGCCAAGCTGTCTGAAACGCGGGCGCTGGATCTGTTTGAACGGGATCCGCAATTGTGGGCGGTGGTTGTTTCGCCGTGGATCCTGATCCAGGAAAGAGCAACGGTCTGAATGTGCGCACCGATTTAGTGCGAGCTGCTGTCCGGTCAAAGTGTGTAGCCGAGTAGCGTGATGGCAGGTTGCCGTAGAGAAAGACCACAGCCTCACGGTGACGTAAACGTAACGGGAACAGTTGAGCGAGCAGCCTGAGGGCTGCTTAATTGTTTCTGGATGTTGGAGTCGTGTTGAATCTGAAATCGCCTTCGCGAGCAGGCTCGCTCCCACAAGGTTCAGTGATGACCTTGTGGGAGCGAGCCTGCTCGCGAATGGAGCGACGCGGTTTAGAAGGTTTTACCGGTGTGGTTATTCAACGAAATAACCTTGGTCTTGCCAATGCGGTGACGGTAGATCTCGCGCAGGTACTTGATTGCTTTTTTCACGCAATCGCGGGACAGGCGGATGTCGTTGATCGAGACGAATTTGTCCTTGTCGTTGATCAGCTCGCGGTACTTCTTCTCGTACATCGGTTTGATCGCATACCAGTTGGTATCGAGGATCTTCGCCGGATTCTCGAATTCGTTCAGCAGATCGTCGATCCGGTCTTCGTCAAACTCTTCGTTGATGATGAAGTCCAGCATCGAGTTGTCCAGGGTTTCGTCGAAGCGGTACGGGCTACGTGCGAAGCAACGCTTGATGAAGGCCACGATCAGCGTCAGGAAGTCGTCCGACAGGCACGGGCTCTTGGCGATCAGGGTGGTCAGCGACAGGTTGGCCGAGGCACCGATCACCAGTGCATAACGCTTGAGCGTGGTGTTGGGGAACAGGTTGTTGAGGTGTGTCTTCAACCGGTTCAGGTCCATGTAGGACAGCTTGTAGTCCTTCGGCAGGGAAACGATCGACACCACTGACGAGCAGTTCTTGAAGAAGTGCAGGTCGTGCAGGGCTGCGGCGTCATACCCGGAATTCTTGTATTGCTCCAGTGACGCACGATAGCGTTTGGACTCGATCGGCAACAGGCTGATGCCCTCGATGGCCTGGGTTTCCTTGTTGAAGTGCGGCAGGTCGATGGAGCGGAAGAACAGGTCGTCGATGTTCAGGCGCTGCGGCTCTTTTTCGAACACCTTGAACTTGTCGTTGCTAGGTTGCGGGGTTTCCGGCACCACGGACTCGGCATAGGCGATCGCCACCGGCCCGGCCAGGCTCATGAACAGGTCGTTGGCATCCAGGCGAATGGTTTCGCCGATGTCGATGCCGGCACGATGGAAATAGTTCTGGTCGTAGTCGGTGGTGACCGCCTGTGCCGTCAGAATGTTGAAGATCTGCTGCGAAATGTACTGGTTGGCATGCTTTTCCATGGCATTGACATCAATGTTCTGGATGTTGCCGTCATCGCTTGCTTCGGCATAACGCATGATGTCGTTGGAAATCAGCATCATTGCGTTCCATGGGCGGATTCGACCCATGACGCTGGCTTCGCTGCTGTCTTCGTTGGCGAAGTTGTAGGAGAAGTCCCACTCTTCCGAAAGGTATTTGCACAGTAGGCGCCCAGCGTTGATGTGCAGGGCTTCGGACATTTCACTGCGGTGATCGGAAATGTTCGGCAGCACGCAGATCCCGCTGGTGAAGATCGGCTCGAAGACGAAAGAATGGCCGCTCTTGCTGTCGTGTTCGTCCACCGGCTTGGTGTCGAACGTCTTGTTCATGTATGAGTGCTGTTGCGCCAGGCCGAACTCCGACGCCATGCCCGAACCGGTACCGCCGCCGGCACTGAAGATCGAGAAGTACAGGCGCGACTGGTTGGCCTTGATGCCGCAGCTGTCGATCAGGTACGAGTGAATCATCTTCCAGTCAGGGCTGGAGAAACGCTGGGTGTCCTTGTTCAGGATGATCTTGGCCAGATACTGGCCGAGAATCGGCGCGTTACCGGCGCCACCGGCGTGGACTTCCGACAAGTCCATGATCTTCATTTTGCTGTAGTCGCGCAGGAATCCGCTTTTTTCACCTTTGCGCGAGAAACGGATACGCCCGGCGATGTCTTTGTCCAGGTC
Source organism: Pseudomonas baetica (assembly GCF_051216495.1). Taxonomy (GTDB): domain Bacteria; phylum Pseudomonadota; class Gammaproteobacteria; order Pseudomonadales; family Pseudomonadaceae; genus Aquipseudomonas; species Aquipseudomonas baetica_B. The sequence continues at coordinate 45,638 of NZ_JBPKAM010000019.1, read as the reverse complement.
GCCGAGCATGACCAGCGGTTCGACCAGGAATACCGGTTTGGTAGCCTTGTTCGGGATCAGGCGAAGGTTGTTGCGAATCCACTGGGCAGGGCCCTTTTCGGTGAAGCGTTTGTCCGGAGACAGGCGGGGTTCGTTGTTGAACTCGTTGAGGTAGAACGTGCGTGCGTTGTACACCAGCTCCGCCACGTCCAGCGCGATGTTCGAGCCGCAGCGACCCAGGCCGATCAGGCATACCGAGGGGAACTGCTGGTCGTTGTGCTGTTCGTTGTCACCTTCCAGGTGCGGCGGACGCGGAAACACCATGTCGCGCAGGCCGTCGAGGTTATCGAGGATGCGGTCGGTGTTGGTTTCCGTGAAGTACAGGTATTGCTGGGTGGCCAGCGGGCGTGGTGCAAGCAATGGCTTCGAGGAGACCGGGCTGTTCGCCGCAGGGCTCAGGGTCAGGTCGGTTACCGCAGGGGCCGGATTGTTTTTAGAAGTCATTGTTTGCCATCTACCTGGGCTGTTTTGGTCGGACGACACGCTGTCGTCGAACCGTCACGGAAGAAAACTCGCGTCTTTTATCAGCGCGTATTAGTCCCGAGCGTCAGGGCCATGGCCTGAACGAACTCGGGGGAATCCTTTCCTAAGTCATGATGAATCGGCCAATATTTGACGATCTTTAATCAAAAAGAGGCGAAATGATGTCAACGCTACCTTCGTTGGGGTTTGCCGGTATTGGTTTAATGGGGTTGCCGATGTGTCGGCGATTGCTGGCGGCGGGTTATCCGCTGACGGTGTGGAACCGTAATCCGGCCAAATGTGCGCCGCTGGTCGAGGCTGGTGCCCGTCAGGTCGCCACCCCGGCTGAGTTATGCGGGCAAGCTGACGTGGTGATGTTGTGCCTGGCGGACACCACGGTGGTGCGCGAAGTGGTCTTTGGCTCGGCCGGGATTGTCGAAGGGGCGAAAAGTGGCCAGCTGCTGGTGGACTTTTCCAGCCTTGAACCCACCGCGACGCGGGAAATGTCGGCAGAGCTTGAAGGTAAAACGGGCATGAGCTGGCTCGATGCGCCGGTTTCCGGTGGTGTGGTGGGGGCGGAGGCCGGCAGTCTGGCAATCATGGTCGGTGGCGATGCGACACATCTTGAGCGCGTAAAACCGATGTTGTTGAGCCTTGGTCAGCGGGTGACGCACATGGGGGCAGTCGGTGCGGGGCAGGTGACCAAGGCCTGCAATCAGATGATTGTGGCCTGTAATGCTTTGGTGATTGCCGAAGTCGTTGCGCTGGCGGAGCGCTCCGGAGTCGACGCGAGCCTCATCGCCGAGGCACTGGCCGGCGGCTTTGCCGATTCAAAACCTTTGCAGATCCTTGCCCCGCAAATGGCCGATAGTCGCTTCGAACCGGTGAAGTGGCATGTACGGACTTTGCTCAAGGATCTGGATACGGCGGTGAAGTTTTCCCGCGAACAGGGTTCGGCAACGCCCATTAGCGGGCTGGCGGCCCAATTGATGCGATTGCACGGAGCCCAAGGGTTTCTGGAAAAAGACCCGTCTACATTAGTGCAGATGTACCGTGAACCAGACTCAACGATGTAAGGGGGTAGGAATGTTTGCGCTGATTGATTTCGTTCAGCACCGGGCGTAGCTCCTCCAGCGGCACCGGGCAGCTGAGCAGGTACCCCTGAACGAAGTCGCAGCCGTAGCATTCGAGAAATTGATATTGCTCGAAGGTTTCGACGCCTTCGGTGACCACCTCCAGGTGCAGGGTATGGGCCATTGCGATAATTGCCTGGACGATTTCCAGGTCCTGGGTGGAGTTGGGGATGTCCTGGATGAACGAACGATCTATTTTCAGCGTGTTTAGCGGCAGGCGCTTGAGGTAGGCCAGGGACGAGTAACCGGTGCCGAAATCATCGATCGACAGCGACACGCCCAGGGCCCGAATCTGTCGCAGAAACTCTAACGTGTCAGCGATGTTGCCCATCAGTGCATTCTCGGTCACCTCCAGCTCCAGTCTTTGTGGCGCGACTCCGGCGCTGCGCAACGCATGTTCTATTTGACCGGCCAGCTCTTCGCGGGCCAGGCTCAGGGGCGAGCAATTCACGGCGATTTTCAGCGTTTCGCAGCTCTGGCGCGACAACTCACCGAGGTCCTCACAGGCTTTGCGCAGTACCCAGTTATCCAGCTCGATGATCAGGCCGTTGGCCTCGGCGAGGGGGATGAAACGGTCCGGTGCGAGGAGTCCGTGTACCGGGTGTTGCCAGCGAATCAACGCTTCAAGCTTGCTGACCTGACCGGTTTTCAGGTCGTAGATCGGCTGGTAATGGAGCGTCAGACCGGTGTCTTCGCGCAGGGCGTAACGCAGTTCTTCTTCCAGTTGCAGTTCGAGCGTGGCACGGGTCTTGAGGTTGGCACTGAAGAAATTCAAGCCGTTTCGGCCGCTGCCTTTGGACTGATACAGCGCCAGGTCGGCATTTTTCAGCAGCTCGTCACAGGTTTTGCCATCTTCGGGGAACAGGCTGATGCCGATGCTGGTGGTCATGACCATCCGCCGTCCGGCCAACTCAATGGGCTCCTTCATTTTCAACATGATGCGCTGCGCCATTTGCCGCGCTTCTTCGCGATCGTTGAGGTTGATGAGCATGCAGAATTCGTCGCCACCGAAGCGCGCCACCACATCTTCGTGACTGCGCGCCGAGCCTTTGATATGGCCGGCGAGCACTTTGAGCAATTCGTCGCCGGCGTCATGACCGAGACTGTCGTTGATGCGCTTGAAGTGGTCGATGTCGAGGAACAGCACGGCCAGCATGCCGCCTGAGTGGTTTTTTTCGATGAGTTTCTCGGCGAAGAGCTGGTTGAAACCGCGGCGGTTGGTCAGGTTGGTCAAGGGATCGTAGTGCGCCACCTGCTGCAGGGACATGCGTGCCTGATCCAGTTGGCTGAGCAGAGAGTTGACCCGCTGCAGGTCATGCTCCTTATGTTGCAGCTTCTTGTCCGCCAGCGCAGCGCTGATGCTGCTGCCTATGATCAGCAGCGTCATGATCGCCACCGTCAGGCCCAGTTGCAGGTGATTGTTTTCCCCGGGCTGGGTCAGGAGGCTGCCGTTGGGAAGCACCAGATTGAACGCGGCCATGCCGGTGAAGTGCATGCTGATGATGCCTGTTCCAAGGACCAGGCTGGCGCTGTATTTAAGCAGTTGATGGAACATGCCGGCGCCGTTGCGCAGGTAGCTGGCCAACAGCAATACCGCCAGGCTGGCACCAACCGCAACCAGGATGGAAAGGGCAAACAGTGTTGGCTGGTAATGGGCCACGGCCTGCGAACGCAGGGCGGACATGCCTACGTAATGCATGGTGGCTATGCCCAGGCCGATCAGGATAGAAGCCTTCAAGCAATGCCAAAAGTCAAAGGCAGGGCGACTGAGCGTCTGCATCGCCAGCCAGGACGCGAACAGGGCGATCAGCAGCGAGGCGAGGGTAACCGGCAGTTGGTAATGCACGTTGATTGGCGCCTGGAACGCCAGCATGCCGATGAAGTGCATGGCCCAGATGCCCCCGGCCAGGCACCCGGCACCGACCCAACGCCAGAGCCGGCGCGAGGCCGGTTTTTCCGCATGTGCTACCCGCTCGGCCATGTCCAGTGTGGCGAAGCAGCCGGCACAAGCGACCAGGTAAGCGAGTAGCACCAGAAAAGGGTCATGTATGCAGTTGAGTATGACCTGCCCGCTCTCTGGAAGCTCGGTAATGAAATGCAAACCAAGCCACTCCATAGCATGCCCCATGTTGTATTCCTGACCGGTGCAAGGCGCGCCGTTGAATGTCTTGAAGTATAGAGGGCATGCATGTAGCGCAAGGAGTAGTGGCACATTAGCCCCAATGATTTTGACATTAGGCTAATAGCGATTGGTGCTAACTGTCAGGCGCTATGTAATTCAGGCATCGTGGAGGCGGGCTCCAGGGGCGCCAGACCGAATGCAGCCCGGGCTGCATCGCAATCGGGGTTGGCCTGGCCATCGACCCATGACGCTTCGAATTCCCGGCAGGGGCTTGAGCGTTGTTCGTAGATCGTGCATTTCACCGTGCTGCCTACTTCTCCCTCCAGGCTGATGCAGCGCGGTTTTTTGCAATCGGTTCCAAGCATTGCCACGCGGCTGGGGGTGATTTGCTCGACCAGTTCATCGGGCACGGTCCCGCCAGAGGAGGCACATTCACCCCAAAAGAACGACACGCGGAAATAGGAACAGCAGGCACCGCAATTCAGACACGGACTGACTTCGGACATGGGCGATTATCTAAGGAAAGGTGGAGTCACAGGGGGGAGGACAGGGTCGCTATTCTAGGCTTCGCCAGCGGCTTGGGAAGGGGGGGCGATAGGTATTTTTCAGCGCATTGACGTACGGTGTAAACAATCACCTCGAGCCCGTGAATATTGGGTCTCGTCATCTTTCTGGGCGGAACATCGCCATGGCCTGATATCAGCCTTACGAATAATTACAGACAGCTGTGCCAGGCCTGTCTAGATTGGCGTTTCCGGGGACAGTGACGCCCCAATAACAATAAAAGAGACGGACCCATGCAGAACTCGACCCAAGCGGCGAATGCCTGGCGCATTCTGTTCCTGTTGTTCCTGGCGAACCTGTTCAACTTCTTCGACCGCACCATCCCCGCCATCATCATCGAGCCGATCCGCATGGAGTGGCATCTGAGCGATTTCCAGCTGGGGATCATCGGCACGGCATTCACCATTGTCTACGCGATCGCCGGCCTGCCTCTGGGGCGGATGGCCGATACCGGTTCTCGTAGCAAATTGATGGGCTGGGGCCTGGCGGCCTGGAGCGGCCTGACCGCAGTCAACGGCATGGTGGGCAGTTTCTGGAGCTTCCTGATCGTGCGCATGGGCATCGGCATCGGTGAAGCCAGTTACGCACCGGCCGCCAACTCGCTGATCGGCGACTTGTTCCCGGCTCACCGCCGGGCGCGGGCCATGGGGATCTTCATGCTCGGGCTGCCACTGGGGCTGTTGCTGGCGTTCTTCACCATCGGCGCAATGGTCAAGGCGTTTGACAGCTGGCGTGCGCCGTTCTTCATTGCCGCGGTGCCGGGGCTGATCCTGGCGGTCTTCATGTTCTACATCAAGGAACCCAAACGCGGTGCCGCTGAAAGCGTGCAGGTTTCGCAGGAGAAAATCGACCGGCCGATCCGCCGGGTCCTGGCGGTGCCGACGTTCCTGTGGCTGGTGCTGGCCGGGTTGTGCTTCAACTTCGCCACCTATGCCTGCAACTCATTCCTGGTGCCGATGTTGCAGCGGTATTTCCAGATGCCATTGCAGGAAGCAGCGGTGGCGACCGGGATCATTGTAGGCGTGACCGGATTGGTCGGATTGACCTTGGGTGGCTGGGTCGCGGACAAGATTCACCAGCGCATTGCCAATGGTCGCCTGCTGTTTGCCGCGTTCAGCCTGATCATTTCCACCTTGTGCACGGCGTGGGCGCTACATTCCGGGCGGATCGAGATCGGGGTGTTCGTGGCTGTGTTCAGTCTGGGCTGGCTTTTTGCCTACAACTTCTACACCTGCGTTTACACGGCGATCCAGGACGTGGTCGAACCGCGCTTGCGGGCGACGGCCATGGCGCTGTTCTTTGCCGGGTTGTATCTGCTGGGTGGTGGTCTGGGGCCCGTGGTGGTCGGTGCCTTGTCGGATCACTTTGCACATATGGCAATGCTGGCGGCGGGTGCCGAGCAGATGACCGAAGCGTTCAAGGCCGTCGGCCTGCATGACGCGATGTACCTGATCCCGGTGGCGCTGTTTTTCACCATGGTGTTTCTGGTGTTGGCGTCACGGTGTTTTGTGCGCGATGCCAAGCGGATGAAGGAGGGGTTGGGGGTGGTGGTTGAGCCTGCCGGTTCTGCGGCGACTGCATAATCGCTTTCGCGAGCAGGCTCGCTCCCACAGGTTTTGTGGTGTTCATGGATTATGTGTTCGACACGGGCTCTGTGGGAGCGGGCTTGCCCGCGATGAGGCCATAAAGATCACCACAATTGGAACGGACAAAAAGAAAGGCCCGCATCGCTGCGGGCCTTCTTTTTATATAGCGGTGGAGCAGGGGGATTAACCCGCCACCAGCACCCGGATCGCTTCCAGTCGCAGCGCAGCCTTGTCGAGCATGGCCAGGCCTTGTTCGCGTTGTTTGCGCAGGGCGACCAGTTCGCTGTCGCGTACGGTCGGGTTGACCGCTTGCAGCGCGGTCAGGCGTGCCAGTTCTTCATCGGTATCGGCCGCCAGACGACGTTGCGCCTCTGCGACACGCTCGGCATGACGCGGGTAGATTTTGTCTTCGCCGGCGTTGATCCGTGGTGTCAGCTGATCACGCTGGGCCTGGATGAACTTGTTGGCGCTGGCGCGCGGTACGCTTTCGAGTTGATCGTTCAAGGTCTCGAACGCAACGCGGGCGGACAGATCATTGCCATTGGCGTCGAGCAGGCAGCGCAGGGCGGCCGGCGGCAGGTAGCGGCCCAGTTGCAGCGAGCGCGGGGCAACCACTTCGCTGACGTAAAGCAGCTCCAGCAACACGGTGCCGGGTTTCAGCGCCTTGTTCTTGATCAATGCCACCGCGGTGTTGCCCATCGAGCCGGACAGCACCAGGTCCATGCCGCCTTGCACCATCGGGTGTTCCCAGGTGATGAACTGCATGTCCTCACGGGACAGCGCCTGGTTGCGGTCGTAGGTGATGGTCACGCCTTCGTCGTCACCCAGCGGGAAGCTGGCATCGAGCATTTTTTCGCTCGGTTTAAGGATGAGGGCGTTTTCCGAATGGTCCTCGCTGTCGATGCCGAAGGCGTCGAACAGGGTTTCCATGTAAATCGGCAGGGTGAACTGGTCATCTTGCTCCAGAATTGCTTCGACCAGTGCCTCGCCTTCGCCGGCACCGCCGGAGTTGAGTTCCAGCAAGCGGTCGCGGCCGGTGTGCAGTTCGGCTTCCAGGCGCTCGCGCTCGGTGCGTGCTTCGTCGATCAGCGTCTGCCATTCGCCCTCGTCAGCCTCTTCCAGCAGCGGCAGCAGGCGTGGGCCGAACTGATGCTGCAAGGCGTTGCCGGTCGGGCAGGTGTTGAGGAATGCATTCAACGCTTCGTGATACCACTGGAACAGGCGCTCTTGCGGGCTGGTTTCCAGGTACGGCACATGCAGTTCGATGGTGTGCTTCTGGCCGATCCGGTCCAGGCGACCGATACGTTGTTCGAGCAAGTCCGGGTGGGACGGCAGGTCGAACAGCACCAGGTGATGAGCAAACTGGAAGTTGCGGCCTTCACTGCCGATTTCCGAACAGATCAGCACTTGTGCACCGAATTCTTCGTCGGCGAAGTAAGCGGCGGCGCGGTCACGCTCAAGGATATTCATGCCCTCGTGGAACACCGTGGCCGGAATGCCGGAACGCACGCGCAGGGCGTCTTCCAGGTCCATGGCGGTTTCGGCGTGGGCGCAGATCACCAGCACTTTGGTGCGCTTGAGCATTTTCAGCTGATCGATCAGCCACTCGACGCGGGGGTCGAATTTCCACCAGCGCTCGTCTTCGTTGGCCTCCGGCTGGGCCTGGAAGCTGACTTCCGGATACAGCTCGGCGTGATCGCCCAACGGCAGTTCGAGGTATTCGTCCGGGCACGGCAGCGGGTACGGATGCAGTTTGCGCTCCGGGAAACCTTGCACGGCGGCACGGGTATTTCGGAACAGCACGCGGCCGGTACCGTGGCGGTCCAGCAGCTCGCGCACCAGGCGAGCGCTGGCTTCGGTGTCGCCATCGTTGACCGCGGTCAGCAGGGCTTCGCCTTCGTCGCCGAGGAAGCCATGGATGGTTTTGTGCGCTTGTGGCGACAGGCGTCCCTGGTCCAGCAGCTCCTGAACGGCCTCGGCCACCGGGCGATAGTTTTCGCTCTCGGCGCGGAAGGCCTGCAGGTCATGAAAGCGGTTCGGGTCGAGCAGGCGCAGACGGGCGAAGTGGCTGTCCTGGCCCAGTTGTTCCGGGGTCGCGGTCAACAGCAGCACGCCGGGAATGGTTTCGGCGAGTTGCTCGACCAGCGAATACTCAGGGCTGACTTGATCTTCGTGCCATACCAGGTGGTGCGCTTCGTCGACCACCAGCAAGTCCCAACCGGCCGCGAACAGCGCGTCCTGGGCTTTTTCATCGTCTACCAGCCATTCCAGTGCAACCAGCGCAAGCTGGGTATCTTCGAACGGGTTGGAGGCATCACTTTCGATGAAACGTTCTTCGTCGAAGAGTGCGACTTGCAGGTTGAAGCGACGACGCATTTCCACCAGCCACTGGTGCTGGAGGTTTTCCGGTACCAGGATCAGCACGCGATTGGCGCGCCCCGAGAGCAATTGGCGATGGATGACCAGGCCGGCTTCGATGGTTTTGCCCAGGCCAACTTCGTCCGCCAGCAGTACCCGTGGCGCGATACGGTCGGCAACTTCGCGGGCGATGTGCAGCTGGTGAGCGATCGGTTGCGCACGAACGCCACCCAGGCCCCACAGCGAAGATTGCAACTGGCGACTGGTGTGTTCCAGGGTGTGGTAGCGCAGGGAGAACCAGGCCAGCGGGTCGATCTGGCCGGCGAACAGACGGTCGCTGGCCAAGCGGAACTGGATAAAGTTGGACAGTTGGGTTTCCGGCAGGGTGACCACTTCGTTCTGTGCATTGAGGCCGTGGTAAACCAGCAGGCCATCCATGTCGTCGACTTCGCGAACGGTCAGCTTCCAGCCTTCAAAGTGAGTGATGGTGTCACCCGGCGAAAACCGCACGCGAGTGAGGGGCGCATTCCGTAGCGCGTACTGGCGGGTGTCGCCAGTGGCCGGATAGAGCACGGTCAGCAAGCGGCCGTCCTGTGCCAGAACGGTGCCCAATCCCAGCTCGGCTTCGCTGTCACTAATCCAGCGTTGCCCCGGTTGATACTGCTGCGCCATGCTGCCTGACTCCCACCTTGAAAAAGCGGGCTATCTTAACGGAATGAGGGCTTCAGGGCCAAAAGACTCTCAGAAAAACTCTCGGCTTTACGTTAGCCCACTTATGCCCGGTGCGTGGGTTACGGCACCAACGAGTGCTAAATGGGTCACAGTTTGCGACCGATGGCTCAAGTCGCCATCCCCGCAGCCGACAGCCTGCTGACAGGAGACCAATAACTATGCTGCCACCGATGCTCCCCTTGAGTGCCGTGCCCATCACTTCCCAGCATGACCCGGTCCGTCCGCGTCCGGACATTGCGCCGGTGGTGCCGATGCAGGAGAGCTCCACCGACAGCACCATTGACCTGAAAAATCGCGACCCCGAAGAAGCTGTTCTGCTGTTGCGTGAGGAACAGCGCCGAAAGCAGGAGCGCGAGCGACGCCGTCGTGAAGCCGATGAGGATCCCGAGGCTCACCTGGCGATTCCCGGCACTGAACTCAATGCCGACAACACCGTGCCGGTGGCGCCGTTGATGGATGACCAGCCGCGCCAGGGCTTGTGGGTCGATATCGAGATTTGAGGTCGCGACTGGTCAGCGTCGTCGCCAGACCGCATTATGGGTGCAATCCTGCCCATTGATGCGGCAGCTGAATTTCATTTCAAGCGATGCACCGAATGCCATGAGCCAAGACGACAAGCTGATCGACCTCAACGCCGAACGCGCCAAGCGTGTCCATGACCTTAACGAAAAGCGCCTTAACGAAGTGCGCCAGGCGTTCGAGCAGGCCATGCCTCTGGGCAAAACGAAGAAAGCTCCGAAAGCCAAATCGAAGAACAAGCCGAAAAAGCGCTGAACCCACCTGCATCGATTGATGCAGGTCAGTTTTTCCCTCCTTCTATGCCCGGCCCCGGGCAACATTGATCCCGGTCAATATTCGCTCCTGCCTGATTGGTTAACTTAGCTCCATCGCAACAAGGCAACCGCAGGAGACGCGTCATGTTTTTCGACAACGTGGTGATCGCCGGAGTGCTGACCGTCAGCCTCATGCTGATGTTTTTTGCAGGATTGGGAGTTTTTATCTGGAAGGACTCGCACAAGCGGGAAAAACCGTAGTTCCTTCGGGATGTAATGAGCACGCAAGGCATTTTGGGCAACTTCGGTTGCCCTTTTTTTTGCCTGCGATTTCTATTCTGGCGCAGCAAACCCAATGTGGGAGCGAGCCTGCTCGCGAAGACGGTGGTCGTCGCGATGAAAATGGCGATAGGTTTGCCGCTTTCGCGAGCAGGCTCGCTCCCACAGTTGATTTGTGGTGATTGGCAGTAATAAAAAAGGCGCGGTCCTTGCGGAGCGCGCCTTTTTCATTCGACTGTGTATCAGCTACCCAGCGCCTTCGACGCCATCCAGAACAGGCCGGCCGACAGGGCCACGGTGGCCGGCAGGGTCAGGACCCAGGCCAGAAGGATTGTCTTGACGGTGCCGCCTTGCAGGCCGCTTTTGTTCGCGACCATGGTCCCCGCCACACCCGAGGACAGGACGTGGGTGGTGGACACCGGCAGGCTGAAGATGTTGGCCATGCCGATCATGCACGCGGCAGTGATTTGGGCCGACATGCCTTGGGCGTAAGTCATGCCTTGCTTGCCGATTTTCTCGCCGATGGTCAGTACCACGCGTTTCCAGCCCACCATGGTACCCAGGCCGAGGGCCAGGGCGACCGCCAGAATCACCCAGAACGGGGCGTACTCGGTGGTGGTGGTCAGGTCCTTGCGCAGTTTGTCCAGGTCAGCTTTTTCACGTGCGGCGAGGCCAGGCAACTTGGCGACTTTCTTCGCGGTGTCGTCCAGGCACAGCAGGTAGCGACGCACTTCGATGCGGCTTTCCGACGACAGCGAGTGGTAATCCGCAACGCCTTTCAGGGTGCCAAGCAGGGCATTGATAGTCGGTTCGGTCTGTTGCGGGTTGCAACGAAACTTCTCCGGCAGATCGCCTTCCACGCTTTTACCCAGGGCCAGGAACTCACCCAGGGAGTCGGCATTGCGCTTGTAGAACTGGCTCAAGTGCAAAGTGGCGTCGCGGGTACGCTCGATCTGGTAGGTGGTGCTGTTCAGGTCGAGCACGAATTGCGCCGGCACGATACCGATCAGCACCAGCATGATCAGGCCGATACCTTTCTGGCCATCGTTGGAACCGTGCACGAAGCTTACGGCCATGGCCGAGATCACCAGCACCAGGCGGTTCCAGAACGGCGGGTGTTTCTTGTCGTCGATCTTGCGACGTTGTTCCGGCGTCTTGTGCATCTTCGACAGCGGGCGCCACCATTTAAGGCCTATCAGCACCAGCGCGGCGATCAGGAAACCCGCCATTGGCGAGAACACCAGCGACATGGCGATATCGATCGCCTTCTGCCAGTTCACCCCGTCTCCCAATGGAATATCGTTGATCAGGGCATTGGCCAGGCCCACGCCAAGGATCGAGCCGATCAGCGTGTGGGAGCTGGAAGCGGGGATACCAAAGTACCAGGTGCCCAGGTTCCAGGTGATGGCTGCGGCGAGCAACGAGAACACCATTGCCAGGCCATGGCCGGTATTCACGTTGATCAGCAGTTCTACCGGCAGCAGGTGGACAATGGCATACGCCACGCCAACGCCACCCAGCAAGACGCCGAGGAAATTGAACACACCGGAAAAGAAGACCGCCAGATGAGGTGGCATCGCTTTGGTGTAGATAACAGTGGCTACCGCGTTAGCGGTGTCATGAAATCCATTGATGAACTCGAAGGCGAGGACAAAAGCCAGGGCGAGCAAGAGGCTCACAAGCACCCAAGCATCCAGTCCGCTGAATAAATCGATCATGAAGGTTTTCTGACCCGGTCATAAGGGGGCGCGATTATGCCAGAAAAGACTGTCAATCGATGCACTAGCTGCTCATCGGTAACATTCTTCAATGAATTTTTTTGCGATCGCACCGTCAAAGCAGATGTTTTTTCGGTGTTTGCAAGTCATTGAATTTCTTTGAAAACCCTTCTGCCACAAGGGTTCCGCTCGCCTGAGGGCGTGCTCTGAATGCTTGTATGAAATTTCTGAAAGGGGAGTCAGATATGAGCCTTTTACCCTGTCAAATGGGCAGGGTGGCCGCTGCCCGCTGATAGCGGGCGCAAAAGGCAACATCAATACATCCCGCTTTTAACGGGTGTAAACGCAGACCCTTTAAAGGAGGCAAGCCTGGGCGGTCAAGGCTCTTCGGCTTTGAGTTCCTTTTCCATTTTTTCCAGTTCTTGCTTGAAAACCTGATCCTGAACGGTGGCGCGTTTACGCCAGGGTTTGCGTTCCGGTTCGGGTTGGGCGGCGTAGGTGGTGACTTCCCCGCCGTAAACTTCCTTGTAACGTTGTTCCTGGCGCTCAAGTTCCGCGCGCAGTTCGTCTTTCGTCACAGTGATACCTGATTGAGTTGAGATAAATTCTGGTGAAACACGCTGCGTTCAATATATTGATCACGCCCGTCGAGAGGACAAGGCCCAAGAAGGCATCGTTTACGGCAGGGCGATCAGTACGTCCATGTTGCAGGCGGCCACGGCACCAGAGGTCAATAGCTGACGTAGCATCAGATTCCTGTTTCAGCCAGCGCGTCGGCGATGCAATTGCAGTCAGCGTCGCACGCTTGCCGAGGGTGACGGCGATGAAGTATCGCGCCACCGGGTAGCGGGATCGGCGAATAAGAAACCGCCTGGCTACTGATTTCTATTATAGCGAGCGATTCAGAGAACACTATCGTCAAAGTGCTAAAAGTAGATATCGGTGTGTGATTGTTTTGTGACCTGCAACTTTTACTGCCAACTAATGCGTTGCTTGATGTCACTTTGCAGTGATGCCTTTCTGGCGCCATTAAGTCGAACAACTTAGGGCAACTACATCCACCTTTAATTCCGTACTCGGGCCGGTACGAATACATATAAGGAAGGATACGTAGCCCGGTCTGTCGGCAGGCGCGAGGTCGAAAGCAGGATTGCGATTATCGGTCGATGGTTCGATAATCGCCCGATCCTGCTCGGCCGGGCTTGTTTGCCGGGCCGATGCCGCTTGTAATAGATCGCTGATCCGTGTGGGAAAAAGACCTTATATGAACGATCAACTGCGCAATTCCTTCGCCTCCGTGGCTCCGCCGATCGTCGCGTCGCCCGCCAAGCGGATTCAGGCCTTGACCGGTGACCCCGATTTCATGACCTCGCTGGCCCGCGGGCTGGCTGTCGTGCAAGCGTTCCAGGAGCGCAAGCGGCACTTGACGATCGCCCAGATCAGCCATCGCACGGAAATTCCCCGCGCTGCGGTCAGACGTTGCCTGCATACCCTGATCAAGCTTGGCTACGCCACTACGGACGGTCGCACTTATTCCTTGCTGCCCAAGGTGCTGACCCTTGGCCATGCCTATGTCTCCTCGACTCCGCTGGCGGTTTCTGCCCAGCCTTACCTGGACCGCATGAGCGAGCAACTGCACGAGGCCTGCAACATGGCCACGCTGGAAGGGGATGACATCCTGTACATCGCCCGCTCGGCGACTACCCAGCGCCTGATCTCGGTGGACCTTTCAGTGGGCGGGCGCCTGCCGGCCTATTGCACGTCAATGGGCAGGATTCTGCTGGCCGCCCTGGATGACACGTCGCTGCGTGAATACCTGGATCATGCCGACCTGCAGGCCAAGACCAGTCGTACCATTCACACTCCCGAGGCCTTGCTCGAATGCCTGCAGGAAGTGCGACAACAAGGGTGGTGCATCGTCGATCAGGAACTGGAGCAGGGCCTGCGTTCCATTGCCGTCCCGGTGTACGACGCTTCCGGTCAGGTGGTCGCGGCCCTCAACGTCAGCACCCATGCGGGTCGGGTCAGTCGCAACGAACTGGAGCAGCGCTTTCTGCCTGGCCTGTTAAGTGCCAGTCGCGACCTCAGTGCTCAGCTGTTCGCCTAAGCTGTTCGATAATCGCACAGAGTCGTTTCTGGCGAATTGACGCTGTTTCCTTTGGATCATTACTGTCGCGGCTGCGCCGGCATTGGCCGGCCCCGTTCGACTGTGATCCATGGAATAAAAATAATGAACCAGCCCCAGTCCGCTGTAGGGAACTGCCTCGACGTGCAGTCCTTTATCAATGCTCAACCCATTTCGCGCTATCAGTGGCGCGTGGTGATTCTGTGTTTTCTGATTGTCTTCCTCGATGGCCTCGACACCGCAGCCATGGGCTTTATCGCCCCGGCGTTGTCACAGGATTGGGGCATCGACCGTGCCAGCCTGGGTCCGGTGATGAGTGCAGCGCTGATCGGCATGGTGTTCGGCGCACTGGGTTCCGGCCCTTTGGCTGACCGCTTCGGGCGAAAAGTCGTTCTGGTGGGGGCCGTGCTGTTGTTCGGTGCGTTCAGCCTCGCCTCGGCTTACAGCACCAATGTCGATCAATTGCTGGTGCTGCGCTTCCTTACGGGCCTGGGGCTGGGGGCCGGGATGCCGAATGCCACCACACTGTTGTCGGAATACACCCCGGAACGCAAGAAGTCCCTGCTGGTGACCAGCATGTTCTGTGGATTCAACCTGGGCATGGCCGGCGGCGGATTTATTTCGGCCAAGCTGATTCCTGCGTTCGGTTGGCACAGCCTGTTGCTGATCGGCGGGATTTTGCCGTTGATCCTGGCCATCGTTTTGCTGTTCTGGCTGCCGGAATCGGCGCGCTACCTGGTCGTGCGTAATCGTGGCACCGACAAAGTGCGCAAGACGCTGGCACCGATCGACCCGAGCGTAGTCGCCCAGGCCGCCAGCTTCAGTGTGCCGGAACAGAAAACCGTGAAGGCGCGCAATGTGTTTGCGGTGATCTTCTCTGGCACCTACAGCGTCGGCACCTTGCTGCTGTGGCTGACTTATTTCATGGGGTTGGTGATCGTTTATCTGCTGACCAGTTGGCTGCCGACCCTGATGCGTGACAGTGGCGCGAGTATGGAGCAGGCCGCGTTTATCGGTGCGCTGTTCCAGTTCGGTGGTGTGCTGAGCGCGGTGGGTGTCGGTTGGGCGATGGACCGGTTCAATCCGCACAAGGTCATCGGCACTTTCTACCTGTTGGCCGGGGTGTTTGCCTACTCGGTGGGCCAGAGCCTGGGCAGCATCACGTTGCTGGCGACCCTGGTGCTGGTGGCCGGGATGTGTGTCAACGGCGCGCAATCGGCAATGCCCTCGCTGGCCGCGCGTTTTTATCCGACCCAGGGGCGTGCCACTGGTGTGTCGTGGATGCTCGGGATTGGCCGCTTCGGCGCGATTCTTGGCGCCTGGATGGGGGCGACGTTGCTCGGTTTGGGCTGGAACTTCGAGCAGGTGCTGACGGCGCTGGTGATTCCGGCAGCGCTGGCGACCACGGCGGTAGTGATCAAGGGTATGGTCAGTCATGCGGATGCGACCTGAGGGGCTGATTCAGAATCCCAGGTGATTTTGATGGTCTCTTCGCGAGCAGGCTCGCTCCCACAGGGATACACGTAATCCTTGTGGGAGCGAGCCTGCTCGCGAAGCTTTTGAGGTCGGTAGCCAGGCAACAATGTGTTCGATAAACGAACACTCAGTCGATTATCGGATTGTTTGGCGTTTTTCACAGGCTTAATCTTCAGTGACTGCGGCGCTGCGCATCGGCGCCTTTTTCCACTGTTGGTTAATAACAAATGGGAGCCTGCCCCAAATGGCTGAGATTCTTTCGCTGCACGACGCGGTGAAGCAATTCGTGAACGACGGCGATACTGTCGCGCTCGAAGGCTTCACCCACCTGATCCCGACGGCGGCGGGTCACGAAATCATTCGTCAGGGCAAGAAAGACCTGACCCTGGTACGGATGACGCCTGACCTGATCTACGACCAGTTGATCGGTGCCGGTTGTGCCCGCAAGCTGATTTTCTCCTGGGGCGGTAACCCGGGTGTGGGTTCGCTGCACCGTCTGCGCGATGCGGTCGAGAAGCAGTGGCCCCATGCCATGGAAATCGAAGAACACAGCCACGCTGACCTGGCCAACGCCTACGTCGCGGGCGCTTCCGGCCTGCCGTTCGCGGTGCTGCGCGCCTATGCCGGCTCCGACCTGCCGAAGGTCAACCCGCTGATCAAGTCCGTCACCTGCCCGTTCACCGGTGAAGTATTGGCCGCGGTGCCTTCGGTGCGTCCGGACGTCACCGTGATTCACGCGCAGAAAGCCGACCGCAAGGGCAACGTGCTGCTGTGGGGCATCCTTGGCGTGCAGAAAGAAGCTGCATTGGCTGCCAAGCGTTGCATCGTCACCGTCGAGGAAATCGTCGACGACCTCAAGGCGCCGATGAACGCCTGCGTGCTGCCAACCTGGGCCTTGAGCGCGGTCTGCCATGTTCCTGGCGGTGCGCATCCGTCCTACGCCCACGGTTACACCGAACGTGACAACCGCTTCTACCAGGCCTGGGACCCGATTGCCCGCGACCGTGAAACCTTCACCGCGTGGATCAACGAGTACATCCATGGCAGCGCTGACTTCAGCGAGTTCCAGGCCAAACTGGCCGCCGCTTCGGAGGCGAAGTAATGACTTACACCACCAATGAAATGATGACCGTTGCCGCTGCCCGTCGCCTGAAGAACGGCTCGGTGTGCTTCGTGGGCATTGGCCTGCCATCGAAAGCGGCCAACCTGGCGCGCCTGACCTCCTCGCCAGACGTGGTCCTGATCTACGAATCGGGCCCGATCGGCGCCAAGCCGAGCGTACTGCCACTGTCGATCGGTGACGGCGAGCTGGCGGAAACCGCCGACACCGTGGTCCCGACCGGCGAGATTTTCCGTTACTGGCTGCAGGGCGGTCGTATTGACGTCGGTTTCCTCGGCGCGGCCCAGGTCGACCGTTTCGGCAACATCAACACCACCGTGGTCGGCGATTATCACGCGCCGAAAGTCCGTCTGCCGGGCGCCGGCGGTGCACCGGAGATCGCCGGTTCCGCCAAGAGCGTGCTGATCATCCTCAAGCAATCGGCGCGTTCGTTTGTCGACAAGCTCGACTTCATTACCTCGGTCGGCCACGGCGAGGGCGGCGATTCGCGCAAGCGTCTCGGTCTGCCAGGTGCGGGTCCGGTCGGCATCATTACCGACCTGTGCATCATGGAGCCGGAAGCCGGCACCAACGAATTCGTGGTCACCGCACTGCACCCGGGCGTGACCCGCGAGCAGGTGGTCGCCGCCACCGGTTGGCCGATCCGCTTTGCCGACAGCGTCGACGTCACCGCCGAGCCGACTGAAGTCGAACTGACCGCGCTGCGTGATCTGGAAGCCCGTACCGCCGCAGCCCATGGCCAAGCCCCCGGAGAAGCGTGATGCGTGACGTTTATATCTGCGACGCGATTCGCACCCCCATCGGCCGCTTCGGCGGTGGCCTGTCGACGGTTCGTGCCGATGACCTGGCCGCCGTGCCGATCAAGGCGTTGATAGAGCGCAACCCGTCGGTGGACTGGACGGCGGTGGACGAGGTGTTCCTCGGCTGCGCCAACCAGGCCGGTGAAGACAACCGCAACGTGGCGCGCATGGCGCTGCTGCTGGCCGGGCTGCCGGACACCATTCCTGGCGTCACCCTCAATCGCCTCTGCGCTTCGGGCATGGACGCCATCGGCACGGCGTTTCGCGCCATCGCCAGCGGCGAAATGGAGCTGGCGATAGCCGGCGGCGTCGAGTCGATGTCCCGCGCACCGTTCGTGATGGGCAAGGCAGACGCTGCGTTCTCACGCAACATGAAACTGGAAGACACCACCATCGGCTGGCGCTTTATCAACCCGTTGATGAAAGCCCAGTACGGCGTGGATGCGATGCCGCAGACCGCTGACAACGTCGCCGATGATTACAAAGTCTCTCGCGCCGACCAGGACGCCTTCGCCCTGCGCAGCCAGCAACGCACCGCCGTCGCCCAGGCCGCTGGCTTCTTCGCCGAAGAAATCGTCGAAGTGCGCATTGCCCACAAAAAGGGTGAAACCGTGGTCAGCCAGGACGAACATCCGCGCGCTGACACCACCCTGGAAGCCCTGACTAAACTCAAGCCGGTCAACGGCCCGGACAAAACCGTCACCGCTGGCAACGCGTCGGGCGTGAACGACGGCGCGGCCGCGCTGATCCTGGCCTCGGCCGAAGCGGTGAAAAAACACGGCCTGACCCCGCGCGCCAAAGTGCTGGGCATGGCCAGCGCCGGTGTGGCACCACGGGTGATGGGCATCGGCCCGGTCCCGGCGGTGCGCAAGTTGACCGAACGCCTGGGTGTGGCGGTCAGTGATTTCGATGTAATCGAACTCAACGAAGCCTTCGCCAGCCAGGGCCTGGCGGTGCTGCGTGAACTGGGTATTGCCGACGACGCGCCTCAGGTCAACCCGAACGGTGGCGCCATTGCCTTGGGTCACCCGCTGGGCATGAGCGGTGCGCGTCTGGTGCTGACGGCACTGCACCAACTGGAAAAAACCGGTGGCAAGAAAGGTCTGGCGACCATGTGCGTCGGTGTCGGTCAGGGTCTGGCCTTGGCGATCGAGCGCGTCTGACGCGCTCGAAAAGACTGATAAGAACTGAGGAAAGTGTTCATGACTGACAAGCCTGGTTACCGTCGCCCGCAGGAAGGCACCCAGCCCGAGTATCTGCACCCGGCTTACCAATCCACCAACCTGCGCTCGCCGTCCAAGCCGTTGGTGTTCCTGCCGCATTCGTTGTCGGAAATCACCGGTCCGACCATTGGCGCCGAGCGCGTCAATGAGAAGGACAACGACCTGACTGCCCAGCACGAAGGGCAGCCTCAGGGCGAGCGCATCATCATCCATGGCCGCGTGCTGGATGAAAACGGTTTGCCGGTGCCAGGCATTCTGGTGGAGATCTGGCAGGCAAACGCTGCCGGTCGCTACGCCCATGCCCGCGACCTGCACGACGCGCCGCTGGACCCGAACTTCACCGGCACCGGCCGTACCGTGACCGACGCTGATGGCTGGTATCAGTTCCAGACCATCAAGCCCGGCGCTTATCCGTGGGGTAACCACCACAACGCCTGGCGTCCGGCGCATATCCATTTCTCGCTGTTCGGGCCGAGCATCCTGACGCGCCTGGTCACCCAGATGTATTTCCCGGGCGATCCGCTGTTGGCGTACGACCCGATCTACAACTGCGTACCTGATACCAGCGCCAAAGAGCGCTTGATCGCCAGCTTCGACCTGGAAAAAACCATCCCTTCCTATGCCCTCGGTTATCGCTGGGACATCGTATTGCGCGGCCGCGATGCCACGCCGATGGAGAAATAAGATGACGCTGACAGCGACCACGTCCCACACCGTCGGACCCTACTACCACATCGGGCTGACCTGGCTGAACCGCGAAAACCTGACCGTCGAGCAAACCCTGGGCGAACGCGTGGCGATCACCGGGCAAGTGGTCGATGGCAACGGCGATATCGTCAACGACGCGATGCTGGAAGTCTGGCAGGCCAACGCCGCCGGCAAATACGACCACCCGGAAGACGATCAGGACAAGCCCCTTGATCCGAACTTCGAAGGCTTTGGTCGGGTGCCAGTGGATGCCGAAGGGCGTTTCCGTTTCACCACGATCAAGCCGGGCACGGTCGAGGGCCTCAAAGGCACGACCCAGGCCCCGCATCTGGTGGTGCTGGTGTTCGCCCGTGGCCTGGTGAAACACCTGATGACGCGGATTTACTTCGAGGGCGAGCCGGCCAACGTCAACGATCCGTTGCTCGAATGCGTACCGGCCGAGCGTCGTGGCACCTTGCTGGCGAAAAAAGATGCGAGCGGTGTTTACCAGTGGAATGTGATTCTGCAGGGCACCGATGCGGAGACGGTGTTCTTCGATTACTGAGAACATCGCAAAACCCTGTAGGAGCGAGCCTGCTCGCGATGACGTAGTGTCAGACAACAAATATGTCGACTGACATACCGCATTCGCGAGCAGGCTCGCTCCCACAAGGGGAATCGTGTTGCTGATGGATCTGTGGAACGGGACTGTTGCAAAGTGTGTCTAGACTCTCACTGTCCCCATTGAGTGAAAAAACAATGACAACGCCAACCGCTACACCCGCGCTTTATACCGGCGAAGAGCGCAGCAAACGGATTTTTGCCATTGTCGGTGCATCGTCCGGCAACCTCGTCGAATGGTTCGATTTCTACGTTTATGCCTTCTGTGCGATCTATTTCGCGCCGGCCTTTTTCCCGTCCGATAACCCCACGGTACAGCTGGTAAACACGGCTGGCGTGTTTGCCGCCGGGTTCCTGATGCGACCGATTGGCGGCTGGATCTTCGGCCGTTTGGCGGACAAGCACGGGCGCAAGAATTCGATGTTGATCTCGATTCTGATGATGTGTTTCGGCTCGCTGCTGATTGCCTGCCTGCCGACCTACGCCAGCATCGGGGTCTGGGCGCCGATCCTGCTGTTGTTCGCCCGCTTGCTCCAGGGCCTGTCGGTGGGGGGCGAGTACGGCACTACAGCGACCTACATGAGCGAAGTCGCGCTCAAGGGCCAGCGCGGTTTCTTCGCGTCGTTCCAATACGTGACGCTGATTGGCGGACAGTTGCTGGCGGTGTCGCTGGTGGTGATCTTGCAGCAGTTCCTCACCGAGGATGACCTGCGTGCCTACGGTTGGCGGATTCCATTTGTAGTCGGTGCGTGTGCGGCGTTGATTTCGCTGTACCTGCGTCGCTCGCTGAAAGAAACCACGAGCAAGGAAATGCGCGAGAGCAAGGACGCTGGCAGCATCAGTGCGCTGTTCCGCGATCATAAGGCTGCGTTCATTACCGTGCTGGGTTACACCGCCGGTGGTTCGCTGATTTTCTACACCTTCACCACTTATATGCAGAAGTACCTGGTGAACACCGCCGGCATGCAAGCCAAGACCGCCAGCTACATCATGACCGGCGCGCTCTTCCTTTATATGTGCATGCAGCCGATTTTCGGCATGCTCTCGGACAAGATCGGCCGCCGGAACTCGATGTTGTGGTTTGGCGCACTCGGCACGCTGTGCACCGTGCCGATTCTGCTCAGCCTGAAAAGCGTCACCAGTCCGTTCCTGGCCTTCGTGCTGATTACCCTGGCGCTGGCGATTGTCAGTTTCTACACATCGATCAGTGGCCTGGTAAAAGCCGAAATGTTCCCACCAGAAGTGCGCGCCCTGGGCGTCGGCCTGGCGTATGCGGTGGCGAATGCGATCTTCGGCGGTTCGGCAGAATATGTAGCGTTGAGCCTCAAGGCCGTGGGTATGGAAAACTCCTTCTACTGGTACGTGACGGTGATGATGGCAATAGCGTTCCTGTTCAGCCTGCGTCTGCCCAAACAGGCGAAGTATCTAGAAAACGACCTTTGATCCACACACGCGGGCCCAAGCGGCCCGCGCCTCCAGGGACTGTTTATGAACGAGCGACCGGGCAATCAATTGTTCGATGCCTATTTCACTGCCCGCGATATGCGCGACGTGTTCTGCGATCAGGGCCGCGTCCAGGCCATGCTCGATTTCGAGGCGGCACTGGCCCGGGCCGAAGCGCGGGTCGGTTTGATTCCGCACAGCGCCGTGGCGCCGATTGAAGCGGCCTGCCAGGCCGGACATTTCGACTTTGCCGCTCTCGGCGACGCGATTGCCACCGCCGGCAACTCGGCGATTCCGCTGGTCAAGGCGTTGGGCAAGCAGATCGCGACCAAGGATGCAGAGGCCGAACGCTATGTGCATCTGGGAGCAACCAGTCAGGACGTGATGGACAGCGGTCTGGTGCTGCAACTGCGCCGGGCGCTGGAGCTGATCGACAACGATCTGGCGCAACTGGGCCAAACCCTCGCCACCCAGGCTCAACGTTATGTGGCCACGCCATTGGCCGGACGTACCTGGCTGCAACATGCGACACCGGTCACCCTCGGCATGAAGATTGCCGGGTGGCTGGGGGCGGTGACTCGCAGTCGCCAGCGTTTGCTCGAACTCAAGCCGCGTCTGCTGGTGCTGCAGTTCGGCGGCGCTTCCGGCACCCTCGCGGCCCTCGGTGACAAGGCGATGCCGATTGCCCAAGCACTGGCCGAAGAACTGCAACTGACCTTGCCCGATCAGCCCTGGCATACCCAGCGTGATCGTCTGGTGGAGTTCGGCTCTGTTCTGGGCTTGATCGCCGGCAGTTTGGGAAAACTCGGTCGCGACATCAGCCTGTTGATGCAAACCGAAGCGGGTGAAGTGTTCGAACCCTCGGCACCGGGCAAGGGCGGTTCCTCGACCATGCCGCATAAACGCAATCCGGTCGGCGCAGCGGTATTGATCGGCGCAGCGACCCGTGTTCCCGGTCTGCTCTCCACACTGTTCAGCGCCATGCCTCAAGAGCACGAGCGCAGCCTTGGGTTGTGGCATGCCGAGTGGGAGACTCTGCCGGAGATTTGCTGCCTGGTGTCCGGCAGCCTGAAGCAGGCGCTGCTGGTGGCCGGCGGCTTGGAAGTGGATGCCGAGCGCATGTCCCGCAATCTGGATTTGACTCAAGGCCTGGTACTCGCCGAAGCGGTGAGCATCGTGCTGGCTCAACGGGTCGGGCGCGACACCGCGCATCACCTGCTGGAGCAATGCTGCAAACGCGCCGTGGCCGAACAGCGTCATCTGCGCGCGGTGCTCGGCGACGAGCCGCAAGTGACCGCCGAACTGGCGGCGGACGAACTCGATCATCTGTTGGACCCCGCTCATTATCTCGGCCAGGCCCGTACCTGGGTCGAGCGTGCGGTGGCTGAACATTCTGCATTGACTGCCTGAAGGAGACTGCTGTGGCTTTCGTACAACTCGCCGATGGCGAACTGCATTACCAAATAGACGGCCCGGTGGATGCGCCGGTGCTGGTGCTGTCCAACTCCCTGGGCACCGACCTGCACATGTGGGATGCGCAAATTCCGGCGTTCAGCGAGCATTTCCGCGTGCTGCGCTTCGACACCCGTGGCCACGGCCAATCGCTGGTGACACCAGGGCCTTACAGCATCGAACAACTGGGCCGCGACGTGCTGGCGCTGCTGGATGCGCTGCACATCGATCGTGCGCATTTCTGCGGTCTGTCCATGGGCGGGCTGATCGGCCAATGGCTGGGCATCAACGCCGGTGAACGCCTGAACAAACTGATCGTCTGCAACACCGCGGCGAAAATTGGCGATCCGTCGATCTGGAACCCACGCATCGAAACCGTACTGCGCGATGGTCCGGCGGCCATGGTTGCCTTGCGCGATGCATCGATTGCGCGCTGGTTCACCCCGGACTTCTCCGAAGCCAATCCGGCAGCGGCCAAGCAGATCACCGACATGCTGGCGGCCACTTCGCCTGAAGGCTACGCGGCCAATTGCGCGGCGGTGCGCGACGCCGATTTCCGCGACCAATTGTCCTCGATCAAGGCGCCGCTGCTGGTGATCGCTGGCGCTCAGGATGCCGTCACGCCACCGTCCGGCGGGCACTTCATTCAGGAGCATGTGCCGGGCGCCGAGTACGCCGAGTTCTATGCCGCGCACCTGTCCAACGTTCAGGCCGGCAACGCTTTCAGCGAACGCGTGCTGGCCTTCCTGAAGGCTCGTTGAGGACAACCCGTGGACGAGAAACAACGTTACGACGAGGGCATGAGCGTTCGTCGCGCTGTACTGGGCGATGCACACGTCGACCGCAGCCTGACCACCCTGACCGAGTTCAACTCGGAGTTCCAGGAAATGATCACCCGCCACGCCTGGGGTGACATCTGGACCCGCCCGGGCCTGCCGCGCCACACCCGCAGCCTGATCACCATCGCCATGCTGATCGGCATGAACCGCGAAGGGGAACTCAAACTGCACCTGCGCGCCGCCGCCAACAACGGCGTGAGCCGTGGCGAGATCAAGGAAGTGATCATGCAAAGCGCGATCTACTGCGGGATTCCGGCGGCCAACGCGACGTTCCACCTGGCGGAGTCGGTGTGGGATGAGTTGGGGGTTGAGTCGCGAGGGTGATCCTGGCGATTTGTGCTGACTGAACTGACGTCTTCGCGAGCAGGCTCGCTCCCACAAGGATTGCTGGCGAATTACAATTCACCAGGCACAAAAAAGCACCCCGCAGGGTGCTTCTTTTTGAACTGGTTTCAGCGGCTCAATGTGCCTGATCATTATTCGAGAGGATCAGCTGCCCCTCTTTATCCACCGGAATCTGGTTACCAGGATCGCGATCCATTCGCACTTTCCCCTCTTTACCGTCCAGCGAATACCGCACGTCGTAACCCACGACCTTGTCACTGATGTCATTCACCGTATTGCAACGGGTCTCAGTCGTGGTGTAGGTGTCACGCTCCTGCATGCCCTCCTGAACCTTGTTGCCGGCATAGCCACCACCGACCGCGCCCGCCACCGTGGCAATTTTCTTGCCGGTACCGCCGCCGATCTGGTTACCCAGCAGACCACCAGCCAATGCACCAACCACCGTACCGGCGATCTGGTGCTGATCTTTCACCGGCGCTTGCCGGGTGACCGCGACATCCTTGCACACTTCACGTGGAGTCTTGATTTGTGTCTTGACCGGTTCAACGGCGAGTACTTGCGCATACTCTGGACCGCTTTTTTTAACCAGGCTGTAGGTGGCAAAAGCGCCTCCGGCAGTCACACCGACAGCACCCAGCACAGCACCAACCAGCATCGACTTGTTCACATGAACCTCCTGACCATCTCATGCGGGATAAACCCGCGCTTCTCCCAGCCTTGGAGCATAAAAAAAGGCGCGAGTTCAACTCGCGCCTTTTTTGGACTACGCCTCGGAGAGAAACTTCCTTCAAGGACGGTCGTCGACTTCCTTCTCAGTATTGACCGGAGGAATCAGGTCTTCGGAGCTCAGATTCAGCCAGATCAGCACCACGTTGGCGATGTAGATCGACGAGTAAGTACCCGCCAGAACACCCACCAGCAACGCCAGGGAGAAACCGTGCAGGTTGTCGCCACCGAAGAACAGCAGCGCCAGGATCGCCAGCAAGGTGGACACCGAGGTCGCGATGGTCCGCAGCAGGGTTTGCGTGGTCGAGATGTTGATGTTCTCGATCAGGCTGGCCTTGCGCAGTACGCGGAAGTTCTCGCGAACCCGGTCGAATACCACGATGGTGTCGTTGAGCGAGTAACCGATGATCGCCAGTACCGCCGCCAGCACCGTCAGGTCGAAGGTGATCTGGAAGAACGACAGGATACCAATGGTCACGATCACGTCGTGGATCAGCGAAACGATGGCACCGACAGCGAACTTCCACTGAAAGCGGAACGCCAGGTAGATCAGGATACCGCCCAGCGCCATCAGCATGCCGAGGCCGCCCTGGTCGCGCAGCTCTTCACCCACCTGCGGGCCGACGAACTCCACGCGCTTGACGGTCGCCGGGTTCTCGCCGCCGACCTTCTGCAGCGCGTCAGCCACCTGGTGACCCAATTGAGGATCTTCACCCGGCATACGCACCAGCAGGTCGGTGGTTGCACCGAAGTTCTGCACGATAGCCTCGTGATAACCCGCGGTCACCAGCTGCTCACGCACCTTGGTGACATCGGCCGGACGCTCGTAGGTCAGCTCGATGAGCGTACCGCCGGTGAAGTCCAGGCCCCAGTTCATGCCCTTATGGAAGACGCTGAAAATTGCCAGCGCGGTAAGGAACAATGTGACGCCGAACGCGAAGTTGCGAACGCCCATGAAGTTGATTGTACGTAACATGGCAGCCCCTTAAATCCACAACTTCTTGAAGTCACGACCGCCGAAGATCAGGTTGACCATCGCGCGGGTGACCATGATGGCCGTGAACATCGAGGTCAGAACCCCGAGGGACATGGTCACGGCGAAGCCCTTGACCGGACCTGTACCCATGGCAAACAGGATCCCGCCCACCAGCAAGGTGGTCAGGTTGGCGTCGAGAATCGCCGTGAATGCGCGACCGAAACCTTCGTTGATTGCCCGTTGTACGCTCATGCCTGCCGCGATTTCTTCACGAATCCGCGAGAAGATCAGTACGTTGGCGTCGACCGCCATACCCATGGTCAACACGATACCGGCGATACCCGGCAGGGTCAGCGTGGCACCCAACAGCGACATCAAGGCCAGCAGCAGCACCATGTTCACCGCCAGCGCGACGGTGGCGATGATGCCGAAGAAGCGATAGATGGCGATGATGAACAGCGAGACGAACAGCATGCCCCACAGCGAAGCATCGATACCCTTGACGATGTTGTCCGCACCCAGGCTCGGGCCGATGGTGCGCTCTTCAGCGAAGTACATCGGTGCGGCCAGACCACCAGCACGCAGCAGCAACGCCAGTTCGGACGACTCGCCCTGGCCGTTCAGGCCGGTGATACGGAACTGAGCACCCAGCGGCGACTGAATGGTCGCCAGGCTGATGATCTTCTTCTCTTCCTTGAACGACTGAACCGCCACGTCTTTTTCGACGCCGTCGACCACTTGCTTGGTGTAAGTGGTGACAGGACGTTGCTCGATGAAGATCACCGCCATGCTGCGACCGACGTTCGAACGGGTCGCACGACTCATCAGCTCGCCGCCGTGGCCGTCCAGACGAATGTTCACTTCCGGGGTGCCATGTTCGCCGAAGCCAGCCTTGGCATCAGTCACCTGGTCACCGGTGATGATCAGGCCGCGCTCGATCAGAGCCGGAGGACGCTTGCCTTCACGGAACTCGAAGGATTCGGAAGTGGCTTTCGAAGCACCCGGCTCGGCCGCCAGACGGAACTCCAGGTTGGCCGTCTTGCCGAGGATACGCTTGGCTTCTGCGGTGTCCTGCACGCCCGGCAGCTCAACCACGATGCGGTTGGCGCCCTGACGCTGGACGATCGGTTCGGCAACACCCAGCTCGTTGACGCGGTTACGGACCGTGGTCAAGTTCTGCTTGATGGAGTATTCGCGGATTTCCGCCAGCTTGGCCGGGGTCATCGCCAGACGCAGCACCGGTTGACCGTTCAGGTCGGCCGGAACAATGTCGAAATCGTTGAAGTTCTTGCGAATGATGGTACGGGCCTGTTCGCGGGCCGCTTCATCGGCGAAGCCCAGCTGAATGGCACCGCCCAGTTGCGGCAGGCTGCGATAGCGCAGTTTCTCTTTACGCAACAGGCTCTTGACGTCACCTTCGTAGACTTTCAGGCGTGCATCGAGGGCTTTTTCCATGTCCACTTCCAGCAGGAAGTGCACACCACCGGACAAGTCCAGACCCAGCTTCATCGGGTGCGCGGCCAGGCTACGCAGCCATTGCGGGGTGGTTTGTGCCAGGTTCAGCGCGACGACGTAGTCATCACCCAACGCCTTGCGTACAACGTCCTTGGCAGGCAACTGATCTTCAGCCTTGACCAGGCGAATCAGACCGCCCTTGCCGCCGGCAGCCAGCGAAGCCGCCTTGACGTCGATCCCGGATTCCTTGAGCGCCGTGCTCACGCGATCGAGATCGGCCTGATTGACCTGCAAAGCAGTGCTCGCGCCGCTGATTTGAATCGCCGGGTCATCAGGATACAGATTGGGAGCGGAATAAATCAGACCGATCGCCAGCACCGCCAGGATCAGAATGTATTTCCACAGAGGATATTTGTTCAGCATCACGCCGCCCGTTTATGACGCGGGGCGCCTTGCGCGCCCCGTCGATTGAGTAGAAGTTGAAACTTAGATCGCTTTCAGCGTGCCTTTTGGCAGCGTGGCGGCGATGGCGCCTTTCTGGAACTTCATTTCGACGGTGTCGGACACTTCCAGAACGACGAAATCGTCAGCAACCTTGGTGATCTTGCCAGCGATGCCGCCGGTGGTCACAACTTCGTCGCCTTTTTGCAGGCTGCTCAGCAGATTCTTCTGCTCTTTGGCGCGTTTGGCCTGTGGACGCCAGATCATCAGGTAGAAGATGACCAGGAAACCGACCAGGAAAATCCACTCAAAGCCGCCACCCATTGGGGCTGCAGCTGCCGGTGCAGCAGCGTCAGCCATGGCATTAGAGATAAAAAAGCTCATTTAGCACTCCAGTTGCAAATGTTGAATCTTGGGGTCAGAAAACTCAGTCCAAAGGCGGAACGGGAAGCCCGCGCTTGGCGTAGAAGGCATCGACAAAGGCGGCCAATGTACCCTGTTGAATTGCCTCGCGCAAACCGGCCATAAGCACTTGATAATGGCGCAAGTTATGGATGGTATTGAGCATGCTCCCCAGCATTTCGCCGCACTTGTCCAGGTGATGCAGATAAGCGCGGGAGAAGTTCTGGCAGGTATAGCAATCGCAGGTCGGATCCAGCGGCGAGTCATCATGGCGATGGAACGCGTTACGGATCTTGATCACGCCGGTGTCAATGAACAGATGCCCATTGCGGGCATTACGGGTTGGCATCACGCAATCGAACATGTCCACACCGCGGCGCACACCCTCCACCAGATCTTCCGGTTTGCCAACGCCCATAAGGTAACGAGGTTTGTCAGCGGGCATCTGGGCCGGCAGATAATCCAGCACCTTGATCATCTCATGCTTGGGTTCCCCCACCGACAGACCGCCAATGGCCAGGCCATCGAAGCCGATCTTGTCCAGGCCTTCCAGGGAGCGCATGCGCAGGTCCTGGTGCATGCCGCCCTGAACGATACCGAACAGCGCCGCCGTGTTGTCGGCATGGGCGTTCTTCGAGCGCTGGGCCCAACGCAGCGACAACTCCATGGACACGCGGGCGACGTCTTCGTCGGCCGGGTACGGCGTGCATTCGTCGAAAATCATCACGATGTCCGAGCCCAGGTCACGCTGGACCTGCATCGACTCTTCCGGGCCCATGAACACCTTGGCGCCGTCGACCGGCGAGGCGAAGGTCACGCCCTCCTCCTTGATCTTGCGCATGGCGCCCAGGCTGAATACCTGGAAACCGCCGGAGTCGGTCAGGATCGGGCCTTTCCACTGCATGAAATCGTGCAGGTCGCCGTGCTTCTTGATCACTTCCATGCCCGGGCGCAGCCACAGGTGGAAGGTGTTGCCCAGAATGATTTCAGCGCCAATCGCCTCGATATCCCGCGGCAGCATGCCCTTGACCGTGCCATAGGTACCGACCGGCATGAAGGCCGGGGTCTCGACGGTGCCACGGGGGAAGGTCAAACGACCGCGACGAGCCTTGCCATCGGTGGCCAAAAGCTCAAAAGACATACGACATTGGCGACTCATTCTTTGTCCTCAGGGCCACGTGGTGCGGGGTTACGGGTGATAAACATCGCATCACCGTAGCTGAAAAAGCGGTATTCGTTGTCGACCGCGGCCTTATAGGCGGCCATGGTCTCCGGATAACCGGCGAACGCCGAAACCAGCATCAACAGCGTGGATTCGGGCAAATGGAAGTTGGTGACCAAGGCATCGACCACATGAAACGGCCGGCCCGGGTAGATAAAGATGTCGGTATCGCCGCTGAACGGCTTGAGCACGCCATCGCGGGCGGCGCTTTCCAGGGAGCGCACACTGGTGGTCCCCACCGCCACCACCCGACCGCCGCGTGCGCGACAGGCGGCAACGGCATCCACCA
The DNA here is from genome assembly GCF_051216495.1 of Pseudomonas baetica. GTDB lineage: Bacteria > Pseudomonadota > Gammaproteobacteria > Pseudomonadales > Pseudomonadaceae > Aquipseudomonas > Aquipseudomonas baetica_B. The sequence goes on along the minus strand of NZ_JBPKAM010000019.1, from coordinate 16,230 downwards.
CGTCCTGGCCGACTTCCAGCCATTCGCTGTGCATGTGGTGGTCTTCGATCTTCTCCACGCGCACCGGTTGGAACGTACCGGCGCCGACGTGCAAGGTCACGAACGCGGTCTCGACGCCCTTGGCTGCAATCGCCTCCATCAGCACCTGATCAAAATGCAGCCCCGCCGTCGGCGCCGCCACCGCGCCCAGACGCTGGGCGTAGACGGTCTGATAACGCTCGCGATCGGCGCCTTCGTCCGGACGGTCTATATAAGGAGGCAACGGCATGTGCCCGACGCGGTCGAGCAGCGGCAAGACTTCTTCGGCAAACCCCAACTCGAACAGCGCATCGTGACGCGCCAGCATCTCGGCCTCGCCACCGCCGTCGATCAGGATCTTCGACCCCGGCTTGGGCGACTTGCTGGAGCGCACATGGGCCAGCACGCGATGACTGTCCAGCACCCGCTCCACCAGGATTTCCAGCTTGCCGCCGGAAGCCTTCTGGCCAAACAGCCGCGCCGGAATCACCCGGGTATTGTTGAACACCATCAAATCGCCCGGGCGCAAATGCTCAAGCAAATCAGTGAATTGACGGTGTGCCAGGGCGCCGCTGACCCCATCCAGGGTCAACAGGCGACTACCGCGACGCTCAGCCAGGGGGTGGCGGGCGATCAGCGAATCAGGGAGCTCGAAAGTAAAGTCAGCAACGCGCATGATGGGGTTCGTCTAGCAGGGCCGGGAAGTCTAGCGGAAATATCAAAAATTCTCCATGTACCTGATTGACCAGCGGTTATCTCATCTTTATACTCCGCGGCCATTGCCCTGATGGCGGAATTGGTAGACGCGGCGGATTCAAAATCCGTTTTCGAAAGGAGTGGGAGTTCGAGTCTCCCTCGGGGCACCAAAATTAAGAAAGGTCTTGCTTAGCAAGGCCTTTTTTTTCGCCCACAGAAAAGCCGCCGACACCCCACCGGCAACCCCCTGACAACGCCCAGACCTGTAGGAGCTGCCGAAGGCTGCGATCTTTTGATCTTGCTCTTCTTCTTTTGCTCTTCACCGGATTAAACCCTTTCACAAGGACTCCCCCATGGAATCGCAACTGGAAACCATCGCCCTCTACTCCCTCAAACTCGCCTACGAAACCGAAGACCAAAGCCCGATCCTGCGCGATGACCTGGTGATGGGCGATTACCAGCGGGATGTGTTTGAGTTGCTGGTGCGACGGGGGGATGTCGAGGGGATTCAGGTGAAGGTGGGTGAGTGTGTGGGGTTGGCGCTGGAGGCTGTTGGGGGTGTGGATAAGCCGTTGGGGCGGGAGTTGGGGAGGTTGGTGGGGGAGTTTTCTAGTGCTCAGACGCTGGCGCTGCTTGATGACCCACTCATTGCACTCAAGGAATATCTGAAAGACATCCAATGATGTCAGCAAGGGTGCCTGAAGCGGGAGGGCCCATGGAACGGCGTAATTCGCCACGCCTAACCCAATAATAAATCCGCCCCCTTTCCGTCTATGTGGATGACAACGTAGAGCTAGGGGACCCCATCAGCGGAGATCCCTCTGAATAGAAAAGCTTTAGGTTCGCAAGGAGAGCAGGTAGAGAAATCTTGACCGAATGAATTCCATAGCTCATCTCCACACTTCGCTGGTAATTTGACTTCGACCTGCCTTCCCCCTACCCAACAAGCGCTCCCATCAAATCAACCCGACCTTGTCTCGGCAATCAGCAAAACGCGACTAAACAAGATATTGTGCAACAAATGGATTTATAGCAAAATGCTATCAAACATCCAAAAAGGGACTTAAGGTGAAGATCAAGTATTTTAGTTACTACTTCAAAGATAGAAATTCTGGCAAAAATCTAGAATTTGACATGCGAGATTTTCTTCTGAATTTCTCACTAATTAAAAATCCAGAATACAAAAGCACGTTCTCTTACAACGGAGAGAACCTGTACTTATTTTCAGTGCCATCCACAGAGAATATATTTTTGTTTTTAGAAACTAGAAACACTGACTTCTTTAAACAAATAAACAAAGGCAATATGACCTTTGACGACCTCAGAAACAAAATTGATAACGAAAGCGAACTAGGTTACGCATCTTACATCGTTTTCGGAGAAGATCACTTTGGAATTTCTTCGACATTTATGGCTCCTGGCGTATCGCCGTTTAGTGTCTTCGTAAATGACATCCTAGCCAGCCTCGGAATCAATCATCTTGATTTTCGAGTTAACCCGGTTATGATGGAAGCAAATGCAAAAGATGTAATGACTCTAAATGTCGTTGGTCGAACAAGCATAGAACTATCCCGAGAAAATACTCTCGCCCAAGAACTTGGGAATGTTTTCGGGCTTGATATTTCCAACGACCTATCTATGGATTCGGTGGAAATAATATTTAAGCCTACTAAAAGAGGAAACATTAAGCCAATTGTCTCGACCCTTATTGAAAAGGTTAGCGGAAGCTCTGACGTCGCAGTAAAAATCAGAGCAAAAGAGTTCATTAAAGACACCCTGACAGATTTCTATTTGAGCGAAAATAGCGCAATTTACGATGAATTCAGCTACAGGACGGAAAACGAAATACCGAGCCTGATGCAAAAACTCATTGTTCAAAACAAATATCTTGCGGGGCGTTTAAATGAGCTCAAGAGCGCTGTCAAAATCGAAAAAGATCCTAATATCGCTATTACTGCTTACAATCATGACCCTGCCTGGACTATTTTGCTGGGCAATCTATCACTGGCTGTTAGTTCCAAAGCTAGGAGTATCGCTTAGCCTTTTAAAGCAAAATGGCAATGTTGCCGTTATCATGGCAACATTTTGTTTTACGATGATGACCCTCCTCGCCGGATCAGTTGTAATAATTCTAAGCATTGGCAAAAGTAGCTTTTATGAACGCTACAAAGCACACGGATATTTTTCAATTTTAATGGGAATGTATTTTTTTGCAATATTATGCCTTGCAGTGAATTTCTTCATTTCTATATTAATGCTTTCTTCCAGACCGGAGCTATTCTTCAATAGCTCAATGGTTATGAGCATTAACAGCATGTTCCACATATTAATTCTATTATTTGCATTCTTAACATTGCACAACAAGTCCTCCTCACACTAATCTTACTTTTTTAGGAATTAAAAGCAAAAAAAATTGGGAAGGTTTATTTAAAAAATAAACCTTCCCCTTTTTTATTCTCTTTACAATGTAATGCATCTTCTCTATTTCAAAGCTTAACGACATCAGTCGAAAGCAGGCTATCAGCGGCAATAAATGAAGATAAGCTTTATTCAAGGCAGCCATTAAAAAATTGAATCCTTAGTAAACTTTACTTAGTGATCCCAAGCAGGTTACGTCTTGGGCAGACGCTTCAGCAAAAAGGGGACAGATTTGATTTCAAATAAATCTGTCCCCTTTTTGCTGTCCCTTTTTGCTCCCTTTTTGCTCCTTTTTGCTGCCCCCTTTTTTGTGTTTTTGTGCCGTCACTTTTTTGCGCTAGCGTCTGCATGAATAAAAATTTAGCTACTTATTGCGATCGGTTGGCAATCGTATCATTATCGTATCTACCAGATAAAAAAATGTTTGCTTTCTGAAACTGCTTTCGACTAACAAATAAGCATCGTCGATACTCAAAAGAACACGGGCTTGCCCTTGGTACTGTTCGCTTCTGAAATTAACTACATCTTCGGTCATTATTTTTTCAAATCTTAGCATGCCTGTATAAAATGAAAGCGCTACGGCTGAACCTGTAAGCAGATAGATATAATCTCGTATGAGAGACCTTCTTAAAGCTATTCTTTTCTTATCAAGGATTCGTTTGATCTGCGTGGTCGGGCGAATCATTATCCCGGATTTCAGTATTGCGGCAAAACTTATGCCACCCACCCACATCCATGTCATTCTACCAACAGTAGAATAGTCAAACTTCAAGTACGAAAAATTGAACATAAAGCTGAATATAACTAGGAAAAACACCCAATAAATGAGCTTTTCTGCGATATTGGTTTCTCTGTGCATTCGCCTCGCAGGCTTTCTTAGCCGTTCAGGAAATTTTCTACTAGCAGCAAAGGTTAAAGCTGCAAGAGGTGCTAGCGCAGAGTAGTAAAGCTGTGATATCACAAAGGCGAACACTTTCGTGGCCATATAGCAGAATGTGAGGTAGAAGGTAAAGGTGGCGACAAAATTTGTCAGAAACTTAAGCGATACTATGGAAACTATCTCGAAGGGTATCTCCATAAGAAATCCAATATAGTGGACCGTACCCAGGGAGAGAAATGCCAGCACGGCTTTGATCCCAGACATGATGGTGGTTTTGTCTTTCGGTAGTTTTGCTTGGGTCAGAATTTGTTTTAGCAACGGGAATCTCGCTGTTCATAGGTATTGTGAACGTTGAAGGACCGGGCAAAGGGGACAGATTTTTTCTGTCTAGACATTCCACTAAAATAAATCTGCCCCCTTTTTTCTTATTTTTTCTTACTTTTTCTTTTTTTCCTGTCGTCGAAGCTATAAACCTAGACGCCATGGGCGGCCGGTAGGCTTGACTGTGTCCATCGTCTTCATGTTAATCTGAAGATCAACTGGCTGCTGCTGAGGAGGGGGAAACCCCCAGAGAGGGTGGTTGGATTCCCCCCCAGTTTTTATTTTCTACGTACTATGGGGCCTTGTAAGACGTAACTTTTGGTCCCTTAGGACGCTTTTCAAGCTCGATTACGTACGGATCTAAATTTTTAGCGTCAATGAAATTTGTCGATCGAAGAATGGCATTAGTGAACTTAACCCCTTTGCAATCGACACCTCGGAAATTTGCACTACTCAAGTCCGCCCCACTGAAGTCCGCGTGAGCGACATCACAACTGGTGAAATCCATTCCTTTTAGCGTGGCGTTTTGAAATTTTGCGCGACGCAAATCGGTTTTAGAGAATGTTGTATGTTCAAGTTGCGCATCAATGAATATCGCAGCTTCACATCTGCAGTTATCAATGCTTACGCGAAGCAATCGACTGCCTTTGAATATCGCCGCATGAAGATCACCATGCTCTAATTTTAGGTCTCTTATTTCTAACCTTGAAAGATTTACCTCTGAAAGTTTTAACTTTTTCTCTTCAAGATCAAGAAGACGTCGAATTGTCCCAAGCACTTTGTATGGTGCATCAGTTGAGCGATCGTAACGTAAGTCAGCCAGATCCTCACGATTCCTTCTCGCTTTATCTTCGCGAAGGCGACGAGAACGTTCAGCTTCATCTCTTTCGTTCCGGCGTTGCTCAAACCAGTAGAGGATCAGGCCGACTACAAAAAGGTCTATTATTGTTCCGTGAGCGTTTGCCAGTATGTCTTCAAAGAAAGAGCGAGAGTATAAACCCCAAGTCTGGCTTGGGAATATGCTGCTTGATACCCACCCCCAAAAGCCGGTGATAATTACTATGATGGTAGAAAAAACCAAGAAGACAAGCGCTGCTGCCCGCATTATTTTGTTAGTCCTGTGAGTAAGCGGAGGTCGCGAAGAAGTCGAATATGCTAACCGCCATAACTGCTTAAATTTACTGATAATCTTCAAAAGTTTCTAGATTGAACCTGATTTTGCTTTGCTAGCCCCTGATATGCTCATGCGCTCTATGTGCATCATATAGTTGGGTTAGCCCTTCATTGGATTCATAGCCTTTAAGCTCCCTTTCATTTCTCCTATCGCCCAATGATCAGTTTTCTGGGGGGCTCAGAGAAGGCACGCTCCGGGCTTGCTCGTTGCGGATTCAGACTGAGCTCTTCTCTTCGTGTCCTCCATAGCTTATGTCACCTCATCATTCGCCCGCTGCACCAACCATACTACCCAGAATCATAATTAATAAAAATTTGGCTGAAGATGGACTAAAGATGGGAACGATTTATTTTCGGACAAAAGCGGCAAAAAGGGTACAGACTTATTTTAAAGAAAATAAACCTGTACCTTTTTTGTTGTCCCCTTTTTGTTACGCGGTATGTAGCATTGCATAAGGTGCAACTGTGACTACTCAATCGGTAAAGATGCAGGTGCTGCAGTGGGTGTTGGTGCTGGTTTCGCTTTTGAAGGCGTCACGGTATCAACAGCTTTGCCCGCGAGATCTTTTATTTGCTCAGTAAAACCTGGTACGGCTTTGAGTGCTTGCTTAACAACATCCGACGAAGCAAGTTCATGCCAAGGACTTCCATGGCTATCAGGTTCTACCAGTCGGAGAGGAAGCTCATCGAACCGAGCAAGTGCAGATGAAAGTAGTTTCGCTTCCATTTCTTTGTCAAATCCAGCAGCTTCTCGCCGGAAACCCTCATACGCGCGTGAAATGGATGCCTTGAAGGCATAATCTTCAGCAAGCCTGAATCTTTGTCCTATCTGCTTTGTAGCCAGCCATGAAAACCAAACAGGAGCGCCAACGGAAAGCAGCGACAGTAGCAAATTCAGAGTCACCACCGATGTCGATATGTTTGGAATTCGGAAAAGCTCTGAAAGCGTGTGAAGCTGATTGGAGCCGAAATAACTCCCCCCCACAAGGGCAACGGCAAGTCCAGCAACCCAGAACCACATCGACTTGGATAGAGCTATAGAGCGCTCGCTGAATGCGGCCGCCAACCCAACGCTTGTCGCCGCCGAATAGGCTGTCTCGCAGCGTTTTAGCACCGCTTCCGCGTCCTCCGCACTTATTTTCAGCAGAGCATCAATTTCGTCGGCGTGCTCTCGAAGCGTCAGGATACGGGCTTGGTCTTTGGTTGCCGATTGAGCAAGGTCATCTATCGTCTTTTTCGCCTCTGACAACTGCTCCAAGTCGGCAGGAAGCTGATCAGCCGCGTTGTATGCCTGCTCAATCCTCTCCACCATTGAACTTAGGTCAGCAGTGCGCGGTTCTAACCCCTTAATTCGCGCCTCCATAGCCCGTAGTTGCAAAGTCAGCCTACGGATTTTTGCTTGTGCCTCCGCACGTTCGTCGGCCTTCAAGACCGGCTCAAGGGCTTTGCGCAGTCCCCCAAGCGTGAACATATATGTAGGAATTGCAGTGGCTGCGCTACCCCAAATATTCGGAACGGTGGCTCCGTGCAAATAGGTAATGCGCCGAGCATAATCCTTAATCCGGTCTTCCGAACTCCCCAATTCATCAGGACCGTTATCATCAATCAACTCAATGATTGATTGTGCTTCTTCGATGAGTTCCGATCTCGTAAGTCCAGGGAACGACCAGTTGCCATGAGCGATCCCGAACGGCTCGTCGTTAGGCACTGTGGCCTTTATCTGCGCAATCACAGCTTCTAGCTGGGTTTGAATGGTTGTCAACGCTTCGTGCATTCCATGTCCCCTATATCAATTCGCCATTAGGTCAGGATGTATCAAAAAGATCCAATAGCCTAGCTTTGAGCCAAATGCGGTTCGCCAGTATGAGGACAGTCTGGAAGGACCGACTTTTTCAACACAATCAGCCGAAAGCGATCTATGAGCGTAGCTGCTCTTGAACGCGCAACGAACACGTCGAGAACATGAAACTTTTCGTCTAGGGTGATCTGCAACTAGGACTTTTGAGGGTTGCAGGAAGAAAATCCGCACGATACCCTCCCACCCGTCGCTGCCAATTCAGCGACCGGGTGTGGTAACCCGATGTATTAAGGCGCTACAGCGCCCCCATCACGTATGCAGGCGTTTTTTTATGCCCGCACACGTGAGTTATGGCGGCTGTGCGTGGGACGCCCTCGGGCGTGCCGGTTTCCTTGATACCCGGTTTACCACCCTGCGCACAGCTGTCACCCATTCGTGTGGTAACGTACGTGGCAGCTCCTGAAGTTTCGTATCAAGGAGTTAGATCATGCGCAGTAGAAATCCGTACAAAACTTGGCCTTCCCCTCTACGCAACTCCCAATCGCGTAACCCCCTCCCCCATTGCCCCTCCCTCCTCGGAGGTGGCCAATGACCGAACAACCCGAATTCAAAACCATCGGTTTAACCCCCGCCATTTACTGCTCTGATCAACCTCTATTCCACGTCACCCGCGATGTCCCGCTCGGCGATGCGTTGGCCATGGCTTCTGACTTTCTGTTTCTCGCCAAGGCGCTGACCAAGGATGCGGCCTATGCCCGGGACACGGATTACCACGCTTGGGCGGCGCATTATTTGACGGCGATGAGTAAGGCGGTGGTGGATGATGCGGTGAAGGTGCTGACGCGGGATCGGACGGTTGTGCCGATGTCAAAACGGGCGGCGGCGAGGGCTGAGGAGTAGTTGCCGCAAGACTGTGAGGCCAGCCCCGAGTCAATCGGGGCTTCCAATACGCAGCATTTAGAGACGAATTACACGCGACCGTGCCCTTCCCTTGCTGTCAGATGCCGCTATCGTTCGGATCAGCTGCGTAGACGCATTTTCTGAAATGGTTATGACACCGAAACGGAATCGCACATGGAAGCGTTGATCAATCCGCACGTCCTGCGGTGGGCGCGTGAACGGGCATCCCTCAGCACCAGCACTCTGGCGAAAAGCCTGGGTACGCGGGAAGACAATGTGCTGGCATGGGAGCAAGGCAAGAAAAGACCCTCCTTCAATCAGGCGATGAATTACGCCCGGCAGACCTACATCCCCTTTGGTTACCTTTATCTTTCCCAGCCTCCAGAGGAAAGCCTTCCTCTGCCGGACCTTAGAACGGTCAATGGCAAGCGCGACAACGGGTACAGTCTCGCCCTGTTAGATACCATTCGGTGGGCTCAGGAAAGGCAGGAATGGTATCGCGACTATCTGATCAGCCAAGGCATTGCTGAAAATGGAGTCATGGGAAAGTTTTCGCTGAGCGACAGTCCCAACCTGATCGTCGCTGATATTCGATCCACCTTGAACCTGCCCCCAAAACCCGATCGCGGCGATTTTGATGCTTACTTCAAAACCCTGATCAGTAAAATCGAGACGGTCGGCGTACTGGTCATGCGCAGCAGTGTTGTCAACAACAATACAAGCAGGCCGTTGCTGATAGAGGAGTTTCGAGGCTTTGCCCTCTGCGACGAATTAGCCCCCGTCATCTTCATCAATACTGCCGATTGCCCCGAGGCAAGGCTGTTCACCTTGGCACACGAATTGGCTCACATTTGGATAGGCCGCTCTGGTGTGTCCGATGGCGAACCCGCCAATCACAGGGCGGAAGAAGTCCTCTGTAATGCGGTCGCGGCTGAGCTATTAACGCCTGAGCGCGAATTCCTTTCCACTTGGGATGCCAATATTGAGTGGGAGGACAACGTCTTTCCACTGACAACATTGTTCCATGTGAGCGGTTGGGTCATCGCCAGGCGCGCCCTGACCTTCAACCTCATCACAGTGTCCGAATACGGCGCGTACATCAGCCAAAAAGTCGCCGAGCACAAGGCACGTAGCAAGAACGGAACCCCGCCCTATAACCGGTTGCAGACTGCGCGAGTCAGCAAGACCTTCGCTACAGCAGTGGCCACTGAAGCATTAAGCGGAAGAATGCTTTACCGAGACGCCGCACGCCTGATTGGCGTGAAGCCGCACAAATTAGCTGAATACTCTAAGAAGGAACTTGGATTGTGAGTTATCTGCTGGATACAACCTCCTATATACAGGCAAAAAACACGCACTACCGGATGGGCTTCTGTCCCGGCTTCTGGGACTGGCTGGACAGTGCGTATGACGCCGGAAAAATTTCCAGCGTTTCTCTCGTGTACAGGGAATTGATCGACTACGGCGACGAGCTATCCGACTGGGCCAAAGAAAGACCAAACCACTTCTTACCAGTCGAAGATTCCAGTACACAGGATGCCTATGCGCAGATCACCAGGTTTGTCATGAGCCTGCCTTTACCCAGGGATACCGAAAAAACACGATTTCTCGAAGGCGCCGATCCATGGTTGATTGCCAAGGCGAGCGCAACCGGCCAGACCGTGGTCACCCATGAGGTTCTGGTGCCTCCCGTCAGTCAGAAAATCAAGATCCCCAACATCTGTCGGCAGTTCAATGTGCCGTATGTCAGCGCCTTTGATCTGCTGGATACGCTGAATGCTAGGCTTGTTCTTGGTGAACATTCTTAGATAAAAAACTGAATGGGGATGGGCATCCTTCACCGGAATTCAGCATTGATGTTGATTGGGCTGGCGTAATCGCGAGCAGGCTCGCTCCCACAAGGGATGTGCGTTAACTCCGATTTTTTTGGGGCGTTTGAGTTACGGGGTCAGAGCAAATGCTGGGAAATCAGCTTTGAAACTTCCACCATCGACGTCTTGCCGGTGAATTCGAATTTCACTTTACCAAGTGATGAGAAGTAAATCTCCAACTCGGAATCCAGGTCGAAGGTGCCTGAAGTTTCCACCGAGTACGCCACGATGTTTTTGTACGGCAACGAAGTGAAGTCTTTTTTGCTGCCGGTAATGCCCTGGACGTTGACCGAGATGATGCGTTTGTTGGTAAAGACCACGCCGTCGCGCATGGATTTGTAGGCGTCGATGACGTGTTCGCCGTCGATCAACAGGGCGGAGACGCGTTCGGCGTATTCGTCGTTTTGCTTGAGCTTGAAGAATCCTTTGTTGTTGAAATCAATCATCGGTCTTTCCCTGTTTATCAAATGAACGGCTTGAGTCTGACTTCATACTCGATCGAGATTGCAGAGTCAGCCCCCCTGCATCTGCTCCGTAGAATTACCCAGGGTTCTGATGCTTCTTCTCACCGGTAATGCTTGCTATACATCCCCCACGACAAGCCCATAGAGGCATTAAGCCACCGACCGAGGCTCCCGCGCCCCGCTCTACTAGACTTAATGGAGAGTCGTAGGCAGAACCGAACACGTCGCTTTGGTGCAGTTCGATCAATAGCCGCGTGGCAAGCTGCCCTTTATGCCCGGTAGAGGTGCGACGAAGATCGCATCGGGCACAACAAGATGCCCGCCAAGGGCACCCTGGCCAACGGCCAATGCCACGATACCGTGACGTGGTGTGAGTGCCACAGCCGACACTTTCGGACAACCGACAACCACCTGGTGTGTCCGTGACCGTGAGGATTGCTGAATGCCTGATGTTGAGTTGCACCTGCCTGTGGTCAACACGCTGCTGGAGCGCCATAAGGGCACTCCCGGCGCGCTGTTGCCGATTCTTCATGATATTCAGGAGCGCATCGGTTATGTCCCCGATGTTGCTGTCCCCGAGATTGCCCATGCGCTGAACCTGAGTCAGGCCGAGGTTCGCGGGGTGATCAGTTTTTACCATGACTTCCGTACCTCGCCGCCGGCCCGCCATATTCTGCGTTTGTGCCGCGCCGAGTCTTGCCAGAGCCGTGGGGCCGAGCAGTTGGCGGCGCAGTTGCGCGATCGACTGCAACTGGATGATCACGGCAGTAGCGCCGATGGCAGCATCAGTTTGCGCCCGGTGTATTGCCTCGGTGCCTGCGCGTGTTCGCCGGCGCTGGAGCTGGATGGTCGGGTGCATGCGCGGCTCAGTGCCGAGCGGCTGGATGCGTTGCTCGATGCTTGCCAGGAGGACGCATGATGCCGGCGCTTTATCTGTCCTGTGATTCGCTGGCCCGTGCCGTGGGTGCCGATGACGTTTCCACGGCGCTGATCACTCAGGCCAAGGCACTTAATCTGCCGCTGGAGCTACAGCGCACCAGTTCCCGTGGCCTGTATTGGCTGGAGCCGCTGCTGGAAGTGGACAGCCCGCAAGGCCGGATCGGCTTCGGTCCGTTGACCGCAGACGATGTGCCGTCCGTACTCGAAGCCCTCCAAAACCCAACAGCACATCCACTGGCCCTGGGCCTTGTGGAAGAGCTGCCTTATCTCAAATCCCAACAACGCCTGCTGTTCGCCCGCGCCGGCATCACCCGGCCCCTGTCGCTGGACGATTATCAAGCCCACGGCGGTTTCGAAGGTCTGAAACGGGCCATCGCCATTGGCGGCGAACAAACCGCGACCGCCGTGTTCGATTCCGGCCTGCGTGGCCGTGGCGGCGCAGCCTTCCCCGCCGGGATCAAATGGCGCACGGTGCGCGGTACTCAGGCTGCGCAAAAGTACATCGTGTGCAACGCCGACGAAGGCGACTCCGGCACTTTCGCCGACCGCATGCTGATGGAAGGCGACCCCTTCCTGCTGATCGAAGGCATGGCCATTGCCGGTCTCTGCACCGGCGCCACCTTCGGCTACATCTATGTGCGCTCGGAATATCCGGATGCCGTGGCCACCTTGCGCCAGGCGCTGACCATTGCCCGTGATGCCGGTTATCTGGGTGCCAATGTTGGCGGCAGCGGTCAGGCATTCGATATGGAAGTGCGAGTGGGCGCCGGTGCGTACATCTGCGGTGAAGAAACCGCACTGCTGGATTCGCTGGAAGGCAAACGCGGGATCGTCCGCGCCAAGCCGCCGATCCCCGCGTTGCAGGGCCTGTTCGGCCAACCAACGCTGGTACACAACGTACTGACCCTGGCCTCGGTCCCACTGATTCTGGCCAAGGGCGCGCAGTTCTATCGCGATTACGGCATGGGCCGCTCCCTGGGCACCATGCCCTTCCAACTGGCGGGCAACATTCGTCACGGCGGACTGGTGGAACGGGCCTTTGGCCTGACCCTGCGCGAGCTGGTGGAAGACTACGGCGGCGGGACCGCCAGTGGCCGGCCGCTGAAGGCCGCACAAGTGGGCGGTCCGTTGGGCGCCTGGGTACCGCCTTCGCAATTCGACACACCGCTGGATTACGAAGCCTTCGCCTCGATTGGCGCGATGCTCGGTCACGGCGGTGTGGTGGTGGCTGACGACAGCCTCGACATGGCGCACATGGCGCGCTTCGCCATGCAGTTCTGCGCAGAAGAATCCTGTGGCAAATGCACCCCGTGCCGCATCGGCTCGACCCGTGGCGTGGAGGTGATCGACCGCCTGCTGGCCGCGCCGAATCAGAGTGCTCGCGATGAGCAAGTAATTATCCTCAAGGACCTGTGCGACACGCTGCAATACGGCTCGCTCTGCGCCTTGGGCGGCATGACCTCCTACCCGGTGGCCAGCGCCCTCAAACATTTCCCCGCCGACTTCGGTCTGCAAGCCTCGGAGGCCGAACAATGATCACGCTCTTCGACCCGAAAACCGATATCGATTTGGGCACGCCGGCCCGCGAAAGCGATGTGCAAATCACCCTGAACATCGACGGCCGCAGCATCACCGTGCCCGAAGGCACCTCGGTGATGCGCGCCGCCGCGCTGATGGGCACCACCATTCCCAAGCTCTGCGCCACCGACAGCCTCGAAGCCTTCGGCTCCTGCCGCATGTGCCTGGTGGAGATCGACGGCATGCGCGGCTATCCGGCGTCCTGCACCACACCGGTCACTGAAGGCATGACCGTGCACACCCAGACGCCGAAGCTCGCCACCCTGCGCCGAAACGTGATGGAGTTGTACATCTCCGATCACCCGCTGGATTGCCTGACCTGCTCGGCCAACGGCAACTGCGAACTGCAAACCGTGGCCGGCCAGGTCGGTCTGCGGGAAGTGCGTTACGGCTATGAAGGCGAGAACCATCTGGAGGACGTGAAAGACACCTCCAACCCGTATTTCGATTACGACCCAAGCAAGTGCATCGTCTGCAACCGCTGCGTGCGCGCCTGCGAAGAAACCCAAGGCACCTTTGCCCTGACCATCACCGGGCGCGGTTTTGAATCCCGAGTAGCTGCGGCGGGTGGCGAGAACTTCCTCGACTCGGAATGCGTGTCCTGCGGCGCCTGCGTGCAGGCCTGCCCCACCGCGACCCTGATGGAAAAAAACGTCGTCGAGATGGGTCAGCCCGAACACGCGGTGATCACCACCTGCGCCTATTGCGGCGTGGGTTGCTCGTTCCGCGCCGAGATGAAAGGCGACCAATTGGTGCGCATGGTGCCGGACAAGAACGGCCAGGCCAACCACGGCCACTCCTGCGTCAAGGGCCGCTTTGCCTGGGGTTACGCCACCCACCCGGATCGCATCACGAAACCGATGATCCGCAAGCACATCAACGATCCATGGCAGGAAGTCAGTTGGGATGAAGCGGTGACCTACGCCGCCAGCGAATTCCGTCGCCTGCAGCAAAAATATGGTCGAGATTCCATCGGTGGCATTACTTCCAGCCGTTGCACCAACGAAGAAACCTATCTGGTGCAAAAACTGGTGCGCGCCGCGTTCGGCAACAACAACGTCGACACCTGTGCGCGGGTCTGTCACTCGCCGACCGGTTACGGCTTGAAGCAAACGTTGGGCGAGTCCGCCGGCACCCAGAGTTTCGATTCGGTGATGCAAGCCGACGTGATTCTGGTGATGGGCGCCAACCCCAGCGATGCGCATCCGGTGTTCGCTTCGCAACTCAAGCGTCGTCTGCGTGAAGGCGCGCGGCTGATCGTCATCGACCCACGGCGCATCGATCTGGTGGATTCGGTACACGCCCGCGCTGAATATCACTTGGCCCTGCGCCCCGGCACCAATGTCGCCATGCTCAATGCGCTGGCCCACACCATCATCACCGAAGGCCTGCAAGACCAGGCCTTTATCGACGCCCGCTGCGAGGGCAACGATTTCGCCCGATGGAGCGAGTTCGTCAGCCGTGCGGATAACTCGCCGGAAGTGATTGGCCCAATCTGCGGAGTTCCCGCGGCCGACATTCGCGCCGCTGCCCGGCTGTACGCCACCGGCGGCAACGCGGCGATCTACTACGGCCTGGGCGTCACCGAACACAGCCAGGGCAGTACTTCGGTAATGGGCATCGCCAACCTCGCCATGGCCACCGGCAACATCGGCCGTGAAGGCGTGGGCGTGAACCCGCTGCGGGGGCAGAACAACGTGCAGGGTTCCTGCGACATGGGCTCCTTCCCCCACGAACTGCCCGGCTATCGGCACATTTCCAACGAAACGGTGCGGGCGCAATTCGAACAGGCGTGGAACGTCACCCTGCAACCCGATCCGGGCTTGCGCATTCCCAACATGTTCGAGTCGGCGCTGGCCGGCAGCTTCAAGGGCCTGTACTGCCAGGGCGAGGACATCGCCCAGAGTGACCCGAATACCCAGCACGTCACCGCGGCCCTGTCGGCCATGGAGTGCGTGGTGGTGCAGGACATTTTCCTCAACGAAACCGCCAAGTTCGCCCACGTGTTCCTGCCGGGCGCTTCATTCCTGGAAAAAGACGGTACTTTCACCAACGCTGAGCGACGCATTTCCCGGGTACGCAAGGTGATGGATCCCCTGGGCGGCAAGGCCGACTGGGAAGGCACGGTGGCGCTGGCCAATGCCCTCGGCTACCGGATGGACTACAAGCATCCATCGGAGATCATGGATGAAATCGCCCGCCTGACACCGACCTTCACCAACGTCAGCTACGCGGAACTGGAACGCCACGGCAGCCTGCAATGGCCGTGCAACGCTGGCGCACCGGACGGCACGCCGACCATGCACATCGAGCAATTCGTGCGCGGCAAGGGGCGCTTCATGCTCACCGGCTACGTGCCCACCGAGGAGAAGGTCAACAGTCGTTATCCGCTATTGCTGACCACCGGGCGTATCCTCAGCCAGTACAACGTCGGCGCCCAGACCCGGCGTACCGAGAACGTCGCCTGGCACGATGAAGACCGCCTGGAAATCCACCCGACCGACGCCGAGAGCCGTGGCATCAACGAAGGCGACTGGGTCGGCATCGGCAGCCGCGCCGGCCAGACCGTGCTGCGGGCGCGGGTCACCGAACGGGTCGCCCCGGGCGTGGTGTACACCACTTTCCACTTCCCGGAATCGGGGGCCAACGTGATCACCACCGACAACTCCGACTGGGCCACCAACTGCCCGGAGTACAAGGTCACGGCCGTGGAAGTCAGCCGCGTCTACCACCCTTCGGAGTGGCAAAAACGCTTCCAGGAATTCACTGAAGAACAGCACCGTTTGCTCAAGGAACGCCGTCAAGCAGCCAAGGCGGAGGTGCGCCGATGAGCACTGCCAACCTGATCAAGATGGCCAACCAGATCGCCCAGTACTTCGCCAGCGAGCCGGACCGGCAACTGGCGGTGCTCGGTGTGCGCAATCATCTGCAGATGTATTGGACGCCGGGCATGCGCAAGGAGTTGCTGGCCTGGCAGACGGAGCATCAGGGAGCGGACTTGCATCCACTGGCGCAAGAGGCGGTCAGTGGGGCGGGTTGGGAGGCTTAGATTAGAGGAACTGTGAAAAACCTGTGGGAGCGAGCCTGCTCGCGAATGCAGTGTGTCAGGCGACAATTCAGTTACTGACCTACCCCTTTCGCGGGGAGGATCGATCCCACAGGGGTTGTGTGGGG
>NZ_JBPKAM010000199.1:0-5335 GCF_051216495.1 Pseudomonas baetica | reverse complement strand
GGGGGAGTATCAGTCCTGGAAAGGGCAGAGACATAGCGAGCGTCTATTCAGCATGCTCCCCACCCCCCCCCCCCCCCCCCGCTCCCACAGGGAATTGGGTGTATCCCGATAATCCGGATGGAACCGCCCGCCCCCACATCAGTCGCATGCATAAGCCTGGCTTGATTCAGAGGAGTGAAAGTGAGCCGTACATCCAAGCCGCAAACGATCGACTCAATGCCGTTGAACGAATCCTCGTCCATTGACCGATTGCGTGTGCTGACCGTCAATACCCATAAGGGTTTTACCGCCCTCAACCGACGTTTCATCCTGCCCGAACTGCGCGAAGCGGTACGCAGCACGTCGGCGGACCTGGTGTTTTTGCAGGAGGTGGTCGGCGAACATGATCGCCACTCCTCGCGCTACAACGATTGGCCATCGACCTCGCAGTACGAATTCCTCGCCGACAGCATGTGGAGCGACTTTGCCTATGGCCGCAACGCGGTCTATCCCGACGGACACCATGGCAACGCATTGCTGTCCAAATACCCGATTCGCGAATACCGCAACCTCGATGTCTCGATCACAGGCCCCGAGCGACGCGGGCTGCTGCACTGTGTGCTGGACGTGCCAGGTCACGCCGAGGTCCATGCGATCTGTGTTCATCTGAGCCTGCTGGAAAGTCATCGCCAGCTGCAATTGCAGTTACTCTGCCAGTTGCTCGAATCCCTGCCCGACGATGCACCGGTGATCATCGCCGGCGACTTCAATGACTGGCAGTTACAGGGCAATGCCGCCCTCGCCCGCCGCGACTACCTGCACGAAGCCTTCGAACGCCATCATGGCCGTCCCGCCAAGACTTACCCGGCGCGGTTTCCGCTGCTGCGCCTGGACCGTATCTACCTGCGCAATGCAAGCAGCCATGAGCCGCAGATTCTCGGGACCAAGCCCTGGACGCATTTATCGGATCATTTGCCTTTGGCCGTAGAAGTACGCCTCTGAATCTGCTGCCGGCCACCTCAAAAAGCCACCCGCAACATCAAACTGAATCGTTTTACCTGGTACTTTTCTCAGTAGATCATCAATAAAACTGCTGCTACGCTGCCCTCGTCCGTACCCTTGATGTACAGGCGTGCGACTCACAGTGGCCGTCGTTGCTGAAGGTTTTCGATTACGGGTGATTGCCTTCCCCATGTTGTCTCGCAACCCGCGCTGCCGAAGGTGCCTGAAGCCTTGTCGCTTTTGACAAGTCGTAAATCAGTCGCCGACTCACGAGCGGAGACGAGCATGAAGTTTTCCAGTGAACTGCCCCTGTACGGTTACGGCGCCTGTGTCCTTGCATTCCTGGCAGGCGTGGGCTGGACCCACCCCGCCCACGCGGCCTGTACCCTGACCCCCACCGCCGGTAACGATAATTTCGTGTGTGACAGCGCCAGCAGCGGACCGCTGAGCGACCTGGCGGGCAACAACAGTCTGACCTTCCCTACCAACGGCACCGGTACGATCAACGGCAACGTGACGTTCGGTGCCGGCACCGACACGGTGAACATGAACTCCGGCAGCATCGTCGGTTCGCTCAATCAGGGCGATGGCGCGGACGTCCTCAACATCAGCGCCGGGCAAATCACCGGTGCCGTCAACCAAGGCAATGGCGTCGATCACTTCACCATGAGCGGCGGGACGATTCAGTCGCTGGCCCAGGGTGACAGCCACGATTTTTTCCAAATGACTGGTGGCAGAATCGTCGGTTTCTTCGATGACGGCGACACCGCCACCATGTCCGGTGGCAGAATCGGTCGGGTCGACATGAAGCTCGATAACAACCTGTTCGACCTGTCGGGCGGTGTGATCGACGGCAACCTGGTCACCGGTTTCGGTACCGACACCATCATCGTTTCCGGTGGCAGCATTGGCGGCTTAATCAGCGTCAGCAGCGGCAACGACAGCATCACGGTGACCGGTGGCGAGGTTTTCGGTGAGATCCGCACCAGCGTCGGCAACGACACCTTCACATGGGATGGCGGTGGCATTCTCCATTCGGCCGTCCTGATGGAAGGCGGCGACGACCGTGCGACCGTGCGCAATCTGGGCGAAAGTACCCTTGCACAGACACCGAGCCTCAACGGCGGTACAGGCACCGATGTGCTGACCTTCGATAACACCACGACCACGGGCGCCGGTCGTTACGTCAATTGGGAAACGGTCAACCTGAACAACGGCTCACGACTGGAGCTCGCCGACAACTTTGTTTTGGGTGACAGCGGCACCGGCACCGGCGTGTTCAACATCGACGGCAGCAGCACCCTGACGTCCACGCAAGGCAGCCTCTCCCCCTTCACCGCCGGCCAGAACGTCACGTTGAACAACGCCGGGATCATTGACCTGAGCAGCGGCAACACCCGCACCAGCGACACGCTGACGGTGCAGGGCAATTATGCGGGCAGCGGCGGCCAACTGCTGGTGCAAAGCGTGCTCGGCGATGACAACGCCCCCAGCGACAAACTGGTGGTCAATAACGGGACCCTGACCGGCACCACGACCATAGACGTCACAAACCTTGGAGGCACTGGCGCGCAAACCCTGCAAAACGGCATTCAGGTGGTGCAAGCCCAAGGCACGGCGACCAGCGACAGTGGCGCCTTTTCGCTCAAGGCCCCATTGTCAGCGGGTGCGTTCGATTACGTCCTGTACAAGGGTGGCGTCACGCCCGGCAGTGAGAACAGCTGGTACTTGCGCTCCGCCATCGTGCCTGTGCCGGTGGTCGCCGTCGCCAATCCCGATCCGGCCTTGCCACCGATTCTGGTACCACTGGTGCCGACACCGGTTGCCGCGATCGGAAGCCCGCCGCTGCCGACGCCCGCCTACGTTATCGTACCCGCGCCAACCCCGGGAGCCGCACCCGCCCCCAGCGCTGCGGCGATTCCGTTGTACCGCCAGGAAGTGCCCGTCTGGTCAGTAT
Source organism: Pseudomonas baetica (assembly GCF_051216495.1). Lineage (GTDB taxonomy): Bacteria > Pseudomonadota > Gammaproteobacteria > Pseudomonadales > Pseudomonadaceae > Aquipseudomonas > Aquipseudomonas baetica_B. Next base: position 2,397 of record NZ_JBPKAM010000199.1, on the reverse strand, counting down.
TGCCGCCAGCCGCCGCGCAGCTTGGCCTGGAAGCGCTCGGCACCTTCCATGATCGCCAGGGCGATCAGCGCCTGTTGACTGAAACAGGTTCGTTTGGCGCCGGATGGGGCCGTGTCTATGGCAGTAATTTCGACCGCACCTGGGCCGGCACCGTTACACCCCGGCTCGACGGCTCGATCAAAGGATTTCAGGTGGGTAATGACCTATACGCGTCACAGACTTCAGGTGGGCAAACCCAGCGCAGCGGTTTCTTCGTCGGTCACAGCCGCTTGAAGGGCGATGTCGATGGCTTCAACCAGGGGTTTGACGGTAAACGCGCCGGCAAAGTCGAGCTTGATGGAGACAGCCTCGGCCTGTACTGGACCCTCACCGATCCCAAGGGTTGGTATTTCGATACAGTGGCCATGTACACCTGGCTCGACGGTAATAGCCATTCCGACCGTGGCCTGAAAATCAGTACCGACGGCCATGTCCTGTCCCTCTCGGCCGAGACCGGTTACCCCTTTGCTCTCGCTGGCAACTGGGTGATCGAACCCCAGGCACAAGTCATCCACCAGCAGGTGAAACTCGACAGTCAGGATGATGGCATTTCCCGGGTGTCCTTCGAGTCCGATTCCGCCGAAACCGGTCGTCTCGGCGTACGGCTCAAGGGGCGATATGACCTCGCAGGCTTGCCGCTGGAACCCTGGTTGCGCGCCAACCTGTGGCACACCTTCTCAGGCACCGACACGGTCACTTTTGCCAACACCACCGATATCGACACCGAACAACAGTCTTCCTGGGCCCAGGTCGGCATCGGCGCCAGCCTCTCCCTCGCCAAAGACGTCAGCCTGTACGCCAATGTCGACTACAACAGCAATTTAGACAGCAATCAGCAGCGCGGAACGACCGGAAACATGGGCATTCGATTGAGCTGGTGATACCGAGCAAAGGCTCTAGCACGTGACTTTTTTTGACGTTTTTGCCAATAAACAAGAACTTAGAGAGGCGCCGTAAATCAGTCACTTATAGGACACAAAATACCCCTACCATTTATCGGCCATTTTCTTGACGCAGTGACGGGGGTCTTCTTGACTTCACGTTACTACCCCCGGAATCACTATCAGGGGCAAGCCCCCGCAGACTCCCGCGCAATCGGGCGGCCCCCGGCTTGCCTCCCTACATTCGGTCGCCCCTCGCTAGGGGTAGGAGAGACGCCAAGGCAAGTACGGCACGCGATTGCAAGGTAGCCACGCCATGAAAACTTCCTTCACCCAACAAGAGATCAAAGTTACTTTTTGCACTGTCTCGAGCTCACTCCTGCTGTGTTCCTCCATGGAAGTGCAGGCTTCACCGGCCGACGAAGAAACAACGCCCTGGTACCGCCAGGACATCCCGGTGCTCACCCTGCCTGCTCTCGCGACCACGTACCCCGGCCGTTTCAGTCCTGCCCCCGATATGCGAAGTAGCCATTTCACCACCGAAGACGCGACCCCCTTCGCCTGGGACCAGATTTATGGCCAGGCCTCACGCCAGGCGCAAACCGATGCCCTGGCGCAGGGTTTCACCAATATCGCCGCAGGCGAACACAAGGGCCCGGCGATCCTGACCCTGCAAAGCAATAGCGGCCATACCCAGCGGGTCGGACTGATCGGCGGCACCAGCCAGATTCAGGGCAACAGCAATGGCCTGCTGACCAACCGCGGCATGTCTGACCGCCACACCGACACCCTCAACCTGCAAGGCGAAAGCCTCGGCGCCTACTACAGCTTGACCGGACCACAAGGCTGGCACGTCGACCTGTCGGCCAGCGGCGGCCGGGTCAACGGCTTCAGCCGTAACGAACAAGGCGCCCGGCAAGCCACCGAAGGCAGCGCGGTGACGTTGTCGGTGGAAGGTGGTTTTCCGATTGGCATTAGCGAAAACTGGGTGGTTGAACCCCAGGCGCAATTGATCAATCAGCGCATCACTCTGGATACGCCCTACGCGGGTTCCGGCAATGCCTCATCCAGTGACTTGAGCTCATGGAGCGGCCGGGTCGGCGCCAAGTTGAGAGGGAGTTACGACATCAATGGCTTGGGCGTCGAACCTTATGTGCGGACCAACTTGTGGCACACGGTGTACACCGGCAACACCGTGACCCTCGATCAGGTCGACAAGATCAGCAGCAGTCGCAACGCCTCGACGGTGGAGTTGGGATTGGGCCTGGTTGCCAAAGTCACGCCCACCGTCAGCCTGTATGTCAGTGCCGATTACAGCAGCGATGTGGATGACAATGATTTGAATGGGTTGATTGGCAGCCTGGGCGTGCGGATGCGGTGGTGAGGTTCAGACCTCAAAAAATGTTTTGCCTGGGCTGACGCCATCGCGGGCAAGCCCGCTCCCACAGGTACAGCGTGATCCCTGTGGGAGCGGGCT
>NZ_JBPKAM010000198.1:0-5370 GCF_051216495.1 Pseudomonas baetica | reverse complement strand
GAGGCGGTTGGGAAGTAGGTCCAAATGTGTGGGGGGGGGGGTCGAACCCTGGCAAAAAGCGACTCCACACCAAGGGGGGTGTGGAAAACGCGAAGGGCAGGTGGGGGAAACACCCCTCCCCCCGAAGGCGGTCTTGAGGTCGCACTGATCTCCCAGGGCGTTCGCATTTCGCGAACGCCCGTTGCCAACTGAAGGTTGGATTCCATTCCCCATCGTCCTCTAGCCTTGGCCCCATATTCCAAGAACAAGAGGTACCCCGCGATGACTGCCCCCTTGAGTGCAATCAAAGTGATCGAAATCGGCACGCTGATCGCTGCGCCATTCGCCGCGCGCATGCTGGCCGAGTTCGGCGCCGAGGTGATCAAGATCGAAGCCATGGGGCAGGGTGATCCCCTGCGTAAATGGCGCAAGCTGCATGAAGGCACCTCGCTGTGGTGGTACCTGCAATCGCGCAACAAGAAATCCCTGGCCCTGAACCTCAAATCCCCTGAAGGCATCGACCTGGTCAAGCAATTGGCAACCAGCGCCGACGTGCTGATCGAAAACCTGCGCCCCGGCGCCCTGGAAAAACTCGGCCTGGGCTGGGACGTGCTGCACGCCCTCAACCCCAACCTGACCCTGGTGCGGATTTCCGGTTATGGCCAGACCGGCCCGTACCGTGATCGCCCGGGTTTCGGCGCCATCGGCGAGGCCATGGGCGGCATCCGCTATACCACCGGCACCCCCGGCTCGCCGCCGGCGCGGGTGGGCGTCAGCCTTGGCGATTCGCTGGCGTCGTTGCACGCGGTGATCGGTGCGCTGATGTCACTGCTGCGGGTCAAGACCGGGCAGGGCGTGGGGCAAATCGTTGATGTGTCACTGGCCGAAAGCGTGTTCAACGTCATGGAAAGCCTGGTGCCGGAGTACGACATGCTTGGTCATGTGCGCGAACGCAGTGGCGGTGCCTTGCCGGGTATCGCGCCTTCGAACACCTACCTCACGGCCGATGGCGCTTATGTGGTCATTGCCGGTAACAGCGATCCGATCTACCGTCGTCTGATGAACACCATCGGCCGGCCGGATCTGGCCGAAGCCCCGGCGTTCGCCCATAACGACGGGCGTGCAGCCCAGAGCAATCTGCTCGATGCGGCGATCACCCACTGGACCAGCAGCCTGCCGATCATTGAAGTGTTGGCGGCGCTGGAAGCCGCCGAAGTCCCGGCCGGGCGTATCTATTCGGTGGCCGACATTGTTGCCGACCCGCACTATCAGGCACGGGACATGCTGCTCAACGCCGAGCTGCCGGGCGGCGCCACGGTGAAGATGCCAGGTATCGTACCGAAACTCTCGGAAACCCCCGGTGGCGTGAACTGGTCCGGCCCGGGACTGGGGCAGCACACCGACGGCATCCTCGCGCAGCTTGGTCTGACGCTGGCCGACATCGAACGTCTGAAAGTCGAAGGAGTGGTGCAATGATCACTGATTACTCAGATAGCCTGATTGTTCAGGAGGTCTCCCCCCGTGACGGCTTGCAGATCGAGCCCACCTGGGTCGAGACCGTCGACAAGATCGCCCTGATCGATCAATTGTCGCTGGCCGGTTTCAGCCGTATCGAAGCCGGCTCGTTCGTGTCGCCCAAGGCCATTCCGGCGTTGCGCGATGGCGAGTCGGTGTTCAAGGGCATCACCCGCCAGCCGGGGGTGATCTACGTTGCGTTGATCCCCAACCTCAAGGGCGCGCAACGGGCGCTGGCTTGCCATGCCGATGAACTGAATCTGGTGATGTCGGCCAGTCAAACCCACAACCTGGCGAACATGCGCATGCGCTGTGAAGACTCGCTGGCTGCATTCGGCGAAATCGTGCAGTTCGTGCAGGGCTCGCAGGTGCGACTCAACGCCAGCATCGCCACCACGTTTGGTTGCCCGTTCGAAGGCCGGATCGATGAAGACCGCGTGTTGCAGATCGTCGAGGCTTACCAGGAACTCGGCATCCAGGGCATCACCCTGGCCGACACCACCGGCATGGCCAATCCGCGTCAGGTCGACCGCCTGGTGCGGCGGGTCCTGCAGCGCGTTTCGCCAGCGGACCTGACCCTGCATTTCCACAACACCCGCGGCCTTGGCCTGTGCAATGTGCTGGCGGCCTACGAGGCTGGTGCCCGACGCTTCGACGCGGCCCTCGGCGGGCTCGGCGGTTGTCCGTTCGCTCCGGGGGCTTCGGGCAACATCTGCACCGAAGACCTGGTCAACCTGTGCGATGAAGTTGGCATCCATACCGGCATCGATCTGCCGCTGTTGTTGAAGTTGTCCCGAGGACTGCCAGCGCTGCTTGGCCATGAAGTGCCCGGCCAACTGGTCAAGGCCGGACGTAATTGCGACCTGCACCCGGTGCCGTCCTGACCGAACAAGTTTCCCCTGTGGGAGCGAGCCTGCTCGCGAATTCCAGCGGCCAACTGCATTTATCTGTCTGCAACCCGATAGTCCGGGCTGCGATTTCGGCCCGGAATGAAGTATTGTTGTGCCCATCCAGAAAAACGTCAGAAGCCTTGTACCGTTTCGGCGGTTGTTAAGTGATAGAGGGTGTCATGGGTAACGAAAGCATCAATTGGGACAAGCTGGGTTTTGACTACATCAAGACCGACAAGCGCTATCTGTCGTACTTTCGCAATGGCGAGTGGGACAAAGGCACCCTGACCGAAGATAACGTGCTGCACATCAGCGAAGGCTCCACTGCCCTTCACTATGGCCAGCAATGCTTCGAAGGCTTGAAGGCCTACCGCTGCAAGGACGGTTCGATCAACCTGTTCCGCCCGGACCAGAATGCCGCACGCATGCAGCGCAGCTGCGCCCGCCTGCTGATGCCGCACGTGTCCACCGAACAGTTCATCGAAGCGTGCAAAGAAGTGGTCCGCGCCAACGAGCGCTTCATCCCGCCTTACGGCACCGGCGGTGCGCTGTACCTGCGTCCGTTCGTGATCGGCGTGGGTGACAACATCGGCGTGCGTACCGCTCCCGAGTTCATCTTCTCGGTGTTTGCGATCCCGGTCGGCGCCTATTTCAAAGGTGGTTTGACCCCGCACAACTTCCTGATTTCCACCTACGACCGCGCCGCGCCACAAGGCACCGGTGCCGCCAAGGTGGGTGGCAACTATGCCGCCAGCCTGATGCCGGGTTCCCAGGCCAAGAAAGCGCACTTCGCCGACGCGATCTACCTGGATCCGTTGACCCACAAGAAAATCGAGGAAGTCGGCTCGGCCAACTTCTTCGGGATTACCCATGACAACAAGTTCGTGACCCCGAACTCGCCGTCGGTCCTGCCGGGCATCACCCGCCTGTCGCTGATCGAGCTGGCGAAAACCCGTCTGGGCCTGGAAGTGGTCGAAGGCGACGTGTTCATCGACAAGCTGTCGGACTTCAAGGAAGCCGGCGCCTGCGGTACTGCTGCGGTGATCACCCCGATCGGCGGCATCAGCTACAACGATCACCTGCACGTGTTCCACAGCGAAACCGAAGTCGGCCCGATCACCCAGAAGCTCTACAAAGAGCTGACCGGTGTGCAGACCGGCGACATCGAAGCGCCAGCCGGCTGGATCGTCAAGGTTTGACCTGACGCCTGCCCGTAAACGAAAAATCGCCGCCCTCATTCGAAGGCGGCGATTTTTTTTGTCTGGTCGAAAGGCTGATCTAGTCGAGTTGACCCACACGCTCCGGATCCGGCCAGAACAAGGCGGCCTGACCACAAGGCGCGCCCTGCTCATCAAGCAGCCTCCAGACACTGCCCTGATGAATCATGAACGCCTCGCCCTGGCGATCTACCCGATAGCCGCTGTAGCCATGGGCAATGCCCTTGGCCGTCACCTGCTCCAGCAAGGTTTGGCGCATGTCCCGGTCCAGTGGCGATGCACTGAAACGCGATGGCATGCCGATGAACTGCTCGCGTGGGTATTTGAAGCTGGCCAGCGCCTGCTCATTGGCATAGTAGAAAAGCGGATCCGCCTGAGTGCCATGGGCCAGCAAGGCATACGGGGCGTGGACATGCAGCCAGGTCAGGCGCTCGTCTTCGCCCAAGGAGTCCGGCGCGGGCAAACGGGTGCCAGTCCAGTGTCGATAAGCGGCGTCCAGTTGCCGAACCATTTCCTTGAATTCACTGAGCGACGACATGGGTTTGCTTCCAGAACAACGCGATGGCTGCGACGCTACTGAAAATCCACCCTGAAAAACAGCCCCAGAAGACACCATATTGCTCTTTGTAGGAGCGAGCCCTGCTCGCGATGGTCGTTAACGATAACGCGTAACACCAGATACCCAACGGTGCATTTGGTTTTTTCGCGAGCAGAGCTCGCTCCTACAGCCCCCTGTCATTAAGACCAAATAGAGTCTTAATGACTAAATTAGAATGAAGTCAAAATAACCAGAACCAACATGGAACGCCCGTACTTAAAGGCCCATGACATTGGCCTGCTTTTTGGTAAGTGAACAGCGAAAGCTCACATAACCAAAAAGGAATCGCGTGCATGAACAACACTTTTCAAGATCGCCTGGCTGTTGTCACCGGCGCCAGCTCCGGCATTGGCCTGGCCGTTACCGAACGATTGCTGGGCCAAGGTGCCCGCGTCCTGGCGATGTCGCGCCAGCTCGGTGGCCTCGGTGAATTGGCGGAGCGCTTCACGACCCAACTCTCGTGGGTCGCCGGTGACGTCACCCAACCGGCCGACCTGGCGCGATTGGCAAAACAAGCTGCGACGATGGGCCCCGTGAGCTACCTGGTGCCGAATGCGGGCATCGCGGAACTGGCCGATGGCCTCGATCTGGCGGCGTTCGACCGGCAATGGGCGGTCAACGGTGCCGGTGCGCTGAACACCCTGGCCAGCCTGCGCGGGCAACTGGCGGCGAACGCTTCGGTGGTGTTTATCGGCACCTTCCTGGCACAAGTGACCTTTCCGGGCCTGGCCGCTTACATCGCGTCCAAGGCCGCATTGATCCACCATGCCCGCACCCTGGCAGTGGAGCTGGCGCCCCACGGCATTCGCATCAACACCGTCTCCCCCGGCCCGACCGCTACGCCAATCTGGTCAACCCTGGGCCTGAAGAACGAGGAGTTGAATGCAGTGGCCGAAACGGTCAAACAGCGCTTGCTGGACGGTCAGTTCCTGGAACCGGGGGCCGTCGCCGACGTGATCCTGTTCCAGCTCGGCAATGGCGCTCGTAACGTCATCGGGCAGGACTGGGTGGTTGATAGCGGTTATACGCTGCGCTAATAGAGCAAAAGATCGCAGCGCCTACCGTTCACTCGATCCATGTAGGAGCTGCCGCAGGCTGCGATCTTTTTCTGTTTAAAGGCAAAACCAAAAAACCGCAGCCTGCGGCCCTCCTACACGGGTGCGGTGTTCCG
>NZ_JBPKAM010000197.1:0-5393 GCF_051216495.1 Pseudomonas baetica | reverse complement strand
TGTGGCTCTTTTTTCTACTTTCCTCTCTTTCCTGTCCCCTCCCCCCCCCCTCTCTTTCGCCCCTCTCTTTCCTGTCCCCCCCCCCCCCCACAACGGGGGCCAGTTCAGACAATACAAAATTTAAACCAAAAATCCCGAATACCACTATCGGCCGTTTTTGCCTTACTGCCATATGACGGACGCATTACAACCCTAGGATGGCCCTCATCTGTTTGATGAGGCCCGTCCATGAACAACTCGATCGCAACTGCCCTGACCAACCCCGGTGCGCCGATGAAAGTGCGAGGCGTGCACAAGCGTTTCGGTGCCTTTACCGCGCTGGATAATGTGTCCCTCGACGTGGCGGCCGGTGAGCTGGTGTGTCTGCTCGGGCCTTCAGGTTGTGGCAAAACCACCTTGCTGCGTTGCATCGCCGGCCTTGAGCGTCAGGACCGCGGCGAGTTGTACCTGGGTGATCGCGACGTTTCCCACCTGGCACCCCAGGCTCGGGACTACGGCATTCTGTTCCAGTCCTACGCGCTGTTTCCCAATCTCACTGTAGAAGCCAACATTGCCTACGGTCTCGCTAACGCGGGTCGTGATGAAGTGCGTCAGCGGGTCCGGCAGATGCTTGAACTGGTTGGCCTGATCGGCAGTGAGAAAAAGTACCCCGGCCAATTGTCCGGCGGTCAGCAGCAACGGGTCGCGCTGGCTCGGGCATTGGCGCCGTCGCCGTCATTGTTGCTACTGGATGAACCGATGTCGGCCCTCGACGCCCGTGTCCGCGAGCATCTGTGCACTGAACTGCGTCAATTGCAGCGTGAACTCGGCATCACCACCCTGATGGTCACCCACAATCAGGACGAGGCCATGCTGATGGCCGACCGCATCGCCGTGATGAACAACGGCAAGGTTGAGCAATACGCCACGCCGCAGGAGATCTACAACCGCCCGGCCACACCGTTCGTGGCGGAGTTCGTTGGCCAGGGCAACTGGTTGCCATTCCATAGCAGCAGCGACAGTCATGCCCAGGTGGGCGGGATGAACCTGCGCCTGGTCGAAGGTACCGCCCGGACCGCATCGGGCCGGTTGTTCTGCCGCCCGGAAGCCATCAGCGTCAATCCGCTGGTACACGAAGAAAACCTGTTCCCGGCCAAGGTTCGCGAAATCACCTTCCTCGGCAACCGCTGCCGTATGAGCTTCGAACTCGACCATCTGCCGGGCCATGCCTTGCTGGCCGAACTGGCACCGGAAGCCATGCCGCGCCTCTGCGCGCAACAGATCATGGTCGCCTTGCCACCGCGCAGCCTGCAGGTGTTTGCCTGATGAGCGCGAACATCGCACTGCCGCTGCCGCGTAAGCAGGTGCGGCAGGTTTCACGTGCCGAGATCGGCGACCGGATTTTCGTGGTCGGCGGCAAAGTCATGTTGCTGGCGCTGCTCGGCGTCGCCGTATTGATGCCATTGCTGGCGATCTTCTGGCGCGGTTTCAGTTCCGAAGCCGGGCAGGGTGGTGGTTGGCTGGCCGCTCGGGAGCTGGTGACCAGTGCTAATTTCCACTGGTTGCTGGGTAATAGCCTGAAGGTTTCCCTCAGCGTCGCGGCCATCGTCGTACCGCTGGCCTACCTGTTTGCCTACGCCCTGCAACGCACGTTGATTCCTGGCAAAGGCATCTGGCGCGGGATTTCGTTGCTGCCTTTGATGGCGCCGTCGATGCTGCCCGGTATCGCGCTGGTGTATTTGTTCGGCAATCAGGGCACGTTGCGCGGTTTGCTTTCGGACAACATCTACGGCTTCTGGGGCATCGTACTGGGTGAGGTCATCTATACCTTCCCACACGCCTTGATGATTCTGCTGTCGGCCCTGTCCCTGGCGGATGCGCGACTGTTCGATGCCGCCTCCAGCATGGGCGCCAGTCCGGCAAAAGCTTTCCGCAGCATCACTTGGCCGGCGACCCGTCAGGCGGTGTTCGCCGCGTTCTGCCTGGTGTTCACCTTGACCATCACCGACTTCGGCGTGCCCGTGGTGGTCGGTGGCGACTATCAAGTGCTGGCGCTGGAAGCCTACAAAGCCGTGGTCGGTCAGCAGCAGTTCGGTCGCGGCGCCTTGATCGGCATGGTGTTGCTGCTGCCGGCGCTGTTGAGCTTCGGTGTCGATACCTGGCTGCGTCGACGTCATGGCGATTCCATGAGCGGTCGGGCGCAGGTCTTCAAACCAGCTCCGTCGAAGCTTCGCGACGGTTGCTACCTGGCCATCGTGTTGTTGATCAGCGCCGCGTTGCTGCTGGTGTTCGGCATGGCGGTGTTCTCGTCGCTGGTGAAGTTCTGGCCTTACAACCTTTCGTTGTCGCTCAACCATTACCAGTTCAACGACACCGCAGGCGGTGGCTGGCTGGCCTATGGCAACAGCGTGAAGATGGCCTTGTGCACGGCGTTGATTGGCAGTGTGCTGATCTTTACCGGCGCCTACCTGATGGAAAAAACCAAGGGCCAGCGCAGTCTGAATCTGACCCTGCGCATGCTCAGTTTCGTACCGATGGCGGTGCCGGGTCTGGTGCTTGGTCTGGGTTACGTCTTCTTTTTCAACCTCACCGGCAACCCGTTGCATGTGCTCTACGGGACCATGACCCTGCTGGTGGTCTGCACCATTGCGCATTATTTGACCACCGCGCAAATGACCGCCACCACCGCACTGCGTCAACTCGATGCCGAATTCGAAGCCGCCGCGCTGTCGCTCAAGGCGCCGCTGTATCGCCATTACCTGCGGGTCACCGTGCCGATTTGCCTGCCGGCGCTGCTGGACATCGTGCGCTACCTGTTCGTCTCGGCCATGACCACCGTCTCGGCGGCGATCTTCCTCTACAGCCCTGACACCATCCTCGCGGCGGTGGCGGTGCTGAACATGGACGACGCCGGCAACGTCGGCGGCGCGGCAGCGATGTCGACCCTGATTCTGTTCACTTCGGCGAGCGTGTCCCTGCTGCTGGCTTGGGCTTCGCGTGGCTTGCTGCGTCGCTCCCAGGCCTGGCGGCAGACCGCGCCCGGTCATTGATTGCCTGCTCCAGAAAACCAAAGCCCCCTCAACTCAAAAACAGGAAAAGATCATGTTCAAGCCCTTGGCCCTGGCCGCTGCTGTCCTCACCGCTTTCAGCCTGAACGCTTTCGCGGCGAAGACCGAGTTGACGGTGTACACCGCCCTCGAAGCCGAACAGCTGAAGACCTATAAAGAAGTGTTCGAAAAGGCCAATCCGGACGTCGAGATCAAGTGGGTACGCGATTCCACCGGCATCATCACCGCCAAGCTACTGGCCGAGAAGGCGCGCCCACAGGCAGACGCGGTGTGGGGCCTGGCCGCTTCGAGCCTGGCGATCCTCGATCAGCAGGGCATGCTGCAAAGCTACGCGCCGAAAGACCTGGGCAAAATCGGCGGCAACTACCGCGACGCGGACAACCCGCCTGCCTGGGTCGGCATGGACGTTTGGGCCGCGACCATTTGCTTCAACACCGTTGAAGCCGAGAAGCAGGGCCTGACCAAGCCCGTCAGCTGGCAAGACCTGACCAAGCCTGAGTACAAAGGCAAGATCGTCATGCCGAATCCGGCTTCGTCCGGCACCGGTTTCCTCGACGTCAGCGCCTGGTTGCAGACCTTCGGCGAGAAGCAGGGCTGGCAGTACATGGACGACCTGCACCAGAACATCGGCCAGTACGTTCACTCCGGTTCCAAGCCGTGCAAACTGGCGGCGGCGGGTGAATTCCCGATCGGTATTTCCTTCGAATACCCGGCCGTTCAACTCAAGCGCCAGGGCGCACCGCTGGACATCATCCTGCCGAAGGAAGGCCTGGGCTGGGAGATCGAGGCTACCGCTGTGATCAAAGGCACACCACACGAAGACGCAGCGAAGAAGCTCGCCGACTTCTCGGCCAGCCCGCAAGCGATGGAGCTGTACAAGGAGAACTTCGCCGTGCTCGCCCAACCGGGCATCGCCAAGCCGCAGACCGAATTGCCGGCCGACTATGAGCAGCGTTTGATCAAGAACGACTTTGCCTGGGCTTCGAAAAATCGCGACGAGATCCTGAGCGAATGGCGCAAACGCTATGACGGTAAGTCCGAGAAAGTGGCGGCCAAGTAAGATCTTCGTCGTCTGAAAGGGCCTCTTCGCGAGCAGGCTCGCTCCCACAAGAGTATGTGGTCGCCTGTGGGAGCGAGCCTGCTCGCGAAATCGGTCTACGATTCACCACACGTCCCACTTCATCGAGAGACTTCTGATGAGCCCCAACGAACAAACCGTCGCCAAGGTATTCGCCCTCTACGAACACTTCGGAAATGCCGATTACATCGGTGAGCCGGTATCGCAGATCGAGCACATGTCCCAGGCCGCTCAATGCGCAATGGCCGAAGGCTTCGACGACGAAGTGGTGCTCGCCGCATTCTTCCACGACATCGGACACATCTGCGACAAGGGCGCCGAGAACATGGGCGGCTTCGGTGTGGTCAGTCATGAACGGCTAGGTGCCGATTATTTGCGTAGTGCAGGTTTCAGCGAACGCATGGCGCGTTTGGTGGAGTACCACGTCCAAGCCAAGCGTTATTTGACGCTCAGGGAGCCGGGCTACTACGAGCGCTTGAGCGAGGCCAGTCGCCGGACACTGGAATATCAGGGGGGCGTGATGTCCGACGCCGAAGCGGATGCTTTCGAACAGGACCCGTTGTGCGAAGTGAGTTTGCGCATGCGCCAGTGGGATGAACTGGCCAAGGAGATGCATGTCCCGGTGATGGATCTCGACGTGTTGAAGCGTAAAGCGGTGAGCGTCTTGTCTCGCGAGGCCTGCTGATCGGTCCTACAGCGATTGACGAAGCGTTGCATGGATCGCCTTGTTGGCAGGGCTCAATCTGAGCTTTTCACAAGGAGGTAAATGGATGCGCTATTTAAAAGCAATCGCTCAGGATCGAAGCGGTGGTGGGGTGGCCGATAGGCTTCGGGTTCAGTTTTTTGAAGATGAACAATTGCTGCGTGAGGCGACGGACGACGAAATGCGACGGCTGGAAACCTTTAGCACGACCTACTTGAAATGCAGATGGTTCAACGATGGTGAAGGTGAGCAGCGGCATCTGCGAATGTTCTCGCTGAACCCTTCTGGCGACGGCACACCGGAATCTGTGCGACTGCATTTCCACGAAGGGCCGGTCATCGCCTACAAGGCAGCGGTTCATGACCTGGATAATGACGGCGCCTTCGAGGTCGTTTTGTGCTCCGATGTGGACAATGACGGCCGGGCGGATCGGACGGATAGAACGCGGGTCAATTCGTTGGTGCGAGAGTTTCTGAAGATCGAGTGGTAGTTTTCGGTTCATGATTTGAGGCGAGGCCTTCGCGAGCAGGCTCGCTCCCACAGGGGAATGTGGTCACTGTGGGAG
>NZ_JBPKAM010000196.1:0-5493 GCF_051216495.1 Pseudomonas baetica | reverse complement strand
CGTTCCAGCTGAACCGATGCAGGCTGCGGTCCGGGTAGCGGATCAGCACCAGCCGCCCTTGCGCGTCGTATTCGTGGTAGGTGCTGTGGCCGTCGGGGTCGATCAGCCAGGTGAGGTCGCCCTGGGCGTTGCGCTGGTAGGTCCACTTGGCTCGGCCGCGATAGCGCGCATGCAGGAAACCGTTGCGGTACTCGTAGGACGTCGGCTCGTCCTCGGGCGGAATCAGTGCGATCAGCCGGCCGACGTCGTCGTAGCGGTATTCGGTGACGGCGCCGAGCGCATCCTGCTCGGCAATGAGCCGGCCCTGGGCGTCGTAGGCCTGGTGGTGTTCGCCCCCGTCAGCCGCGACCCGCTGCACCAGCCGCGCCTGCTCGTCGTGGACATAGTGTTCCTGACTACCGTCGGCGTGCTTGAGGGTCACACCGCCGGCGTCATCCCAGACATAGCGCGTGTCCATCTGCGCAAAGGACGCCCAGTGGCGGATGCAGCGCGCGGCCTTGCCTGCACGTTCCCACTCCCAGTAAAAACTCGCGCCGCCGGCCAGTTGCCGTTGCAGGATGACGTGCTGTTCGTCGTAGTCGTAGCGCTCGGACTCACCGGCGGCGTTGGTCGCCGCGACCAGCCGGCCACGGGCGTCGTAGCGGTAGCTGACCAAGGTCTGTTCGGTGTGCCAGGCCTGTTCCAGGCTGGCGGCGACCTGAAAGCGCTGGTAGTCGACGGCGATCAGGTGCTGGCGCTCGTAGCGCAGGCGCAAGCAGCGTCCGGCGCCGTTGTCCAGGCGCTGGAGGCGCCCGGCCAGATCGCGTTGCACGTTGAGGCGGTTGCCGTAGGCGTCGCTGATCGCGCTTAGCTGGCCGTCGCGAAAGTGGTAAAAACGCGGCGACTCACCGGCCAGGGCCAGGATCAGTTCTTCCGGCTGATCGCCGAGATAGATCGCCGCCCGCGACAGGCTGTTGTGGATTGCCGGGCGCGCGAGGCTCGGCAGGGGAAACGGTGTGCGGCGGTTTTCCGGGTCGATCCAGGTGACGCTGTCGCCGTCGAGCTCGAGGCGTTGGCTCAGCGAGTGGCTCCAGCCGAAGCCGAGGCCGCTGTCGATCTCCACCGCGCTGGTGCGATAGAGGCGGGTGAACTCAAACGGCAAGATGCCATCGAGCACGCCATCGCTGAGGGTCAGCAGTTCTTCGCCGGTGACCAGCGATACCGGGCAGCCGTGGGTCTGGGTGAGAGCCGCGGGCTCGGCGCTGTTGCCGTTGGGATTCTTGGCTTGTTTTGAAACGTCGTCGTGGGTTTCCTGCCGACTGAGGCGTGTCTTGGCTTCCGATTTGTTCCGGGCAATGGCGACGGGATTGTTCACCAACACATCCGCCGAACCCGCCGTACTGATTCGAAGCGGTACGGTTGGCGCAGGTTTCAGCGGTGCGTTCCGGGCATTGACCATCAGCGGCTTGAGTGCGCCCGCGTGACCGGTCAGGTCGGAACGATTCGTCAGTTCAGACAGTCGCAGAGCCGCTGCGGCCAGCCATCGTCGGGCGCGTTCGGACTTGACCTTGCCCAGTACTTTGGCGCTTATGCCGAGTTTCAGGCGGGCAGGACCGGTCAAGCAGACCAGCAGGAAGCTGATCAGCAACTCCGTACGAATTTCCGCCACGACCTCGGCGATGTACTGCGGCGGCAACAGCTTCAGCCAACTGGTGAACGCGGCCAGATGAATAAAAATCAATGGCTCGTCGCTCAATACCAGCAACAGATTGGCGATGGCCTCGGTCGAGGCATTCAACAGCGCCTCAAGTTCGGTTTCGGTCAGGTATTCAAGGAGCCTGGCGCTGTTGGCGTGCAGGTCCGAGAGCAGGGCATAGAGCTGCTTTACGTCATCCCACAAGCCGTTCAGCGAATTTTCGAAGCCCCGCCAATCGGCGCGTTGCAGCATGCCGTAGCGCTCGATGAAGCCTGCCTCGGAAAATCCGGCCCACAGCGGCTGAAATTCGTTCCTCCACTCGGTGCGCAACCAGCCTTCAAGTTCGCCGACAACGCCTTGATAGGAGGCGTAAAGCGCTTTGACGTGCTCGGTGGTGACGTTGGGAAAGAAGGTGATGCGGTACCGATTGCCGCGCCAGCAATCGGGGATTTCGAGGATGCCGCCGGGGCCGATGGTTTTGTGAATGGCCTTACCGTACGTCGGCCCATCAGGGCCGTCGGAGATCAGCGGTTCGAGCATTACTGGCGTGTTGCCGATCGGCACGAAACGCGCGGCTTCGAACAGATGCACCAGGGTCAGCGTACCGCTGGCGGGGCATTGGGCGACGGTTGAACGGACGGGATTGGTGGAGTGCTTCGGCGCGGAGAGATGGACGTTGTTACCGACCTTGAACACTTGCTCGACATCCAGTGTCCCGCCGCTCCAGAAGCTCTCTGCCCAGACCTCGTAGTCGTTGAGACAGAGACGGAAGTCCTTGAGCAGCGCTTCGATGTCCGGTTGCTCCGGGTTCATCGCGGCGACCACTAGCAGGCCGATGGTGTTGTTCAGGGCCAACAGCTTGTCAGGATCGAACATTGCGCAGTCTTTCGCTCGGGTGAAGAGGAGGCGCGAAACTCTGCGTGGGATCAGCGGGGAAAGAAGTCGGGAAAGGAGGTGTTTCGTGTAGGGCGATTCGCTAAATCATTGGCAACTCATCGTGCTGCTCGGGTTTTGCCCGTTGCTCTATGCCGATCACGCTCGTTATGCTGCTGAAACCTTTAATCAGTCACTGAGCCGGCCTCACCCGAGCCGCCTGGGGTGTCATTGAAAACGGACCAGATGCGATGAATGCAGCGCTGAATGAGTTCGGCCCGATCAAGGCCGTGATTTTCGATATGGACGGCTTGCTGCTGGACACTGAGGGTATTTACACCGAAGTCACGTCGATCATTGCCGGGCGCTATGGGCGGACTTTCGACTGGAGCCTCAAGCAGCACATCATCGGACGCGGTGCCGGTGACCTGGCGCGGTACGTGGTCGAGGCGCTGGAGCTGCCGATCAGCGCCGAAGAGTTCCTGGTGATTCGCGAACCGCTGATGCGCGAGCGTTTTCCTACCGCCCAGGCGATGCCGGGTGCACAGGAATTGGTACGTCATCTGAAGGCCAACAACATTCCCATTGCAGTGGGGACCAGTTCGTCGAGCCAGTCGTTTGGTCAGAAAACCACCTTGCATCGGGATTGGTTCGCGCTGTTTGACACCATCGTCACTGCTGACGATCCGGAAGTCGGGGCCGCGAAACCGGCACCGGACATCTTCCTGACCGCTGCACGGCGCCTGGGTGTCGCGCCACAGGATTGCCTGGTGTTCGAGGATTCGCCGTTTGGAGTTACGGCGGCGAAAGCGGCGGGGATGACGGCGATTGCCATTCCGGATGCGGCGATGGCGGACGAAAAGTATGCACACGCCGATGGCATTCTTCGTACGTTGAAGGCGTTCAGCCCGAGCGCCTGTGGCTTGCCGGCGCTTGAGTGGTCCTGACGAAAAAAACTGTAGGAGCGAGCCTGCTCGCGAAGGCGGAGTGTCAGTCAACATGGACGTTGTCTGAACTATTGCTTTCGCGAGCAGGCTCGCTCCCACAGGGACATCATTTGGCCGGGCGGTATCAGGCGCCGAAACCACCGTCGATGGTCAGGCTCGCGCCAGTGATATAGCCGGCTTCGGGACCGACAAGGTAG
Source organism: Pseudomonas baetica (assembly GCF_051216495.1). GTDB lineage: Bacteria > Pseudomonadota > Gammaproteobacteria > Pseudomonadales > Pseudomonadaceae > Aquipseudomonas > Aquipseudomonas baetica_B. Next base: position 1,801 of record NZ_JBPKAM010000196.1, on the reverse strand, counting down.
GCAACGAAACTGGCGATCTCTTCAACCTTGCCGTAGCGCCCCACGGCCATCAACGGAATCAGGCTGTCGGCGAAGTCACCTTCGGCCGGGTTCATGTCGGTATCGACCGGGCCCGGTTGCACGTTGTTGATGGTGATGCCTTTGGGGCCGAGGTCCCGGGCCAGGCCCTTGGTCAGGCCGACCAGTGCCGACTTGCTCATTGCGTACGGGCCGCCACCGGCGAAGGGCATACGATCGGCGTTGGTACTGCCGATGTTGATGATGCGACCACCCTCGGTCATGTGGCGGGCGGCGGCCTGGGTGGCGATGAACACGCTGCGGACGTTGATGGCCAGGGTCTGGTCGAAATCTTCGAGTTTGAACTCTTCCAGTGGCGCCACTGCCAACACACCAGCGTTGTTCACCAGAATGTCCAGTCGACCAAAGCGTTCCACTGTTGCGCTCACGGCGTTACGAATGGCTTCGGCATCGGCGCTGTCGGCCTTGATGGCCAGGGCTTTGCCGCCGTCGGCGATGATGCGGTTTTGCAGTTCTTCGGCTTTCACGGTGGAGCTGACATAGGTAAAGGCGACTGTCGCGCCTTCAGCGGCCAGGCGTTTGACGATGGCAGCGCCAATGCCGCGGGAACCGCCCTGGATCAAAGCCACTTTGCCGCTGAGGTTCTGAGTAGTCATATCGATCTCCAAAGTCCCGAGGCAGGATGTCCCGGTTGATGGAGCCTAGTATCGATTTCCGATTACACGCTGTGTAGACGGTAATTGCGATAGTCTATGTAAACCAAAAGTTTATAGTGAAGCCCATGGAAACCTTCAGCAGTATCGAATGCTTTGTCCGTAGCGCCGAAGTCGGCAGTTTCGCCGAAGCCGCGCGACGCTTGAGTCTGACCCCGGCGGCAGTGGGCAAAAGCGTCGCCAAACTCGAAGCGCGACTGGGCGTGCGATTGTTCCAGCGCAGCACCCGCAGCCTGACGCTGACGGAGGCGGGCCAGCTATTTCTCGGCGAGGTCAGCAGCAGTTTGCACACGATCCAGAACGCCGTGGCCAATCTCGCCAGCGCCGGTGGGCGTCCGGCGGGGACGTTGAAGGTCAGCATGGGCACGGTGTTCGGACGCTTGTACATCGTGCCGTTGCTCGGGGAGTTTCTACGGCGCTTTCCGGCGATCAACCCGGACTGGCATTTCGATAACCGTCAGGTCGATCTGATCGGCCAGGGGTTCGATGCTGCGATTGGTGGTGGATTCGAGCTGCCCCAAGGGGTCGTGGCGCGCAAGCTGACACCGGCTCATCGGGTGTTGGTGGCGTCTGTCGATTACCTCGCGGCGCGGGAGGCGATCAAGGAACCTGAGGATCTAAAACATCACGAGGGCATCCTCATTCGCTCGCCGCAGACGGGCCGCGTGCGCTCCTGGCAGTTGACCAGTCGCACACAGCAACATAGTCCGTTGACGCTGAAAGCGCGGATGACCATGAGTGATTCGGAAGCGGCCTGCGCCACGGCGACCCAAGGCCTGGGCATTGCGCTGGTGAGCATGCCGTTCGCCATAGGCTACCTGGAGGCGGGGACGTTGCAGCGGGTGTTGCCGGATTGGTATGTCGATGATGGCAACATTTCAATCTATTACGCCGAGCACAAACTGTTGCCGGGCAAGACCCGGGCGTTTGTTGATTTCATTATTGAGCAGTTTGTTGGGCAGGGGTTGGGGCAGAGGTTCAGTGCTATCTGAGCCTGGATTGGGACCGAGTTGGTGCCTTCGCGAGCAGGCTCGCTCCCACAGGGGGAATGCTTTCCAACTGTGGGAGCG
>NZ_JBPKAM010000195.1:0-5660 GCF_051216495.1 Pseudomonas baetica | reverse complement strand
ATGACTCCCCCCTCCCCCCCCCCCCCCCCCCCCCCCCCCCCCCCCCCCCCCCCCCCCCTCCTCCCCCCCCCCCCCCCCCCCCCCCCCCCCCCCCCCCCCCCCCCGGCTCCTAAAGGGGAGAGCAATACAACAAAAAGGAGTGTGCCGTGCTTGCAACAGCACTGGTGTTGGTGGCGGCGCTGTTGCACGCGGCGTGGAATACCCTGATCAAATTCAGCGCCGAGCGCTTGCTGGTGGTGGCCTGCATGGACAGCGTGGCGATGCTGTTTGTCGTCGTGATGCTGCCGTTCGTGTCGCTGCCGCCGCTGGACATCTGGCCGTGGATTCTGGCCTCGGCGGCCTTCGAGTTGCTCTATCGCTACCTGTTGATCCAGGCCTATCGGGTCGGCGATCTCGGGCTGGTCTATCCGCTGATGCGCGGGTTATCGCCGCTGGTGGTGCTGGCGCTGACCTTGATGTTCGCCGGGGAGGCGCTGACCCATCAGCAAATCTTCGGGATCCTGCTGATTCCGCTCGGCATGCTGTGCCTGCTCTGGCAGGGCGGAGGCGGCGCGCGTCTACCTTGGTCGATGTTGCCGGTGGTGGCACTGATCGGCCTGTGCATCGGTTGCTACACCTACATCGACGGCCAGGCACTGCGACGCTGGTCGCACCCGCTGGACTATCTGGTCTGGGTGACGTTGCTCAGTGCCTGGCCTTTCCCCTTGCTGGCCTGGGTGCGCAAGCGGCCGGCGTTCAGGTTGTTCTGGCGGGAGCAGTGGCGATTGGGGTTGGCGGTCGGGTTCTGCGTATTGTTCAGCTACGCTCTGGTGCTCTGGGCCATGCAACTGGGGTCGATTGCCGAGGCGGCGGCACTGCGTGAAATCAGCGTGATTCTGGTGGTGCTGTTCGGCATGCGTTACCTGAAAGAACCATTCGGCAGGCCTCGACTCTTAGCCTGTGGGTTGGTGCTGGTCGGCATGCTGGTCATGAAATTCTGACTGCTCTGAAAACGTGAAGAAGGGACTGCTTTATGAACGTTGCGCTGTGGTGCGTGTTGATCGCGATTTTGCTGCCGTATGTTTGTGTGTACGTGGCCAAGATCAGTGGTGGGTTCCGCTTGAAAGACAACCATGATCCTCGGGACTTTCTCGATTCGCTGGACGGATTGGGCAGGCGCGCAAATGCGGCGCAACTGAACAGCTTTGAAGTGACCCCGGCGTTCGCCGCAGCGGTGATCGTGGCTCACCTGGTTGGCAATGCCGAACTGGTAACCATCAATGTGCTGTCGGTGTTGTTCATTACCAGTCGCCTGCTGTACATCATTTTTTATCTGGCGGACTGGCCGACGCTGCGGTCGCTGGCGTGGTTTGTGGGGATGGGGCTGATTGTGGCGTTTTTTGTGGTGTCAGCTTAAGACCAGGTCGAAGACTTGTAGGAGCCAGCAGGCCGGCTCCTACAGAATTCATTTAACCGAATCTGCCACCTGCGGCACTTGCGGCAGCGCCGCGCCTTTGGGCCAGAGCATCCAGATCTGCCCCTGCTGCTTCATGTCTCCGGCCAGTTGCCCGGCCGCCTCGCCGGTGCCCCAGAACAGGTCCGCGCGAACCTCGCCGGCAATGGCACCGCCGGTGTCTTGTGCCGCGACCGGACGCACCAGTGCCGTGCCGTCCGGTTTGGTTGTGGATAACCACAGCAGGCTGCCCAATGGAATGACCTTGCGATCCACCGCTGCGCTGTAACCGGCAGTCAGGGGTACGTTCAGCGACCCGCGAGGCCCTTCGTTGCTGTCCGGATTGCGGGTGAAGAACACATAACTCGGGTTGCTGCCCAGCAGTTCCGGAATCCGCGACGGATTGGCCTTGGCCCAGGCAGCGATCGTGCCCATGGTCACCTCTTCCTTCTTCAGCTCGCCTTGCTCTACCAGCCAGCGCCCGATGGGGCGATAGGGATGACCATTCTGGTCGGCATAAGCGATGCGCAACTGGCGTCCGTTGTCGAGTTGAATGCGCCCGGAGCCCTGGATTTGCAGGAATTGCAGGTTCATCGGGTCGGTGAGCCAGGCCACCACCGGCGCCTTGACCCCTTTGCTTTCAATCGTTGCCGCATCGTCGTACGGCTTGAGCACGCGACCTTCCAGTCGACCGCGCAGACGCTTGCCTTTGAGCTCTGGATAGAGGCTGTCGAGGGAGACGATGATCATGTCTTCGGGCACGCCGTACACCGGGACATTCGCGCTGGCGGTCTGGGTCAGGCTGCCTGGGTAGACCGGTTCGTAATAGCCGGTGATCAGGCCATTGGGGTTGTCGTTGGCGGCGCGCAGGCCATAGACATCGAGGTTCTGTTTGAGAAAACCACGGATCTCGCTGGCGGATGGCGGCACGTTGGCGGCCGAGGCGCAGATGCCACCCCAGACAGGGTCGGCCTTGAGCCGGGTGCATGCGCTGCGCCATGAGCCGAAACCGGCGACGAGGTCGCTGTCGCTCACCGTCGGCAGTGCTTCCCATGTGGCACTGGAGTAGGTGGCCAGCGCATGGGTTTTCGGTTGTGGTTTTTCGCCACCGGTGCAGCCTGCAAGCAGGGCCACCAGGGGCAAGGTCCAGACAAGGCTGTGACGCCATGCCTTGATACGGCTGTTCATGGAGTAATTCCTTTGCCGGTTGCTCGAGTGCTCCATGCCCTCAGGCAACCCTTATTGATAATAGGGCTATTGGTGTTTGCCGACGAGACGAGGATACTGGCCGCCGATTCCCGTGACCTGAAGCCACCATGACTCTTAAAAGACTTACTGTTGTATTGCTGGCCTGTCTGACGTTGTCCGCGTGCGGTGGTGTCGATCCCAACTCGCCGCTCGGTCAGCGCAAGGCCATTTTCAAGCAGATGCTCAAGACCGGTGAAGACCTGGGCGGCATGTTGCGTGGCCGTATTCCGTTCGATGGCCCGAAATTCGCCGACGGTGCGGTGAAGCTCGACGCGTTGTCTCGCGAACCGTGGAAGCATTTTCCGCAGGTGCGTGAAGAAGACCACACCAGTGCGAAAAGTGATGTCTGGGAGCAGCAGGCACGCTTTCAGGCAATGGCTCGCGATCTTGAAAGCGCCACCGGTGAATTGGTGATCGCCAGTCAGGTTCAACCCTACAAGGCCAGCAATCTGGGGCCGGCGGTGCAGAAAGTCGAAGATGCTTGCAGTGCGTGTCATAAACAGTTTCGGGATCATTGATTGGCGGTGCTCGGTCTGTCGTCTTCGCGAGCAGGCTCGCTCCCACATTTGACTGCATTTCCCTGTGGGAGCGAGCCTGCTCGCGAATGCTGATTCGGCAACACCAACGATCCTTGGTCGTTACCTTTTCTTACTTATCCAATTCATCCACCGCTTCCTGCAATTCCTTGCGGGACTCGGCGAGTTTGTCCTTGCGCTTGTTGATCTTCTCCGGATCGCCTTTCTTCATGGCCTTGTCGAGGTCGGCCTGACGCTGGCTGACTTCATGCTTGGCTTCAAGCACTTTGTTTTCACGCTCTTTCTTCAGCGAAGCGTCGGTGCAATTGGCGGTGACTTCGCTCAGGGCCTTTTCCAGGCCGGCCTGCTGCTCTGCATTGCCGTGGGTCTTGGCCAGTTCGATCTGGTTGATGATGCCTTGTTTCTTGGCGGCGCATCCGGTCAGCTCTGGTGCTTCTTCGGCGGCCATCAGTGGGGCGGCCAGGACACTGCAAAGGGTCAGCAGCGCGAGCGGTGAAAGTCGTTTCATAAAAGCTCCATGAGAAAAGGCAATCTGTTCGATGCAGTGATGGCGTGTTTGAGCCCATCGGTCCTGTCGGGTTCCCGGGGCGCTAAAAACCGTCGATCCCGGCCTCCCGTAATGTTTCACGTAAGGCCAGAACCTGCGGATCGCGAAAAAAGGCGCTCAATTGCGCTGCGCGTCCCGGTCCTATCCCTGTTTCGGCTTGCCACTGTTCAATATCGCGTTGTGCCAATATCTGCCATGAGTCGGCGAGGCGTGCCTGGCCTGTCGGTGGCATGCCCAGTGCTTTTAGCCAATGGGCGAAAGGGCGATGCCGGGCAGTGTCAAAACTGGACGCAAGGCGCGCGGCACTGCGTTCGCCCAAACCGTCAATGTTAGCAAGCTCTTGAGCATCGAGGGTCAACCAATCCAGTAGTCCATCAAGGCGACCTGCTTCAAGCAGTTTTTCCCAAGTGCCAGGGCCGACATTGGACAAGGCCAGACCTTGCTGGCTACTGAGCCAGGTCAGGCGGGCGAGAAACTGACTCGTGCATCCCTGTGTCGGCTGCCAGCAACTTAGCGGATGAAAGTCCGTTGCCTGCGGCACATTCAGTGGCGGGCGCTCAGTGCTGCGCAACACCACACCGTCCAGCCTGGGAATGGTAAGGCCGGCCAGGCTGATGGCGACCTGGTCGCCCGGCCGAATGTCTTGCGCTTGCCAGCGCTGCAGGGAGCTTACGCTGACGCGTTTGATTTGCCGGTCATCGAGCATTACTGGCGTTAGCTCCAGCACCGGGGTGATCCGCCCGGTTCGACCGATCTTGAAGTGGACCTTGCGCACTTCGGCCAGTGCTTGGGCGAAAGGGTACTTCCAGGCAACACTCCAGTGGGGCGGTTTGGCTTTCCAGCGTTCGGCCGTTGGGCGCTGCCCCTGGCGCAGGACAATGCCGTCGCTGGCAAATGGCAGTGGCGAGCGATACCAGTAATCTCGCCAGCGTTGCGCATCGGACAATGTGCTGATCGGTTGGCTGTACCGGCCGGTGTCTGGAAATCCCAGGTCGTCCAGCGCCGCGGCGCGCTCCGGCAAGGACGTCGGACCTTCGGGCCAGTCCCAGGCAAACAGGCCGATCCCGGCTGCCTGTTCCAGGCTGAGCGTCTTGCGATTCATCAAGCCTGCGACCATGGCGCGGGCATTGAGGCTGCCGGCCCGGGCCTGAACATGCTCAGGAAGGCGCCAGTAGAGCTCGCCTTGCACCAGCAGGTCCAGCGGCTGCGCCAGTTGCTGGGGGATGGCAGCAATCTGGCGTGCCGAAGCGGTCCAGTCCTGGCCACGTGAGCCGTCACCGCGACTGATTGCCTGGGCCAGCAGGCCATTGCGATAAATCAGGCTCACGGCTACGCCATCGACCTTGGGTTGGGCCCAGACGTCCTTGCGATCACGCAGCCAGCTTTCGACGGCTTGCTCATCGCGCAGTTTGTCCAGTCCGGTGTGGGCGATGGGGTGGGCAATCGTGCCGCGTGCAGTACTTAACGGATTTGTGAGGGTATTAAGATTGAAGCACTGGCGCCATTCGCTGAGTCGTGCGCGGGACTGGTCGTAGAGTTCGTCGGCGACCAGGGATTTTCCCTTTCGGTGGTAGCTGTCGTCCCAGGTGTCGATTTGCTTTTGCAGGGCGGTGATTTCGATTGCGGCGCGTTCGGGTGGCCAGTCGGGGCATTGGGCAGCGTTGGCGTTCAGGTTGGCAAAGGCGAGCAGGCTGGTGAAAAACAGGCGCGGGGTGAGGGGCATTGCGAGCGTCCTTGCTCATGGGGGTGTTTGAAGGCTAGGTCAGCTTTTTTGGTGCGGCGGGTGGGTGTATTGCCGGATGTTTTCTGTTGGCCGAGCTGGCCTCGTTGGGGGGGGAAGGGGAGGTACGAAAGGGATACCACACCCACCCACAAAGGAGCGAAGCTACGGAATAAA
>NZ_JBPKAM010000194.1:0-5873 GCF_051216495.1 Pseudomonas baetica | reverse complement strand
CCCCCCCCCCCCCCCCCCCCCCCCCCCCCCCCCCCCCCCCCCCCCCCCCCCCCCCCCCCCCCCCCCCCCCCCCCCCCCCCCCCCCCCCCCCCACAGGGTAAGTGGTGTGCTTACAAGACCATCGCCGCTAACCAGCCAAACGCCAGCAACGGCAGGTTGTAGTGCAGGAAGGTCGGGACCACGGTGTCCCAAATGTGGTGATGCTGGCCGTCGATGTTCAGGCCGGAGGTCGGCCCAAGGGTCGAGTCCGAGGCGGGCGAACCGGCGTCACCCAGGGCGCCAGCGGTGCCGACGATGCACACGATGGCGATCGGGCTGAAGCCCAGTTGCACGCACAACGGCACGAAAATCACCGCCAGGATCGGCACCGTGGAAAACGACGAACCGATGCCCATGGTCACCAGCAGCCCCACCAGCAACATCATCAGCGCGCCAATGGCCTTGCTGTGGTCGATCCACGCAGCGGAGGCTTCAACCAGCGTCTGCACCTCTCCGGTCGCCTTGATCACTTCGCCGAACCCGGACGCGGCGATCATGATGAAGCCGATCATCGCCATCATCTTCATGCCTTCGGTGAACAGGTCATCGGTATCACGCCATTTGACGATGCCCGACAGCGAGAAGATCAGGAAACCGGCCAATGCACCGATGATCATCGAGTCCAGCAGCAACTGGATAATGAACGCCGCGGCGATGGCCAGGCCCGCCACCATCAGGCTCAACGGGTTGTATTGCACGGCCACCTGTTCGACCTGCTCGATCTTTTCCAGGTTGTAGACACGCTTCTTGCGGTAGCTGATGAATGCCACCCCGAGCCCGACCAGCATGCCCAGCGCCGGGATGCCCATGGCGTGTGTGACGTTGATGCCGCTGATGTCCACGCCGCTGCGGGCGACGTTGGCCAGCAGGATTTCATTGAGGAAGATGTTGCCGAAGCCCACCGGCAGGAACATGTACGGAGTGATCAGACCGAAGGTGATGACGCAGGCGACCAACCGACGGTCCAGTTGCAACTTGGTCAGCACGTATAAAAGCGGTGGCACCAGCAACGGAATGAAGGCGATATGTATCGGCAGGATGTTTTGAGAAGCGATGGCGACGACCCAGAGCAGGCCGATCAGCAACCACTTGACCTGACCACCCCCGGTGGCGTGCTGGCGATCGACCATCGCCAGCGCCTTGTCGGCCAGGGCGTGGGCCAGACCGGATTTGGCAATCGCCACGGCGAACGCGCCGAGCAACGCGTAGGACAACGCCACCGTCGCCCCGCCACCGAGCCCGCTGTTGAAGGCCTTGAGCGTCGCTTCGATACCCAGGCCACCGGTCAGGCCGCCCACCAGCGCACCGACGATCAGCGCGATGACCACGTGCACGCGGGACAGGCTGAGTATCAGCATGATGCCGACCGCGGCAATCACTGCATTCATTTCATTACCTCGAGACAAACGGAAAGACTCCGTCCGGCAGTCTACGGGAGCCGCCAGCGGATTGAAGGAATGGGTTTTATTAGAGGGCGCGCACTGTGACGGAAGCAGCCGCAAGCTGCAAGCTTCAAGCGGCAAGCGGCAAGCGGCAAGCTGGTGTGTTTTTCACTTGCAGCTTGCAGCTCAAGAAAGCTGCCCTTAGGCCGTTACAGTGCAAAGTCTCAGATATTTATCGAATAAGGACGTCTCCATGTCGCTCAGACAACTTTCCATTCAATGGAAAATCACCCTGCTGGCCGGCCTTTGCCTGGCAGGCATCGTGACCCTGCTGGTGGGCCTTTCGCTGTATCGCATGGAGCACAGCTCTGCGTTGGTGAAAGCCTCGAGCATGGAGATGCTGACCGAAGCCGCCCAGGCCCGGATCGAGTCCCAGGGCGAAAACCAGGCGCTGAACATACGCCAGCAGTTCATGGATGCCTATCAATACGGTCATGGCTTTTCCCGGCAGGTGCTGTTTCTGCGCGAGCAGGCCGAAAAGCGCTTTCTCGATGCCTTCGACCTGCGCGAAGACCTGACCCGCCAGGTCAAGTCGGCCCTGCAAGCCAACCCGGAACTGCTCGGATTGTCCCTGGTCTTCGAACCCAACGGGCTGGACGGCAAGGACGAGCTGTTCGCCGGTCAGAGCGAGGTCGGCAGTAACGAAAAGGGGCGGTTTGCCTTGTACTGGTCGCAACCGACGCCCGGCCAACTCACCTCGATGCCGCTGCCGGAAAAAGACATCGCCGACACCAGCACCGGCCCCAGCGGCGAACCGGCCAATGCCTGGTTCACTTGCCCGCGCGCCACGCTCAAGCCCTGCGTGATCGAACCCTACTTCTATGTGATCGACGGCCAGAACGTGCTGATGACCAGCATCGTTTTCCCGCTGATGGTCAACGGAAAGGTTATCGCTTCGCTGTCGGTGGACATCAACCTCAACAGCTTGCAAGCGGTCAGCCAGGGCGCCAGCAAAAAGCTCTATGACGGCCAGACCAGCGTCAGCATCGTCAGCCCCGCCGGCCTGCTTGCAGGTTATAGCCCGGACGCCAGCAAACTCAGCCAGCGCCTGGAAGCCGTGGACAAGAGCTCCGGTGCCGAGCTGATGCGCATGCTCGCCGCTGCCAGCAAGACCACCAGCCTGCACAACGATCAGCAACTCAAGGTCCTGGCGCCGTTCCAGCCGATTCCCGGCGGCAAGTCCTGGGGCGTGTTGCTCGACGTGCCGGAAAAAGTCCTGGTGGGACCTGCCGAAGCGTTGAAAAAACAGCTGGATGACAGCAACACCGCCGGCACCCTGACCGAACTCGGTCTGGGCTTACTGGCCGCGTTGATCGGCTTGCTGTTGGTGTGGCTGATGGCCCGCAGCGTGACCAAACCGATCCTCGGCGTGGCGTACATGCTCGAAGACATCGCCAGCGGCGAAGGTGACCTGACCCGCCGCCTGGCCTACGACAAAAAGGATGAACTGGGCCAGTTGGCCGGCTGGTTCAACCGCTTCCTCGACAAGCTGCAACCGATCATCGCCGAGGTCAAACGCTCGGTGCAGGACGCCCGCAGCACCGCGGACCAGTCCTCCGCCATCGCCACCCAGACCAGTGCCGGCATGGAACAGCAATACCGCCAAGTGGATCAGGTCGCCACCGCCTCCCACGAAATGAGCGCCACCGCCCAGGACGTTGCCCGCAGCGCCGCCCAAGCGGCCCAGGCGGCGCGGGATGCCGATCAGGCGACCCGCCAGGGCCTGACCGTGATCGACCGCACCACCGCCAGCATCGACCACCTGGCCGCCGACATGAGCGCCGCCATGGTTCAGGTCGAAGGGCTGGCGGCCAACAGCGAGAAGATCGGTTCGGTCCTGGAAGTGATCCGCGCCATCGCCGAACAGACCAACCTGCTGGCGCTCAACGCCGCCATCGAAGCGGCCCGTGCCGGCGAAGCCGGGCGCGGGTTTGCCGTGGTGGCCGATGAAGTGCGCAATCTGGCACGACGCACCCAGGAGTCGGTGGAAGAAACCCGGCTGGTGATCGAACAACTGCAAAGCGGCACCCAGGATGTGGTGGGCTCCATGGGCAATAGCCATCGCCAGGCCCAGGGCAGCGTCGAGCAGGTCGGCCAGGCCGTCACAGCCCTGCGGCAGATCGGCGACGCCGTCACCGTCATCAGCGACATGAACCTGCAGATCGCCAGTGCCGCCGAAGAACAAAGTGCGGTGGCCGAGGAGATCAACAACAACGTGGCGACCATTCGCGATGTCACCGAATCGCTGTCGGAACAGGCCAATGAATCGGCGCGGGTGAGCCAGTCGCTCAATAGCCTGGCGAACCAGCAACAGAGCTTGATGGATCAGTTCCGCGTTTAACCCCCAGCCCCCTGTAGGAGCGAGCTTGCTCGCGATGAACGATTAGACACCGCGGGCATTCAGGCTCCCCGCGTTATCGTTGACCACCATCGCGAGCAGGCTCGCTCCTACAGGTCCCGATCCAGCCATCAATGATGGCGAGTGGATATCTGTCTAAAGCCGATTATGCTTCATGAAACCTTGCAGCGATGCGAGGCCGTCAGTTCGTGTCCAAGCTTCAGCCCCAGGGCCAGGGTGCGGCAATTACAGTGAAGGTGCTCCGGCCTAAAACAAGAACAACGGAGAAAACTCATGGCGGCAATCGACAACACCACCACGGGCAGCGCGCCCAACCGCGGGATCACCCGGGAGGAGCGCAAGGTCATATTCGCTTCGTCCCTGGGCACCGTGTTCGAATGGTACGACTTCTACCTGTACGGTTCTCTGGCCGCGATCATCGCCAAACACTTTTTCGCTGGCGTCAACGAGACCACGTCCTTCATCTTCGCCCTCCTCGCCTTTGCCGCCGGCTTCGCCGTCCGGCCTTTCGGCGCCATCGTGTTCGGCCGGTTGGGCGACATGATCGGGCGCAAACACACCTTCCTGATCACCATCGTGATCATGGGTGTCTCCACGGCAGTGGTGGGTTTTCTACCCGGCTACGCAACCATCGGCGTCGCCGCGCCGATCATCCTGATCACCCTGCGCCTGTTGCAAGGCCTGGCCCTGGGGGGCGAATACGGTGGCGCGGCGACCTACGTGGCCGAACATGCCCCCAAAGGCAAGCGCGGTTATTTCACCTCGTGGATTCAAACCACCGCGACCCTCGGCCTGTTTCTGTCGCTGCTGGTGATCCTCGCCTGTCGCACCGCGCTGGGCACCGAGGCCTTCGAAGCCTGGGGCTGGCGGATTCCGTTCCTGCTGTCGATCCTGCTGCTGATCATCTCGGTGTACATTCGCCTGCAACTCAGCGAATCGCCGGTGTTCATGAAAATGAAGGCCGAAGGCAAGGCGTCCAAGGCGCCATTGACCGAATCCTTCGCCCGCTGGGAAAACCTCAAGATCGTGATCATGGCCCTGCTCGGGGGCACCGCCGGCCAGGCGGTGGTCTGGTACACCGGGCAGTTCTATGCGCTGTTCTTCCTGCTGCAGACGCTGAAGATCGAACCACAGACCGCCAACCTGCTGATTGCCGGCTCCTTGCTGATCGGCACGCCGTTCTTCGTGATTTTCGGCAGCCTGTCCGACCGCATCGGCCGCAAGGGCATCATCATGGCCGGCTGCATTCTGGCGGCGGTGACCTATTTCCCGATTTTCCATGCGCTGACCCAATACGGTAACCCCGATGTATTTGCCGCGCAGGAGAAGAATCCGGTCACGGTGATCGCCGATCCCGCCCAGTGTTCGTTCCAGTTCGACCCGGTGGGCAAGGCCAAATTCACCAGTTCCTGCGACCTGGCCAAGACCGTGCTGGCGAAAAGGGCCATCCCCTATCAGAACGTGAAGGCCGAGCCGGGCACGGTGGCGCAAGTCCGGGTCGGTGAGAAAGTGCTCACGAGCTTCGAAGGCACCGGCATGCCGGCCGCCGACTTCAAGACGCAGAACGACGCGTTCACCGCTTCGCTCGCCACCGCCCTCAAGGAGGCCGGCTACCCCGAGAAGGCCGACCCGGCCAAGTCCAACTATCCGATGGTGCTGTTGCTCCTGACGATCCTGGTGATCTACGTGACCATGGTCTATGGCCCGATCGCCGCCTGGCTGGTGGAACTGTTCCCGGCGCGCATCCGCTACACCTCGATGTCGCTGCCCTACCACATCGGTAATGGCTGGTTCGGCGGGTTCCTGCCGACGGTGGCCTTCGCCATGGTCGCGGCCACGGGGGATATCTACTACGGGCTGTGGTATCCGATTGTCATTGCGGTGATGACGGCCGTCCTGGGGATTTTCTTCATGCCGGAAACCAAGGATCGGGAGATTCATCACACCTGAGGATTGAAGGAAAAATGCAATTCCTTGTGGGAGCGAGCCTGCTCGCGAAAGCGGTGTGTCAGTCAATGAAGATGGTGTCTGAC
>NZ_JBPKAM010000193.1:0-5988 GCF_051216495.1 Pseudomonas baetica | reverse complement strand
CACACAACAAAACTCATGGTGGGGGAACCCCGCAGCGAGACACCAACCCCCCACCCCTCGTTGTGTCTTCCATCCCTCCCCCCCCCCCCCCCCCCCCCCCCCCACAGGTTTTGTGTGTATAAACAGAATTAGTTCATCTCCCCCTGCACCCGATCCCTGCCCGCCTGCTTCGCCGCATAAACCCCCGAGTCCGCACGCAACAGCAGCGCATCCGCACCTTCACCACCCCGCCAACTGGCGATCCCGAAACTGGCGGTGACAATCCCCACTTCGTCAATTGGCGCACTGCGCAAGCCTTGCCACAGCTCCAGCGCCAGCAGATGGGCCTGTTCGCCGCCGATGTCCGGGCACAGCACCATGAACTCCTCACCGCCCAAACGACAGAACACATCCGTACGCCGCAACCGATGGCCGATGCGCTCGCACACCGCCTGCAACACCCGGTCACCCACGGCGTGGCCGTGCTGGTCATTGATGCGCTTGAAGTGGTCGATGTCGAGCATGATCACCGACAGTTCGCCACCGCCGCGCTCGACCCGGGCCATCTCGGTCGTCAGGCGCTCCTGGAAATAGCGGCGGTTGTGGATACCGGTCAGGGAGTCGGTGATGGACAGCGCGCGCAACTCTTCCTCTACCCGTTTCATATCGGAAATGTCCGAGATATAGCCATGCCACAGCACCCCGCCACCGGGCAGTTCTTCCGGGGTCGCTTCGCCGCGGACCCAGCGCAGGCCACGCTCGGGCAGTTGCACACGATATTCTTCGCGCCACGGACTGAGGTGGTCCGCCGACGCCCGGATCGAGGCGCGGACGCGAGTCGTGTCCTGGGGATGGATCCGCGTGAAGATCGCTTCGGCATTGAGCAGCAACACGTCCGGGTCGAGTTCATAGATCTCGCGGATACCGTCGCTGGCGTAAATGACGCTGAAGCGACCGTCGAACTCCATCTTGAACTGGTAAATCCCACCGGGCACATGGGCGCTGAGTTTCTTCAACAGCAGGTCCCGTGCTGCCAACGCTTCATGCACGCGCTTGCGTTCGGTGATGTCGATGCAGACGGCCAGATGCCCGACCCACAGGCCTTGCTCGTCGAGCACCGGAGTGGCCAGCATGTTGACCGTCAAATGACTGCCATCGCCACGCACCAGCGTCCACTCCCGCGCTTCATGCCGGCCTTCTACGCTGCTCTCCACCAACATCGCATGGCACGTCGGCACCGGTTTGCCGAAACGCGCGCTCAACTCAGCGGATCGCACCGCGAGTTCCCGAGGCAGGTGCAGGTTTTCCAGGGTCATGTGCCCCACGACATCGGCCGCTTTGTAGCCGAGCATTTGTTCGGCACCGGCATTGAACGTGCTGATGACTCCGCGCAGGTCCGTGGCAATGATCGCCACTTGGGTGGCGGCATTGAGTACGCTGCGTAACTGACCGTGAGTTCCCCGCAGCTCCTGTTCGCGGGCGTGCAGTTCCTCGGTCCGCTGTTCGACCATTCTCAGCGCTCGCTGACGCTGACTGACCAGCACGTAGAGCAGTGCACTGAGCAACATACTGAGCAAGGCGCCGAGCACCACCAGCGTGGTGACAGATGAATGGTTGGCCTGCAGAAAAACTTCACTGGGCTGGATGTCGACTTGATACTCGTGATCGGCCAGGCGCAACAGCCGGGTCGCGGACAACTCACTGACGGCAGGCACGTTGGGCGACTCAAACAGCACTTCGTGCTGATCCTCTGTAGATAAGTCGAGAATGCGCACTGAAAGATAATCACGGCCCGCCTCAGGCAGCCCGTCGGCCAGCAACTGGCGCATGCTGATCACCGCCATGACATAACCGAACGGTTTGCCGGTTGCGCCAACCGGGTGATCACGCGAAATGACCGGCGCGACCAGCAACACGCCCCGCGCATAGGCCGGTTCGATGCTGACCAGGTGCATCGGTTGCGACACGGCCATGCGTCCATGCTGATCGGCGCGCTCCAGGGTGGCACGGCGCATCGGCTGTGCCAACAGGTCGTAGCCGAGCGGCGAGCCGAGTTTGCTTTGCGTCTGGCTGTACAGCACCACCACGTACTCATCCCGCTCGGCCGCCAGTTGCAGCTGGCCGTCGGCATTGAGTTCGCGAAAGGTAAAACCGGTAATACCCTCCTCCCGCGCACGCTGCTCGAACAACGCCCGCTGGTCGCCACGGACCCGTTCAGCGAACGAATACGCCTGGGTGCGGTGTAACAGGGGGTGGGTGTAACCGTTGAATTCCTCTCGGGAAACCGAATCGGAATTGGCAAAGAACCGACGCAGGCCATCGAGGCGCTGCTCCTGGTCTTCGAAACGTTCTTCGATACGGCTGTAACGTTCACTGGCCAGCAGCTGGAAACGTTGCCGCAATTGATAATGAAACAGATTGAGCGTCGACCAGGCCAGTAATCCCGTGAGTATTCCGCCGACAAGCAATACCAGCAGCGCGACCCACCAGGCCGAAACGTCTTCGCGGATAAACCCCAGGATTTTTGGGCGCACGGCGTGCAACGACATAAAACCCAACTCAAAACGCCAGGTGCGGGAAAGCCCTTTGGCCATGAGTTGAGTTATAGCTATTAGCCACTAATTTGACCAGCACTGAAAACCCTGTAGGAGCGAGCCCTGCTCGCGATGGGCTCAAGAACGCCGCGTACATTCAGGAAGTATGCGTTATCGTTGTCGACCATCGCGAGCAGAGCTCGCTCCTACAGGGGCCACCGTCAACGGGCCGTGATTTTCCAGGCGCGGTGGATCTTCGCGTTGCGGGCAAAATCCGGATCGATGGTCTGGGCGGTGATCTCCTCGATTGCATAACGCTCGGAAAGATTGGCCTCCAGTTCGAACTTGCGGAAGTTGTTGGAGAAGTACAGAACACCACCGTTCGCCAATCGTGCCATGGCCAGGTCGATCAACTGCACCTGGTCACGCTGCACATCGAAAATGCCTTCCATGCGCTTGGAGTTGGAGAAGGTCGGCGGGTCGATGAAGATCAGGTCGTACTCGTCGCGAGCGTTTTCGAGCCAGGCCATCACATCGCCCTGCTCCAGACGGTTTTTGTCGGAGAAACCGTTCAGCGACAGGTTGCGTCGCGCCCAGTCCAGGTAGGTTTTCGACAGGTCAACGCTGGTGGTGCTGCGCGCACCGCCCTTGGCCGCGTGAACACTAGCGGTGGCGGTGTAGCAGAACAGATTGAGGAAGCGTTTGCCGGCCGACTCTTTCTGAATGCGCATGCGCATTGGCCGATGATCGAGGAACAGGCCGGTGTCGAGGTAGTCAGTGAGGTTCACCAGCAGCTTCACGCCGCCTTCATTCACTTCGACGAACTTGCCCTGCGCTGCCTGACGCTCGTATTGCTTGGTGCCGCTCTGGCGTTCGCGACGCTTGACCACCACGCGGCTCTTGTCGATGTTCAACGCCTGTGGAATCGCCGCCAGGGCATCGAACATGCGCGCCGAGGCTTTTTCCGGATCGATGGATTTGGGCGCGGCGTATTCCTGGACGTGGACCCAATCGTGGTACAGGTCGATGGCCATGGAGTATTCCGGCATGTCGGCATCGTAGACACGATAGCAATCGATGCCTTCACGCTTGACCCACTTGCCCATGGCCTTGAGGTTCTTTTGCAGGCGGTTGGCAAACATCTGCCCGCCTTCGCTCAGGCGTGGCTGCTCGACCACCGGTGCGGGGGCCGGGGCTGGCTTGATCGGGTTGCCATTCTTGTTGAACTTGCGTTCCTGCGGCTCGCTCGGGCTTTGATCGTAGGCCGCCTGTTCACGCTCGGCCTGACGCTGTTCCGGGGTACGACGTTCGCCGGTGACGAACTGATCCGGCAGCACCTTGATCAGCAGCAACTTGCACGGCAAGGCACCGTTCCAGAACGAATACTGTTTGTGGCTGCGGATGCCCATGCGCTTGCCCAGGTCTGGCGCGCCGGTGAACACCGCCGCTTCCCAGTTCAGGCAGGCCTGGCGCAGACGCTCGCCGAGGTTCTGGTAGAGGTAGAGCAGGCTCGCCTCGTCGCCCAGACGCTCGCCGTAGGGAGGGTTGCAGATCACCAGGCCTTTCTGGTTCTGGTCCGGACGCGGCTCGAAGGTCGCGACTTCGCCCTGATAGATCTTGATCCACTCGCTCAGCCCGGCACGCTCGACGTTGTTGCGGCCCGGTTGAATCAGGCGCGGGTCGGCTTCGTAACCGCGAATCCACAGCGGCGGCTTGGCCAGCCCGACTTCGGCGCGCTCGACGGCTTCTTCATGGAGTTTTTTCCACAGCGCCGGAACGTGGCCGAGCCAGGCAGTGAAACCCCACTGCTCACGACGCAGGTTTGGCGCGATATCGGCGGCGATCATCGCAGCTTCGACGAGGAACGTACCGACACCGCACATCGGGTCCGCCAGCGCGCCGCCTTCGGCCGCGATACGTGGCCAACCGGATCGGATCAGGATCGCCGCCGCGAGGTTTTCCTTCAGCGGCGCCGCGCCTTGCTGCAGGCGATAACCGCGCTGGTGCAGGCTGTGGCCCGAGAGGTCGAGGGACAGGATGGCTTCGCCGCGGTCCAGACGCAGGTGAATGCGCAGGTCCGGGTTGAGTTTATCGATGGTCGGACGATCGCCCTGCGGCGTGCGCAGTTTGTCGACGATGGCGTCCTTGACCTTCAGGGCGCCGAAGTGGGTGTTATCGATACCCGAGCCATGACCACTGAACTCCACGGCCAGGGTGCCGTCATTGAGCATGTGGTCTTGCCAGTCGATATCCAGCACGCCGTGATACAGATCTTCAGCGTTTTTCATCGGGAAACGCTTGAGCACCAACAGCACCCGGTTGGCCAAGCGCGACCACAGGCACAGGCGATAGGCGGCTTCCATGGTCGCCATGCCGCGCACGGCAGAGGTGTGCTCACGTGCTTCCTCAAGGCCAAGCCCGACGGCTTCCTCGATGAGCAGGCCTTCAAGGCCTTTTGGGCAGGTGAGGAAGAGTTCGAAACGATCGGACATGAGGATACGGAGCCTTTAGCTGAGTGAACCGGCAACGCATTGCCGGCCCGGTTTTCAATCAGGCGCTTTTCTCGAAGAGCGCCCGCGTGGCACGAAGGTGTGCCGCTCCACCCCTGCTGCTCGGGTTAAATGAGCTTAGATGCAAGGACAGATAAAAAAGTTGATGCAACAAAATGTCATAAGTCGACCCTTCGTCGAATAGTCCCCACGGCAACGCGAGGCACTCTCACCAAAGGATTAACCCCTTCATCCTGCGGGGGGCCGATCATACAGGGGTTTGACTCAGAAATATGCGACGAACATCGTGTTACTTATGGCCTTAGCACATGAATGGTTACGTGCTTATGACAAAACGATCATTCCCTCGATGTGACGCATTGGTTAGAACTCAATACAGGTTGGCGCCGCAATGACGCCAACACCTTGGCTCGCCACGCCGGCAGCGAGCCCCCAACGGCAGAGTTTTTCTGCCTGACCTCGATTGAGGTCGACGCGATAAATACAGTCAACAAGTGAGGGCAACACCCTATGAGAAGACTTAAGCGTGATCCGTTGGAAAGAGCATTTTTGCGCGGATATCAATATGGCGTAGGTGGCAAGTCCCGTGAGCTTTGCCCATTTACTCTACCGTCGGTACGCCAAGCCTGGATCAACGGCTGGCGAGAAGGACGCGGCGACAACTGGGACGGTATGACCGGCACTGCGGGAATCCATAGACTCAACGAACTTCACGCCGTCGGCTAACACAGGGCACACACTCCGACACGACAATCTGATTACGTAACGAATTAACCACGCGCGTCCCATCCGGACGGCGGGCTACGGCCCAGGGGCTCCTTCGAAGGAGCCCTTTTTTATGTCTGCAAAGAAAAACTCAAGCTGTAAACACTACTGTGGGAGAGGGGGGGGGGTGGGGGGGGGGGGACACAGCCACAAACATAGTTCGCTCGGGGATGTATTCTTTTGCAAAGATGGTCCCTCCA
>NZ_JBPKAM010000192.1:0-6307 GCF_051216495.1 Pseudomonas baetica | reverse complement strand
CCCGGAAGACACGGCCCCCTTGTGGAAGCGAGCCTGCTCGCAAAAGCGGTTGGACAGCAACTGGAGATTTCGACTGATCCACCGTCTTCGCGAGCAGGCTCGCTCCCACAGGAGATTTGCATAAACCATAAAAAATGCCGCTCATATGAGCGGCATTTTTGTCTGGCCGGAAAGCTTATTCCGAAGCCACGGCATTCTTCGCCAGGATCGCGTTCGCCAACTCCATGTCCGTGGCCTGCAGGCCCGGGTTGTCGGCGCGGACTTTCTGCATCGCGGCCTCCAGGTATGGGCCGCGGATGCCGCCGTCACTGGCAACGAAGCTGCCGGCATCGTCCTGGGCCGCGACGATCATCTTGTTATCCTTGAAAGTCAGGTAGGTCGAGCCGGTGGTCGCACCGGAGGTAAGAACGTTACGCCAAAAGCTATCAGCCATCGCCGAACCGACAGGCAGGGACAACAGGGCGATGGTAGCGACAGCAAGTTTGAAACGCATGATGGGTGACTCCACTGTTTAATCTACGCCCTTGGATTGTCTGCCCCTGACCGAGTTCCATCAGGCCGCATCTACTTCTGCTCGCTCTGGGGTGTCACGCGCAGCACCTCCTCGACCGTGGTCAAGCCGGCCGCCACCTTTTGCGCTCCCGACAATCTCAGGCTGCGCATGCCTTCCTTGAACGCCTGGCGCCGTACTGCCAGCAGATCGGTGTCGGGGTTGATCAACGCCTTGAGCCCATCGCTCAGTTGCATGATTTCGTACACCCCGGCGCGGCCGTGATAGCCGGTGTCGCGACATTCCAGGCAGCCGATGGCGCGTTGGGCGTTGCTGGGCAGAGGAGCCTGCCAGGGCCGGGTGAGGGTTTGCCAATCTTCTTCGCCCAGAGCTTGCGGGGCCTTGCAGTGTGGACACAGGGTTCGCACCAGTCGCTGGGCCATGACCCCGAGCACGGTGGCCTTGATCAGGTAATGCGGTACGCCAAGCTCCAGCAGGCGACTGATGGCGCTCGGCGCATCGTTGGTGTGCAGCGTCGACAGCACCAGGTGACCGGTAAGGGCGGCCTGGATTGCCATTTCGGCGGTTTCCAAATCGCGGATCTCGCCGATCATGATGATGTCCGGGTCTTGCCGCATCAGCGCCCGTACTCCCGAAGCGAAAGTCAGGTCGATGTTGTGCTGGACCTGCATCTGGTTGAACGCCGGTTCGACCATTTCAATCGGGTCTTCGATGGTGCAGAGGTTGACCTCCGGCGTCGCCAGCTTCTTTAACGTGGTGTACAGCGTGGTGGTCTTGCCGGAGCCGGTTGGGCCCGTGACCAGAATGATGCCGTTGGGCTGGCGGGTCATGTCCTGCCAGCGTCGCAGGTCGTCGGCGGAAAACCCGAGCTGATCGAAGTCCTTGAGCAGCACCTCAGGGTCGAAGATCCGCATGACCATTTTTTCGCCGAAAGCGGTCGGCAAGGTCGAGAGTCGCAACTCGACTTCGCCGCCATCCGGGGTCTTGGTCTTGACCCGGCCATCCTGGGGTTTGCGTTTCTCCGCAACGTTCATCCGCCCCAGGCTTTTCAGGCGGCTGACGATGGCCATGGTCACCTGCGGCGGGAATTGATAGACATTGTGCAGCACGCCGTCGATGCGAAACCGCACGGTGCCTTGTTCGCGCCGGGGCTCGATGTGTATATCGCTGGCGCGCTGTTGGAAGGCGTACTGAAACAGCCAGTCGACGATGTTGACGATATGCGCGTCGTTGGCGTCCGGCTCCTGATCGCTGGCGCCGAGGTTGAGCAACTGCTCGAAGTTGCCCAGGGTGTTGACCTGCTGGTCGCTGTTGTTGGCCCCGGTGACTGATTTTGCCAGGCGGAAAAACTCAACGCTGAAGCGTTGGATGTCCACCGGGTTGGCCACCACGCGTTTGATCGGCAGCTTCAGTACATGGGTCAGGTCGGCTTCCCAGCCGTTCACGTAGGGTTGTGCGCTTGCCACGGTCACGGCGTCACGGTCGATGGCCACCGCGAGAATCTTGTGGCGTTGGGCGAAGGCGTAGGACATCAGCGGTGTCACGGCCGCGACGTTGATTTTCAGCGGATCGATACGCAGGTAAGGCTGGCCGGCCTGCTGCGACAGCCACAGGGTCAGGTTTTCCAGATCGAGGTGTTTGCCGGGGCGGCTGAGGTCGTCCAGCTGTTGGCTGGCGATGAACTCCAGGGGGTGCATCTGGCCATGGGCGGCGTTGCGGCGACGGGCGTTGAGCGCGTGTTCGGCCGAGTCCTGGCTGATAAAGCCCTGGGCGACCAGCTCACGCAGCACATCGTTGAGATCCAGCCAGCGGTCCTGAATGGCGAATTGAACGGACATGCGGGTTCCTTATGGGCAACAGTGCGCAAAGGATAGTCGTGGCGCCACGGACCGTTGGGCCACTACCCGACCAAGCCGTATCGGTTTTTTTCAGCCGGCCGCCTGAACGGTTTCAACCCAGGCAGCGTCAGCCCCCTGCAGGTCCACCGAGCAGACGCTGATCAGGTTGCGAAGTTTTTCCGCAATCACCTGGGCGCGATGCCAGCTTAATCCGTCGATGACGACTTCAATCGCCAGCAGGT
The DNA here is from genome assembly GCF_051216495.1 of Pseudomonas baetica. Taxonomy (GTDB): domain Bacteria; phylum Pseudomonadota; class Gammaproteobacteria; order Pseudomonadales; family Pseudomonadaceae; genus Aquipseudomonas; species Aquipseudomonas baetica_B. The sequence goes on along the minus strand of NZ_JBPKAM010000192.1, from coordinate 3,716 downwards.
CATCCTGCCGCTGCACGTGCACCTGCTCCGGCGTCAGAAACTGCATCGCGAACAAATTGAGTGCTCGACACAATAGATCGGGCTCGGCTTCGGCGAGCAATTGGTACTGGACGCGGCAATGGCTGTTGTTGACGTTCCAGGCATCAGCGCGGGTGTTCACGGCTTGAAGGTGCGGCATGGTCGTTCTCCAAAATCACTGGAGAAAGTTTTACATTCGGTGCGGGGTATTTCTTATCTATGATGGGCTGAATCGTGATGTCATCGAATCAAGTAATTCATTAATTAACCATCTGCAGGTTTTTTTATGCAAAGCGAGTTGGACGGCTACGACCGCAAGATCCTGGCGTTGCTGCAGGAAGACGCCTCGCTCTCCAGTGCGCAGATCGCCGAACAAGTGGGGCTATCGCAATCACCGTGCTGGCGGCGGATTCAGCGGATGAAGGAGGAGGGGATCATTCGTGGTCAGGTGACCTTGCTCGACCGCAAGAAAATCGGCCTGAACACGCAGATTTTCGCGCAGGTCAAACTCAACGCCCACGGCCGTTCTAACTTCACGGAATTCACCGAGGCGATCCGTGGTTTTCCCGAGGTGCTGGAGTGCTACGTGTTGATGGGGGCCGTGGATTTCATGCTGCGGATTGTTGCGGCGGACATCGAGGCGTATGAGCGGTTCTTTTTCGAGAAGCTGTCGATGGTACCGGGGATTCAGGAGGTCAACTCGATCGTGGCGTTGTCGGAGATCAAGTCCACTACCAGTTTGCCGGTCTGAATTTTTTATGGCGGATGTGCCGGCCTCATCGCGAGCAGGCTCGCTCCCACAGGTATTGCACTGAGCCTGTGGGAGCGAGCCTGCTCGCGAAGGCGGTATTACAGACGCAGCAAGGTTTTCCAGGCACGGTTCTGGTAAACCGCAATCGCCTGCTGCTTACGCGCATCAAGCAATTCATCAGTGATCGTCGGTTCGTTGGCCAGTTGCGCCAGTTTGTTCAACTCGCCATACAGGCGGTCCAGTTCCGGGATGTCCAGTACGTTGCGCGCATGGTGCAGCCAGGCCTGGATGCGTTCGATGCGCGGCAGTTGTTCGGCCAGGTCTTCCGGTTGTTGCTGGTAGCGCTGCAATTGCAGCGAGTTGGCTTCTTCGCCCAGCAGACGCGGCAACCAGCTGCCCAGTTGCGCGGCGCCCTGGCGATTGCCGCGGGTGTTGCGGTCGGCGGCCCAAGTGCGGGCCAGCAACCAGCGCGAAGTGGTCAACGAGAACAGACCCCAGCGCGGATCTTCCAGTTCTTCGAGGAACTGCTCCGGCGCGGCTTTACGCACGTCTTCATCCTCCACGCCGACCTGGACCAGCGGGCGCCAGTCTTCCAGCAACGCATCGAGCGCGACACGCAGGTCATGGGTCGATTGACGTGGTGCAGCCTGGCCGAGGCTGCTGACCAGCGCACGCAATTCAGCCAGGTTTTCCACCCAATCTTGCAGCAGGCGCCAGTGGCCATTGAAGCGGTATTGCTCGGCCAGACGCTGGCTGCTGCCCAGCAAATGCCAGCACAGCGCGGCGAAGGCATCGTCCAGTGGAGTTTCGGCGGTGAGTTGTGGCGCCGGCAGGCTCAATGAATAGCTGTGGGCGTCGTACAGGCGATAGCCACGTTCGGCCTTGCTGATGTCGCACGGCATCAGGGCCAGGGTCTCGGCCAGTTCGGCAGCCAGTTCCAGCAATGCGGCCGGCTCGCCTTCGCGCAGTTCCAGTTCCAGTTCGCAGATTTCTTCTTTCTGCTTGCCGACCACTACGTGGCCCAGGTCGAGAGCGGCTTCGATGACCACTTTGGCCTTGCCGCGACCCCAGGCGATTTCGGCGCGTTCACGGACGAAATCGGTGGTGAAGATCGGCTTCAGGGTCTTCTTGTCCAGTTCGACCAGCTCTTCGGGCCAGCATTCGCCGTCGAGTTTCTTCAAGTCGAGCTTGGCTTTGGGCAGGTGCCAGTCGTATTCGTTACGCACGGACAAACCGGCGACGCTCTGGCCGCGGGTCTTGAGGGTCTGAATCACTTCTTCGCCATCCTTGCGCAGGCGCAGGGCTACCTTGGCGCGGGCCAGATCGCGCTCAGGGGTGTCGAAGTACTGGTTCATCAACTCACGGCGTTCCCAGCCACTTTTGTTGCGTTTTTTCAATAAAGGGTGCTCGCGCAGGGCGGCGAGGGTTTCGCGGCTGACGCGGAGTTTGATTTCGGTTTCTTTCTGCATGGCCGGAAAATCCAGGATCGGGAGCGCAGCCGGGGGGAATGTGTGGCTGCCAAGGTCGTGCAGTGTACAGGACTCGCTCCCTCTACGCGCCGCGACGGTTTATTCCTGTCGCAAGATGGCTCTATGATGGACTTCAATCCGGGAGTTGGAGTCAGCGATGCCTTTGCCGTCCATGAAAGATCAGTTCGCTGCACTGATCGCTGCACCGTCCGTCAGTTGCACCCAGGCGAGTCTCGATCAAACCAACCGACCGGTGATCGACCTGCTGGCCGCATGGCTCGGCGATCTGGGCTTTTCGTGCGATATCCAGCAGGTCAGCCCCGGCAAGTTCAACCTGCTGGCCAGCTTCGGCAGTGGTCCTGGTGGCCTGGTGTTGGCCGGGCACAGCGACACCGTACCGTTCGACGGAGCGCTGTGGCAATCCGACCCATTGAAGCTGACCGAGATTGACGGTCGCTGGATCGGCTTGGGCGTTTGCGACATGAAGAGCTTTTTCGCCCTGGCCATCGAAGCGGTCAAACCGCTGCTCGATCAACCGTTCAAACAACCACTGCTGATCCTCGCCACCTGCGATGAAGAAAGTTCGATGTCCGGTGCCCGGGCGCTGGCTGAGGCGGGGCGACCGTTGGGGCGGGCAGCGGTGATCGGCGAGCCGACCGGGCTCAAGCCGATCCGCATGCACAAAGGCATCATGATGGAGCGCATCGACATTCTCGGGCAGAGCGGTCACTCCTCGGACCCGCGTCTGGGCCACAGCGCCCTGGAAGCCATGCACGATGCCATCGGCGAACTGCGCGGCTTGCGTTTGTTGTGGCAGCGTGAATTTCGCAATCCGCAGTTCAGTGTGCCGACCCCGACGATGAACTTTGGCTGCATCCATGGCGGCGATAACCCCAACCGTATCTGCGGGCAGTGTTCGCTGGAGTTCGACCTTCGGCCCTTGCCGGGCATGGACCCCAAGGTCCTGCGTGCCGAGATCCTGCAGAAGCTCAAGCCGATTGCCGAGCGGCATGAGGTCAAGATCGATTACGCGCCGCTGTTCCCCGCCGTGCCGCCGTTCGAGCAGGCCGAAGACGCGGAACTTGTGCGAATCGCCGAAAAGCTCACCGGCCATAGTGCCGAAGCGGTAGCGTTCGGGACCGAAGCGCCTTATCTTCAGCGTCTTGGCTGCGAAACCCTGGTGCTCGGCCCTGGGGATATCGCCTGCGCCCACCAGCCCGGGGAATTCCTCGAAATGTCACGTTTGCAGCCTACGGTGCATCTATTACGTCAGTTGATTGAACATTACTGCCTGAAACCGATGCCAAGCCATTAGGCCGCCCTTGTGGGGGGGGGGGGGGGGGGGGGGGGGGGGGAGGGGGGGGGGGAGGGGGGGGGGGGGGGGGGGGGGGGGGGGGGGGGGAGGGGGGGGGGGGGGGGGGGGGGGGGGGGGGGGGGGGGGGAGGGGGGGGGGGGGGTGGGGGGGAAAATGAGAAGGG
>NZ_JBPKAM010000191.1:0-6476 GCF_051216495.1 Pseudomonas baetica | reverse complement strand
TCCCACTTCCTCCGAGAACATTCCCCCCCCCACAGGTGGCTCCTTCTCACTTTGGGGAAAGGCCCCTCCCCGCCAAGAGGCCATCGGCTACACCGCCGATTTCACGGCGGACGGTTGAGCACGCATCACGCACAACCCGTAATAAATCAACCCGCCCAGCGCCGAGCCGGTAAACCAGCCATAGCTGTAAAACCAGCTGAACGCATCGCTGCCCAGCGACAGCAACGTCAGTACCACCGGCACACCAAACGCGAGAAAGCCGTTCCAGTTCCACGCCGGATACACGTCATCGCGGTACAGGCCGGCGAGGTCCAGTTGCTGTTTCTTGATCAGGAAATAGTCCACCACCATGATCCCGGCAATCGGCCCCAGCAGGCTGGAATAGCCCAACAGCCAGTTGGAATAGACCGTCTCCAGGCTGATGTCCGAAACGATCAGGCCAAGCTTCTTCAACAGTTCATGGCCCATCAACACCAGACCGACGAAACCGGTGAGCATCACCGCTTTGGTACGGTTGATGGCCTTGGGCGCGATGTTCTGGAAGTCGTTGGTTGGCGACACGATATTGGCCGCAGTGTTGGTGGACAGCGTGGCGATGATGATCAGCGCCATGGCCAAGGCGACCCAGACCGGGCTTTGGATATGGCCGATCAGCGTCACCGGATCGGAGACGGTCACGCCCACCAGTTTTACCGAGGCGGCGGTCATGACCACGCCCAGTGCGGCGAACAGGAACATGGTCAGTGGCAAGCCCATGATCTGCCCGAGAATCTGAGCCTTCTGGCTTTCGGCGTAGCGGCTGAAGTCCGGGATGTTCAGTGACAGCGTGGCCCAGAATCCGACCATTGCGGTCAGCCCGGCGGCGAAGTAACTGACCACACTGGCGCCTTCGGGCCGCTTGGCCGGAATCGCCAACAACTCGGTCATCGACACATTCGGCATGGCCCAAACCAGCAGGCCCACGCCCACCGCCACCAGCAACGGAGCGGACAGGGTTTCCAGCCATTTGATCGACTCGGCACCGCGAATCACCACCCACAGGTTCAGCGCCCAGAACATCATGAAGCCCAATACTTCACCGGTGCCGCCCAGGGATTTCCAGCCGTCGAACACCGAGCCCAGGAACAGGTGAATGGCCAAACCACCGAACATCGTCTGGATGCCAAACCAGCCGCACGCCACCAGGGCGCGGATCAGGCACGGGATGTTGGAACCGAGGATGCCGAACGACGAGCGCAGCAGCACCGGAAACGGAATGCCGTACTTGGTGCCGGGAAAGGCGTTCAGGGTCAGGGGAATCAACACGATGATATTGGCAAACAGGATCGCCAGCAGCGCTTCGCCGACGGTCAGGCCGAAATACGCGGTCAATACGCCACCGAGCGTGTAGGTCGGCACGCAGATCGACATGCCGACCCACAGGGCGGTGATGTGCCATTTGTTCCAGGTTCGTTCGCGCACCTTGGTCGGTGCCATGTCGTGGTTGTATCGGGGACTGTCGAGGACGTCGCTGCCGGCTTCGAGCTCAAACAAGCCGTCGCGCTCGGTCACTTGCGATCTGATTTGTTGCATGGCCGCTCCCTTGTTCTTTGAATTATTTTTGCTCATCAGGGGCTGGCGGCATCAATAAGCGTGCCGTATGCCCCGCTTGCGCATCGGGCAGTTCCATAAGCTTGCGGTAAACAACTGATGTTTATCAGTTTTACTTAAATAGCCATTGAATACGCGGTGACTTGTCCTTCCACTCAGGCCGAATGTCAGGCAAGTCGTCCGAACAGTCAGGACTCAATCTGGTGCATTGATCTTTTTTCCCAACGCTGCGCATCAACCATAGACCATGCTCAAACAGCTGATTTCACATAGAAAATCTTGACCATATTTCGATCCTGTCAAGTGCGTCAAAATGGTGAAACACCTCACTATTTTGGTGAACTTTGATTTAACTCTTTAATTATCATTAACTTAAAACAGGAATAAGCTTATAAAAAATATTCTTGCTGATTCCCATAACTGCAGCTAGCGTTTATTCCTGACATCGTTGACAGGAATTACCTGTAGACGATGACTTCATATAAGAACACCTAGAACCGACAACAGTCGGTCATGCCTGCGAGGAATCCGGAATGTCTCTGTTGATTCGTGGCGCTACCGTAATTACCCATGATGAAAGTTATCGCGCCGATGTGTATTGCGCAGACGGCGTGATCAAGGCCGTCGGCGAAAATCTCGACGTGCCCGCCGGAGCCGAAGTCCTCGACGGCAGCGGTCAGTACCTGATGCCCGGCGGCATCGACCCGCACACTCACATGCAACTGCCGTTCATGGGCACTGTGGCCAGCGAAGACTTTTTCAGCGGCACTGCGGCAGGTCTGGCCGGCGGCACCACCTCGATCATCGACTTCGTGATTCCCAACCCTCAGCAATCCTTGATGGAGGCCTTTCACCAATGGCGCGGTTGGGCCGAGAAATCAGCTTCCGACTATGGCTTCCACGTCGCTGTTACCTGGTGGAGCGAGCAGGTCCGCGAAGAAATGGGCGAGCTGGTGAAGCATCACGGGGTCAACAGCTTCAAGCATTTCATGGCGTACAAAAACGCGATCATGGCGGCGGATGACACCCTGGTGGCGAGTTTCGAGCGCTGCCTGGAGCTGGGGGCGGTGCCCACCGTGCACGCGGAAAACGGCGAGCTGGTGTTTCACCTGCAGCGCAAGCTGATGGCCCAGGGCATGACCGGGCCGGAAGCGCATCCGCTGTCGCGCCCTTCCCAGGTCGAAGGTGAAGCCGCGAGCCGGGCGATCCGTATTGCCGAAACCCTGGGTACCCCGCTGTATCTGGTGCACGTGTCGACCAAGGAGGCCCTCGACGAAATCACCTATGCCCGGGGCAAGGGCCAACCGGTCTACGGCGAGGTACTGGCCGGGCATCTGCTGCTGGACGACAGCGTCTATCAACACCCGGACTGGCAGACCGCCGCCGGTTACGTGATGAGCCCGCCGTTCCGCCCCCGCGGCCATCAGGAAGCCCTGTGGCATGGCCTGCAAGCGGGCAACCTGCACACCACCGCCACCGATCACTGCTGCTTCTGCGCCGAACAAAAAGCGGCGGGCAAGGACGACTTCAGCAAGATTCCCAATGGCACCGCCGGCATCGAAGACCGCATGGCCGTGCTCTGGGATGAAGGGGTGAACACCGGGCGTCTGTCGATGCAGCACTTTGTCGCCCTGACCTCGACCAACACCGCGAAGATCTTCAACCTTTACCCACGCAAAGGCGCGATCCGCGTAGGCGCCGATGCCGATCTGGTGCTGTGGGACCCGAATGGCACGCGAACCATTTCAGCCAAGACCCATCACCAGCAGGTCGACTTCAACATCTTCGAAGGCAAGACCGTGCGCGGCGTGCCCAGCCACACCATCAGCCAGGGCCGGGTGGTCTGGGCCGACGGCGACCTGCGCGCCGAGCGGGGTGCCGGACGGTACATCGAACGGCCGGCGTATCCGGCGGTGTTCGACTTGCTGAGCAAGCGGGCTGAGTTGAATCAGCCAGTTGCCGTGAAGCGCTGAGAGCGGCCTGCGGCCTATCGCTGGCAAGCCAGCTCCCACAGAGATTTCGGGCGTTCACAAAACCTGTGGGAGCGAGCCCGCTCGCGAAGAGGCCGGCCCAGGCAAAAAAACAATGCCCATGTAGAGGCATAACCTCCATCACCGTGAGGCTAAAAACCGTGATCAAGACCCTGACCCATCTCCCCCATCCCTACGAGAACGCGGCCGCCCTCGCCGGTCACTTCACCGACCTGGCACCACCGCTCAATGATCGCCAAGCCCACCTGGAAGCTTCGCGCTGCCTGTATTGCTACGACGCACCCTGCGTGAATGCCTGCCCCAGCGAAATCGATATTCCCTCGTTCATCCGCAACATCCATCAGGACAACGTGCAGGGCGCGGCGCAGAAAATCCTCTCGGCCAATATTCTTGGCGGCAGTTGCGCGCGGGTTTGCCCGACGGAGATCCTTTGCCAGCAAGCCTGCGTGCGCAACAACGCCCACGAGTGCGCGCCGGTGTTGATCGGCCTCCTGCAGCGCTATGCCGTGGACAACGCCCATTTCAGCGAACACCCCTTCCCCCGCGCCGCCGCCACCGGCAAGCGCATTGCCGTGGTCGGCGCAGGTCCCGCGGGCTTGTCCTGCGCCCATCGCAGTGCCATGCACGGCCATGACGTGGTGATTTTCGAAGCACGGGAAAAGGCTGGCGGTCTCAATGAATACGGGATCGCCAAGTACAAACTGGTGGACGACTACGCGCAGAAGGAGCTGGACTTCCTGCTGGAGATTGGCGGCATCGAAATCCGCCACGGACAAAAACTCGGCGACAACCTGAGCCTCAGCGAATTGCATCAACAATACGATGCGGTGTTCCTTGGTCTTGGACTCAATGCCAGCAAACAACTCGGGCTGGCCCACGAAGAGGCACCTGGCCTGGTGGCCGCCACCGACTACATCCGCGAATTGCGTCAGGCCGATGACCTGACCGAGTTGCCTTTGGCCGACCATTGCATCGTCCTCGGTGCCGGCAACACCGCCATCGACATGGCCGTGCAGATGGCGCGTCTCGGCGCCCATGACGTCAACCTGGTGTATCGCCGTGGCGTCGAGGACATGGGCGCCACCCACCACGAGCAGGACATCGCCAAGGCCAATCAGGTGCGCCTGATGACCTGGGCGCAACCGGAAGAGGTGTTGCTCGATGACCGGGGCAACGTGCGTGGCATGCGTTTCGCCCGCACTCATCTGGTGGAGGGTCGCCTGCAAACCACCGGCGAAACCTTCGAGATGGCCGCCGACGCGATCTTCAAAGCCATCGGCCAGACCTTCGATGACAGCGCCCTTGCCGACCCGCTGGCCCGTGAACTCAAGCGCCAGGGCGATCGAATTCAGGTGGACGAACACCTGCGCACCAGCATCCCCGGCGTGTATGCCGGCGGCGACTGCACCAGCCTCGACCAGGACCTCACCGTGCAGGCGGTGCAGCACGGCAAACGGGCCGCCGAGGCCATTCATGCTCAACTGATGCTCAACGTGGAGGCTGCGTAAATGGCCGATCTGTCAATTGTCTTCGCTGGCATCAAGTCCCCCAACCCGTTCTGGCTGGCCTCCGCGCCGCCGACCGACAAAGCGTACAACGTGGTCCGCGCCTTCGAGGCCGGCTGGGGCGGCGTAGTGTGGAAAACCCTGGGTGAGGACCCGGCGGCGGTCAACGTGTCGTCGCGCTATTCGGCGCACTACGGTCCGAACCGGGAAGTGCTGGGCTTCAACAACATCGAACTGATCACCGACCGTTCGCTGGAGATCAACCTGCGGGAGATCACCCAGGTCAAAAAGGATTGGCCGGACCGAGCGCTCATCGTGTCGTTGATGGTGCCCTGCGTCGAGGAATCCTGGAAACACATCCTGCCGCTGGTGGAAGCCACCGGTGCCGACGGCATCGAACTGAATTTCGGCTGCCCCCATGGCATGCCGGAACGGGGCATGGGCGCGGCGGTCGGCCAGGTGCCGGAGTACGTCGAACAGGTTACCCGTTGGTGCAAGACGTATTGTTCGCTACCGGTGATCGTCAAACTCACGCCGAACATCACCGACATCCGCGTCGCCGCCCGTGCAGCCCACCGGGGCGGCGCCGATGCGGTGTCGTTGATCAACACCATCAACTCGATCACCAGCGTCAATCTGGAGCGCATGGTCGCCAATCCGATAGTCGGCAGCCAAAGCACCCACGGCGGCTATTGCGGCTCGGCGGTCAAGCCGATTGCCCTGAACATGGTCGCCGAAATCGCCCGTGACCCACAGACCGCAGGACTACCCATCAGCGGCATCGGTGGTATTGGCAACTGGCGCGACGCAGCGGAATTCATCGCACTGGGCAGCGGCTCGGTGCAGGTGTGCACGGCGGCAATGCTGTACGGTTTCCGCATCGTCGAGGAGATGAAGGACGGCCTGTCGCGCTGGATGGACAGTCAGGGCTATGCGAGCATTTCAGAGTTTTCCGGTCGCGCCGTGGCCAACACCACGGACTGGAAGTACCTGGACATCAACTATCAGGTGATCGCGAAGATCGATCAAGAAGCCTGCATCGGTTGCGGCCGCTGCCACATCGCCTGCGAAGACACCTCGCACCAGGCGGTGGCCAGCGTGAAAAAGGCCGATGGCACCCACGCGTATGAAGTGATCGAGGAGGAATGCGTGGGCTGCAACCTGTGCCAGATCACCTGCCCGGTGCAGGACTGCATCGAGATGGTGCCGGTGGAGACCGGGAAGCCGTTTCTGGATTGGAACCATGATCCGAGGAATCCGTATCACGTCAGTCCTTGAAGACACTGGCGCCTGAACTGGCGCCTTTGGGGGGGGGGGGGGGGGTCCCACCGCGACACAACCACCCCGCGTTGTGGGGTAGCGCTCCTGAAAAAACAAAAAAAAAAAAAAA
>NZ_JBPKAM010000190.1:0-6689 GCF_051216495.1 Pseudomonas baetica | reverse complement strand
TTGGGGGGGGTTTTTTTTGCTCCTAGCCCTTGTCACCCCCCCCCCCCCCCCCCCCACCCCCCCCCCCTCTCCCACAGTGAACTGGGTACATCCGCAAACTCGGCTGTGAGGCCGCCAGGCACATCCAAACTGACAGCGCCGTCAGTTACCAGTCACCTTCCTGACCGCCAAACAGGTTTATAAAGGAAGATACAAATCTCCCTGATCCCTGCCCTGGCGCCTCACTCGCATGCGAATCCAGCAAAAACCCGTCCTGCTCGTCGCCCTTCTGATCATTCTGGCAGCGCTGGGCCTGTGGTATGCCACCAAACCCGCCAAGGCGAGACTCGCGGCGCCCGTTGCCATCCCTGTTCGCGTGGTCGCCGTCGTCGAAAAAGACGTCCCCCGCTACGTCAGTGGCATCGGCTCGGTCCTGTCGCTGCACAGCGTTGTGGTCCGCCCGCAGATAGACGGCATTCTCACCAAAATCCTGGTCAAGGAAGGCCAATTGGTGAACAAAGGCGATCTGCTGGCGACCATCGATGACCGTTCGATCCGCGCCAGCCTCGACCAGGCCCGGGCGCAACTGGGCGAAAGCCAGGCGCAGTTGCAAGTGGCGCTGGTCAACCTCAAGCGCTACAAGCTGTTGAGCGTCGACGACGGCGTGTCGAAACAGACGTATGACCAGCAACAGGCGCTGGTCAACCAACTCAAGGCCACCGCCCAGGGCAACCAGGCGTCGATCGATGCGGCCCAGGTACAACTTTCCTACACGCAGATTCGCTCTCCGGTCACCGGTCGCGTCGGTATTCGCACTGTGGATGAAGGCAACTTCCTGCGCATGACCGACACCCAAGGCCTGTTCACCGTCACCCAGATCGACCCGATCGCCGTAGAGTTCTCCCTGCCGCAACACATGCTCCCGACCCTGCAAGGCCTGATCAATGATCCGCAACATGCCAGGGTCAAGGCCTACATCGGCGCCGACACCGATGGCGAAACCGGCAACCTGTTGGGTGAAGGCCACCTGACTTTGATCGACAACCAGATCAACGCCAATACCGGGACCATCCGCGCCAAGGCCGAATTCAACAACGCCGGGCAGAAACTCTGGCCGGGCCTGCTGGTGACGGTAAAGATTCAGACAGCGCTGGACAAAAATGCGCTGGTAGTACCGCCGACCGTCGTACAACGCGGCCTCGATCAGCCGTTCGTTTACCGAATCAAGGGTGATAAGGTCGAAACCGTGCCGGTGCAGATGGTCTATCAGGGCAGCGGCCAGAACATCATCAGAGGCGTGGAGCCGGGTGATGTGCTGGTCAGCGATGGCCAGTCGCGGCTCAAACCCGGCTCTACCGTTCAGGTGCTGACCGAGCCTGCGCAAGTGGTGCAATCGGAGGCCGCGCAATGAAGGGCCACGGTTCGGTATCCGCCTGGTGCATCGATCACCCGGTGGCGACGGTATTGCTGACGTTTGCCCTGGTGCTGCTGGGTGTTATCGCTTTTCCGCGCCTGTCGGTTGCGCCCTTGCCCGAGGCGGAATTTCCGACCATCCAGGTGGCGGCGCAACTGCCCGGTGCCAGCCCGGAAACCATGGCGTCGTCGGTGGCCACGCCCCTTGAAGTGCAGTTCAGCGCCATCCCCGGCGTGACCCAGATGACCTCGAGCAGCGCCTTGGGCTCGACCATCCTGATCCTGCAATTCACCCTCGACAAAAGCATAGATACCGCCGCCCAGGAAGTGCAGGCGGCGATCAACACCGCTGCCGGCAAGTTGCCCAAGGACATGCCGAACCTGCCAACCTGGCGCAAGGTCAACCCGGCCGACAGCCCGGTGTTGATCCTCAGCGTCAACTCGTCGCTGATGCCCGGCCCCGAACTCAGCGACCTCACGGAAACCCTGCTGTCCCGTCAGATCAGTCAGATCGACGGTGTTGGTCAGGTCAACATCACCGGCCAACAGCGTCCGGCGATTCGCGTCCAGGTCTCGGCGGACAAACTGGCGGCCATCGGCCTGACGCTGGCGGACATTCGCCTGGCGATCCAGCAGACCAGCCTCAACCTGGCCAAGGGTGCGCTGTACGGCGAATCAAGCATCTCGACCCTATCCACCAACGATCAGTTGTTCCACCCTGAGGACTACAGCCAGTTGATCGTTTCCTACAAGAACGGTGCACCGGTCCATCTCAAGGACGTGGCCAAGGTCGTCAACGGTTCGGAAGACGCCTACGTCCAGGCTTGGGCCGGCACGCAACCGGGGGTCAACCTGGTGATCTTCCGTCAGCCGGGGGCCAATATCGTCGAGACCGTTGATCGTATCCAAGCGGCTCTGCCGGGTCTGGAAGCGATGCTACCCGCCTCGGTGCAGGTCAAGACGCTGATCGACCGCACCCAGACCATCCGTGCCTCGCTGCATGAGGTGGAAATCACCCTGCTGATCGCGATCATGCTGGTGGTGGCGGTGATGGCACTGTTCCTGCGCCAGTTGTCGGCGACCCTGATTGTGTCGGCGGTGCTCGGTGTGTCGCTGGTCGCCAGTTTCGCCCTGATGTACGTCATGGGTTTCAGCCTGAACAACCTGACGCTGGTGGCAATTGTGGTTGCCGTGGGGTTCGTGGTCGACGATGCGATTGTGGTGGTGGAGAACATTCACCGCCATCTGGAGGCCGGCGACGGCATGCGCGAGGCCGCGATCAAGGGCGCCGGGGAAATCGGCTTCACCGTGGTGTCGATCAGTTTCTCGCTGGTAGCGGCGTTCATCCCGCTGCTGTTCATGGGCGGCGTGGTCGGGCGGCTGTTCAAGGAGTTCGCGTTGACTGCCACCTCGACCATCCTGATTTCGGTGGTCGTGTCCCTGACCCTGGCGCCGACCCTGGCGGCGCTGTTCATGCGCGCCCCGGTGCACGATGCCCACGGCAAGAAGGGTTTCGGCGAGCGTCTGTTGGACCTCTATGAAAAAGGCCTGCGTCGTGCACTCGCCCATCAGAAACTGACGCTCGGCATCTTCGGCTTGTCGGTGGCGCTGGCCGTTGGCGGCTACGTCTTCATTCCGAAAGGTTTCTTCCCGGTCCAGGACACCGGTTTTGTCCTCGGCACCACCGAAGCTGCTGCGGATATTTCCTACGGCGACATGGTGAAAAAACACCTGGCGATGGCTGAAATCGTCGCCGCCGATCCGGCAGTGGAGGCGTTTTCGCACTCGGTGGGCGTGTCGGGCAGCAACCAGACCATCGCCAACGGCCGCTTCTGGATCGCCCTGAAAAAACGCGGTGACCGCGACGTTTCCGCCAGTGAGTTCATCGACCGGATTCGTCCGCAACTGATGAAGGTCCCGGGCATCGTCCTGTATTTGCGCGCAGGCCAGGATATCAACCTCAGCTCCGGCCCGAGCCGCGCCCAGTACCAATACGTGCTCAAGAGCAATGACGGCGCGGTGCTGAGCACCTGGACCCAGCGCCTGACGGAAAAACTGCGCAGCAACCCGGCCTTCCGCGACGTGTCCAACGACTTGCAATTGGGCGGCAGCATCACCCACATCAGCATCGACCGCAGCGCGGCGGCACGCTTCGGCCTGACCGCCAGCGATGTCGACGAGGCGCTGTACGATGCCTTCGGCCAACGGCAGATCAATGAATTCCAGACCCAGGTCAACCAGTACAACGTGATCCTGGAACTGGACACCAAACAGCGCGGCAAGGCAGAAAGTCTCAACTATTTCTATCTGCGTTCGCCCCTGAGCGGTGAGATGGTGCCGCTGTCGGCGCTGGCCCGGTTCGATGCGCCGAGCATCGGCCCGTTGTCCATCGCCCATGACGGCATGTTCCCGGCCGCCAACCTGTCGTTCAACCTTGCGCCCGGCGTGGCCTTGGGCGATGCGGTGATCATGCTCGACCAGGCCAAGGCCGAGATCGGCATGCCGGTGGCGATCAGCGGCAATTTCCAGGGCGCGGCCCAGGCGTTCCAGAGTTCGCTGGCCAGCCAGCCTTGGTTGATCCTTGCAGCATTGGTGGCGGTGTACATCATTCTCGGTGTGCTCTATGAGAGCTTCGTGCATCCGCTGACCATCATCTCGACCCTGCCTGCGGCGGGGCTGGGCGCGGTGATCATGCTGTGGATCTGCGGCCAGGACTTTTCGATCATGGCGCTGATCGGCCTGGTGTTGCTGATCGGCATCGTGAAGAAAAACGGCATCCTGATGATCGACTTCGCCCTCGAAGCACAGCGCAAGGGCGGCCTGCCACCGGAGGAAGCGATCTTCCAGGCCTGCCTGACGCGATTCCGGCCGATCATCATGACCACCCTCGCCGCCCTGCTCGGCGCCCTGCCGCTGATGCTCGGCTACGGCACCGGCGCCGAGCTGCGCCAACCCCTGGGGATCGCGGTGGTCGGCGGCTTGCTGGTGAGCCAGGCGCTGACGCTGTTCACCACCCCGGTCATATACTTGTGGCTGGAGCGGCTATTTCATAGACCCACTCCCAAAACAGAGAAGCCCGCGCCGTTACCGGCGTTGGCGACCACAGACTGAGGCGGGTCATGCGTGTCCTGATTATCGAAGACGAGGAAAAAACCGCGGATTACCTGCACCGCGGCCTGACGGAACAGGGTTACACCGTGGACCTGGCCCGCGATGGCGTGGAAGGCCTGCACCTGGCGCTGGAAAGCGACTACGCGGTGATCGTCCTCGACGTGATGTTGCCGGGCCTTGATGGCTTCGGCGTACTGCGTGCCTTGCGCGCGCGCAAGCAAACCCCGGTGATCATGCTCACCGCCCGCGAGCGTGTGGAAGACCGTATCAGGGGCCTGCGCGACGGAGCCGACGATTACCTGGGCAAACCGTTTTCCTTCCTCGAACTGGTGGCGCGTTTACAAGCGCTGACCCGTCGCAGTGGCGGCCACGAACCGGTGCAGGTGAGCATCGCCGACCTGTGGATAGATTTGATCAGCCGCAAGGCCACCCGTGGCGGCACGCGCCTGGACCTGACCGCCAAGGAGTTCTCGCTGCTCAGTGTCCTGGCCCGCCGCCAGGGTGAGATCCTGTCGAAAACGGCGATTGCCGAGATGGTCTGGGACATCAATTTCGACAGCGACGCCAACGTCGTCGAAGTCGCGATCAAGCGCCTGCGGGCCAAGCTCGACGGGCCGTTCGATGAAAAACTGCTGCACACGATCCGTGGCATGGGTTATGTGCTGGAGAGCCGTGGTGTCCAGTAATTCGATCGCGCTACGCCTCAGCGCAATGTTTACGCTGGTGGCGCTGTTGGTGTTCATGTTGATCGGCTGGGCACTGTATCAACAGGTCGATAAAGGCCTGGGGCTGTTGCCCGAAGCCGAGCTGGACGCGCGCTACAGCGTGCTCGAATCCACGGTTGGCCGTTACGGCACGCCTGAGCATTGGGTGAAAATCAACAACAAGCTCAAGCTGCTCGGCGAAGAAGACAAACGCATCAGCTTCTGGATCGTCAGCGGCGATTCGCACTACGAATACGGCAACCTGACCCCACAGATCCGCGAGTTTGCCCAAGGCCCGCTGGGCATGCGCGACATGACCCTGCCCGATCAGCCCTACCCGCTGAAAGTGCTGGTCAGCCAGTTTCCCGCCAAGGATCAGCGCCCGCCGCTGCGTTTCATGATCGGCATCGACACCGAGACCTTTTACCAGACCCAGCATCAGTTGCTGATCGCCCTGATCAGCCTGGCGATTGTCGGCGTGCTGCTGGCTTCGGCGTTGGGTTACTGGGTGGCACGGATCGGCCTCAAACCTTTGATCAAGCTGTCACAGGAGGCCCAGCGCCTGGCCCCTCCCTTGCGCTCCGGGCGCTTGCGCATGTCGTCGCTGCCGCCGGAACTGAATCAGTTCGTCAACTCGTTCAACTCCACACTGGAACGGGTCGAACAGGCTTACTCGCGACTGGAGTCGTTCAACGCCGATGTCGCCCATGAATTGCGCTCGCCGCTGACCAACCTGATCGGCCAGACCCAGGTCGCGCTGACCCGTGGACGCTCGGCGGAGCATTATTTCGAGGTTTTGCAATCGAACCTCGAAGAGCTCGAGCGCCTGCGTTCGATCATCAATGACATGCTGTTCCTCGCCAGCGCAGACCAAGGCAGCAAGGCCACCAAGCTGACCGCCACGTCGCTGGCCGATGAGGTGGCGACGACCCTGGAGTACCTGGACTTCATCCTCGAAGATGCCCAGGTTCAAGTGCAGGTCAGCGGCGATGCCCAGGTGCGTATCGAGATCGCGCACCTGCGTCGGGCGTTGATCAACCTGCTGAACAACGCCGTGCAGCACACCCAGCCCGGGCAGGTGATTCAGGTGCGGATCGAAGCCCAGGAGCATCAAGTCAGCATCGGCGTGGCGAACCCCGGTTCGCCGATTGCCAATGAGCATTTATCGCGCCTGTTCGAACGCTTCTATCGCGTCGACGCCTCGCGCAGCAACAGCGGCAACAACCACGGTTTGGGGCTGGCGATCGTCAAGGCGATTGCGCTGATGCATGGCGGTGATGTGTTTGTGCGCAGCGACCATGGCATGAACACCTTCGGCATTCACCTGCCCGTCTAAGCCCCTTTCCTTTTTGGGTGATCCCATGGTTGAGGGGAAGTCTCTGAGTGACAGAAATCCACTGTGGGAGCGAGCCTGCTTTTTCGACGGACTTCCCACCCACACCCCCCTCCTGCTTGGCCCCCCCCTTCTTTAGCAGAGTCATT
>NZ_JBPKAM010000018.1:0-77019 GCF_051216495.1 Pseudomonas baetica | reverse complement strand
CGATGGACGTCAACGATAACGCGCCCTGCCTGGATGATCGCGTTGTCTGGACGTTTATCGCGAGCAGGCTCGCTCCTACAGGCTCTTCCAAGTAACCCGCTGTAAGAGCGGAACCGCCAGTGGCCATTACCGAAGAAACGGATATGCACACCGAACAACATTACCTCGCCACAAAGATCTGCCGAGCGAAATCACCCGACACCGAACCCTCAAAACTTCTGGGGTATACGCCTGTACGGATAATCCGGTTCGCGATAGCCACCGGGTTTCTGCCGCTTGGGCAATACCACCTTGTCGCGGGGCACCTCTTTGTAAGGGATGCGGCTGAGCATGTCAGAGATGATGTTAAGACGGGCGCGGCGCTTGTCATTCGAATCGGCCACCAGCCATGGCCCGTACTCGGTGTCGGTCGCCTGGAACATATCGTCCCGTGCGCGCGAATAGTCATACCAGCGGTTGTAAGACTTGAGGTCCATCGGTGACAGCTTCCAGATCTTGCGCCCATCCTTGATGCGCCCCTCGAGCCTGCGCGTTTGTTCCTCCGGGCTGACCTCCAGCCAGTACTTGAGCAGGATGACCCCCGAGTCGACAATGGCGCGCTCCAACAGCGGCACGGCCTTGAGGAACTTCTCGACCTGCTCCTTGCTACAGAACCCCATCACGCGCTCTACCCCTGCGCGGTTGTACCAACTGCGGTCGAAGATCACCACTTCGCCGGCCGCCGGCAGGTGCGGCAGGTAGCGTTGCATGTACATCTGGCTCTTCTCGCGATCGGTTGGCGCAGGCAGCGCCACCACACGGAAGACCCGTGGGCTGACTCGTTCGGTCAACGCTTTGATCGTCCCGCCCTTGCCCGCACCGTCGCGTCCCTCGAAGACGATACAGACCTTGATGCCCTCGTGCTTGACCCACTCCTGCAACTTCACCAGTTCAACGTGAAGCACGCGCAACTGTTCCAGATAATCCTTGTTGCCGAGCTTCTCGCTGTCTGCGGACTGACGCTTGCTGGCGCCCTTTTTTTCTTTTGCCATGTTCAACTCCTCACGAAAGATGATGCTGCAGGGTTCTGAAAGCAGAATGGCGGCCTATCCCCCGAGGGCTATGATGGCGGCGATCAACAGCGCCCCGGTAATGGTCAGCGCAATCGCGCCCTGCCAAGGTTTCGCACCGGCGTAACGCGCAAGCATCCAGCCGGCAATGAACAGCACGCCGAGCCCGATCAGGTTGGAGATGCGCACCGCCAGCATGGTTTGTTCGAGCAACAGAAACGGCACCACCAGCGGGAATGTGGAGGCCACCACCAGCAGAAACACCCCGAGTGCGCCCTTGAAATCTTCCAGGCACAGGCGTGGTGGCGTGGTCTTGTCAGGTGCATCGATCAGGCGCCGGCGCAGCAACTCCAAACCATCGC
Organism: Pseudomonas baetica; assembly: GCF_051216495.1. Classification (GTDB taxonomy): domain Bacteria; phylum Pseudomonadota; class Gammaproteobacteria; order Pseudomonadales; family Pseudomonadaceae; genus Aquipseudomonas; species Aquipseudomonas baetica_B. The sequence goes on along the minus strand of NZ_JBPKAM010000018.1, from coordinate 75,608 downwards.
TACCGGCCGCTGCCGCCAGGCGTGGCGGCAGCGCATCGGCAACGAGCGCCTGCCCGGTGGCAGCGTCCGCACCGCCGCACAGGTTCGCCAGCAGATTGCGATTGCGCGTGCGCTCGATCACGGTCCGCAGCAGATACATCACCGCATCGGCCAGGCCCCAGGCGAGGTTGCAGCCGAGTGCGGCCAACATCATCACTCGCTCCGCCTCCTGATCGGAGGTGACTACGCTGACCGTTCCGGTAAACGTCATCGCCATCAGCAGGCCGAAGATGACCTCGGTGACACGGTCGACAGGATCAAGCACACGTCTCGACTTTTCCTCACCCATGCTTTGCATGCGTCCAACCTCGGCAGATCCAGGCCTGTGTGATGTTCAATAGTGGGTCATCCAGCAAAAATTGAGTGTAGTTTGAAACGCAATGACCGCCTTGTCGGCAGCAACACTCACAGCGACAGCACCCCGCTGTACAAGCCATAGGCTGCCAATCCGGCGCCGATGATCACGCCGGTAAAAATCGCTTTTTCGACGGTGGTGAACAACGGCAGGCCCTGCTCATGCTTGGCCTTGGCGAACAGAATCACCCCGGGGGCGTAGAGCAGCGCCGACAGCAACAGGTACTTGACCCCACCGGCGTACAACAGCCAGGTGGCGTAAATCAGTGCGATGGCACCAATCAACAAGTCCTTGGTGCGCTCGGTCGAGGCGTTTTCGTAGGTTTCGCCGCGCCCGCTCAACAGCACCGCGTACGCCGCCGACCACAGGTACGGCACCAGGATCATCGAAGACGCCAGGTAGATCAGGCTGGTGTACGTACTGGCGGAAAACAGTGTGATCAACAGGAAACCCTGGATCATGATGTTGGTCAGCCACAGCGCGTTGACCGGCACATGGTTGGCGTTTTCCCGGGTCAGGAAGGCCGGCATGGTTTTGTCCTTGGCCGTGGCGAAGAGGATCTCGGCGCACAACAGCGCCCAGGACAACAAGGCGCCGAGCAGTGAAATAGTCAGACCGACGCTAATCAGCAACGCCCCCCAGGGTCCGACGATATGCTCCAGCACGGCGGCCAGCGACGGGTTCTGCAAGCCGGCCAACTCCGGCTGGCTCATGATGCCCAGGGACAACACGTTGACCAGCACCAGCAACGCCAGCACGCCGATAAAACCGATGACCGTCGCCCTCCCGACGTCCGAGCGTTTCTCCGCCCGTGCCGAATAGACGCTGGCGCCTTCGATGCCGATGAACACGAACACGGTCACCAGCATCATGTTGCGCACCTGGTCCATCACGCTGCCGAAATTCGGGTTGCTGTGACCCCAGATGTCGCGGGTGAAGATGTCGGCCTTGAAAGCCACGGCGGCGATGACGATGAACATGATCAGCGGTACGACCTTCGCCACGGTGGTCAGCTGATTGATGAAGGCTGCCTCCTTGATCCCGCGCAATACCAGAAAATGCACGGCCCACAGCAGGATCGAGGCGCAACCGATGGCAATCGGCGTGTTGCCCTGACCGAACACCGGAAAGAAATAGCCGAGGGTACTGAACAGCAGGACGAAATACCCGACGTTGCCCAGCCAGGCGCTGATCCAGTAGCCCCAGGCCGAGGAAAAACCCATGTAATCGCCGAACCCGGCCTTGGCGTAGGCATACACCCCGGAATTGAGTTCCGGCTTGCGATTGGCCAGGGTCTGAAAGACGAAAGCCAGGGTCAGCATGCCCACCGCGGTGATCGCCCAACCGATCAGCACCGCCCCGGCATCAGCGCGTTCCGCCATGTTCTGCGGCAAAGAGAAGATCCCACCTCCAATCATCGACCCAACCACCAGGGCAATCAGCGCACTCAAGCGAAGCTTTTGCGTCGGTTGCGACATTCCTGCGTCTCCCTGCCGGTGCGGTCATCGTCGCGAGACCGTCACATCATTGGATTTAAGCTAAACAAGCTAAGCGTAATAACGTTTATTAACCGATGCTGGGTGAATGGTGATTTTTTTATACCTAATCACTCTAGTACACCCGATGTAAATAGCGAATTTGTTGGTAAGCCTTGAAAACGCAAATATAGCCATTGGAACTTTACAAAACAGAAAAACGAACTAGCGTCTAAACTTCAAAGGACCCCGATTGCTTTATCTATCATTGGCCGAGCCCTCTGGAAAGAGGCTTTCCCGGTCATTGATATAAATCGGCCTCATTTTTTCAAATTGAGATTAATTGGAAAATCTTGGCGACCCAGCATTGATCCAAGTCAGGTTTTGATTAGCGAAGAAAACTAAGCTGTTTTCTCTCTTTTCCCGCAATGGAGGCACACAATGTCTGATACCCCCGGAAAATTACGGCTCGGCGCACTGGTAGCGTTGGTTGTCGGTTCCATGATCGGTGGCGGGATTTTTTCTTTGCCACAGAACATGGCCGCCAGTGCCGACGTAGGCGCGGTATTGATCGGTTGGGCGATCACCGCGGTGGGCATGTTGACCCTGGCCTTCGTCTTCCAGACCCTGGCCAATCGCAAACCCGATCTGGACGGCGGGGTGTATGCCTACGCCAAGGCCGGGTTCGGCGACTACATGGGTTTCTCATCCGCCTGGGGTTACTGGATCAGCGCCTGGCTGGGCAACGTGGGCTATTTCGTCCTGTTGTTCAGCACTCTTGGCTACTTTTTCCCGATTTTCGGAGAAGGCAACACGGTGGCCGCCATCATCGGCGCCTCGGTCTTGCTCTGGGGTGTGCATTTCCTCGTGCTGCGGGGGATCAAGGAAGCGGCGTTCATCAACCTGGTGACCACGGTCGCCAAGATCGTTCCGCTGCTGCTGTTCGTGCTGATCGCGATTTTCGCCTTCAAGCTGGAGATCTTCACCGCTGACATCTGGGGCGTGAAAAACCCGGACCTGGGCAGCGTGATGAACCAAGTGCGCAAAATGATGCTGGTCACCGTGTGGGTGTTCATCGGTATCGAAGGCGCGAGCATCTTCTCGGCCCGCGCGGAAAAACGCAGCGATGTCGGTAAGGCCACCGTGATCGGTTTCATCACCGTGCTGCTGTTCCTGGTGCTGGTGAACGTGCTGTCGCTGGGCATCATGACCCAACCGGAACTGGCGAAACTGCAGAACCCGTCGATGGCTGCGGTGCTGGAACACGTGGTCGGACACTGGGGCGCGGTGCTGATCAGCGTCGGTCTGATCATCTCGCTGTTGGGGGCCCTGCTGTCGTGGGTGCTGCTGTGCGCGGAGATCATGTTCGCCGCGGCCAAGGACCACACCATGCCGGAGTTCCTGCGCAAGGAAAACGCCAACCACGTGCCGGTCAACGCCCTGTGGCTGACCAACGCGATGGTGCAGCTGTTCCTGATCATCACCTTGTTTTCGGCCAGTACTTATCTGTCGCTGATCTACCTCGCCACCTCGATGATCCTGGTGCCATACCTGTGGTCGGCGGCGTATGCGCTGCTGCTGGCGGTACGAGGCGAGAGTTATGAGAACGACGGGGGCGATCGCGGCAAGGATCTGTTGATCGGTGCCATTGCCCTGATCTACGCGATCTGGCTGATCTATGCCGGCGGCATGAAGTACCTGCTGCTGTCCGCCCTGCTCTATGCCCCCGGCGTGATCCTGTTCGCCAAGGCCAAGATGGAACTTAAAAAACCGGTTTTCACCAACATCGAGAAGCTGATTTTTGCAGCGGTAGTCGTAGGCGCCGTGGTGGCGGCCTATGGGCTGTATGACGGCTTCCTGACGTTATAAGACCTGAATGATTCGTTAACTGGAGGAACACAGAAATGACCACGGAAAAAGTTAAGTACGGCGTTCATTCCGAAGCCGGCAAACTGCGCAAAGTCATGGTTTGCTCCCCCGGCCTGGCCCATCAGCGGCTGACCCCGAACAACTGCGACGAATTGCTTTTCGATGATGTGCTGTGGGTGGCCCAGGCCAAGCGCGACCATTTCGATTTCGTCACCAAGATGCGTGAACGCGGGATCGAAGTGCTTGAAATGCACAACCTGCTGACCGACATAGTCGCCATTCCCGAAGCGCTCGACTGGATTCTTTCGCGCAAGATCACCCCTGATACCGTCGGGGTGGGCCTGATCAACGAATTGAACTCCTGGCTGCGCAGCCTGGAACCCCGCCACATCGCCGAGTTCCTGATTGGCGGTGTCTCGGGCGATGACCTGCCGGACTCTTTCGGCGGCAAGGCCATCCAGATGTTCCGCGACTTCCTGGGACACTCCAGCTTCTTGCTGCCACCCCTGCCCAACACCCAGTTCACCCGCGACACCACCTGCTGGATCTACGGCGGTGTGACGCTCAACCCGATGTACTGGCCGGCGCGCCGTCAGGAAACCCTGCTGACCACCGCCATCTACAAATTCCACCCGCAATTCACCAACGCCGACTTCCAGATCTGGTACGGCGACCCGGACAAGGATCACGGAGCTTCTACCCTCGAAGGCGGCGACGTGATGCCGATCGGTAACGGCGTGGTTCTGATCGGCATGGGCGAACGCTCGTCCCGCCAGGCCATTGCCCAGCTGGCAATCAACCTGTTCAAGAACAAGGCCGTGGAAAAAGTCGTGGTGGCCGGCCTGCCGAAATCCCGCGCGGCGATGCACTTGGATACCGTGTTCAGCTTCTGCGACCGCGATCTGGTGACCGTCTTCCCGGAAGTGGTGAACCAGATCGTCGGCTTCACCCTGCGCCCGGACGAAAGCAAACCAGACGGCATCGACATCCGCCGCGAAGAAGGTCACTTCCTCGACGTCGTGGCCAAGGCCCTCAATCTCAAAGAGCTGCGCGTAGTGCAAACCGGCGGTAACGCCTTCGCCGCCGAACGCGAACAGTGGGACGACGGCAACAACGTGGTGGCCGTGGAACCCGGCGTGGTCATCGGCTACGACCGCAACACCTACACCAACACCCTGCTGCGCAAGGCCGGTGTGGAAGTCATCACCATCAGTGCCGGTGAGCTCGGCCGCGGCCGTGGCGGCGGCCACTGCATGACCTGCCCGATCGTCCGCGATCCGATCGACTACTAACCCATCAATCTTCGGTCGCGCCGTCCCACGGGAGGCGCGGCCTGGCCAAAATCTTAGGAGATCCAAAATGGCGTTCAATATTCATAACCGCAATCTGCTGAGCCTGGAACACCACACTGCTCGCGAATTGCGTTATCTGCTCGACCTGTCCCGCGACCTTAAACGCGCCAAGTACACCGGCACCGAACAACAGCACCTCAAGGGCAACAACATCGCCCTGATCTTTGAAAAAACTTCGACCCGCACCCGTTGCGCCTTCGAAGTCGCGGCCTATGACCAAGGGGCTAACGTCACCTACATCGACCCGAACTCCTCGCAGATCGGCCACAAGGAAAGCATGAAGGACACCGCCCGCGTGCTGGGGCGCATGTACGACGCCATCGAATACCGTGGCTTCAAGCAGGAAATCGTCGAGGAACTGGCCAAGTTTGCCGGCGTCCCGGTGTTCAACGGCCTGACCGATGAATACCACCCCACGCAAATGATCGCCGACGTGCTGACCATGCGCGAACACGCCGACAAACCGGTCCACGAGATCAGCTACGCCTACCTTGGCGACGCGCGCAATAACATGGGCAACTCGTTGTTGCTGGTCGGCGCCAAGCTGGGCATGGACGTGCGCATCTGTGCGCCGAAAGCCCTGTGGCCGGCGGATGATCTGGTGGCTCGCTGCAAAAAATACGGTGAAGAAAGCGGTGCTCGCATCACCCTGACCGAAGACCCGAAAGCTGCGGTCAAGGGCGTAGACTTCATCCACACCGACGTTTGGGTGTCGATGGGCGAACCCGTCGAAGCCTGGGCCGAACGCATCCAGCAATTGCTGCCATACCAGGTCAACGCCGAACTGATGAAAGCCAGCGGCAACCCGCGCACCAAGTTCATGCACTGCCTGCCGGCCTTCCACAACAGCGAAACCAAGGTCGGCAAACAGATTGCCGAGCAGTACCCGCACCTGAAGAACGGCATCGAAGTGACCGATGACGTGTTCGAGTCGCCAGCCTGCATCGCCTTCGAGCAAGCGGAAAACCGCATGCACACCATCAAGGCGATTCTGGTGTCGACCCTGGCTGACCTTTAACGGCTAACCCGGCTAGCTCCTTGTGGGAGCGAGCCTGCTCGCGAAGACGACCGCCCAGACAACAAAGAAACACCAGAGACCCCACACCCATGAACACCCTCAACACCCTGGCCCCCAACACCCCGCGCATCGCCCTGATCGGCGAATGCATGATCGAGTTGCAGCACCGCGCCGACGGCAGCTTGCAACAGAGCTTCGGTGGCGACACCTTGAACACTGCGGTCTACCTGTCCCGTGAGTTGGGCACCGCCGGCACCGTGGACTACGTCACCGCCCTGGGCGATGACAGTTTCAGCGACGCCATGTGTCAGAGCTGGGCCGCCGAGAACATCGGCCTGGGCATGGTCCAGCGCTTGCCGGGCCGCCTGCCGGGGCTGTACTGCATCCAGACTGACGCCGCCGGCGAACGGCGTTTTCTCTACTGGCGCAATGAAGCGGCGGTACGCGATTGCTTCACCACGCCTGCCGCCGAACCGATCCTGGCGGCGCTGCCGGATTACGACGTGCTGTATTTCAGCGGCATCACCCTGGCGGTATTGGGTGTAAAAGGTCGGGAAAGATTGCTGGAAACCCTGATCGAGGCCCGGCAGCGCGACGCGCGAATCGTCTTCGACAACAACTACCGGCCTCGCCTGTGGGCCTCGGTCGAGGAGGCGCGAGCGGCCTATCGCAGCGTGCTGCCCTATGTCGATATGGCGTTGCTGACCGTGGATGACGAACAGGCACTGTTCCATTTTTCCGACTGCGAAGCGGTGTTTGCCGCGTACGAGCAGATCGGCACACCGGAAGTGGTGCTCAAGCGCGGCGCCGAGGCCTGCTTGATTCGTTGTGACGGCGAGTCATTCGAAGTGCCGGCGCAGAAAGTCGAGCGAGTGGTGGACACCACGGCGGCGGGGGATTCGTTCAGCGCGGCGTACCTGGCCCGTCGGCTCAAGGGTGGCAGCCCTCTGGAAGCCGCCGAGGCGGGGCATCGGTTGGCGAGTCGGGTAATTCAGGTGCCGGGGGCACTGATTCCAAGGTAAGTGTTGGATGGCCGCTGGCTGCGCCATCGGATCGCCGGCAAGCCAGCTCCCACAGGGATTTCAAGTTGCCATAAAAGATAGCGATGACACAGATCCTGTGGGAGCTGGCTTGCCAGCGATGAGGCCCTTAGGCCAACCGATCAATCCCGGAAAAATACCTGCACCAGGTGATACCCGAATTTGCTCTTGATCGGCCCATGCACCACCCGCAACGGTTTTTTGAAGATCACCGCATCGATCGCCCCGACCATCTGCCCCGGCCGCACCTCACCCAGATCACCGCCGCGTTTGCCCGACGGGCAGGTGGAGTATTTCTTGGCCAGCACGTCGAAGGCTTCGCCCTTGGCGATGCGTTGTTTGAGCTGCTCGGCTTCTTCGGCGGTCTTCACCAGAATGTGGCGGGCTTGAGCTTTCATGGGGCAGGTACCTTCAAACAATAAAACGGTGGCGACAGCGGGGCGCGATTATGCCCTAACTCACTCGGGTTGGCTGATCATCGTGCGAATCTTGTTGGCCAACAAATCGATGGAGAACGGTTTGGCCACCATGTCCATGCCTTCTTCAAGGAAACCCTGGCGTTCGGCGGCCATCTGCGCGTAACCGGTCATGAACAGTACTTTCAACTGCGGACGATGCTGGCGGGCGATCTCCGCCAGTTGTCGGCCATTCATGCCCGGAAGGCCAACATCGGTGACCAGCAGATCGACCCGCAGATTGGATTCGAGCAAGGGCAGGGCGGTTTTCGCATCTTCGGCTTCATGGGCGCGATAGCCCAGCTCCCTGAGCAGGTCCAACACCAGCATGCGCACCGCCGGATCATCCTCTACCAGCACCACGGTCTCCCCGGCAATCGCCGGCGGCGCCTCGCCGATCACCGGTGACAGCACATCGATTTGTTCCACTTCGTGCAGGCGCGGCAGGTACAGACGCACGCTGGTGCCCTGGCCCGGCATGCTGAACAGGCTGACGTGACCGCCCGATTGCTGGGCAAAGCCATAAATCATCGACAACCCAAGCCCCGTGCCCTGGCCGATGGGTTTGGTGGTGAAAAACGGGTCGAAGGCCTTGGCCAATACCTTGGGCGTCATGCCGGTACCGTTGTCACTGACGGCAATCATCAGGTAATCCCCGGCCTTGACCGGCTCCAGGATGTTGATGTCACTGCCGTCGAGGTACACGTTGGCGGTTTCGATACGCAGCTCACCACCATCGGGCATGGCATCCCGGGCGTTGATCACCAGGTTGAGCAGGGCATTTTCCAATTGGCTGACATCGGTGCTGACCGGCCAGGCATCCTCGGCCAGTTGCAGCTTGAGTTCGATGTGGTCGCCCTTGGTGCGGCTGAACAGCTCTTCCAGCGAATGGACCAGATCGTTGGCGTCGAGCGGCTTGCGGTCCAACGATTGACGCCGGGAGAACGCCAGCAAGCGATGGGTCAGGGCTGCGGCGCGGTTGGCCGAGGAAACGGCCGCTTCGGTAAAGCGGGTGATTTCCGCCGTGCGACCGTCGGCGATGTAGCGCTGCATCAGGTCGAGGCTGCCGATGATCCCGGTGAGCATGTTGTTGAAGTCATGGGCGATACCGCCGGTGAGCTGGCCGACCGCTTCCATTTTCTGCGCATGGCGCAAGGCGTCTTCGGCGCGCTCGCGCTCGAACATCTCGTTTTGCAGGCGCTGGTTGGTTTCGGCCAGCTGCTGGGTACGGGCGGCGACGCGCTCCTCAAGTGTTTCGTTGAGGTTGCGCAGGGCTTCTTCGGTCTGTTTGCGCTCGGTTTCGTCGATCACAAAGATGTAGAAACCGTTCACTGCGCCGTCCGCACCGTGGCGCGGCAGATAATTCATCAGTGCGTGACGGATGCTACCGTCACGGTGTGGGGTGTTGATGCTGAAACAGCAGGGCTTGCCCGACAGGGCCTGGGCAATGTACTCGGCGCGCAAGGCGTAGGCCTCATCGCCCAATACCTCGCGCACGGTCTTGCCGTAAAGCTCCTGGGGTGTCAGGCCATACCAGTCCAGATACGCGGAGTTGTTCAGGCGAAAGCGTTCTTCGCGGTCGACGTAACTGATCAGGATCGGCATGGCGTTGATGATCAGCTGCAATTCGGTCTGGCTCTGGCGCAGGGCCTGCTCGGTGTTTTTGCGTTCGGTCAGGTCCAGGGCTGCGCCGAGGAATCGAATCGGCCGACCGTGATGGTCCTTGTAGCAACGTCCGCGAGCAAACACCCAGCGCAGCTGGCCGTCGGGTTGCAACAGGCGATATTCCTCGGCGTATTCGGTGCCTTCATTGATGCAGTGCTTGATGCTGCGGGCGATCAGGGCACGGTCCTGCGGGTGGACACCGTGCAGATAAGCGCTGATTGGCAATTGCCCCGCCATGGCTGGATCGATGCCGTGCAACTGGGCAAAACGCGCGTCGGCGATGAACCTGTCCTCGCTGATATCCCAGTCCCAGGTGCCTACCGCGTCGGTGGCGGCGAGCGCAAGCTGCAGGCGCTCTTCGGTTTCCTGTTGTGCCTTGAGGCTGGCGGCCGAGCGTTGTTCCAGTTCGAGCGCGATGCGCCGGCGTTCGTTGGTTTCGATGGCAGTGACCAGGATGCCGGCGACCTCGGCATTTTCGTCACGGATCGGGCTGTAGGTCAGGTCGAGCCAGAAGTCGGAATCCTTACCATCGCGTTGCAGGGTAAAGCGCTGCTCGCTGTAGGTCCGCACTTGGCCTTGTAGGACGGCGCTGTAAATCGGGTCGGTAAAGTCTTTCAGTTCTGGCCAGATTTGGTGTGTCGGTTGTCCGAAAGCGTGCGGGTGCTTGCTCCCGGCGAGCAGAGCGAAGCCGTCGTTATAGATTTGGGTCAGCTGTGGTCCCCAGAGCAACAGCATCGGCATCGGCGAATGAATCACGATGTCCACGGCGGTCCGCAAGCTCTGCGGCCAAATGCTGGCTTCGCCCAGCGGACTGTTCGCCCAGTCCAATCGGGCAATCAAGGCCTGGGCATCGCTGCCGGTTGGTGATGCATTCATCAAGGTGTCCTGCACATAAGTCGGTGTGGCGGTGTCTACTATGCTTGCTCAGCGGTCACGGCTTTGACCCCGTATGGGGCATTTTCTGTCAATTGAAGGCTTCGCAGGTGCTTTTTGCCATGGAAATCGATGCGTTGTTAAAACGCCTGGCCAGCCAGGATGGCTCCGATCTGTATCTATCCACCGGAGCGCGACCCAGCGCACGGTTCGACGGCGTGATTACACCTCTGGCTGACCAAGCCTTCAAGCCGGGGGACATTGCGGCGATTGCCGCGTCCATCATGGACGCCGAACAGCGGCTGGAGTTCGACCGGGAACTGGAAATGAACCTGGCGATCTCCCTGGCGGGGATCGGTCGCTTTCGAGTCAATATCTTCAAACAGCGTAACGATGTGTCCATGGTAGTGCGCAACGTCAAGCTGGACATTCCGCGCTTCGAAGACCTCAAATTACCGGCGGTGCTGCTTGAAACGGTCATGCTCAAGCAAGGGCTGATGCTGTTCGTCGGCGTCACCGACTCGGGCAAGTCGACATCGCTCGCGGCGTTGATTGATTACCGCAATCGTCATAGCCAAGGTCATATCGTCACCATCGAAGACCCGATCGAGTATATCCATCGGCACAAGAAATCGATCATCAACCAGCGTGAAGTCGGCGTCGATACCCGCAGTTTCCATACCGCCTTGAAAAACACCCTGCGCCAGGCCCCGGATGTGGTGCTGATCGGCGAAATCCGTGACCGAGAAACCATGGAACACGCGCTGGCATTCGCCGATACCGGGCATCTGGTGATCTCCACGCTGCATGCGCACAACGCCAACCAGGCGCTGGACCGCATCATCAACTTCTTCCCCGAGGAGCGCCGGGGACAACTGCTCAACGATCTGGGCAATAACCTCAAGGCGTTCGTTTCCCAGCGCCTGGTAAGGACCGGTGACGGTCAGCGCCGGGTGGCCGTGGAGTTGATGCTGGGCACGCCGACCATTGGCGACCTGATCCGCCGCAATGAGCTGTCCGAGCTCAAGGGGGTGATGGAGAAGTCCGCAGCGCTGGGGATGCAGACGTTCGATGGAGCATTATTCGAGCTGGTGGTGGAGGGGGCGATCAATGAGGACGAGGCATTGAAGCATGCGGATTCGGTGAATAATTTGCGGTTGCGGCTGAAACTGCATGCTGAGGTTTCGCCGGGTGACTGGGGCCTCATGGACTGACACACAATCCCTTGTGGGAGCGAGCCTGCTCGCGAAGGCGTCGTGTCAGGCACATCAAATTCGACTGACATACCGCTTTCGCGAGCAGGCTCGCTCCCACAGGTAATCTCCATTTCAATTCTGGAGTTCTGGGCGGTTCCGGAATTGATCAAGCGCCTCAGGATTGGCCAGCGCATCGGTGTTCTTCACCTTCTGCCCATGCACCACATTGCGCACCGCCAACTCGACGATTTTGCCGCTGATGGTCCGGGGAATATCCGTCACCGCAACAATCTTCGCCGGCACATGGCGCGGCGTGGTGTTGGCACGAATGACCTCGCGAACTCTCTGTTGCAACGCATCATCCAGCACCACGCCATCGCGCAAACGCACGAACAGCACCACGCGCACATCGTCCTGCCATTGCTGACCGATGGCCACGCTGTCGAGCACCTCCGAGACTTTTTCCACCTGCCGATAGATCTCTGCGGTGCCGATGCGCACGCCGCCGGGATTGAGCACCGCATCGGAACGCCCGTGGATCATCATCCCGCCATGTGGCAGCTCTTCGGCGTAATCACCCTGGGCCCAGACGCCGGGAAACTGGCTGAAATATGAAGCCCGCAGCTTTTCCCCGTCGGGGTCGTGCCACAGGCCAATGGGCATCGCCGGGAAGTGCCGGGTGCACACCAACTCGCCTTTTTCGCCAATCACCGGCTGACCGTTGTCGTTCCATACCTCGACGGCCATGCCCAGGCTTTTGCCCTGAATTTCGCCACGGCGCACCGGTTGCCACGGATTGCCATTCACAAAACAGGACACGATATCGGTGCCGCCCGACATCGAGGCCAGGCACACATCCGCCTTGAGGTCGCGGTAGACGTAGTCGTAGCTCTGCGGTGAAAGCGCGGAACCTGTGCAGAGCAGGGTTTTCAGGCTGCTCAGGTCATGGCTTTGCCTTGGCTTCACGCCACTGCTTTGCAGCGTTGCGAGAAACTTGGGGCTGGTGCCGAAGACGCTGATGCCCTCGTCGTCGATCAGGTCGATCAAACGTTGCGGATCGGGTTGGAAAGGCGAGCCGTCATACAGCACCACCGAGCTGCCCACCGCCAGGGCCGAGACTAGCCAGTTCCACATCATCCAGCCGCAGGTGGTGTAGTAGAACAGGCGCTCGCCGGGGCCAAGGTCGCCATGCAGGCCGTGTTCCTTGACGTGTTGCAGCAGCACGCCTCCAGTGCTGTGGATGATGCATTTGGGCACGCCGGTGGTGCCGCTGGAGTAGAGGATGTACAGCGGATGGTCGAAGGGCACGGCGACGAAGTCCGGCTCGCCGCCAGGGAAATAGAAGTCGTCCCAGAGCGTGACGTTGGCAGAGGTATGAGAATGGAAGTCTTCGATGCGCGCCTCGGGTCGTGCGTAAGGCACGATGATCAACTGTTGCAACGACGGCAGGCGCTCGAGGATTTCGTTGACCTTGGTGGTCTGGTCGATCTCTTTTCCGGCGTAGCGGTAGCCGGCGCAGGTGATCAGCACTTTCGGTTCGATCTGGCCGAAACGGTCGATCACCCCTTGGGTGCCGAAGTCCGGCGACGAGCAGGACCAGATCGCCCCGAGGCTGGTGGTGGCGAGCATGGCCACCAGGGTTTGCCAGGTGTTTGGCATGCACGCGGCGACCCGGTCGCCGAGGCCGACACCGGCGGCCACGAGTCCGTTTTGAAATCCGGCGACATGCTCTGCCAGCTCAGCCCAGGTCAAGTGTTCGCGCTGGCCGTTTTCAGCCACGGCCACCACCGCAACGGCATCGTCGCTGCGCTGCAGCAAGTGCTCGGCGAAGTTCAGGGTTGCACCGGGGAACCACTGGGCGCTGGGCATCTGTGGGCCTTCCACCAACACCGCATCGGGTTGCTGATGGAAGCGGATATCGAAAAAGTCGACGATCGCCTGCCAGAAGTCCTCGCGCTGATCGATGGACCATTGGTGCAGGGCAGGGTAGTCGTCCAGGTGCACGTGATGCCGCTTGATGATGAAGCGCCGGAAGGCTTCCATGCGGGTTTTGGCGATGCGTTCGGTGCTGGGTTTCCAGAGTATGTCGGACATGATTTGCCTCTTCTTATGTCTTTAGAACCATTCGCGAGCAGGCTCGCTCCCACATTGAAATGCGATCCCCTGTGGGAGCGAGCCTGCTCGCGAAGAACGATAACGCGGTCTAACGCCGGTTCACTGCGCCAACCACCCACCATCAATATTCCACGCCGCCCCTCGCACCTGGCTGCCGGCTTCACTGCACAGGAACAACACCAGCTCGCCCAGTTGCGGCGGGGTCACGAACTCCAGTGACGGTTGCTTCTCGGCGAGCAAATCATGCTGCGCCTGCTGAGGATCGATCCCCTTCGCGGCGCGGTCGTCGATCTGCTTCTGCACCAGCGGCGTCAACACCCAACCCGGGCAAATCGCGTTGCAGGTGACGTTGCTGGTGGCGGTTTCCAGGGCAACGACCTTGGTCAGTCCGATCACGCCGTGCTTGGCTGCCACATAAGCCGCCTTGCCGGTCGACCCCACCAGGCCATGCACCGAGGCAATGTTGATCACCCGGCCCCAGCCCTTGGCGCGCATGCCCGGCAGGCTCAGGCGGGTGCTGTGAAACACCGACGACAGGTTGATGGCGATGATCGAGTCCCAGCGCTCCACCGGGAACTCGTCTACCGGCGCCACGTGCTGGATGCCGGCGTTGTTGACCAGAATGTCGACGCCGCCGAATTCACGCTCGGCGTAGGCAATCATGTCAGCGATCTGTGCCGGGTCGCTGACGTCGGCCGGATGATGGCCAACCTTGCCACCGTACTGTTCGACTTCGGCGATCACCTTGGACGCATCGCCGAAACCATTGAGGATCAGATAGGCGCCGGCCTTGGCCAGGCTGAGGGCGATGCCGAGGCCAATGCCGCTGGTGGAACCGGTGACCAGTGCGGTCTTGCCTGAAAGAGTCGTCATGAATACCTCACACAATGCCAGTGGCGTAGAAAGTACCGATCACCACAAAAACCGCCAGGGTCTTGATCAGCGTAATACAGAAAATGTCTTTGTAAGCCTCACGGTGGGTAAGGCCAGTGACCGCCAACAGGGTAATCACCGCGCCGTTGTGCGGCAGGGTGTCCATGCCACCACTGGCCATCGAGGCGACGCGGTGCAGCACTTCCAGCGGGATGTTGGCGGCGTGGGCGGCGCTGATGAACTGCTCGGACATTGCCGCCAGGGCGATGCTCATGCCGCCGGAAGCAGAGCCGGTGATACCGGCCAGCAAGGTCACGGTAATCGCTTCGTTGACCAGCGGATTGGGAATGCTTTTCAGCCAGTCGGCCAGCACCAGGAAGCCTGGCAGGGACGCGATCACCGCGCCAAAACCGTATTCCGACGCGGTGTTCATTGCTGCCAGCAATGCACCGCTAACCGCACTTTTACTGCCTTCGGCCAGTTTGCGGCTGATCGCCTTGTAGCCGAATGCGAGCACCATAAGGATGCCCACCAGCAAGGCTGCCTGAACCGCCCAGATCGCTGTGAGTTTGGCGATATCGGTGGTGACCGGCGCGGCCATGCCCGGCAGCGCCAGGCTGTGGGTCTTGCCGTACCACTGCGGAATCCACTGGGTGAACAGCAAGTTCATGATGCCCACGGCCAACAATGGGGACAGGGCGATCCACGGGTTGGGCAGCTTGATGTCGGCGGCGGTTTCCGGCTCGTTGCGCAGGTCGGTGCCATAGCCTTCGCCAGTGCGTTGGGCCTTGTTGCGCTGACGCTGGAGAAACAGCATGCCGGCGCAAAACACGAATATCGTGCCGATCACACCCAGCCAGGGCGCCGCCCACGCCGTGGTGTTGAAGAAGGTGCTGGGGATGATGTTCTGGATCTGTGGGGTGCCGGGCAGGGCGTCCATGGTGAAGGAGAAGGCACCCAGGGCAATGGTCGCCGGAATCAAGCGCTTGGGGATATTGCTCTGACGGAACATCTCGGCGGCAAACGGATACACCGCGAACACCACCACGAACAGCGACACGCCGCCATAGGTGAGCAAAGCGCAGACCAGCACGATCACCAGCATCGCCTGACGGGTGCCGAGCAAGCGAATGGCCGCAGCGACGATGGAACGCGAGAAGCCCGATAACTCGATCAGCTTGCCGAACACTGCGCCAAGCAGGAATACCGGGAAGTACAGTTTGATGAAACCGACCATTTTTTCCATGAACACGCCGGTGAAAGCAGGCGCAACGGCAGAAGGGTCGGTAAGCAGGACAGCGCCGAGCGCGGCAATCGGGGCAAAAAGGATAACGCTATAGCCACGGTAAGCGGCCAGCATCAACAGCGCGAGGGCTGCCAAGGCAATGATCACACTCATGGTGTGTCTCCTGGGATTGTTATTTTTGTGGGGTGTAACTGTGTAGGAAGGGGCTATAGCGAGTATCGTGCCAGATGGGTAAGTTGTTGAAATATATAGATATATTTATCTTTGTTAGGGCGGGGTCAATGGTTGAGTCTCTGTTTTGAGATTTTCGTCGTCAGGACTGGCCTCTTCGCGAGCAGGCTCGCTCCCACAGTTGGGCAAAATTATCTGAACCTGTGGGAGCGAGCCTGCTCGCGAAGCTCTTTCCATGTTTGTGGATTTAGTGTCTCTTTATAGAGACTCCGCAATTCCCAGTGCCACCATCTTCTTGTACAACGTCGACCGCCCCAACCCCAGGCGCGCCGCCGCCTCGATCACCTTGCCCCCGCATTGCGCCAGGGCGGATTCGATCAATTGCCGGTCAAAGCGTTCCCGCGCCGCGCTGAACGTCTCGTGTTCCACCGGCTCCACGATCAACGGAGTCACCCGCTCAACGGCAGTAAAAGTCCCGATCGCGCCACGGATATCCGCGACTGAAAGCTGCAGATCATCGCTGAGCAATGCGGCCCGCTCCAGGACGTTGCGCAGTTCGCGAATATTCCCCGGCCAGGCGTGCTGGCCCAGCAACGCCAGCGCTTCGCTGTTCAGCTCGTGCTGGCTGCGCAGCTCTTCCAGGATGGCTTCGCTGAGGGCGGGCAGGTCGTCGAGGCGGTCACGCAACGGTGGTACGTGGATCGGCAGGACGTTGAGGCGGTAATACAGGTCGGCGCGAAACTCGCCGCGCTTGATCGCGGCTTCCAGATCGGTAGAGGTCGCGGCGATCACCCGCACATCGCTTTGGATCACGTCGTTGGAACCGACCGGCTCGAATTCCTTTTCCTGCAGCACCCGCAGCAACTTGCTTTGCAACGGCAGCGGCATATCGCCGATTTCATCGAGGAACAGCGTGCCACCCTGGGCGATTTGCAATTTGCCGGCGCGGCCCTTGCGATCGGCACCGGTAAAGGCACCGGGAGCAGTACCGAAGAATTCGGCTTCGAGCAATGATTCGGGGATCGCCGCACTGTTGATGCTGACAAAGGCCTTGTGCGCACGCGGTGACGCGTTATGGATCGCCTGAGCCAGCAGTTCCTTGCCGGTGCCGGTTTCCCCCAGCAGCAACACCGGCGAGTCCGTGCTGGCACTGCGCCGAGCGCGTCGCTTGACTTCCAGGCTGGCGGCGCTGGTGCCTATGAAGTGGGCGAAGTTGTACTTGGTCTGCCGTGCCCGCAGCAGCGAACGCGTGGATGCAAGCTCTTCTTGCATACTCATGTAGCGCTTGAGCATCGGTGACAGGCTGCGCAATTCATCAAACAGGGCAAAGCCGATGGCTCCAATCACAAGGCCAGCGTCGTCATGGATCGGCAGGCGCATGACCACCAGCGGTTCCTTGGAGGTGTCCTGCATGTCCAGCAAAATCGGTCGGCCGGTGCGCACCACTTCACGCAACAGGCTGCCGGGGATCACGCTTTCACAGGCCTTGCCGATGGCACTTTCGGCCGACTCCAGGCCAAACCGCCGGGCATAACGCTCGTTCATCCAGACGATATTGGCATCGCGGTCGACGATGACCGTGCCTTCACTCGACTGCTCGATGATTTCGAACAACGAACGGATTGCCAGCAGGCGAACTCGCTGGTAGTCCTTGAGGCTTTCGGTGGTGTTCATCGGTGCTGATCCTGATTGTGTATTGCCAGCGCCGGCCTCTTCGCGAGCAGGCTCGCTCCCCCCCAAAAAAAAACCTTTCCCCACTTAGGAAAAGCCCCCCCCCAAACCACCCAACCCTCCCCCAACCCCCCCCCCCCCCCCCCCCCCCCCCCCCCCCCCCCCCCCCCCCCCCAAGGCCGCGACGCGGTCCCGAATTATGCCTGCCCCAAATGCGCCGCCGCCAACAGCTCCTTGGTGTACGGATGCTGCGGTGAATCAAACACATCATGGCTGGCACCGCTTTCCACCACCTTGCCGTCCTTGATCACGATCATGTCATGGGCCAGCGCGCGAACCACCGACAGGTCATGACTGATGAACAAATAGGTCAGGCCATGTTTTTCCTGGAGCTGACGGAGCAGGGCGACCACCTGCTTTTGCACGGTACGGTCCAGCGCCGAGGTGGGCTCGTCCAGCAGGATCAGCGCCGGTTTCAATACCAACGCCCGGGCGATGGCGATGCGCTGGCGCTGGCCGCCGGAGAATTCATGGGGATAGCGGTGACGGCTTCGCGGGTCGAGACCGACTTCCTGCAGTGCGCGAATCACTTCGGCGTTGCACTCCTCGGTGCTCAACTGGCTGTGTACTTCCAGGCCTTCGCAGATGATCTGCTCCACGGACATCCGCGGGCTGAGACTACCGAAGGGGTCCTGGAACACCACCTGCATCTGCTTGCGCCAGGGCCGCAGCTGCTTCTGGGTCAGTCCGTCCAGCGCTTCGCCCTGGAAACGAATACCGCCCTCGGAATCAAGCAGGCGCAGGATTGCCTGGCCGAGCGTGGACTTGCCCGAACCGGACTCACCGACAATCCCCAGGGTTTTTCCGCGCTGAACCTTAAGGCTGATGCCGTCCACGGCTTTCAAGTAGGTCTTGCGCTGAAACAATCCGCCACCGACGGCAAACTGCACCCGCAGATCGTCCACTTCGAGTACGTTTTCCCGTTCCTCGCGAGGCAGTGCTTCGCCCTCCGGTTCGGCATTGAGCAGCAGGCAGCTATACGGGTGTTTCGGTTCGGTAAAAATGGTTTCGCAGCCTGCCTGCTCGACGATTTCCCCAGCCTTCATCACACAAACGCGTTGGGCGATGCTGCGCACCAGGTTGAGGTCGTGGCTGATCAGCAGGAGTGACATGCCGAGCCGCTGCTGCAGCGATTTGAGCAGCAGCAGGATCTTGCGTTGCACGGTGACATCCAGTGCGGTGGTGGGTTCGTCGGCGATCAGCAATTCCGGTTCGCAGGCCAGGGCCATGGCGATCATCACCCGCTGGCGTTGGCCACCGGACAATTGATGGGGGTAGGCCTTGAGTCGTTCCTTGGGTTTCTGAATGCCCACCAAGTGCAGCAATTCAAGAATACGCGCCTGAGCCGCTTTGCCGGCCATGCCTTTGTGCACCAGCAAGGTTTCGCCGATCTGCTTTTCGATGCTGTGCAATGGATTCAGGGAGGTCATCGGCTCCTGGAAAATCATGGCGATTCGGTTGCCGCGCAACTGACGCAAACGCTTGACGTCGGCGCCGACAATCTCCTGGCCGCGATAACGGATACTGCCGGTGGTTTCGGTCCCGCCTTCGGGCAGCAGTTGCAGGATCGAGTGGGCGGTCACCGACTTGCCCGAGCCCGATTCGCCCACCAATGCCAGGCACTCGCCGGGGCGGATGTCCAGGCACAGATTGCGCACCACGGTCTGGCCGCTGAAGGCCACGCTGAGGTCACGGATTTCGATCAGGTTACTCATGTCAGCCGTCCGCATCAGGAGCGAGGGTCAAAGGCGTCACGCAAGGCTTCGCCGATGAACACCAGTAAGGAAAGAATCAGCGCCAAGGCGAAAAACGCCGTCAGCCCAAGCCACGGTGCTTGCAGGTTCTGCTTGCCCTGGCCGATCAGTTCGCCCAGGGATGCGCTGCCAGCGGGCATGCCGAACCCGAGGAAGTCCAGTGCCGTCAGGGTCGAGATTGCTCCGGTCAGAATGAACGGCAGGTAGCTCAAGGTCGCGTTCATGGCGTTGGGCAGGATGTGTCGAACGATGACTTTACGATCGGTCAGGCCCAGTGCCCTGGCGGCTTTTACGTATTCCAGATTGCGTCCGCGCAGGAATTCGGCGCGCACTACGTCTACCAGCGCGAGCCATGAGAACAGCGCCATGATCCCCAGCAGCCACCAGAAATTCGGCTCGACAAACCCCGACAGGATGATCAGCAAATACAGCACGGGCAGCCCCGACCAGACCTCCTGCAGGCGCTGCCCTAGCAAGTCGACCCAGCCGCCGTAATAGCCTTGCAGGGCCCCGGCGGCAATGCCGATCAACGCACTGACGAAGGTCAGCATCAGGGCAAACAGAATCGATACTCGCGCGCCGAAGATCACACGGGCCAACACGTCTCGCGCCTGATCGTCGGTGCCCAGCCAGTTCACGCTCGATGGCGGGCTCGGTGCCGGTTTGTTCAGGTCGTAGTTGGGCGTGTCATCGCTGAAGGGGATCGGTGGAAACAGTAGCCAGCCGCCGTCCTTTTTGATCAGGTGCTGCACATAGTCGCTGCGGTAATCGGCCTGGAAAGGTAGCTGACCGCCAAACTCCTGTTCGGTGTAGCGTTTTAAAGCGGGGAAGTACCACTGACCTTGATAGCTGACCATCAGCGGCTTGTCGTTGGCGATCAGTTCGCCACCCAGGGTGAGCAGGAACAGACCGACAAACAACCACAGCGACCACCAGCCGCGACGGTTCTTCTTGAAGCGTTCAAAACGACGACGGCCCAACGGCGAAAGCTTGAGCATCAGGCATTCCTCGCGGCGAAGTCGATACGTGGGTCGACCAGGGTGTAGCACAGGTCACCGACCAGTTTTATCAGCAGGCCGAACAGGGTGAAGATAAACAGAGAGCCAAACACCACCGGATAATCCCTGGAAACCGCAGCCTCATAGCTCATGCGGCCCAGGCCATCGAGGGAAAAGATCACTTCGATCAGCAAGGAACCGGCAAAAAATACGCTGATAAAGGCCTGGGGAATCCCCGACACCACCAGCAACATCGCATTGCGGAACACATGGCCATACAGCACCCGGCGCTCGCTCAGGCCCTTGGCGCGGGCGGTGACCACGTACTGGCGGGTGATTTCATTGAGGAACGAGTTCTTGGTCAGGATGGTCAGGGTCGCGAAACCGCCGATCACCAGCGCCGTCACCGGCAACACCAGGTGCCAGAAGTAATCGGCGATTTTGCCCAGGGTCGACAGCGACTCGAAGTTATCGGAGACCAGCCCGCGGACGGGAAACCAGTTCAGCGACGTGCCGCCGGCGAACACCACGATCAGGAACATCGCGAAGAGAAACGCCGGCATCGCGTAACCGATGATGATCGCAGTGCTGCTCCAGATATCGAAATGACTGCCGTGGTGCACCGCCTTGCGGATGCCCAGCGGGATCGACACCAGATAGGTGATCAGCGTCGCCCACAGCCCGAGGGAAATGGTAACCGGCATTTTTTGCAGGATCAGATCGGTGACGGTGGCGCCCCGGAAGAAGCTCTTGCCGAAGTCCAGGCGCGCGTAACTGGTGAGCATCAGCCACAGTCGTTCATGGGCCGGTTTGTCGAAACCGTATTGTTTTTCGATGTCCTTGATCAGTTGTGGGTCGAGGCCGCGACTGGCCCGGGAGGTGCCGCTCATGGATTCGCCAGACCCGCCGCCGACACTGGCGCCACCGATGCCTTGCAGATGGGCGATGGCCTGCTCCACCGGGCCGCCGGGGGCCGCCTGGACGATGACGAAATTGACCAGAAGAATGATCACCAGCGTTGGAACGATCAGCAGCAAGCGCCGCAGTATATAAGCCCACATCAATGCGGCCCTCCGGGTCTTGCGCGGCGGATGCGCTCGGCGGTCATTTCCTGATTGGTCAAGGGCGTGGTGCTCACTTCCCACCAGCTCTCGATGGCTTCGTCATTGCTGGCCTGCACGGTCGGGATGCCGAAGCGGTTCCACCATACGGTGGACGTTCCCGGCGGGTAATAGTTGGGAATCCAGTAGTAGTTCCATTGCAGTACCCGATCCAGCGCATGGGCGTAGCGCAACATGTCGGCCTTGGTGTTGGCGCGCACCAGCCCGTTGATCAGGGTGTCCACCGCTGGATTCTTGAGGACCATGTAGTTGTTGGCGCCTGGGTCGGTGGCCGAAGACGAGCCGAAATAGTTGAACAGCTCGCCCCCCGGAGAGGTGGTGACCGGGTAGCCGGTGACGATCATGTCGTAGTCGCGGCTCATCAGGCGGTTGACGTACTGCGATGCGTCGATGCGGCGGATGTTCAGGTCGATGCCGATCTGTTTCAGGGTCCGCTTATACGGCAGCAGCAAGCGATCCATGCCGTTCTGGCTGACCAGAAACGTGAAGCTCAACGGTTCGCCGTCGGCGTTGACCAGTTGATCGCCCTTGGGTTTCCAGCCGGCCTGTTCGAGCAGGTCCAGGGCTTGCAGCTGTTTATCGCGGATCACGCCGCTGCCATCGGTTTTCGGCGCCTCGAACACTTTGGTAAAGACTTCGTCGGGAATCTGCCCGCGCAACGGTTCGAGAATCGCCAGTTCGCCGGCATCCGGCAGTTGCCTTGCGGCGAGTTCGGTGTTGGAAAAGAAGCTCTGTTGGCGGATGTACATATTGCGCATCATCTGCCGGTTGCTCCATTCGAAGTCCCAGAGCATGACCAACGCCTGACGCACACGACGGTCCTGGAACATCGGCTTTTGCAGATTGAACACAAAGCCCTGGCTCGGCTGCGGGGCTTCGGTTGCCAGATGGGCTTTCTGCAGCCGGCCATCGCTTAAAGCCGGGCTTTCATAGCCGATGGAGTAGCCGGTGGCGGAAAACTCGCGGTTGTAGTCGTAGGCGCCGCCGCGCAAGACCTGTCGGGCAACGTCGGTGTCGCCGAAGTACTCGATGCTGAAATGGTCGAAATTATAGAGGCCACGGCTGACCGGGAGGTCCTTGCCCCACCAGTCGGCGTTGCGTTCAAAGGTAATGCTGCGCCCGGAATCGACCTTGGCCACTCTGTACGGCCCGCTGCCCAACGGCGCCTCGTAACCACCGCCACCGGCGAAATCACGGGTCTTCCACCAGTGCTCGGGAAATACCGGCAGGGTAGCTATATCCAGCGGTAAGGTACGGTTTTCGTTGTTCTTGAAGTCGAAGCGCACGGTCAGTGGCGACTCCACCTCGACGCCTTTGACGTCAGCGAACTGCGTGCGATAGCGCAGGCTGCCCTGGGTCATCAATAGATCGAAGGTGTAGCGCACGTCTTCGGCGGTGATGGGTTTGCCATCGGCAAAACGTGCCTTGGGGTTGAGGTAGAAGCGCAGGGACAGGCCGTCCTCGGAACGCTCCATCTGTTGCGCCACCAGGCCATACACGGTGTAAGGCTCGTCCAGCGAGCGCTGGGCCAGGGGCGAGTAGAGCAGGCCATCGATCTGCGTAACGCCGATGCCCTTGTCGATGTAGGGCGACACGTGGTCGAAGAGGCCGATTTCGATCGCCGAGCGACGCATGGTGCCCCCCTTGGGGGCCAGCGGATTGGCGTAGGCGAAGTGACTGAAGCCGGCAGGGTACTTGGCCGGTTCTCCGTATACGGTCAACGCATGTTGCGGTGCAGCGTTCACACCGGCGGCGCTCAACAGCAGGGCCACGGCAGTGAATAACACAGTAGGGAAAGCCAGTCGCATTGTCAGCCTTAGAGCCGGGTGGTCGTTAACGACAATTTGTACGCTAGCGGCGCGTCCCTCGCCAGCCGTATTACGCATCTGAAACACAGCGGCCCACCAAAAGGCGGGCCGTTGTGGGTGAAAACCGGGCTTCGATCAGTCCTGACGGCTGGTCACTTCCAGCAGGTGGTAGCCGAACTGGGTCTTGACCGGGCCTTGCACGACGTTGATCGGTGCACTGAAAACCACGGTGTCGAATTCCTTGACCATTTGGCCAGGACCGAAGGAACCCAGGTCACCGCCCTGGCGGCTGGAAGGGCAGGTGGAGTTGGCTTTGGCGATCTCGGCAAAGTCTGCGCCAGCCTCGATTTGGGCCTTGAGTTCGTTGCACTTGGCTTCGCTGGCAACGAGGATGTGGCGGGCAGTGGCTCTAGCCATGGGGAAATACTCCTTTCAATGTTCGGTAAAGTGTCGAGCCTAAGCGATTTCTCCTGCAGGAGCGAGCTTGCTCGCGAAAAATGCCTGGGCAGCGCGGGCATTCAGACAAGACGCATTGACGTTGACATTCATCCCGATCAAAGGCCGGCTCTTTTCAGGCGCTCGGCATGCTGCACATATAGGTCAATCGGGTCGACGTTTTTTCCGATCGTGACACCGGCCTGGCGAATGGTGCCGAGATGGTCCAATGGATAGTCGGAGCGGATGACGGTGCCCAGATGGGAGCTGTAACGACCGACCATGCCATCGTTCTGCCCGGCTTCAGTGATGAAATATCGGGAAAAGGCCCGCAGGAATCCGTGCACTGGATCAATGGGATTGTAACCACCCTTCAGCAGGTTTTCCGGCAAGGTGCCACTCCAAGAGTAATATCGGACACCGTTGACCCGCTCGCAACCTTTGCCCCCCCAGGTTTTGGGTAGACCTTGCGGATACTTGTCGTTGAATGCAGCGACACCCTCTGTAGTCAGCGCGCTCAATGCGGCGATGGCGTTGCTTGGCATGCCGCGGTTGCCACTGATCAATGCCAGAAAGTCTGCGAACAGGGTCGCCACTGTCTCGGCGATCTGCTCAGGCAAGCTGCCAGGCGTAAGCGCCTTGCGCAGGAAGTCGGCCAGTTCCGAACCATGGTTTGGTCCACTGACGGACGTCACTGAGGCAACCGACTGTGGAGCTATTGCGGCTGCATAACGAGCGGCCAATGCGCCCTGGCTATGACCGATCAGGTTGACTTTGCTGGCACTTGTGCCTTCCAGTACCCGTTCGATTTGCGCCAACAGTTGATTGCCTCGAGTTTCATTGCTGTGAGTGGCCGACAGGTGTGGCACGAATACCCGCGCACCGGCACTTCTGAGGGCCTGTTTAATGTCGTGGAAGAGCTCGAAGGTGCCGATCCGGTCAAATCCGAAGAGCCCGTGAACCAGCAGGATGGGATAGTGAGTATCTGCATTCCGTTGCATGTGTTTGTCCTTTTTCAGCGGTCGGGGAGGTGCCTTGCGCCTCACTCTAAAGCAGTCGGACGTTGGTGCGATGTATGAAAAAGCCGCGGTCATTCGATGAAAATGGAATAGCGGGATGCTGAAAAGGCAGGGGTGTGCATCCAAATTTGAACGTGTCCCACTGTAGGAGCGAAGCTTGCTCGCGATGGAGGTCGAGACGACGCGCTCATTCAGACAGCGCGCATTGTCGTTAACGACCATCGCGAGCAAGCTCGCTCCTACAGAAAAACACGTTTACCACGATGTACCGCAATCAATCATGGGTTTTACGAAGCCTCTTCGCCGCCTGGCGCAACAGCGCTTCCGTCCCGCTCCAACCCAGGCAACCATCTGTGACCGATACGCCGTACTTCAGCGACGGGCTCAGCGGCTGGCAACCCTCGAACAAGTGACTTTCGATCATCATGCCGATGAGCGAGCGGTCCCCCTGCAGGCGTTGTTCAAGCACATCATTGAACACGGCCGGCTGGCGCAGCGGATCTTTGCCGCTGTTGGCGTGGCTGCAGTCGACCATGATCCGTGCCGGGATCTTCAGGCGGGTCAAGTCACTGTGTACCTTGGCTACGCTGGCGCGGTCGTAGTTCGGCCCGTTATGACCGCCGCGCAATACCAGATGGGTATCGGCATTGCCCGGGGTCTGGATGATCGCCGGGTGGCCCTGGCTATCCACGCCGAAGTGGCGATGGGGATGGGCGGCAGAGCGCATGGCATCACTGGCAACTGCGATACCACCGTCGGTGCCATTCTTGAAACCGACCGGCATGCTCAGCCCGCTGGCCATTTCACGATGGATTTGCGACTCGGTGGTGCGTGCACCGATGGCGACCCAACTGAGCAGGTCCTCAAAGTAACCGGCGGCCATGGGTTGCAGCAGTTCGGTCGCGACCGGCAAGCCCAGCTTGATCATTTCGCGCATCAATTCACGGGAAAGCGTCAGGCCGCCCGCCATGTCGTCGCTGCCATCGAGGTGCGGATCGTAGGCCAGGCCTTTCCAGCCGATCGTGGTACGTGGTTTTTCGACATAGGCACGCATGACGAGCAGCATTTCATCACTGACCTCGTCAGCCAGGCGGGCCAGGTTGTTGGCGTATTCGAGCGCGGATTGCGGATCGTGAATCGAGCAGGGGCCGACAATGACCAGCAGGCGGGAATCTTCACCGTTGAGGATTGCTCGAACCGCCTGGCGGTGAGCGGTGACTTGCTGGGTCAATGCGTTGCTGAGGGGCAATTGCTGTTTGAGCTGCAACGAGCTGGGCAGACGCAGGGTCAGCGCTTCATTGGCAGGGCTCAGGGTGGACAGGGGCAGAGCAGAGACGGACGAGTTCATATTCAGGCTTCCTGGGCTGGCGGCGGGTTAATTCCCGCGCACTCGGCCCTACTGGGGTGTTCGACAATTGACCAAATTGGCTGCGTGTGTGTGCTTGCCACCTGTGGGTGACCGATCGGAGGCGGCAGGCTGTCCCGAGCGGAGGGTGGTAAATCGCCAGGCGGTAAAACTGTCGTAACGGTAATAGGTGGCGTAGTTCATGTTCTTGATCCTCTGAATGTCTGGTGTTGCTAAAAATGGTTGGGGTTCTTTTTAGTCGAAACCAAAAAAACAAAACCCCCGGTCGGGAGGCCGACCGGGGGTTGAGAATTCTCTGGTGGCGACCCGTTTAAAGTGGGCGCCGTGTGGGTATCAGGCGCGCCAGTGGCTAAACCAATACCCAAAATAAAAGCTGACCGGAGCACAAGCGTCGTTCACCCGGGCAGCCGCAACCGAGCGCAGGGCGCTGGCGGTACGAAGCTGTGAGGGGGTGTTGAACATGGTTTGTCTCCGATGGATGCGCCGAGCTTACTAGAGCTCGGCAGGAGGATTCAATCAGAAAATGCTATCGAACACACACTGCGCGTTCTATCGCTTGAGTGCCTCGCCGGTTGTCACCACACTGCGTGCTCCGAAATGATAAGACGCGGAGCTTGGATGGAGTTTGAATGGCGTGTGGCCACTGATCGCGATCTGGATTTTGCCCGTGAGCTGACCTGCCGCAACATGTTGCGCTATTACATTCAGTTCGACCTGTTGTGGCAGGACGAAGCGTTCGAGGTCGCTTGGGCGGAGCGCGAAAACCGGCTGATTGTGAGCGACGGGCATCGGGTGGGGTACGTCAGTCTGAGCCGAGACGCCAGAGCGCTGTACATCCGCGAAATTCAGATCGTCGAAACATTTCGAGGGCAGGGCGCCGGCGCTTGGGCGATCGATCAGATATTGGCCGTGGCACGTCACGAACGGCGCCCGGCGCTACGCCTGACGGTTTTTGAAAACAACCCCGCGCGGGCGTTGTATGAAAGAAAGGGATTACAGGTGGTGGGGGCGGACGAGTGTTTTCTGAGAATGCAGTGCAATGTCGAGGGCTCGCATCGCTGGAACACGCTTGCTACAGGGCTTTCAAGATAAATGGAAACTTTTTATCTGACGCTTTCCGCTAGGTCTGCCAGCCGCTTTTTTGCTAAGGTGTCGGCAATCCAATAAGACCATATCGCGAGGTGTCTGCTTGATTAGGGTGCTAGTGGTCGATGACCATGATCTCGTTCGTACAGGCATTACACGAATGCTGGCTGACATCGATGGCTTACAAGTCGTCGGCCAGGCCGAGTCGGGGGAGGAGTCCCTGCTAAAGGCGCGCGAACTGAAGCCCGATGTGGTGTTGATGGACGTCAAGATGCCAGGAATCGGTGGTCTTGAAGCCACTCGCAAATTGTTGCGCAGTCACCCGGATATCAAGGTTGTCGCGGTAACGGTCTGTGAGGAAGATCCGTTTCCTACACGATTGTTGCAGGCCGGCGCTGCCGGATACCTGACCAAAGGCGCGGGTTTGCCGGAAATGGTCCAGGCAATTCGTCTGGTGTTTGCCGGGCAGCGCTACATCAGCCCGCAGATTGCCCAGCAACTGGCGATCAAATCCTTTCAGCCAACCAATGATTCGCCCTTCGACGCCTTGTCCGAGCGTGAAATCCAGATTGCATTGATGATCGTCGGTTGCCAGAAGGTCCAGATCATTTCCGACAAGTTGTGCCTGTCGCCAAAAACCGTGAACACCTACCGTTATCGCATTTTCGAAAAGCTATCGATCAGCAGCGATGTCGAGTTGACGTTGCTGGCAGTTCGTCACGGTATGGTTGATGCCAGTCTCTGAACATGAGTGAAACCTTCGATCCAAGTGCCTTTCTGTCGACTGTCAGTGGGCGCCCCGGTGTGTATCGCATGTTCGACAGCGAAGCACGTCTGTTGTATGTCGGTAAGGCCAAGAATCTCAAGAATCGCCTGTCGAGCTATTTCCGAAAATCCGGCCTGGCACCCAAGACTGCCGCGCTGGTTGCGCGTATCGCCCAGGTCGAAACGACCATCACCGCCAATGAGACCGAGGCGTTGCTGCTTGAGCAGACGCTGATCAAGGAGTGGCGTCCCCCTTACAACATCCTGCTGCGTGACGACAAATCCTACCCCTATGTTTTTCTTTCCGATGGCCAGTTCCCGCGATTGAGCATCCATCGCGGTGCGAAAAAGGCCAAGGGAAAGTATTTCGGTCCTTATCCCAGCGCCGGTGCGATTCGCGAAAGCCTGAGCCTTTTGCAAAAGACTTTTTTCGTTCGCCAGTGCGAAGACAGCTACTACAAGAACCGTACGCGTCCTTGCCTCCAATACCAGATCAAGCGCTGCAAGGCGCCTTGTGTCGGACTCGTGGAGCCCGAGGTATATGCCGAAGATGTACGGCACTCGGTGATGTTCCTTGAGGGTCGCAGCAATGCGCTGACCGATGAGTTATCAGCCGCGATGGAAGAGGCTGCGATCAACCTGGAATTCGAGCGTGCCGCCGAGTTGCGGGACCAGATCTCGTTGCTGCGGCGGGTCCAGGATCAGCAGAGCATGGAAGGCGGGACGGGCGATGTCGATGTGATCGCCGCGTTCGTCAATCCCGGCGGCGCTTGCGTGCACTTGATCAGCGTGCGTGGCGGACGGGTACTGGGAAGCAAGAACTTCTTCCCGCAAGTCGGTATCGAGGAGGACGTTTCTGAAGTCATGGCGGCGTTCCTTGGTCAGTACTTCATCAGTAGTCCGGAACGCGACTTGCCGAGTGAACTGATCGTCAATGTGGTTCACGATGATTTTCCGACATTGATCGCGGCCATCGAAGAGCTGCGTGGTCGCGAACTGACCATCAGCCATCGGGTGCGTGGTACCCGGGCCCGCTGGCAGCAACTGGCGGTCACCAACGCCGAACAGGCATTGGGTGCGAGACTGGCTAATCGTCAGCACATCACGGCCCGTTTCGACGCGCTGGCAGAGGTGCTGAAGCTGGATGAGCCGCCGCAGCGCCTCGAGTGCTACGACATCAGCCATTCCAGCGGTGAAGCGACCGTTGCGTCTTGCGTGGTGTTTGGTCCTGAAGGCCCGATCAAATCCGACTACCGCCGCTATAACATCGAGGGGGTCACCGCCGGCGATGACTATGCCGCGATGCATCAGGCGCTCACCCGGCGTTTCAGCAAGTTGAAGGACGGGGAGGGCAAGCTTCCGGACATTCTGCTGGTGGACGGCGGTAAAGGGCAGTTGTCCATGGCTCGCGATGTGCTCAACGAGCTGGCTGTGCCGGACCTGATTCTGCTTGGCGTGGCCAAGGGGGCGACGCGTAAGGCCGGTTTTGAAACGCTGTACCTCAACGACGCCGCCCAAGAATTCACCTTGCGCGGAGATTCCCCCGCACTGCATTTGATCCAGCAGATTCGAGACGAAGCTCACCGATTTGCCATTACCGGGCACCGCGCCCGTCGCGGAAAAACCCGTCGAACGTCTACGCTTGAAGGCGTTCCCGGTGTCGGGCCGACACGCCGCCGCGATTTGCTGAAACATTTTGGTGGATTGCAGGAGCTGTCTCGTGCCAGCATCGAAGAGATCGCCAAAGCACCCGGGATCAGTAAAAAGCTCGCAGAGTTGATTTATGCAAATCTGCACAGCGAGTAGAATGCCCCCTCACCTCGTAGCCAGTTGTGCCGATGAATATCCCTAATCTGATTACCGTTCTACGCGTCCTGCTCATACCGATTTTCATTCTACTGTTCTACCTGCCTTACCAATGGAGCTACCTGGCGTCAGCCTCGGTCTTCGCATTTGCCGCTGCTACAGACTGGCTGGACGGGTACCTGGCCCGCCGTCTGGAGCAAAGCACGCCGTTCGGGGCGTTTCTCGATCCCGTTGCCGACAAGCTGATGGTTGCGGTTGCGTTGGTATTGCTGGTGCAGGAACACGGCAATTTGTGGCTCACGCTGCCCGCTGCGGTCATCATCGGTCGCGAGATCGTGGTTTCCGCGCTACGCGAATGGATGGCCGAACTCGGGGCTCGCGCTCACGTGGCCGTGTCGAACCTGGGCAAATGGAAAACCGCCGCGCAGATGCTGGCGCTGGTAATCCTGCTGGCCAATCCGTCGCAATTCAGCTTCTGGGTACTGTTGGGTTATGCCTTGCTGATGGTGTCCGCAGGCCTGACGTTGTGGTCCATGATCCAGTACTTGCGTGCTGCCTGGCCGCATCTGAAGACAGACGTTGAAAATAAATAAAACTTTTTTGAATCAAAGGGTTGACGGGGCTTCTGGATTCTATAGAATGCGCCACACCAAGACGCGGGAATAGCTCAGTTGGTAGAGCACGACCTTGCCAAGGTCGGGGTCGCGAGTTCGAGTCTCGTTTCCCGCTCCAAGTTTGTACACATTTGATGTTGCGCTACTGACAGCAAATGTTTTGAGGCCGAGTAGCAAAATGGTTATGCAGCGGATTGCAAATCCGCCTACGCCGGTTCGATTCCGACCTCGGCCTCCACTATAAACAACCCCGTAGATCGATGATCTACGGGGTTTTTTATTGCCTTTGAAGAAGTGATCGGTCGGTGAGGGGGTGAGCCTTGATGAGGTGAAGGCCAAGGTGGGTTCGCTGCAAGCGGCGATATCCGCCCTCAATGCGGGATTGATCACGGCTAACACCGCGCTAGGTAAAGCCATAAAACAGGCCGGGCTGAATCCTGATCAAGTGCTTAAGGCGATGTCGTTGGCAATGAAGTCGTAATTGATCCGCAGCGATCACCGGGAAATTCAAGGCATGGCATGGAAGCGTCGTGCACAGGCATTCATCCATGCCAACCGCGACGGGTCAGGATCTTGTCCAGCGTTCGGCTGATCGCTGTGCAATTGCGCACCATCTCCATTCGTTCCCAAGTTGCCTGTTCTCCTTCGTGAACCAATTGTCTCATCTGGGGCAGAGGTAACGGCGACAGCAGTTTGAGCGGGCTATGCCAGCGC
Organism: Pseudomonas baetica; assembly: GCF_051216495.1. Lineage (GTDB taxonomy): Bacteria > Pseudomonadota > Gammaproteobacteria > Pseudomonadales > Pseudomonadaceae > Aquipseudomonas > Aquipseudomonas baetica_B. Next base: position 44,649 of record NZ_JBPKAM010000018.1, on the reverse strand, counting down.
TTGCCGACGAAGATGTTGATATCGGCGGTGTAGTCCTGAACCAGCATGTTGTAACCGAGATGCTGCCAACGGGCCAGGGTGGGATTGCGAATGCGTAAATGATTTCTGCTCAGGCGCAGCAGTCGGGTCGCGATGTCTTTGCCTAAACGAATCGGTTGTTCCACCGCGACTTTGAGCAGACCGGGATGAGCATTGGGGTTGGGTGTGAAAAGCAATGCCGCCGGATTGGCCATGCTGGATATGAAGTGGTTGACGCCGTACAAGCGCCCCAGGCGCTTGGCGGGAAGGTCGTCGATGAAGGAGCCGTCGATCCAGCGTTGTTCGGGCAGGTAAGGCACTTGCTGGCCGACGGCGTTCTTCGCCAGCAGGGTGACTGGCGGGAAAATGCCCATGACGGCGCCCGAGGCCTGGATCGCGGAGCGGATCAATACGTTGGGTGCGGTAATGGCATTCAACAGTCGCGGAGCCTGCTGTGGTTCCAGACCGGTCACCGTAATGTTCAGGTGACGTCCACTGACTTCGTAGGCTTCGGCAAAGGTCAAGTCTGGAATCAGGCGTTGAATGTAGTTGGCGATTTCTTCGGCCTGCAGAACCGAGGACAGAGGAGAGCGGCGTTTTACTGCGCCATTGTCGATCGTCATGGTCAGCAGTTCAGGTTGCAGGAGGTCAAGCAATTCATCCGGGCTGTGGGTGCAGACAATGGCCGCTACCAGCGATCCGGCACTGGAACCGGAAATAATCCTCGGCAGCAGGTCCTGCTCAAGTAGCGCCTTTAACACCCCTACGTGGAAATAACCGAGCATGGCGCCACCGCTGAGCATCAGCGCGGAACGACCGAAACAGTGGCTGGCGCGAACAAAGAAGTCCTGGCGCTCCTTCAGCGAAATAATCTCATCGCCAAGTGCATCGATGGCTTCCAGCGACAGGCACACCTCTTCAATGTATTCGTGGATCAGATGCTTGGTGCCCATGTGGGCACGATTGTACAGCGCCGCCTTGCCCATGCCGGCGAGATTGCCATGGATACCCTCGTTAAGGGTGAACATTAGATTGGCGTAGGCGCAGGCGGTGCGCATGCCGCGCAGGCGTTCCATTCGTTGACGGACGGTGCGGTAGTCATAGTCATTGCAGACTTCGTTCCTACGCCAGTCGTCCATGCCGTTCTGTTGGTCGAGTGCGCAGGCGTGTTTGGACCACTCCTCGTAGTTATGGGCCTGTGCCATTTTTATCAGCAATTGAGCGGCTGGCGTCTTGGACCTGAACATGTTGATCCTTTCCATTGCGCCGAGAGAAGTGCGTGAGCCGGGTGCGGTGGTCATGCGGAAGGCTCCTCGGTGTTGGATGTCGTGTTAGGCGCCCGTTTGCGGGGTGGCAGCGGGCGGGCTTTGGGAGCAGGCGAATCCTCTGGCTGGCGTGCCAGGGCCAGATATTCTTCGGTGGATTGCTGGAGGCACTCAACGTAGACGTCCATGTCAGGCAAGACATGACGGTCGCTGACCACGCCGAGAATGAGTTCGCCATAGAGGCTGGTGATGCCATGGCACAGCGCCAGGCCATCAGCTACCGGTGGAATCGGGTACAGCGCCAGGAGCTCGGCACCGGCAACGTATTTGCGCTCCTGTCCGCCAGTAGGGCCGGGGACGTTGGTTATCAGGGTGTTAGCCAGGTGGTATTTGCCGATATAGCGCAATTGACTGTTCATCCAACTGCTGAGCATGCGCATCGGCGCGGGTACGAGGTCACCCATGGAAATAATCAGTTCATGCACCACGTCACGGGCCAGTCCTGCGCCGGATCGTGTGCGTTCGAGTATGGCCTGTAGCCGGTCGACGGGGTCGGCGATGTCGGTGCCGATACCGATTAGCATGCCCGAGAGCAGGTTGCCTGTCTGGCGGTGGACCTGGTCGGGCGGGATGGCCACCGGGCAGAGTGCGACCAGTGATTCGCTGTCCGGCAGCGCCTCGCGACGCAGCAGGTAGTGTCGCAGTCCGCCGCCAATGATGGCGAGGATGACGTCGTTGAGGCTGGCGCCCTCGGCGCAACGACGAACTTGCTTGAGCTCGCTGATCTTCCAGGACAGTCCGCCGAATGTCCGGTGTGGAGAGACGTGAGTATTGAACAATGTCGTGGGGATGCGCTTTTGTGTTGGCCTGTCCTCGCCACGCATTCTGGTGAACAACTGCAAGGCCGCTTTGCTCAGGCCGAAACTGGCGCGCAAGCTGCGCAAGGGCTGGCTTGTCAGACGCGGAACGGTCCTGGCCCACATCTGCGCACGGCTCGGCAGGCGTTCGCCGAAGGGTTGCCGGTAGGTGTTCTCTTCGAATTCGGGGTGATCACTCATCAGCAGATTATTAATCTCGATGCCGGCCTTGCCATCGATGTAGGAGTGATGGAATCGCAGTAGCAGGGCGAAGCTGCCCGGTGGCACACCCTCCACATTGTTCAGACCCTCGATGATGGTCAGTTCCCACGGCGCGCGCTCCATGTCGAGGGTGCGTGACATGGCGCGTGCGGTGAAGATGCACAGCTGGCGCCAGTCGCCCGGTTGAGGCAGGCCGACGTGGCGGATGTGGTATTCCAGATCGAAATTCTTGTCCTCCACCCAGTACGGGTCGTCCAGTCGAAAGGGGGCGTGCTGCAGGCGTCGGCGGAACAGTGAAGTGCTGCTCAAGCGGCTGCTGAAGTAGCGAATGATGTCCTTGTGTCGAACCAGTCCATTGGGTGCGCTGCGCTGGTCGCAAATCCACAGGCTGCCGATCACCATGGGTTGATGGGGGGCGTCGGAATAGAAAAACTGGGCGTCTAGCGGGGTCAACTGTTTCATGACGTGCTTGCTCCAATGGCATGATTGCCAGCGCAGTGGTTGGCCGAACGTCCCTGTCCATCGTCTGGTGTGCTCGGGACCCTTCGGTTGAGCGGTAGGCCTGGGTAGATTCTGCTGGCTCGTAGCCACAGGTGATCCCCCTCGACTTGAGGGGGGAGGCGGGTGCAGGCATATCGGCGATCAATCGCACCGAAGAATTTTGACTGGCGGGTGGCGTGCATACTGTCCTTAATCAGGAGGCCTGCAACTTCTGCTGCCACAGTAAGTGCTCACCATAGGTTACTGATTCGCGGGGTTTTTATTGCGCTCGCGGGAGAATGCAGGGCTTGGAAAATCACCCAATCCTGGTGGGTAATATGAAAAAAGCTTCGTAGGTCCATGATTTACGAAGTTTTTTATTTTGGGTTTGCGCAAGATTTAGTCTTGAAAATCGCACTCGTGACCTTGCTTCACCGGGACGGGATGTATATATTTCCCCCCTCTGATTCACCGCGCTACCGCCCGAATGGCGAAACTGGTAGACGCATGGGACTTAAAATCCCCCGCTCGTAAGGGCGTGCCGGTTCGATTCCGGCTTCGGGCACCATCTAAAATCAAGGGTTTGCGAGCGAAAGCTGATGCAAACCCTTGTTTGTTTCTGGTCCGCTATTTTGGCGTGGTCCTCCGTTCGCTGGGTAGGAATAGGAATGACTTTCTTGCCCATGCGGTTTCGGCGAAACTGCTCTGTCTTCCATGTATCCTGCATGCTGCCGTCACGCCGCTTGAAGCTACACTTTTGGTGTTTCTTTGGAGCGGAGATTATAGAAATGAAATTACCAGGCCTTGGCGGTCTAACCGGACTGGTTTTGCTGGCGGGTTTCGCATCATCAAGCGAAGGAGCACAGGCCCCTGTGCCAGCCAATGCAAAGACGTTGAACAATGCTGAGGTGCAGCAAGCCTTGGTCGGTAAGACAATCACCAGTCGCTTGAATAATGGGACTCCGTACTCTCTGACATTCAATGCCGACGGCACCGATACCTATAAAGAATCAGGCAAGGATCCCGCCAAGGAAAAGTGGACGCTGGAGAGCGGTGTGGTGTGCCTCATCGCTTCCGGGTGGCCTACGGAATGTAGTCATGTGAAGCAGGCGAACGGTGAGTTGTGGTTCGTCAAGCCAGAGGACAGCACTGTGAGATACCACTTCACCGTTAGTCCCTAGCATTTGCCCGTGATCATTCCGGCTGCATCGCCCGAAGGGCTGGCCGACAGAGATCGATGTGTTCGGCAGATGTCGAATGCAACGTATGCGCCTGATTTTCGGGGCACATCAATGACACGCCGTGCTGACCGCCTTCTCGGCGCGTTGGATTTCCAGCTTGACGTCCGTCGTTATACGCTGCTCCTTGAGCTGCTGCCCAAGGAAGGGCTGGTCGCCGCGTGACCTCACTTCCGCATCCGTTGCCGCAACTTGTGCCTGTACCGTGGCAGAGTGCTGCGAAATGACCGTTTCCACTTCTTCCTTGGTTTTAGCGCTGTCCAGCGCATTGATAAGTTTGCCCACCTCGGCCTTTTCCGCTTCGGCATAGTCTTGGACAGACAAGCCGGCAGCCATGGCCCGAGCCTGGATCTCTATGGTCTTGAGATGCTCCTGCGCGACCTTGCACAGCTCCTCCTGTCGTCGAGCCTTGTTGGCCTCCCAGGTGCTTAACCCGTATGTCAGGCCACCTATCAGTGTCACGACGACAGCAACCCCAATCAATCCGCCTTTCACGGTCAAGTACTCTTAAAGGGAATGATCTGCAATTCTATTTTAGTGTGGAAAGACTAGCCCAGGATGTGGAGAAAGGATGCCAACTGAATTACAGACGGGCAAAAAACGCCAATGGCAAGCAGACCAAAGGGATCAAAAAACGTTGGCCGCAGTGCAGTCGTAGTTAGCCTTTGATATCACTATCCGCTTGTTTTTTCTCATCGTCACCGGGGTTAGACGACTTCGCCTCTTTTTCCGGAAACTGGATATCGGTACCAGCGTTTGAACCCGCAGGGCAAGGCAAAGGTGCCGTGTGTCTGACGAATGGGGAATTGAAAAACCCGGCGCTGAACGCCGGGTTTTTTACAGGTGCAAATTCTGATCGGATTGATTCAATTACCCGGGGACGATTCAGCCTTGCGCCGATCGCTGCCGTTGGAATTACCGCTGTTGATCAACCTCCGTTCCAGCAGAATATTTTGTAAGGCCTGACGGTCTGACGGGGCCAGTTGATGCTCTCGCTCCTTGAGTTCGAGCAGGATCGGGCTGGACCACTGGCGATAGGTTTGCTCGGCACTACGAATGGATGACATTTCTCCCTCCTTGATCAGGCTCCTGCCAATAAAGGCGCCGCAGTTCGATACGAGAGAGACCCTAGCCGAGGAAGTCGATTGTCGCCAATGCGGCACGTTGTCGCTCAATCCACTTTGTTCCAGACACCGGTCGCCGCTGTATGGCGGACATATTCCGAAAAGTCTTTCGCGGGTCGTCCAAGTGCATCTTGCACGCCATTGGTGACGGGCGTATTGCGTCCGTCGAGCACCGTTGTGAACAGATACAGCACCAGATCGATCAGCCCGGAGGGCAATTGTTCCTGCTCCAGCGCAACTCGATAGGCGTCTGGCGGCACGGCGACGAAAGCGATGTCGCGGTTGGTCGCACGTGCGATCTCGGCAACGGCGTCGGCGAAGGTCAGTGCACGTGGCCCGGTGAGTTCATAAAGCTTGCCTGAGTGCACGGTTTGGGTCAGTGCGGCAGCCGCGATTTCGGCAATGTCTTCCACGTCGATGAAAGGCTCGGCGATGTCTCCCACGGGCAGCGCCAGCTCGCCCTGCAGGATCGGTTCAAGAAAGTGCGCTTCGCTGAAGTTCTGGCAGAACCAGCTGGCTCGCAGGATGGTCCAGTCGACTCCGCTGTCCTGCACCACGCGTTCGGCCAGTTCTGCTTCTTTTTCTCCTCGTCCCGACAACAGCACCAGTTTGCCAACGCCGTTTTTGACAGCCTGATCGGTAAACGCCTGAATTGTCTCGAGGGCGCCAGGTACCGCGAGGTCGGGTTGAAAGGAGATGTACGCCGCTTGAACACCATCGAGGGCTGCCGCCCAGGTGGAACGATCTTCCCAATCGAAGGGCGGGGTGGCACCACGGGAACCCAGGCGTACGTTCTGGCCGGCCGCCTGGAGTCGTTGAGCGATCCGTCGTCCGGTTTTGCCATTGGCGCCGAGGATCAGAATGGTCTGCTGATTATTCATTGCGTTCATCTCCATTGATAATGTGAGCAATGCTCACGTTTAAAAGATGATAGACCCTCACGTTTTGCCGTCAAACCAAGTAATGTGGAAGCCGACGTACGGCTATGGCCTATTGGGCGCGTGGCCGGGTGATGCTAAGGTGAGTCAATGTCATGTTTTTTATTTCGGGAAAAGCGGCCGTGGCCAAGAAAACCAGTGAAGCGCTCGAAGAACCTGTTCCTGAGCCAACTCGACGCAACCCCACACAGCAACGCAGCCGCGAACGCCAAGAGCGAATTCTCTGCGTGGCAACACAGCTGATCGCAACCAAGGGCAGCGATCAGCTGAAGATGAGTGAAATCGCTGAACGCTCCGAGATTTCGATCGGCTCTCTCTATCAGTACTTTCCCGATAAAAGCTCGGTCATTCGCACATTGGCCGAGCGTTACAACGTTGAAAGCCGTCGTTGCATCGAAGAGGCACTGGGAGCGGTGGAAGATGTGCCGGGGCTGCAAGCAGCCTATTCGTGCTTGCTCGATCAGTATTACGAGATCGTTCTGGCCACGCCGGCGATGCGGGATATCTGGTCCGGCATGCAGGCTGACAAGCACCTGTTGTCGCTGGAGCTGGAGGAGAGTCGCATAGCCGGGGAGATCCTGGCCGAGGCGATGCTGCGGGTATACCCGCACAGCGATGCGCGACAGGTTCGGGAGTCAGCATTTCTGATCTGGCACCTGGGCGAGGCGACCATGCGCCTGGCGATCTCCTGCGAGCCTCAGGAGGGGCGCGGGCTGGTGGAGGCGTTCAAGCGCATGTCATTGCGCGAAATCTTACAGCCAGTCGGCATGAATACAGCGAACTAATGACAGCAGCATGGCAAGCCTCGGGCGGTTGGATCGAACCGACTCGACTCAACCGCCGAAGCAATTGCCTATACGAAAGGTTGTCCGGTAAAGCCGCGGGGCAGCCTTTGCAGGCCGGGCAGGGCGACCAGGCGCTCGGTCCAGGACTGACGCCAGTCAGCGACGGTTTGCAGGGCCTTGGCTTTGCGCGCAGCGCGGCGCGCGGCGTTGCGTTGGTCTTTGCGCGCTTCTTTGTAGACGTCGGTATTTCGACAACTCCTGCATTTGACCCGGTTAAGTTCGCGGGTCGAGACGAGATTGTTGCCTTTGTGACCGCAGGCCAGGTGCCCGCTGACTTTGAAGTGAGTGACCATTGGGACGTCTCCTCGTGACGTGTGATCGTTCGACCTCACGGGGTGGGTGACGTTCGTTTGGTTTTTCCGCGCAAAAAAATCCCAGCGCAGGGCTGGGGTGGGGAGACGTGAAACGACCGTGCAGGAAAACACTCGGTGACCAGAGCGTCGCCGATCATGCCTGTGCAGGCAAACCGAATCTTCGCATCAACGGTCCGGATCGACTTATCTGAACCGTGGCAGCGGCCGGTCGATGGGTTTGAGCGATGACAAGGTGTTGCGGATGATGGGTGTGTCTTTCTCGATTTCGTTCAGGCGATCGCGAATCCTGAGGGCCGTGGGGTGTCCGCCGCCTTGATGATCGACCCAGTCGGCAATTTCCTTGCACGCTGCGGCCAGGCGAACCTGACGGGAATCGAGCAGGGTGAGCAGGGTGGTGATGGACTCTTTTTCTGACATGGGAAACACCTCCGTTGAAGGCACCTGGCAGGGCATATGTAGGAGCGAGTTTGCTCGCGATGGACGTTAACGATAACGCGTGATGTCTGAGTGACCACGTTGCCTGGATGTCCATCGCGAGCAAACTCGCTCCTACAGCCAGTATAGACCCGTAAGAGGCCCGCCAAGGCTCCTCAGCCTTGGCGGGCCGTGACTTGTGACCTGGCATTGAGCTGCCAGCAAATGCGCCGGGCGTCCTCTTCAAGATCGTAACCGTCACCGATGAAGCCATTGGTACGGGTATCCGCAATGCGGTACCAGACGGCGGCATCAGGGGGAGGATGGCCGGATTCTCCGACCCTTCGTCCATGAATGATGATCTTGTTGCAGCGCTTCACGACGAATATGTCTTCCATGGCTTCACCGCAGCTGATTTGTGTACAGATCAACTATAGAAGTCATTTGTAATCGTGCAAAAAATAGCCAGGTCAATTCGTCGGCTCAGACGCCAGCTTCTCCAGCAACAGGGCCAGGTCGAAATCCCGTAGCCGAGAGTCTTTGTCGCTGTCACGTACCTCCCGCCAGAGTGGGTGATAGCGGTATTGCTTGTGAGCGCGAGAGGCAAAGCTACGCCAGGACAGCCACGGCCTTGATCTGGGCCCAGAGTTGTTGTCCGGGGTGAACATTCAACTGGTCGCGGGAGAAACGGGTGATCCGCGCCAGCAACGGCGTTCCTGCCGCATCCAGGCGCACCAGTACGTGAGCAGCGTTATCGGCACCCATTTCGCTGACCACGGTGACGGGCAGTCGATTGAGAATGCTGCTGTGTTCTGCGTTGTGCAGGCTCAGGCTCACATCTCGCGCTTGTACCTTGCAGCGCAAGGTCTGACCCGGAGCCATCGGCGTGTGCGCCACACGAATGTTCAGAGGCGTATCGGGCAGTTGCAGGGTCAGCAACTGGTACTCGGTGTCATAGCGACTGACCCGGCCTTCAATGACCACGCCCGCGTCATCGCCCAGCGCCAGCGGCAGATCGAGGCGGGCCAGGGTTTGGCCGATGGGGCCGCTGGCCAGCGCCTTGCCGTCGCCGAGCAGGACGATGTGGTCGGCCAGTCGTGCCACTTCATCCTGGGAGTGGCTTACGTACAGTACCGGGATGTCCAGCTCATCATGCAACCGTTGCAGGTAGGGCAGGATTTCGCCCTTGCGCTTGGCGTCCAGCGCGGCCAGTGGCTCGTCCATCAGCAGCAGTTTCGGACTGGTGAGCAGGGCGCGGGCGATGCCGATGCGCTGGCGTTCACCGCCCGACAGGTGTTGCGGATGGCGATCGAGCAAGTGGCCGATGCCCAGCAGCTCGGTCGCGTGGGCCATATCGACCCGACGCTGCTGTTTTGGGATTCGTTTCAGGCCGAACTCAAGGTTGGCCAGCACCGACAGATGCGGGAACAGACTGGCCTCTTGAAACACGTAACCCAAGGCGCGTTTGTGCGGCGCGACGAAAATTTTCTTGTCGCTGTCCTGCCAGACTTCATCGTTGACCTGAATGAAACCTTTATCGGCCCGTTCCAGGCCCGCGATGCAACGCAGGCAGGTGGTCTTGCCCGAGCCGGAATGACCGAAAAGCGCAGTGACGCCACGACCGGGCAACTGCAAGTCGACATCCAGGGCAAACCCCGGGTAACTCAGCTTCAGGCGCGTTTGAATCATCGATCAGCTCCAGCCTGCTTTGGTTTTTCGGCTGGAGTAAAGCGCCAGCAACACCGCAAAGGAGAACACCAGCATCGCCCCGGCCAGCCAATGGGCCTGGGCGTATTCCATGGCTTCGACGTGATCGTAGATTTGCACCGAAACCACGCGGGTCTTTTCAGGAATGTTACCGCCAATCATCAACACCACGCCGAACTCACCGACGGTATGGGCGAAACCGAGGATGGCCGCGGTGATGAAACCAGGGCGAGCCAGGGGCAGGGTGACGCTGAAAAAGCTGTCCCAGGGATTGGCGCGCAAGGTCGCGGCTACTTCCAGTGGGCGCGTGCCAATGGCGGAAAAAGCGTTTTGCAGCGGCTGGACCACGAACGGCATCGAGTACAACACCGAACCAATGACCAACCCGGCAAAACTGAAGGTGAGGGTGCCAAGCCCCAGTGATTGGGTGAAGTGGCCCACAAACCCGTTAGGTCCAAGCGCCAGCAACAGGTAAAAGCCAATCACCGTGGGAGGTAACACGAGGGGCAGGGCGACGACCGCCCCGACCGGGCCGCGCAACCAGGATCGGGTGCGCGAGAGCCACAACGCCAGCGGAGTGCCGATCACCAACAGGATGACGGTCGTCAGGGACGCCAGTTTCAGGGTCAGCCAAATGGCGGAAAAATCGGCACTCGTCAGCGTCATTTAGAGTTGGTAACCGTAGGACTTGATGACAGCAGCGGCTTTCGGGCCCTTGAGGTAGTCAACCAGTGCCTTGGCGGCCGGGTTGTCCTTGCCCTTGTTGAGGATCACCGCATCCTGTTTGATAGGGTCGTGCATTTCGGCTGGTACGATCCACGCCGAACCGCTGGTGACTTTGCCGTCCTTGTAGATCTGTGACAAGGCCACGAAGCCCAATTCGGCATTGCCGGTGGACACGAATTGATAAGCTTGGGTGATGTTCTGGCCTTCAACGATCTTGTCCTTGACCTTGTCGGTCAAGCCTTGCTTGGCCAGTACCTGGGTTGCTGCCAGGCCATAAGGCGCGGCTTTAGGGTTGGCAATGGACAGATGCTGGTACTGGTTGTCGCTCAGCACTTTGCCCTTGGCATCGACATAACCTTCCTTGGCCGACCACAGCGCCAGGGTGCCGACGGCATAGGTGAAGCGCGAGCCCTTGACGGTGTCGCCTTCTTTTTCCAGTTTTTCCGGGGTGGTGTCGTCTGCCGAGAGGAACACTTCGAACGGCGCGCCATTCTTGATCTGGGTGTAGAACTGACCGGTCGCACCGAACGAGGTCACCAGTTTGTGGCCGGTGTCTTTTTCGAAATCGGCGGCAATTGCCTGGATCGGCGCGGTGAAGTTGGCGGCGACCGCCACCTGGACTTCGTCCGCCTGGGCAGAGCCAAAGGCGAATACAGCGATCAGGGTCGCCAGGCAAGTCGGGGAAAAACGTGAGGCACGAATGGTCATGAAACGGCTCCGTTATAAGTATGTGTCGCGAGGGGGTGATTCGGTATATATCTGAATATATAGCGAAATGCCTGCAAACGGAACGAGTTGCCTATGGCTATGGAGATTTATCTGTGGCGAGGGGATTCATCCCCGTTGGGTCGCGAAGCGGCCCCCAGTGTGCATTCACATTAATTGAGTGGCCTGGACTGACGACTGCTTCGCAGTCGAACGGGGATGAATCCCCTCGCCACAGGTCATCACTCAGTCAGAGGTTATTCGTTTGTTCAGCGGCCAAGCAATTTCGCCAACCCTTCCTCCGCCAATCGCCGGGTGAGCTCCGCTGTCGTCAACTCAACCCCCAGCGTGAACGCCTGCCCGGCCCAAAGGTTACTGAAATCCGCTTCGCCCTTGGCCCGCAACGGTATGAGCGCGCCACCGGCCAGCGGGAAGGCCGGCGCCTTGGCACTCATGGGGCCCAACTCGCGCATTACCCGATTAAGAATGCCTCGTGCCGGGCGTCCGGTGAACAGATTGGTGATGGCCGTCTCGCTTTCCTTCGCCGTGCGCAGTGCCTTGTGATGGGAGACACTGACCTTCGCTTCCGGCGTAAACAGATACGCCGTCCCGACCTGCACCGCCGAAGCCCCCAGCATGAACGCCGCCGCAACGCCCCGCGCATCGGCAATGCCACCCGCGGCAATCACCGGCACCTTCACCGCATCGACGACCTGCGGCACCAGGGCGAAGGTGCCAACCTGAGTGCTCAGGTCATCGCTGAGAAACATCCCGCGGTGTCCGCCGGCTTCGTAGCCCATGGCGATGATTGCATCGCAGCCATGCTGCTCGAGCCAGATGGCTTCTTCGACCGTGGTGGCCGAGGACAGCACTTTTGCTCCGGTAGCCTTTACCCGATCCAGCAGGGATTGTTCCGGCAGACCAAAGTGGAAGCTCACGACCTCGGGGCGAAACGCCTCGATCACTTCGCAGCCAGCGGCATCGAACGGAGCACGGTTGGACACCGGTGTCGGCGCAAAGAAGTCGACCCCCAGTTCCCGGTAATAAGGTTCCAGCAGATGCTTCCATTCCTTTGCCCGTTGCTCGTCCACTGGTGGGGGTTGATGGCAGAAGAAATTCACGTTGATCGGGCGCTGTGTATGTTGGCGGATGACCTTCAATTCTTCGCGCAACTGCTCGATGCTCAGCATGGCTGCCGGCATGGACCCCAAACCGCCGGCGTTGCTCGCGGCAATCACCATGGAGGCATGGGTGGCGCCGGCCATCGGGCCCTGGATGATCGGCAGTTCGATCCCGAGCAAGTCAAGAATGCGGGTGTCTGGCCATTGGCTCATGTTGAATGTTCTCCGACGGTGAATCCGGGCAAGGACGGTATGGGCGGATTTATAGCCGCATGATTGACCCAAGGTTCGCACCGCCGACCTTTGATTGCCAGCCATCATCGGTCTTCTTGCAAGCGTTGCCGTCGTGTCTGAAATACACGTTGGCGCCGTATGGTTCGATGAATTGGCTTAAAGTCGAGTACGGCATTTTTTTGCGATGTGGTATTTAAATCCCATCACAACACGTGAACCCACCGGAGGCAGTCATGTTTCAAGGCATTTTGATCAACAAAGACGACAGCGGTTACCGAGCCACCCTGCAGCAGATCAATGACGATCAATTGCCCGAAGGCGATGTGACGGTTCGCGTGGCGTATAGCACGTTGAATTTCAAGGATGGCCTGGCAATCACTGGCAGCAGCCCGGTGGTGCGCAAATTTCCGATGGTGCCAGGGATCGATCTGGCGGGGACGGTCGAAGCCAGCGGGCATCCGGACTACAAGGTAGGTGACAAGGTCCTGCTTAACGGTTGGGGTGTGGGCGAAGGCCATTGGGGTGGCCTGGCACAGAAAGCGCGTTTGAATGGTGACTGGCTGATTCCGTTGCCCAAGGAGTTTACTGCCGCTCAAGCCATGGCGATCGGCACCGCCGGGTACACGGCGATGCTCTGCATCCTGGCGCTCGAACACAACGGTGTGACGCCAGAGCAAGGTGAAATCCTGGTCACCGGCGCCAATGGCGGGGTGGGCAGTTTCGCCATCGCACTGCTGAGCAAGCTGGGTTACCGAGTGGTGGCATCCACGGGGCGCACCTCAGAGCATGACTACCTCAAACAATTGGGCGCCGCCGAAATCATCGATCGCAGCACATTGTCCGAACCGGGCAAACCCTTGGCCAAGGAACGTTGGGCGGCGGTCATTGACTCGGTTGGCAGCCACACCCTGGCCAACGCGTGCGCCAGTACCAAGGCCAACGGCACAGTCGCCGCCTGTGGCCTGGCCCAGGGCATGGATTTCCCGGCCTCCGTCGCGCCGTTCATATTGCGTGGCGTGACCTTGGCGGGCATTAACAGCGTGACCCAACCCAAGGCCAAGCGCGTGGAGGCGTGGAGTCGTCTGGCGCGGGATCTGGATTTCAATCTGCTGCCTTTGATCAGCCACGAAATCGGTTTGAGCGAAGCCATTGAGGCTGCACCGCGCTTGCTGGCCGGGCAATTGCGTGGGCGGGTGGTGGTAGACGTCAATCGTTAACCCTGTGGGAGCGAGCTTGCTCGCGATGGTGGCCAACGATGACGCTGGGTGCCTGACACCCCACGCAGTTCTCGGGCTCATCGCGAGCAAGCTCGCTCCTACAAGGCTGACTTAGATTGTTCCCGGTCGAGTAACTGCCGCTTGCGCTCCACACCCCAACGATACCCAGACAGATTGCCATCGCTGCGCACCACACGGTGGCAGGGGATCGCGACCGCCAGGCTGTTGGCGCCGCAGGCTTGGGCCACGGCGCGAACGGCTTTTGGTGCGCCGATGTGCCGGGCGATGTCGGCGTAACTGGCCGTGGTTCCGACGGGAATCTCCCGCAAGGCCTGCCAGACCCGCTCCTGAAAGGCCGTTCCGCGCACATCCAGTGGTAAGTCCAAGCCGAGGGCCGGAGCTTCGATAAAACCCACGACCGTGGCGATCAACTGCTCGAAGGCTTGATCGGCGCCGATCAGATTGGCGCGGCGAAACTTGTCCTGCAGATCGCAGACCAATTGCTGTGGATCATCACCCAGCAGGATGGCGCACACTCCACGCTCGCTTTGCGCCACCAGAATCGCCCCGAGAGAACACTGGCCCACCGCAAAGCGAATGTCGTTGTTCTGGCCGGCGGCGCGGTAATCGGCGGGTTTCATGCCTAGCACGTGATCCGCCGCCTCATAGAAACGACCGTTGGAATTGAAGCCGGCATCGTACAAGGCGTCCGTGATTGAGCCGCCATCCGCCAGCCGTTCCCGTACCCGGCGCGAACGATGGGCTGCGGCGTAACCCTTGGGCGTCAGGCCGGTCACAGCCTTGAATACCCGATGGAAGTGAAAACTGCTTAAGCCTGCGGCTTGGGCCAGTTCGTTCAGCGCAGGCAGCGCTTCGGCGGTTTCGATTCGGCGGCACGCGGCAGCCACGGTGGCAGCGTGTTGTGTAGCGAGGTCGCTTTGATCCCTCGCCGCGCGCTTGCTCGGGCGATAACCCGCCGCTTGAGCCAGTTCGGCAGAGTCGAAGAATTCGACGTTCTGCGGCTTGGGCAAGCGCGCCAGACTGCTGGGATTGCAGTAGATCCCGGTGGTTTTCACCGCGTAGACGAACTGTCCGTCGGCCTTCGGATCGCGGGCGACGACCGCGGCCCAGCGTGGATCGTTTTCGGTGGTGATCGTTGTCGATTGGCTTGTCATGGCTTTACATCCGTTGACCCATTTGCTGCAGATTAATCTGCTGACAGTACGCCTGCACTCCGGCGCTTGCGGTCAAATTCCCGACGTTCATCCAGCGGTACGAAAGGTGAAGTTGATCCGTTGCTCGCCCAGGTGCGGGTGTTGTCCGTCCTTGATCGGGAGTACGCCGTGATAACGCAATCGATCAGTTCCGCCCCAAACCACGATATCGCCATGCAGCAAAGGCACTCGCTGGCTTTTATCGCTGCGTTTGAAACCGCCGAACAGGAACATGACCGGCAGCCCAAGCGACACTGAAACGATAGGTGCATCGTAGGATTTTTCGTCCTTGTCCTGATGCAACGACATTTTCGCGCCGGGGACGTAGCGATTGATCAGGCAGGAATCCGGCACAAACCCCGTGAAGCCCGCTTCCCGAGCGGCCGCTTGTGCCAACTGGAAAAATACCTCGGGCATGTCGGGCCAGGGCAGGCCGGTTTGCGGATCGTAGCGGGTGTAGCGATAACCGGTACTGTCGGTGGTCCAGCCCCAGGTGCCACAGCTGCTAAGGCCGACCGACATGGTAAAACCCCCCGGCGTGATCATTTGCCGAAACGGCGCGGCCACCAGCACCGCCTCCAGTGCGGGCAGCAAGCGCTCCAGCCAAGGCAGGGCAAAGCCTCTCAAGACGAACGATTGCTCGCCGATCCGTTCGCGTCGGGGCTGTTGCTCCGGCTCTGCGTCGGCAAACATGTCAAAGGTTGTCGTGTTCATGTTGTTTAAGACGCATCGTGAAAGATGATGCCTAGGGTATGCCGTTTTCCGCTGTGGAGGCGACTGACACCGTGGCGCAGGGTCACCCGGTAATAACCGCGCGTGCCTTTGACGGGACGCTGGTTCACCGCGAAGATCACACCGTCGCCTTTGTTCAGATCGATAACCTGCGGCCTCGACTGCATGCGCGGTCGCTGTTCAGTCAATACGAATTCGCCGCCGGTGAAATCTTCCTGCGGCTCTGACAGCAGAATCGCCACTTGCAGCGGGAAAACGTGCTCGCCGTACAGATCCTGATGCAAGCAGTTGTAGTCCTGTGGGCCGTATTGCAGCAACAACGGCGTCGGACGTTGCTGACCGGCGGCATGACAACGATCGAGGAAGGCTTCGTGGCTTTCAGGGAAACGGCTCGCCAAGCCCATCTGCTCATGCCAGCGATTGGCAATCGGCACCAGGCGCGGATATAGCGCGCTGCGCAGTCGAGCCACGAGTTCCGGCAACGGGTATCGAAAGTATTTGTACTCGCCACGGCCAAAGCCGTGACGGGCCATGATCACTTGCGAGCGAAAGGGATCGGATTGAGCGTACAAGGCGCTGATGTCATCACAGGCCTTGTGGCTCAACAGGGACCGGATGACCGCGCAGCCATCCTGATCGAGTTGTTGTTCCAGCGTCGTCCAGTCGAGCCTGTCCAGGAATCGCTCGCTCATCGACGAGCCTCGTGATCCAGCGGCATCAATACGCAAAGGATGGGATGGAACATTGCTCTGACTCCTTGACCCAAGGGTGAAGTGGTCAGTCTATGACGCGCCGAGGCTGCGAGCACTCCGGCGCTTGCGGTCGAACTTCAACGTCGGGATCGCGTTACAGCGCTTTGCTCACACTGATTTCGCTAATGACGTCTTCGCCTTGGCCGTGCAGGGCCTCCAACGCGGCCTTAGCCTCTTCGGCCGTGCCGTTTTCCAGTTGGGCGAATTCGAAGCGGCGTTCGCCGTTCAGTTTGTATTTGATGACGTATTTGGTCGTTTGGGCCACGGTCATACCTGCCTTTCTCTCTGTTTAAGAGCGGGAAATGCCACTCAGCTCAGTTTCGAGCTGGAGCGGCGGATGATCTTGATCGAGTGGGTCAGGGTCGGTTTGCGGGTCACGCTGATCGCCCGACGGCTGACCGTATCGATGGTGATGTTCCAGAAACCGGTGCTCGGTGCCGTGATGCGCGCCGGGAAGGTGTCGAACGCGCCGCCGTGGTAGGTGTGGCGACCGCCATTCTTGAAGCTACGGAAGTTGGCGTCGTTCATTAAACGGATGTTGCACGTCTGCGAGCATTGGATGACGACGATGTCGTCTTCGTTGAGGTGCTCGCGCTGGTGAATAAATTTCATGGGCGCCTCCAGAAGGGCTTTTT
The DNA here is from genome assembly GCF_051216495.1 of Pseudomonas baetica. Taxonomy (GTDB): domain Bacteria; phylum Pseudomonadota; class Gammaproteobacteria; order Pseudomonadales; family Pseudomonadaceae; genus Aquipseudomonas; species Aquipseudomonas baetica_B. Next base: position 27,891 of record NZ_JBPKAM010000018.1, on the reverse strand, counting down.
CTACAAAATCAGAACCATAGCAAGGGTCGAATGGCGCGCAGTTTATCAGCCCCGAGGCTTTATTATCCGGCTGTCGTGGTTCGCTTTGGCAATTAATAACGGCTATGGGCATTTGATCGGCGATAAAATGCAGTGGTCCCCGGAGAAAAAACGGATCTGTGCGGTCGGAGGGTCTTTATCGGAGGTTTCGTATGAAGTGGGGTGTGTGGGGCCTGCCTTTGGCATTGGCGATAAGTGGTTGTACCAGCGTCTCGGACATCAACGAGTCGCTGCCCACCATGAACGTGATTTCCGGCAAGAAACCCCATGAGTACGCGCAATGCTTGAGCGAGAAACTCGCCAGCAGTCGCGGTGCGTTGCAAATCGAGCCGCAAAAGGACGGCGTGCGGGTGATCGTGCCGCAAAAACTGTCGTCGGGGCCGGCAGCGGTATTCGATATCGAAGAGCGTTCAGGCGGCAGCAGTATCAAGCTCCATGAGCGAATTTCCAACGTGCCGCTGCGTCCCTTTGATGTACGCAATGCCGCGACTGCGTGCATTTCCGGCTGATAGACTACAGGGATTCAACACCCATGCCGTCAAAGCGATGCTTTGGCGGCATTGTCATTTCTGGAGTCAGGCATGAAGCGAGAGCAGGTACGGGAGCGGCAGGCAGAGGGTCTTATCTGCGGCACCCATGTGATTCAAAATCCCGCGAATCTTGGTGAATGGATCGTGTTTTTCAAGAAAAGCGCCGGACGCAGTTATTTTCTGGTGGATGAGAGCGATGAAGTCGAATCCTTCGCTCGCCTCGACGATCTGATCGAAACCTTGCGTGGCTTGGGCATCAAATTCGCCGACATTCAAATGTAGGGCAGGGCGCCTTACTTGCAAACCACCACCACGCTGCGGTTTTTATAGTTGCCGACGTCGACACCCAGGGTCTTTTCATTTTCCTCGGGCGCAGGGCTACCGTCGGTGCCAACGATGCGGTAACCGGTGCCGGCACAGGAAGCATCGGCCTTTTCATAGCAGGTTGCCCATGAATTGGCTTCACCGGAGCAATCGATGGCCAGGCCTTGTTCGCCATTGTTCAGGTAAGTGGTTTCGGTCGTCGCGCAGCCGCTCAGGGCCAATACCGCAATCAGTGGCAAAAATCTGGTCATGTCATTGTCGTCGTCATAGTGATGGGCAAAGCCTGTGACAGCGCCGCAAGCAAAAAAGTAACCACTGTAGGAGCGAGCTCGCTCGCGAAAAACGTCCAGGCAACGCGCTTACTCAGACAGTACGCGTAATCGTTATCGTCCATCGCGAGCAGGCTCGCTCCCACAAAAAGCCCTGCGCATTGGCAGGGCTGTGGGCATGTCAGTTCTTGTCTTTACCACGTCGTTTGGGTTCCGGGTGTTCCAGTTCCAGCACCGCCGCCACTTCCGTCGCCATGGCTTCAGTCGGAAACGGGCCGACGATATTCTCGCCAGCGGCGTTACCGATCCACCATTGGCCGTCCTTCGCTTTGTTGATCAGATACCCGTTGACGCTCTTTGCTGCCGACATCTATTTGCCTCGTTGGCTTGGTTCAATGGCGTCATGATAGCGCCAAATAACTCGACGGGTGTCGATGGATGCGGGGCAGTGTGATCGTTTGTCAGCAGACAAAGCGTGCAAAACCGGCGGTCTCTGCTATCAATTACAGGTTGCCGAAGGGCGAACGCCGCTCCAAGCGGAACTATCGGCAAGAATATTTCTCCTATGATGGCATCGGTTAGCCAGCGCGGGGCATTGTAAGGTGCACGCCGCCTGATTAGACTGCGCCGAAACTCGTACACACAGCCCTTTCAAGGACTTATATGATCAAGAAATGCTTGTTCCCAGCAGCCGGTTACGGTACTCGCTTCCTGCCAGCGACTAAAGCCATGCCCAAGGAAATGCTGCCGGTGGTAAACAAGCCACTGATCCAGTACGGCGTCGAAGAAGCACTGGACGCGGGTTTGAACGAAATCTCCATCGTCACCGGCCGCGGTAAACGCGCCCTGGAAGACCACTTCGACATCAGCTACGAGCTGGAAAACCAGATCAAGGGCACCGACAAGGAAAAATACCTGGTCGGCATCCGCAAACTGCTGGACGAGTGCTCCTTCTCCTACACCCGCCAGACCGAAATGAAAGGCCTGGGCCACGCAATCCTGACCGGTCGCCCGCTGATCGGCGACGAGCCTTTCGCCGTGGTACTGGCGGACGACCTGTGCGTCAACCTCGAAGGCGACGGCGTACTGACCCAGATGGTCAAGCTGTACAAGCAGTTCCGCTGCTCGATCGTGGCCATCCAGGAAGTCGATCCGCAAGAGACCAACAAGTACGGCGTCATCGCCGGCGAGATGATCCGCGACGACATCTACCGCGTACACAGCATGGTTGAAAAACCAAAACCTGAAGATGCACCATCGAACCTGGCCATCATCGGTCGCTACATCCTGACCCCGGACATCTTCGACCTGATCGAACAGACCGAGCCAGGCAAGGGCGGTGAAATCCAGATCACCGACGCCCTGATGAAACAAGCCCAGAACGGCTGCGTAATGGCCTACAAGTTCAAGGGCAAGCGTTTCGACTGCGGCGGCGCTGAAGGCTACATCGACGCGACCAACTTCTGCTTCGAGAACTTCTACAAGACGGGTAAGGCGTACTGATAGCTGATAACTGTTTGTACTAGAGCATATCGGCTCAGCTAATGAACAAAAAAGCCCTGATTTGTCAGGGCTTTTTTATGCCTGGCAAACGAAGAAATCTTCTCCGTGCGGATGAAGAGGGGCAGTCGGATAATAAACTTAGCCTCATCTCAAGAATGTTCAACTAACAGTTCTGCTAGGTACGCAAGCGAAAATATTTGATATAGGGTGAGTTACCCCTCTGCAATCGAGTTTTTAGTCATGGCAAAAGGAATGTGTCTTTATTCGCGAAAATTTGGAACAGGCATTTTGAGTGGAACAACTGCCCTGTTATTTAGCTTTTTTGTTGCAGGTTTAGCCGGCGCCACATCGCCCGAGAATAACTCTGGAGAATTCATTGAAGAGCCAGATCTTGACAGGGTGGCGGCTAGTATTAAAGGTGCTGTAAATTACGATATACCCTTCGATAAAGTTACTCGGGTGACTGCGCATAATGCATTTCTTGATCCTATGCAAAGCCAACTTGCACGTGGTGTTCGTGGGTTTATGCTCGATGTTTATTACACTGGTCCTGGCGCCCCTAGAACTCTTCCGCTAAGGCTGTGTCATAACACTGCAATTGATTATTGCGGCACGAACAGCAAGGTTTTTGTTGATGAGATGAACAATACTTTTCTTCCTTTTCTGAAGAGTAACCCCAATGAGGTGATCACTATACATTTGGAAACAGGAGTTCAACGCGAAGATCTAAGGCGTACTTTTGAAAAAATACCAGGAATTGAAAAGCTTGTTTTTAATCCTGATAAGTTTGATACAACCAAGGGCTGGCCTACCCTGCGTGAAATGATCGATAGCGGCCAACGAATTGTGTTGATAGTAGACTCTGAGCCGCTTAAAGGTAAGTATATCGTAAATAGCGGCACAGCGGAGCAGGGCACAGTTTATGCTATGAGGGATAAAGAAATTGAAACTCAGAACGTCTATGATCTGGGTGCAAATGCTTTGAATCATAATTGGTCGTGTGCAACCCGGTGGCCAGCCTGGACAACTGAGCCGCAGCCTGCAGTGCCTTGCAAAGTTGAAGGTGTGCCAAAAGGCTGTCCGGTTAATGGGGTTCCTTGCGAGATAGAGCCTGAACCCAAAGGTTGTCCTATTCCGTATCGACCTCCGCAACCCATAGCAGAAATTCCTATAGATCCAGCTAAAGTGCCATCCGGGTTTGGTAACTTTCAGCGACTATTTATCATGAATCAGTTTCATGCGTTTATAAAATCGTCAGCGGATGCCGGTAACATAGATAATAACCTGACTTATCTGGAGCGTCGCGTCGATAGTTACTGTAAGTCGGCTGCTGGTAGACGTGTGATTCCAAGTGAAATCGCTATTGATTACACTAATGTTGGTGACGCTATACCCTATGCCAATGCGTTGACCTATGGTGGGGTTTATTTTTATGAAAAAAATAATGCGGATACTTCTGGGGACACCACCTGTGTTTTGCCTGCTGGGCAGGATTGGAATTTAACTCTTCCATCGAATGGGTGCGAGAACGATGAGGCTAGGTCGCTTAGGCTTCGAGGGATTCCAAAAGGTACTCGTATCACGGTTTATGACTCCAAAACAGGTAATGAAGACGATTTCGCGATCATTGATGTAACTAAAGATACGGATTTGATCGAAGGGATCGTGGTAGGCAGCTTTGAGCAAACCTCAATTACGCCCTATTATAATATTCGCAGTTTTAGGAATAATGGTATTGATGGGAAGGTGTCGCGAATAAAAATTGAACATAATCCACCTGCCTTTTCAGAGGCAGCGATTGTTTTAAAAGAGGGGAATAATGGTAGTCAAAATATAACTTGTACAGTGCCTTTGGTTGCGCCGACTGCGTTTGATATGGGGGGGGCCTGCGATAATGATGAGACCCGATCTGGCATTATTACTTCAGCAAAGGCAGGAACAATAATTACCCTGTATGGGGATTGGGGGGCAAACAAGTGTGATCAAGGCTGTCTGGCCATTGAGGTCAAACGCGACATTACATTTTCAAAAACAATTCCCAGTTATGAAAACAGTTACGAAGATGATGATGTAAAAGTGACTAGAAGTGGTGGCGCTCAGCAATTGGATGGCAAGGTTTCGTCTATTCGAGTTGAGTTTTTGCCTGATGCAGTGCCTCCTTCTGCACCTTTGCTTGCCCCAAAACCCTTTGGTTTGAGTGATACTTCTGCGACATTGTCCTGGAGTCCTGCCAGCGATAATGTGGGTGTTACTGGCTACAGGGTTTCCGTTATAGGTGGTTCTACGGATTTCGTATCTGGCACCAGTCACACCTTGACCGGTTTAAAATCCGGTACTTCTTACGAAGTTAATGTGCAAGCCGTAGATGCGGCAGGAAATCGGTCGCTGCCAGCTACCATCGCTTTTGAAACGCCTCTCGCGAAACCAATGAATGTGGCTCTCAGCTTCTCAGGTGGCATAGGGCAAGCGAGCTTGACACCTATTTTGGATGGAAGGATCTACGAATGGTGGGTAAATGGAGTCAAAAGTGATAGCGCTGGAGCTCTGATATCGTTTCGTTTCAGTGAAGTACCTCCGGGTCCGCTTTATACCGTGAGAGTTCGTGCAATTAAAGGAACGCTGTCTTCGGACTTTGTTGAGGTTTCTAAAGAGTCGAATAACACGCATCCAAGTGCTCCTGGCGATCCAGTTTTCAGTAATGTAACGGATTCGTCGGCTTCTGTTTCCTGGGCCCCTTCGAGTAGCGATGAACCTCTTGCGGGCTATGGTTTGTCCTTTGCGGGATTACCACTAGGGTTGATTCAACAAACCAGTTATTCGTTTACCAAGCTGGCTCCCGGTACTACCTACATCTTCACTGTTGCAGCCAAGAATGTTTCCGGGAACTGGTCGGAAGTTAAGGCGGGGTCATTTAAAACATTAGGGGATCCACCGGGAGCTCCGCCCCTGCCGCCAATAGATCTTCGTGTTATCGAAACAAAGACCCCTGGTGTGGTTGAGTTTGCCTGGGATAAGGCTGAGGGTCAGCAAGTGTTTGCTTTCAAGGTAATGGTTGAGGGCAAGTTGGCTGAGAATGTTTATTTGGCGCGTAGTAAAATAATAGAAGGCTTAACTGTTGGTGAGGAATATACATTTAAGGTTCTTGGGTATGACTTATATCAGCGTCCGTCGGAACCGGCTGAGATTAAGGCGAGAATCCAGCTGCCGGGAGCGCCACGAAATTTTAAGTATGCACAGCGTCCAGGTGGCCTAGCACAAGTGGATCTGTCATGGGATGCCCCGCTTGGGATGGATGTGAAGAAATACAAGTTGATTTTTTCCGGTCCAGGAGGAAACCCACTCGTTAAAGAAGTTGTTGGTGCAAGAAAATTGTTGGTTTTGTTGTACAACGATACTACCTATACGGTTACATTGACCGCGCACAACGATACAGATGATTCGCCGCCGTTGATTGATGAGCTGAAGACGAAGTAAAGGTGTTGTACCACTGCAGAGCAAATGGTCAGGCTTATGCTTGGTTCTGTGTCTGATTGATTGCTTTGCAGTCTCTTTTTGGGTTCTTCCCTTTTTCCGGGAAGAATCTTTTTTTTTGCGGATTCATTTAAGTCAAAGCGCTTGTCCGTCCAGCGTCTGCGAGTATGCTGTTCACCTGCCGAGGAGATAGACAATGGCCTACGATTTTGATCTTTATGTGATTGGCGCCGGTTCCGGCGGTGTGCGCGCTGCGCGGTTTGCGGCCGGGTTTGGTGCAAAAGTGGCCGTGGCCGAGAGCCGTTATCTGGGCGGCACCTGTGTGAACGTCGGCTGTGTACCGAAAAAACTGCTGGTCTACGGCGCGCATTTTGCCGAGGACTTCGAGCAGGCGTCGGGTTTTGGCTGGAGCCTGGACGAGGCGCAGTTCGATTGGGCGACGCTGATTGCCAACAAGGACCGCGAGATCAATCGGCTAAATGGCATTTATCGCAATCTGCTGGTCAATAGCGGCGTGACCCTGCATGAGGCCCACGCCAAAATCGTCGACCCGCATACCGTCGAGGTCAACGGTGAGCGCTTCAGCGCTAAAAATATCCTGATCGCCACCGGTGGCTGGCCGCAGATCCCGGAGATTCCGGGGCATGAACACGCGATCAGTTCCAACCAGGCGTTCTTCCTCAAGGCGCTGCCCAAGCGTGTGCTAGTGGTGGGTGGCGGTTACATCGCCGTCGAGTTTGCCGGGATTTTTCACGGTCTCGGCGCGCAAACGACGCTGTTGTATCGCGGTGAATTGTTCCTGCGTGGCTTCGACGGTTCCGTGCGCAAGCATTTGCAGGAAGAGCTGACCAAGCGCGGCATGGACCTGCAATTCAACGCCGACATCGAGCGTATCGACAAACAGGCCGATGGCAGCCTCAAAGTGACGCTCAAGGATGGTTGCCAGTTGGAGGCCGACTGTGTGTTCTATGCCACTGGCCGGCGTCCGATGCTGGACAATCTTGGTCTGGAAAACACCGGCGTCAAGCTCGACAGGAAGGGCTTCGTCGAAGTGGACGAGCAGTATCAGACAGCAGAACCGTCGATTCTGGCCCTGGGTGACGTGATCGGTCGTGTCCAGCTGACGCCAGTGGCGCTGGCTGAAGGCATGGCGGTGGCGCGACGTTTGTTCAAACCTGAGCAGTACCGCCCGGTGGATTACAAGATGATCCCGACAGCGGTGTTCAGCTTGCCGAACATCGGCACCGTCGGCCTGACCGAAGAAGAAGCGCGCGATGCCGGGCATGAGGTGGTGATCTTCGAAAGCCGTTTCCGGCCGATGAAGCTGACCCTGACCGAGTGCCAGGAGCGCACGCTGATGAAGCTGGTGGTAGACGCCAAGTCCGACAAGGTGTTGGGTTGCCACATGGTCGGACCGGAGGCGGGAGAGATCGTCCAGGGCTTGGCCATTGCATTGAAGGCGGGCGCCACCAAGCGTGACTTCGACGAAACCATCGGCGTGCACCCGACAGCTGCCGAAGAGTTCGTCACCATGCGTACGCCAGTTGCCGGTTAATCGTTACTTGATCCGGCATCCCCGCTGATTGAGCCACCGCTTTCGCGAGCAGGCTCGCTCCCACAATGCACACGACCTTCTGTGGGAGCGAGCCTGCTCGCGAAAAAAACACTTGGATATCGCGATCGTTCAGGCAGGGCGCGTTATCGTTGCCGAGCATCGCGAGCGAGCTCGCTCCTGCAGTCGGACAGGTCGGTCTGAGCCTTGGTCAATTCCATTTCCAGTGCCTTGTTGATCTGCGACTGCTCCTCGACATGCTGTTTCAGCGACTGACTTTCCAGCAGGGCAATGCGCAAGCGTTCCTGGAGGAGGGTGCGTTCGCTGTCGACGCGGGTGGCTTGCTCCAGTAGCTGGTCTTGACGGCTGTTGCTCTGCTTGAGCTGTTCCTGCAACAGGCTCAGTTCGCGCAATGTTCCCCGGTTCTCGGTAAGCAGGCGCTCGTTGTCACGGTGCAGTTGCGTAATTTCATCCTGGCGCACCAGTGCGCTTTGCTGCGCCTGACGCAACTCCATCTGTAGCTGTTGCACCTGGCTTTCGTGGCGACTGTGTTCCTGCTCGCGCTGTTCCTTGACGGCATTGCGATAGTGCTCCAGTGCATCGCGCGCGTGCAGGTGCTTTTCTTCCAGCGAGCGGATCTGCTCGTCCTTGTCCTTCAAGCGCAAATCGAAATCGGACAGTGCCTGATTCAGCCCGGCATTGCGGGTTTGCTCGGACTGCAATGTGGTGCGGGTTTCTTGCAGTGCCTCGGATTCCTGGGTCAGTGCCAGGCTCTGGATTTCATATTGCTGGTGCAGTTCGGTGTTGGCCTCCCGGGCTTCTGCCAGTTGCGAGTCCAGTGTTTTGCGCTGCGATTCGAACTGCTCGCGAGCTTGATCAATCGGCTCCTGAGCCTGTTCCTTCAAGCGCTGCGCCAGCCGCGTAACCAGGGCCAGCAGTTCATCGTCGATCGGCTCGGATGGTCCTGGTTCCGCCGGTTGTGGGTCGGCGCCCAGTTCTTTCAGATACCGATGGATCGTGGTTTTCGAGCCGGTATTACCCATCTCGATGCGTACTGCATCAATGCTGGGGTTCTCGCCTCGGGCGAGGATCGCCAAACGCGCAGCCTGTACTACTGCCTTATTTACACCGCCACGGGCCATGACTGCTCCTACAATTTCGTGATGTGGTACGTATTACGTAAATACACATTGTACCATTGATAATGAAAAGTTAAATACAACGTGTAGCTGACACGGGATATACTGGTATTACCCCATGTGAGACACCAAAAAGCGGTTTAGTGCCCGCGAACGCGGTACATATTCGAGAGTTGCCCCCATGACCGAGCTGGACCGTTACCTGCAAGCCGCGACACGGGACAACACCCGCCGCAGCTATCGCGCGGCCATCGAACACTTCGAGGTGACGTGGGGTGGATTCCTGCCCGCCACCGGCGACAGCGTCGCGCGTTATCTGGTTGCCCACGCCGGCGTACTCTCGATCAATACCTTGAAGCTGCGATTGTCGGCGCTGGCGCAATGGCATAACAGTCAAGGCTTCGCCGACCCGACGAAAGCGCCCGTGGTGCGCAAGGTGTTCAAGGGGATCAGGGCGCTGCATCCAGCCCAGGAGAAACAGGCCGAGCCGTTGCAGCTGCAACATCTGGAACAAGTGATCGCTGTGTTGGAGCAGGAAGCACACACCGCAATCATTGAAAACGACCGAGCGGCACTGCTGCGAGCCAGGCGCGATAGTGCGTTGATCCTGCTCGGCTTCTGGCGTGGATTCCGTAGCGACGAGTTGTGCCGTTTGCAGATTGAGCATGTGCAAGCCAGTGCCGGCACCGGCATCACGTTGTACCTGCCGCGCAGCAAGAGTGACCGGGAAAACCTCGGCAAGACCTACCAAACGCCTGCCTTGCAGCGGTTATGTCCGGTGCAGGCCTATATTGCCTGGATCACGGAAGCAGCCCTGGTGCGCGGGCCGGTTTTTCGCGGCATTGACCGCTGGGGCCATCTGAGCGAAGAAGGGCTGCACGCTAACAGCGTGATTCCATTGTTGCGCCAGGCACTGGAGCGCGCGGGTATCGCGGCCGAGCACTACACCAGCCACTCCTTGCGCCGAGGCTTCGCCTCGTGGGCGCATCAGAGCGGGTGGGACCTGAAGTCATTGATGAGCTACGTGGGCTGGAAGGACATGAAGTCCGCCATGCGCTACATCGAGGCCAGTCCGTTTCTCGGCATGACCCGCCTCCCGGAAAAACCTTTGTAGGAGCGAGCTTGCTCGCGATGGTCGTCAACGTAAACGCGGGCTTATTGAAAGCACGCGGCGCTCTCAAGTCCATCGCGAGCGAGCTCGCTCCTACAAGATCGTTTTCTTCTATTAATTCTGTTGGCTAATAGCGAAAGCCAATCAGCAGCATCAGGTTTGCCAATGAGCTAACCGTCCGTCGAGTGGGTAAAGTTCTCTCCATCAACTTCTTAACCCCTGACGGAGAGTCAACGATGCCTATCATCAACAGCCAAGTTAAACCGTTTAAAGCTGATGCATTCAAAAATGGCGACTTCGTAAAAGTCTCGGACGCTGACCTGAAAGGCAAGTGGTCGGTCGTGTTCTTCTACCCAGCGGACTTCACCTTTGTTTGCCCAACCGAGCTGGAAGACCTGGCTGACAACTACGACGCCTTCCAGAAGCTGGGCGTCGAGATCTACAGCGTCTCCACCGACACCCACTTCGCTCACGCTGCCTGGCACAACACTTCGCCAGCCATCGGCAAAATCCAGTACACCATGATCGGCGACCCGACTCACGTGATCTCCCGCAACTTCGACGTACTGATCGAAGAAGCCGGTCTGGCTGACCGTGGCACCTTCGTGATCAATCCTGAAGGCCAGATCAAAATCGTCGAGCTGAACGACGGTGGTGTGGGTCGTGACGCTTCCGAGCTGCTGCGCAAGATCAAGGCTGCCCAGTACGTCGCGGCTCACCCAGGCCAGGTTTGCCCGGCCAAGTGGAAAGAAGGCGAAGCCACTCTGGCGCCGTCCCTGGACCTGGTCGGCAAGATCTAAGTCCGTGACACGCTGCACAGGGCGGAACTCCGCACCTACTTAAGTAAGCTGCACCGCCCAATAAAAACGCCCGGGCGAGATTCGCTCGGGCGTTTTTTTATGCAAAAAATTCTATAAAGGAAATCGCCCGTATGTTGGACGCCAATCTTAAAGCCCAGTTGAAATCGTACCTGGAACGGGTCACCCAACCGATCGAGATCGTTGCATCCCTCGACGACGGTGCGAAATCCCGGGAAATGCTCGAACTGCTGAAAGACGTTGCCAGTCTTTCCAGTCAAATTACCTTGATCGACAATGGTGACGATGCCCGCAAGCCATCGTTCTCGATCAATCGCCCGGGGGCCGATATCAGTCTGCGTTTTGCCGGTATCCCTATGGGCCACGAATTCACGTCGTTGGTGTTGGCCTTGCTGCAAGTCGGCGGTCACCCTTCGAAAGCCAGTGTCGAAGTGATTGAACAAATCCGCTCGCTCAAGGGCGAGTTCAACTTCGAGACTTATTTCTCATTGTCCTGCCAGAACTGCCCGGACGTGGTCCAGGCGCTGAACCTGATGGCGGTGCTGAACCCCAACATCCGGCACGTCGCCATCGACGGAGCGGTGTTCCAGGCCGAAGTCGATGAGCGCAAGATCATGGCTGTGCCAAGCATCTACCTCAACGGCGAAGTGTTCGGCCAGGGTCGCATGGGGCTTGAGGAAATCCTCGCCAAAATCGACACCAGCGGCGCTGAACGCCAGGCCGAGAAAATCAGCGCCAAGGAAGCTTTTGACGTGCTGGTGGTCGGCGGTGGCCCGGCCGGCGCTTCGGCGGCGATTTATGCTGCCCGTAAAGGCATTCGCACCGGTGTGGCGGCTGAACGTTTTGGTGGTCAGGTACTGGACACCATGGCCATCGAGAACTTCATTTCCGTACAGGAAACCGAAGGGCCGAAACTGGCCAGTGCATTGGAAGAACACGTCAAGCAATACGACGTCGACATCATGAACCTGCAGCGGGCAACCTCGCTGATCCCGGCGAAGAATCCTGGCGAGTTGCACGAAGTTCGTTTCGAAAGCGGTGCCAGCCTGAAAACCAAGGCACTGATTCTGGCTACCGGCGCCCGTTGGCGCGAAATGGGCGTGCCGGGTGAGCAGGAGTACAAAGCCAAAGGCGTATGTTTCTGCCCGCACTGCGACGGCCCACTGTTCAAAGGCAAGCGCGTAGCGGTTATCGGTGGCGGTAACTCCGGCGTTGAAGCGGCGATCGATTTGGCAGGCATCGTCAGCCATGTCACGCTGCTTGAATTCGACAGCAAGCTGCGCGCCGATGCGGTGTTGCAACGCAAACTGTTCAGCCTGCCCAACGTCGATGTCATCACCAGCGCGCTGACCAGTGAAGTGAAGGGTGACGGCGAAAAGGTGAGTGGTCTGGTCTACAAGGACCGCGATTCAGGCGAGTTCAAAACGGTCAGTCTCGAAGGCATCTTCGTGCAGATCGGTTTGTTACCCAACACCGATTGGCTCAAAGGCACTGTCGAGTTGTCGCCTCGTGGCGAGATTATCGTCGATGCGCGTGGCGAGACTTCGCTGCCGGGCGTGTTCGCCGCCGGTGACGTGACCACCGTGCCGTACAAGCAGATCGTGATTGCCGTGGGCGAGGGCGCCAAGGCTTCCCTGAGTGCATTCGATCACTTGATCCGCACATCCGCCCCGGCTTAAACGCCGACGCCGAAAACACAAAACCCCATGAGCGATCATGGGGTTTTGTGTTTTCGGCATAGTGCTGGTCTTGAGCCGCTTTTCTGTGGGAGCGAGCCTGCTCGCGAATGCGGTGGTTCATTCAACTTTGATGTTGGCTGACACTCCGCTTTCGCGAGCAGGCTCGCTCCCACAGGGGGCACAGCGAAAGAAAGTTAGAGTGGAGCAGGCTGGATGATTTCGACCCAGTAGTTGTCCGGGTCTTTGATGAACGCCAGGCTCTTCATGCGACCGTCGCTCAGGCGTTTCTGGAAGTCACAACCCAGCGCTTCAAAGCGCTCGCAGGCAGCCACGACGTCCGGCACCGAAATGCAGATGTGGCCGAAACCACGGGGATCGGTGTTGCCGTTGTGGTAGGCGAACTCCGGGTCGTTCTCGGTGCCGTGGTTGTGGGTCAGCTCGAGAATGCCGGGGATCGATTTCATCCACTCGGTGCGCGCGGCTGCGTCGGCAGGGATCTGGGCCTTGTCGACCAGGGCCAGGAAGTACAGGCTGAATTCGGCTTCAGGAAAATCGCGCTTTTCCACCAGCGTGAAACCCAGAACACGGGTGTAGAAATCCAGGGACTTGGTAATGTCCTTGACCCGCAACATGGTGTGGTTGAAGACGAATTTCTGGGTGGCGGTGTCAGGTTGTGCAGTGACGCCGGGGAAAGTGTTCAGTTCGTGCAGGCTCATGGGCCCTCCGGAAAATAAGTGGGGCTGACGATTGGCGACCATGATACGCAAGGGTATGGACATCACCAACCCAAAGCGTCGGCTATTGCCTGGCTGTCTCCCTGGGCTCAGACTTCACGGCTCAAAACCTGAGTGCAAATTGCAATGATTCGTTTCGGTAAATCGGTTTTCATCCTGGCAGGCGTGCTGACGGGAGTCGCTTGTGCTTACGCGGACGCACCGGTCATGACCTGGCCCGCTGGATGGCAGGTCGAAGAAATTGCGCAAAGCGATACCGCTTCCACTGTTTTTCGTCAGCGTGCGGTGAAAATCGATCAGAGTGGTACCCCGGTGATGGTGATGGAATTGACCATGACGCCAGTGGAAAGCGGTCATCAGGTAAACCTGGAAGGCGTGTTGTTGGAGATGCGCAAGTCGGTGCAGAAAGACTTTTTCCAGGGTGGCTATCAAAGTGTCTGTAACCGGATTCATCCGACTACCTTGAGTCGGTTATCGGCGCTGGAAACCACCTGCACCATCACGCAAAACGGCCGTCACGTGCTTTCTCAAACATTGGTCGCTGCAGTGGATACCGATAAAGCCTATGTTCTTTCCTACGCGGGGCAGGCCGAGGCTTATAAGGCCAGCCAGGATGAAATAGAGACGGCGCGTAACGCTTTGAAACTTTAATTGAAGACTTAAGTAGCTGCAGGCTTTGGATCCGCGTTGAAAAATTTAGATACCTAAACGGATTAAGCACAAAGTTAATCGGCAAGTAGCGAGTTGATCGGTGAACATGCCACTCATGAAAAAGCCCTGCACGAGCAGGGCTTTTTTATAACGCGTGTGCTTATCCACGCAGCCAGGAGTCAACGGTGGCAGCACCGTATTGTTCCTTCCAGGCTTTGAGGCCCCGATGGTTGCCCCCTTTGGTTTCAATCAGTTCACCGGTATGCGGATTCTGATAAACCTTGACCACGCGAGCGCGGCGGGTTTTAGGTGCTGCGGTGAGTTGCAGGCCGGATTTTGCCGGGTTCGGATCGAGAATGGCGATGATGTCGCGCAGGCTCTTGCCGTAGGTTTTCATCAGCCCCTGGAGCTTTTCTTCGAATTCGATTTCTTTCTTGAGCCCGGCATCGTTCTTCAGGGATTCCAGCTGCTTGAGCTGTTCTTGAAGGGCCTTTTCAGCTGCACGAAATTCAGCGAGTCTGGACAATATCTTTACTCCAATAGTGTGTTTGGCTGATACCAACCGCAAACAAAGCTATAAGCCAAGAGCCTTGAAGCGACCCGGTGATTAAATGGCTCACCTGCCCAATTACTGCAGGCATCAAAAATTGTAGTAGTTAATGGACGAAGAGTAAATCATGTCTTTTTTTTCATGTAACGGGGGCGGTGTTTTTGATTCAAATTGGTGCGCCGTAATGCCATCTCGTCGCTAAAAATCGCTAGTTAATGGTCAGTTAATGCACTAATGAATTCTGCACCCGGCATCGGTCGACCGTACAGATAACCTTGCAGGAAGTTAACGTTATGGGCGGTCAGGTAATCACTTTGCTCCTGGGTTTCCACACCCTCGGCAACCATTGCCAGGTCGAGCTTGCCGGCAAGTTCCATGATGCTGTCCAGTATGTGGCTGGACAGTGAGTCGATACCGATCATGGCAACGAAACTCTGGTCGAGTTTCAGGAAGTCGACATTGAATTGACGCAGGTAACCGAGGCTGGAATGGCCGGTGCCAAAGTCGTCGATGGCGATCTTCACCCCCAGCGCATGCAATTGCTCGAACAATTGATGGGTAATCGCCGTGGGTTCGATCAGTTCGCGCTCGGTCAACTCGAGCACCAGGTGAATGGAACCCGGGACGAAATCCGCGAGGAACTGCCGGCAGTCCTCGACCAGTTCGAGGTCCTGGCAGTGACTGGCAGTGATATTGATACCGATGTGGAAGGGCTCCTCGAACGACACGGACAGCGGTCCAAGCAAGGCGGCTGTCTGTTGCATCAGTGAGCGGGTCATCGGCACGATCAGGCCGGAGTGTTCGGCGAACGGAATGAACAGATCGGGTCGCACCAGGCCTTCTTTCGGGTGTTTCCAGCGCATCAGAACTTCGATGCCCGAGAGCTTTTTGCTGTCGCCATGCACAACCGCCTGGAAATACGGAACGAACTCTCCCGCCTCCAGCGCACGCTTCATTTCATGGGTTGGTGACGAAATATGTTTCTGCAAGACGTATCCGATCAGGCCCGACACCACACCGAAGAAAATCAGCAGACTGAATAATGGCGGGTATTCGCTGCTCATGTAGCGCCAGGTTTCGCCTTCGGGAAAACCGGCCTGAACGCCAAAGGCATAACGTGACGAGTCGATCCGGGTTTGCGCCACCGGGAAGTCGGGGAGGGGGGCGTCATGGAACTGGCCGTCTGCAGTCAACCAACTGGGGCCGACCTGCAGTGCCAGCAGGGTATGCCGGCCAATCATGTGCAACACGTTGCTCAGGTGATAGCCATCGAGCGTGCTCATCGCGCCTCGCTTGCCTTCGCCGAGCCGATACACCAGCAATGACGTATCGGGCGTGATCGGGTTGCCCTTCATCAATACCAGACGGCCATCGGTGTAGTCTCCGGGCGAAATCTTCTCGTGGTAGTCGCCGAACAGGGAGCTGCAATAAATGGTGTCGTTCCACATCAGGTTGGTCGAACGCACAAAGGGGCGGCGGGTGACTTGTTCGCGCAAGGCCAGGTTGACGTCGATGCAACTTTGTCCAGCCAGCGGCAATAGTTCCCGGGCAGCCTGGGCGGTGTTGTCGAGCATCAACTCGAACTGGCGAATGGCCTCTTCGGCGGTTTTTTGCGTACTTTGCTGGAGCGTTCGCTCGGCTTGCATATAAAGAATTGCACCCCCCAGCAATACAGGGAGCAATCCACTTGCCAGGGTGACAGCAATCCTGATGCTGCGTTTGCGGCGCTTGACTCTCAGTGGCATTCGGACACCCTGTCGCGATGAAATTGGACGCTCAAATGCTGGCGGGGGGAAACGCCCTGCAAACAGAGGTCAAGTTCGAGCCATAGCCATGATAGTTGGCCCGTGGCATTTATGCCGCTCATCGGTACTCCAGACGCTGTGCGAGTTTGATAAAGGCTGTCGCCGCCGGCGATGCCTGGCGTTGATCGAGCACTGCCAGGCCGACCCATCGGGCGACACCGGGTGAGAGGGGCTTTTTCAGGTATCGGCCGTCGGCGTGCTCGGGTAGCGAACCTTCGGCAACCAGCGTTACCGCAGCGCCCCGGCTGACCGTTTCCAGGGTGCTCAGCAACTGCGAACAGCGAAAACGGATGTTGGGTGTCAGCCGGGCGGCATTGAACAGCCGCGACACGAGCTCCGATGACCCGGCCTCGGTCAATATAAATGGGTCGTGGCACAGGTCGGCCAAACTCACGCTTTCGCGTGTCGACAGCGGATGATTGACCGGCAGCAGCGCGACCATCTGGTCTTCCATCAGTGCCACGGTGTCGAAGCGTTCTTCAGGCAGCACCACAAAACCGATATCGATGCGTCGTTCTTCCAGCCATTGGATGACCTGGCGGTCCGGCCCTTCATCGATGTGGACCTCGATGCCCGGATGGGCCGCGCGGTAGTGCTGCAAGATCAAGGGCAACAATTTGATCGACGAGGTGGGGCCGAACGAGCCAATGCGCAAGGTGCCGCGCTTCATGCCCCGGGCATCCGCCGCTTCCTGGCGCAAGGTGTTGGCCAATCCCAGCATGGCCCGCGCGCGCAGCAACAGCTGCTGGCCGATGTCGCTCAGTTCGACCCGGGACTGATGGCGGCGCAGCAGCTCGACACCCAATTCTTGCTCAAGCGATTTCAACGCATGGGACACCGCGGACTGGCTGATTCCCAAGCGATTGGCTGCCGCCGTGAAACCGTGCAACTCGGCGACGGTGGAGAAGATTTCCAGTTGGGTCAGGGTCATGAGTGTTTACTCATTTTACGATGACTAAGTATTAGTCGAATGATACGTCATCCAGCCTATTTTCCGATCCGGAAACTTATGACCACGTGTGAACAGAGCCTGACCCCGTCCAATGTGCCTGTGTATTTGAAACTGGCGACGGTCACCATAATCTGGGGCGGCACCTTCGTAGCGGGGCGGTATCTGGCCGACAGCCTCAGTCCGTTGTTTGCCGCGAGCCTGCGTTTCCTCCTGGCCAGCGTGGCGTTGCTGTTGTATTTGCTGTTGGCCCGCGTGCCGTTGGCGCGACCCAGCCGTAGGCAGTTCCTGCAATTGGCGCTGCTGGGTTGTTTCGGGATCTATTTTTACAACCTCTGTTTCTTTTATGGCCTGCATTACATCAATGCGTCGCGGGCGTCGTTGATTGTGGCGCTGAACCCGGCCGTGATCGGGTTGGCGTCATGGCTGCTGTTCAAGGAGCGCTTGAGCCGGGCGAAAGTCGTCGGCATCGCGATCTGCATCGCCGGGGCCAGCCTGGTGATCGTCAGCCGAACCCCGCAGCTATTTGCTGGCAATGCCGACGCCTGGATGGGCGACTTGCTGATTCTTGGCTGCGTGCTTGGCTGGGGCATTTATTCGCTGTTCTCCCGGGAACTGAATCAAAGCCTGGGGCCGGTGCAAACGGTGACCTGGTCGATCTTGCTGGGCACCTTGATGCTGTGGGTTACCAGTGCGTTTCGCGGTGAACTGAGTCTGTCCGTACTGATCAATCTCGGCACGCAACAGTGGCTAAGCCTGATGTACTTGGGCGTACTGGGCTCGGCGCTGGCCTACATCGGCTATTACGACGGCATCCGCAAGATCGGCGCGACCCGCTCTGGTGTATTTATCGCTTTGAACCCACTGACGGCTGTCATCCTCGGTGCACTGCTGTTGAACGAGCAGCTGACGCCGGCGATGTATGCAGGGGGAGGGCTGGTTCTGGCAGGGATTTTCCTGTGCAACAAACCCCTTGCGTCCCCGGCAAAAAAGCGGATTTTATACAGAAGGCGGACAAACTGATTTACGCTGTGTAGAATCGGTTTACGCATACAAGAATACGTCTTCTGGCAACAGAAGCTTCGCCCGCAAGAGCCTTGGGTCGACCATGAAGTTATTAGGGTTTCAATTGATCTACGGTGATTTCCTCGCCCGCAGCGTGCGGGGCATCTCCTGTGCGCCACCCGCCGGTCTCAGCATTTCCAGCTACTAACCTTTGTTAAATGAGCAGAATGATGAGGCGCCAACCATGGCAGATTTATACGAAAACCCAATGGGCCTGATGGGCTTCGAGTTCATCGAATTCGCATCGCCAACACCCAACACCCTGGAGCCGATCTTCGAGATCATGGGCTTCACCAAGGTAGCGACCCACCGTTCCAAAGACGTGCACCTGTATCGCCAGGGCGCGATCAACCTGATCCTCAACAATGAACCCCACAGCGTGGCCTCGTACTTCGCCGCCGAGCATGGCCCGTCGGTGTGTG
This sequence comes from Pseudomonas baetica, assembly GCF_051216495.1. GTDB lineage: Bacteria > Pseudomonadota > Gammaproteobacteria > Pseudomonadales > Pseudomonadaceae > Aquipseudomonas > Aquipseudomonas baetica_B. Next base: position 9,280 of record NZ_JBPKAM010000018.1, on the reverse strand, counting down.
GCATGGCGTTCCGCGTCAAGGATTCGCAAAAAGCCTACAAGCGCGCCCTGGAACTCGGCGCCCAACCGATCCATATCGAAACCGGCCCGATGGAGCTGCACCTGCCGGCGATCAAAGGCATCGGCGGCGCGCCGCTGTACCTGATCGACCGTTTCGGCGAAGGCAGTTCGATCTACGACATCGACTTTGTGTTCCTCGAAGGCGTCGACCGCCACCCGGTCGGCGCGGGCCTGAAGATCATCGACCACCTGACCCACAACGTGTATCGCGGCCGCATGGCGTATTGGGCGAATTTCTACGAGAAGCTGTTCAACTTCCGCGAGATCCGCTACTTCGACATCAAAGGCGAGTACACCGGTTTGACGTCCAAGGCCATGACCGCGCCGGACGGCATGATCCGCATTCCGCTGAACGAAGAATCGTCCAAGGGCGCCGGGCAGATCGAAGAGTTCCTGATGCAGTTCAACGGCGAAGGCATCCAGCACGTCGCGTTCCTGTCCGATGACCTGGTCAAGACTTGGGATCACCTGAAAAGCATCGGCATGCGCTTCATGACCGCACCGCCGGACACCTACTACGAAATGCTCGAAGGCCGTTTGCCGAACCACGGCGAGCCGGTGGGTGAACTGCAAGCGCGGGGCATTCTGCTGGACGGTTCGTCCGAGGCGGGTGATAAGCGTCTGTTGCTGCAGATTTTCTCGGAAACCCTAATGGGCCCGGTGTTCTTCGAGTTCATCCAGCGCAAGGGCGATGATGGTTTCGGCGAAGGCAACTTCAAGGCGCTGTTCGAATCCATTGAGCGTGATCAGGTTCGTCGTGGTGTGTTGTCCACTGATTAACTGATTTAAACGCTAAACCCTGTGGGAGCTAGCCTGCTGGCGATGGCGGAGTGTCAGTCAGCATTGTTGTTGCTGACACTCAGCCATCGCCAGCAGGCTAGCTCCCACATTTGTTTTGTGTGTGGTTAAGGTCTGCGCTGCCGCACCAGATGCTTGAACCCTTCAAACACCAACACCAGCACCGCCATCCAGATCGGAATATACGTCAGCCACTCACCGGGCTTGATGCTTTCCCCCAGCAACAATGCCACGCCGAGCAACAGCACGGGCTCCACATAACTGAGCAAACCGAACAGGCTGAATGGCAGCAGGCGACTGGCGATGATGTAGACCACCAGTGCCGAGGCGCTGATCAGGCCCAGCAGGGGAATCAGCCACGCCAGGGCAGGGTATTGATCGAACACGCTGAAGCCTTGCTCGCCACCGTGCACGAACCAGTACGCCACCGGCAACATCAAGGTCATGTCCACCCAGAGCCCGCCCAGGTTGTCGGTCTTCAGCCATTTGCGCAGCACGAAATACAACGGGTAACCCACGACGACCACCAGCGTGGCCCAGGAAAATCCCCCGACCTGATACAGCTCATTCGCCACGCCCAGGCTGGCGAAAAACACCGCGATTTTTTGCAGGTACGACAGGCGCTCGCCGTAGGCGATGCGTCCGGTCAGCACCATGGCCAGCGGCAATAGGAAATAGCCCAGCGACACATCGAGGCTGTAGCCATTGAGCGGCGCCCACATGAACAACCAGAGTTGCACGCCCAGCAATGCGGCCGAGACGACCAGGCCACCGATCAGTTTCGGTCGGATGGCGAACCGGTGTAGCAAATCGACCACACGCCGCCATTCACCGGACGCCAGCATGAACACGGTCATGCACGGCACCGTCAGCAACATGCGCCAGCCGAAAATCTCCACGCCGCTCAGGGGTTTGAGCAGCGAGGTGTAGTAATACATGACGGCAAACAGCACCGAGGCTGAAACCGAGAGAGCGATACCTTTAGACAAACTGTCCTCGCGAAGTCGAACGTGAAACGGGGTGCGGAGGATACGCGGTTTTTGTGCTGAATATTGGCCGGGTGATCGGAATTTTCAACATCCTCAACCAAACATCAAAACCTGTGGGAGCGAGCCTGCTCGCGAATGCGTCATGTCAGTCGACATTTATGTTTAATGACGCACCGCTTTCGCGAGCAGGCTCGCTCCCACATTGGATTTGTATTTCTTCAGCTGTTGTGGGGTTTACGGCCCGACACGAAATGGCTCACATCATTGAACCCCGGTGTCGACGCATGCCCCGGCGTCACCAGCGAATCGATGAACGCCTCGTCTTCGGGCGTAATCTTCACCGCCTGCGCCTTAGTGTAGGCATCCCACTGGGCTTCGGTGCGCGGACCGACGATGGCCGAGGTAACGGCACGGTTGTTCAGCACCCAGGCAATCGCAAATTCAACGATGCCCACGCCACGCTCCTGGGTGTACTGCTGGATCTGCTGGGCGATGCGCAGGGATTCGACGCGCCATTCGGTTTCCAGGATGCGTTTGTCGGCACGCCCGGCGCGGCTGTTGGCGTCCGGCTTCACGTCCGGCGCATACTTGCCACTGAGCACGCCACGGGCCAACGGGCTATAAGGCACCACGCCCAAGCCATAGTTTTGCGCGGCGGTGATCTGCTCGGTTTCGGCCTGGCGGTTGACAATGTTGTACAGCGGTTGGCTGATCACCGGACGGTCGACGCCCAGTTTGTCGGCCACGCGAATGACTTCGGCGATGCGCCAGCCACGGTAATTCGACAGGCCCCAATAGCGGATCTTGCCCTGGCGAATCAGGTCGCCGATGGCCGATACCGTGACCTCCAGCGGCGTGTTGTGTTCTTCACGGTGCAGGTAATAGATGTCGAGATAGTCAGTACCCAGGCGCGTCAGGCTGGCGTCGATGCCGTTGAAGAGGTGCTTGCGACTCAGGCCACTGCGATTTGGCACGCCGTCCACCGGGCCGAAACCGACCTTGGTGGCGAGCACCCATTCATGGCGGCGGCTGGCGATGGCTTCGCCGACGATTTCCTCGGAACGACCGTTGGTATAGACGTCAGCGGTGTCGATGAAATTGATGCCCTGGTCCCAGGCCTTGTCGATGATCCGCAGGGAATCTTCGGTGCTGGTCTGTTCGCCGAACATCATGGTGCCCAGGGTCAGGGTGGAAACCTGCAAACCCGAATGACCCAGCGTGCGATAGCTCATGTCGAAATCCTTTTGCCAATGGGAAAGGCCTAATCAAATACCAGAAACGTCCTGCGTATGAAAATGAATTATCGGGGCGTTGAGCCACGCCGGGGGCGCAGGGTGTGCAGCGTACAGTTCGCGCATTTTGCTCAAGTCCCGTTCAAACCAGTCATTCAGCCATTGTCGATACTGGGTCTGGATCGACTGTCGGAGAACGGGATAAGCAAGACTTTCTACGACGGCGTGAGCCGCCATGATCCCCGACATGATCGCCTTGAGGACGCCATGGGACGTTCCCGGGTCCAGTACCGAGGCCGCATCGCCCACGATGAAGTAACCGGGCCCGGCGCATTGGCCGCAGGCACGCCAGGTCACGTCCGCACCGCGTGCCCCTGAGAGCGGGTGCAGGTGTGCGAATTCCGAAGGTGGCTGCAGATCGGGGTGTCGATGATCGAAGTTCAAGCGGGTCCAGGTATACGAACCGGTGCCGACTTTCGCGATCCAGTACCAGCCGTTGCTATTGGCGATGATGGACGGCGCGTCGTCACATATGGCAGTTGCCCCACTGGCATAACCATAGGTCGCGAGCAGCGGTGGTGAATATGCAAGACGATTCAGGGCCAATTGCCGCGCCAGCCAACCCTTGGCGCCGCTGGCATCAATCAACTGAGTCGCATGGAAAACACCCTGATCGGTTTCCACCCCGATCACGGCATTGTCTTTCAGAATGACCTTCGTGGCGCGGCAAGGGCGTACGACTGACACACCGGCCGCCAGGGCCTGTTTGAGTAACAGGCTGTCGAGCAGGCGCCGGGGAATCTGAAAGCCACACCACGGACCGCTATTGTCACCACCGAACGCATTGAACTGCGGCGTTGCCCCCCAGTGCACCCAGTTTCCGCTGTGCCGGACAAACTCGCCCGTCAACACCTGCCGGCCTGCACCCAGTTGTTGCAGCAACGGCTCGATGCCCGGCGGCAGGGTTTCGCCAGGACGATCACGGCATACGGCCGCCTGTTCAAGCAACGCCACGTTCAAACCCTGTTGCGCGCAGAAAATCGCGGCGGCGCATCCGGCGGGGCCGGCACCGATGATCACAACATCATGACGATGCATGAAAACGGACCTGCCATGGACTGTTTTCACGCTTGATCAGCAGGGATGTTGGGCCGACAAACAGTTCCACCATTTCCACGACTACGGCATGACGTTTGGTGAAGTCATGGGCCGGTGTCGTCGTTCTCGGGATGTCATTTTTATAAAGGCGATAACGGTGTACAGGCATTTGCAGCACATGCCCTGTGGCTGATTCGGCCTGGTCCAGGTCGGCGTCGGGGCGCACCGTTTTGTTGAATGACAGCACCGACCAATCCTTTTTTTCATTTCGTGTACTGGCGCCTAACGATACGAAGGCGCGATGCATCGACAGGATGCGCTCCTGATAATCCTTGGCGCCGGTTTGGGCGAGCGATTGCAGGGACAACTGACCGGCCAGGGCGTTTTTCGTGTAATCGGTGAATTCGTAATCTTGATACTCCACCAGTGGCTCACCGTTGGGACCGTTGAACAACTGCGGGCGACACACGCCATCCCATTGGCCAAGTTCATCGTCCGTCAACGGAATGATCGAAATCCAGGATGGAGTGGGTTCGAAGGCCCTTGAGTTGTCAGGTGACACAGCGGCCCAATAACCGCCGATAGACGCGCAAATACGGATGTCCTCGGTGAATGGGCAACCCAGGTTGTAGGCGTTGAAGCTATCGGGAGTGAAACTGTTAACCGAGCTGATTTCCCAGCCCGGGCTGAAAAGGCCGGCGGCGGCGTAACATAACCAACTGTGACGCCGCGCGCAGGCGACGTCTTTCATATCGCCCGGTAGTGCCTGGTCCAGGGAATGCGAGATGACGGCGGTGATGCCTTTGTCATCCCGTTGAAAATGCTGACCTTGCAAATCGGGGTTTCCGGCCATCCGCTGATCCGAAAGCACTTTTTGCTCCACACCGTAAAAAGGTGTGGGGAAATTCTGGTCGTTGCTCCATTCAAGCAACGCACGCTGATTGCATTCAGGGTAAAAATCAGGGGCGGCGGCCAGCGAGTAAGCCACCGCATTTTCCGATACGGTCGTCGCCAATTGCGGGCAAGTCGCGCGAACCCAGCCTTCGGCCGTGAAGTCGATAAAATGCAAGGCGTTGTAACCACCGCTGTCGACGATTTGCTTGACGTCGGGGTTCAGGTTCAAGTCCTCGATCGAGCCATCGGCTAACTGCTTGTAACGTCGATTAATGATGTAGTTGAATTTCGGATTTGGCGGTATCGAAAAAAACAGCTGTCCACCCTCATAAATGGCTTCTTCCACCAGTCGTAGCTTCGGCACCGGCATCAACAGCCCTTTGCCGTATGTGGCTTCGTCCGCCCACTCGACGAGGTCATCGGTGATCACGAACGGCGGCTGGGAGAGGTCCGGTTGCCCGATGGTGGAACCGGGAAACCGGCGGTGAAACTGGCCGAGTTTTTCGTTGATGTGATAAGTCTCCATGTCCACTTGCAGGTCCATTCCTGCAATGCACTCCAACCCGTCAAACAGTTTGTGCAACGGAACCCAGAAATCCTTTTCCTCGTCCTTGTCTTGAAAGGGCCAGGGACCAAACTCGAGCGCATCACCTTTATTCTGCATCGCGATGTACGGGTAATAACGCGCCGGAGTCACGCAGATGGCTTTCGGGTCGTTACCCAGCCAAGGCAAAAAACCACGCCGTGGCGGGTCATAACGCGCTGGTGCCGTTCCTACCCGAGCGATGCCGGTACGGGAAAAACATAGGTCGGCGTGTTTCTTATGACCTGTATCCGGCCCCGGTCGATACTCGGCGGCGAATACGACAATGCCCAATTGCGTTCCGGCGCCGGCCTCCTGTTGCAACTCGGCCAGCGATGGCGGCTGCACGCCGTAGACATAATTCAACACCGATTCTATTTCCGCCGCGGTCGGGTACAGCAGTAGCGCCTTGCCGCTAGGGTCGGTGGTGACATTGGGAGAAGCGAGGGCATGGTAGAACAGGCTGCGGGCCGGGCTTCGGGGTTCGATGCCGCGTTGTCCGTTCGAGGAGAAATCCTCAAACCCCTTGAGGGTTCGATCCACCACCAGGGGTTTCGCCAACTCCGGCGCCAAGGGGCGTACCTTGATATCGAGCCCGTGCTGCAACAGCAGCGCGTGCCAGCCGTTGTCAGCGGCCAGGCGTGCACAAACTGCCTCGACGGCTTTGATGAGATTCATGAGTTGTCCAGCCCGCAGTGAATGTGTTGACACAAGCTCGGGCTGACCTTCATGGATTCAAGAGAGTCGATCCGGACAACGTTGTGACATCCGGTTTCAGGCTAGTGCAGGAAGATGGACACGCAAGATCGACTATCAGAACTGCTAGGCGCCGGAGCAACAAGCCTCCGGCGCCGGGCACATCATTGGTTACGCAACGTCCGCGTCATGCGCAGCGCCAGCACGCTGCCGCAAACAATCACACCCGCCAGCAGGTATAACGCGGCATCGGTCGAACCGGTGCTGTCCTTGACCCAACCCACCAGGTACGGGCTGAGGAAACCGGCCATCTGGCCCATGGAGTTGATCAACGCCAGGCCGCCTGCCGCAGCACCGGCACTGAGCATCGCGGTCGGCACCGGCCAGAACATCGGCAGGCCGGTGAGGGCGCCCATGGTGGCGAGGGTCAGGCCGAGGATGGCGATGGCCGGGTTGGCGGCGAAGTTAACGGCGATCAGCAGCCCCAGCGCACCCATCAGCATCGGCACCACCAGATGCCAGCGACGCTCTTTGCGCAAGTCCGCCGAACGGCCGACCATCAACATGAACAGCGCTGCCAGCAGGTAAGGAATCGCACTCAACCAACCGATCACCAGGTTATCGCTGAAACCCAGGTTCTTGATGATCGACGGCAGCCAGAAGTTGATCGCGTACACGCCGCTCTGGATGCAAAAGTAGATCAGGCCGAAGGCCCAGATCGCCGGGTTCTTGAACACCGCCAGCAGCGAATCGGAGGTGGTTTTCGGCTTGTTCGCCAGGTCCTCGGCGTGGTCGGCCTCCAGCACCGAACGCTCAAACGGCGTGAGCCATTTGGCATTGGCGTAGCTGTCGCTGAGCAGGAAATAGGCGAGGGCGCCGAGGATCACGGTCGGGATGCCTTGCAGCAGAAACATCCACTGCCAGCCCGCCAATCCGCCTTGGCCGGCGGCGAAGTGGTTGAGGATCCAGCCGGAAAACGGGCTGCCGAGCAAACCGGACACCGGGATCGCCGACATGAACAGCGCCATGATGCGGCCACGGCGAAAGGTCGGGAACCACTGCGAAAGGTACAGCACCACGCCCGGGAAGAACCCGGCTTCGGCGGCGCCGGTGAACAGGCGCAGGGTGTAGAACTCGGTCGGCGTGGTGACGAACAGCAGGCAAGTCGACAGCGTGCCCCAGGTGATCATCATCAACGCGATCCAGCGACGAGGGCCGAATTTGGTCAGCGCCAGGTTGCTCGGCACGCCGCACAGCACGTAGCCGATGAAGAAGATCCCGGCGCCGAGGCCGTACACGGTTTCGCTGAATTTCAGCGCGTCGAGCATCTGCAGCTTGGCGAATCCAACGTTCACCCGGTCGAGGTAGTTGAATAGGTAGCAGATGAAAATGAAGGGGATCAAACGCAGGGTAATGCGTTTATAAACGGCGTTTTTTTCGTCAGCGATAGCCTGGGTGGCAGCGGCGCTCTGTGACATGGCGGCTTCTCTCTTTTTATGATTTTTTGCGATGCAAAGGGTAACGTTGATCGCCCTGTGAGTCTCGGCCACCGCCCTGGCGTTGTCTTTGTGCCGGCGCACAGGGATTGCCAGCCAGCCCTGTGCGGGCGAACAATCGGCCCATCATGCATTCAAGGAACTCCGTCATGTTCGAACTCGATCACGACCTGGCCCAGGACATCGTCGACCGGGCGATGGCCATCCTGCCGTACAACGTCAACGTCATGGACAGCCAGGGCCTGATCCTCGGCAGCGGCGAGCCGGAGCGGGTCAACACCCGCCATGAAGGCGCGCAATTGGTATTGGCCAATGGTCGAGTGGTGGAAATCGATGCGCAAACCGCGATTCATCTCAAGGGTGTACAGCCGGGCATCAACCTGCCGCTGATGCTCGATCAGCGTTTGATCGGCGTGCTGGGCATCACCGGCGAACCCGATCAACTGCGCACCTACGCCGAACTGGTGCGGATGACCGCCGAGATGTTGGTGGGGCAGCGCAATCAGCAGGCTGAACAGCAATGGCGGCGCCAGCGTTGCGATGACTTGCTGGCGCTGTTGCTCAGCGACGCCGGGGACTCGCCACGATTGATCGATGAGGCGCAGCAGCTGGGGCTGAAGCCGCAGATGACACGAGTGCCGTACTTGTTCGAGTTGGGTCTGGAACACGGGCCGGGACAAACCGTCGATGCGTTGAGCGCCTGGTTGATGTCGCGTTACCCGGACAGTTGGTGCGTGAGCTCGGCCAAGTCGTCGTTACTGTGGTGCCGCCCGGCCAATCAAAACGTTGAGAACGACCGACTGCTGGAGAAACTCGACGGCCTGGGCTGGAACATCCTGCGCATCGCCGTGGGTGGACAGGCCGATGGGCTGACCGGGTTGCGTCGCTGCTATCGTCGGGTCGGCGATCTGTTGGCCTATGGGCGCGAAGTGTTGCCCGCATCACGCTTGCTGACCCTCAACCGCTATCGGCTGCCGGTAATGCTCTGGCGCCATCGCAACGACGACGCCCTCGACGAATTGCTCAACCCGCTGCGCAAAGTCATCGCCAAGGACAGCAACGGCCAGTTGCTGGCCACCCTGCGCAGCTGGTGTGACCACGACGGCCAGAGCCAGGCCTGCGCCGAGGCACTGGGCATTCACCGCAACAGCCTGCGCTACCGCATGGAGCGCATTGCCGAACTCAGCGGCGTCGACCCGCTGCGCCTCGACGGCATGCTCGCCCTCTACCTCGGCGTGCAACTACTCCCCCAGCCATAACCAACACAATCCCCTTTTGTGGGAGCGAGCCTGCTCGCGAAGAGGCCCTCACATCCAACATCCCTGCCGGCTGACCCACCGCTTTGGGGGGGGGAGGGGGCTCCAAAAAGAGAGGGGGGTGGGGAAAACGAAAGGAAAACAACCCACAGCACCAGAGGGGGGAGACAACCAGTAAA
>NZ_JBPKAM010000189.1:0-6753 GCF_051216495.1 Pseudomonas baetica | reverse complement strand
GCCTGGAGAGAAGACATGCATGGGGGGCGGGAACGTGCGGGCGAGGTGGTTGCCCCAAACACCCCGTTCGTGATGGTGTTTCCTCCTTCGCGAGCAGGCTCGCTCCCACAGGTTTTGCGGTTGCCGTCAGTTTTTCAAACTGGCTTGAACCGTGGCCACGCCATCCTTGCCATCAACACTGCTGACACCGGCCAGCCAGCGCTGCAAATCCTGTGGATGCTCGCGCAGCCATTTTCTGGCGACATCCTGGGGTGTCTGGCGCTCCATGATCGGCACCATCAACTGGCTTTCCTGGGCCGCGGTGAAGGTCAGGTTTTCCAGCAGGCGATAGACGTTCGGGCAACGCTCGGCGTAATCGGGCGCGGTCACGGAGGAAACGGTCGCCGCTCCTTCGTTGGGTCCGTAGACGTCTTCGCTTCCGGTCAGGTAGGCGATGTTCATGTTGATGTTCATCGGGTGCGGGGTCCAGCCGACGAAGACCACGAACTCCTTGCGGTTCACGGCCCGTTGCACGGCGGCGAGCATGCCGGCCTCACCGGACTCGATCAGCTTGAAGTCCTTGAGGCCGAAGTGATTGGTTTCGATCATGGTCTTGATCGTGGTGTTGGCGCCGCTGCCCGGCTCGATGCCGTAAATCTTGCCACCGAGCTGATCCTTGAATCTGGCGATATCGGCAAAGGTTTTCAGGCCCGCGGCTGCTACGTAGTCAGGCACCGCGAGGGTGGCCTGGGCATCGGCCAGGCTAGGTTTTTCCATGACCTTGACCTGATTGGCGGCCAGGAAAGGCGCGATGTTCTTGTCCATCGCCGGTTTCCAGTAACCGAGGAAAATGTCCAGGCGCTTATCGCGGATGCCGGCGAAGATGATTTGCTGCACGGCGCTGGTTTGCTTGCTTTCGTAGCCGAGGCCATTGAGCAGCACATCGGCCATGCCGCTGGTGGCGATCACGTCGGTCCAGTTGACCACGCCCATACGCACGGTTTTGCAGGACGGATCGTCAGCGGCCAGAACACTGGTGCTCAACAGAGCAGTACCGCAGAGAATTGAGAGAAAGCGAGAGAACTGTCTTTTCATCGGGATCGACTCGTGCGGCAGCGGATTATTGTCGGGCCGGTGTCTTTGTGCACCGTGCCCGAAACATTACGCAGCAGACGAGCGGTAAAAGCGACCTGTGGCGACCGTGTTTTGCACGGTGGCGACTCATGTCGCATGCATAACCAATGTGGGAGCGAGCCTGCTCGCGAAGGCGGAGTATCAGCACTCACGATGTTGGCTGATGTAGAGCTTTCGCGAGCAGGCTCGCTCCCACAGGGTCATGTGTCAGGTTTAACGGTTGTAGTGCCTTTCGCCCCACGCCAGCAGGCCTTGCAGCAATTCCTTCAACACCACCCGCGTCGGCTCAGCCAGATCCGCCCGATAACGGAACGGCTCGAACTCTTCCATGTACGTGCACTGCCCCAGCTCCAACTGCACGGCATGGATGTTTTCAGCCGGATTGCCATAGTGACGGGTGATGTGACCGCCCTTGAACCGGCCATTCAGCACATGGCTGTACTGGGTGTGACGGGCGCAGATCGCTTCCAGTTGAGTCGCCAGCTGCGGATCGCAACTGGCGCCATTGAAGGTGCCGAGGTTGAAGTCCGGCAGTTTGCCGTCGAACAGGTGCGGGATCAGCGAGCGGATCGAGTGCGCATCGAACAGCAGCGCGTAGCCGAACTCGGCTTTCAGCCGCGCCAGCTCCTGCTGCAGAGTGCTGTGATACGGCGTCCAGATCTGCTCCAGATAAGTCGCGCGCTCTTCTTTTGAAGGTTCCAGGCCCTCACGGAACAGCGGCACGCCGTCAAACAACGTCGCCGGGTACAGGCCCGTGGTGGCGCCAACGTACAGCGGCTTGTCGTCGGACGGCCGGTTCAGATCGATGACAAACCGCGAATACTCGGCGGCCAGGGTGCTGGCGCCCAGTTCGGCGGCGAAGTCATACAGCTGCGGAATGTGCCAATCGGTATCCGGCAGGCTTTTCGCCTCGGGAATCAATCCGGCTTCGACCGCAGGGGTCAGACGCACGCCGGCGTGGGGCATGCTGATCAGCAGCGGCACACGGCCTTGTTTGAAACTCAAAACCTTATCCACAACGGCTCTCCTACAGGCTCGTTTCAACGCCGTGACGCACGACGCGTTTTTCCAGTTCACCGCCCAGCCAGTACGACAGGTCAGCCGGACGATCGATTTGCCAGGCAACGAAATCCGCCACCTTGCCCGCCTCGATCGAACCGTGGGTGTCGGCCATGCCCAGTGCCGTGGCGGCATGAATCGTCGCGCCCGCCAGGGCTTCTTCCGGGGTCATGCGGAAGCAGGTGCAGGCCATGTTCAACATCAGGCGCAATGACAGGCCTGGCGAGGTGCCGGGATTGAGGTCGCTGGCGATGGCGATTTTCACGCCGTGCTTGCGCAGCGCGTCCATCGGCGGTAGTTGGGTTTCGCGCAGGAAGTAAAAGGCGCCGGGCAGCAACACCGCGACCGTGCCGGATTTGGCCATGGCGATGGCGTCGTCTTCGGTCATGAATTCCAGGTGATCGGCGGACAGGGCATGGTAACGCGCCGCCAGCGTTGAGCCGTGCAGCGATGACAGTTGTTCGGCGTGCAGCTTCACTGGCAAGCCCAACGCCTGGGCCTTGATGAATACTCGTTCAACCTGTTCCGGCGAAAACGCCAGGTACTCGCAGAACGCATCCACCGCGTCCACCAGCCCTTCGGCGGCCAGCGCCGGAAGCATTTCACTGCAGATGTGCTCGATGTAGTCATCGGCGCGATCGGCGTATTCCGGCGGCAAGGCGTGGGCCGCCAGGCAGGTGCTGCGCACGCTGACCGGCAGTTCGGCGCCGAGACGACGGGCGACCCGCAGCATCTTGCGCTCGTTGGCCAAGTCGAGGCCGTAGCCAGACTTGATTTCGATGCTGGTGACACCATCGCGCATCAGGCTCTTCAGGCGCTTGGCAGCGCTGGCAAACAACTCATCTTCGCTCGCTGCGCGGGTGGCGCGCACGGTGCTGGCAATGCCGCCACCGCTGGCGGCGATTTCCGCATAGCTGACACCTTGCAGGCGCTTTTCGAACTCGCCGCTGCGATTACCGCCGAACACCGTGTGGGTGTGGCAGTCGATCAGGCCCGGTGTGACCCAGGCCCCGTTCAAATCATTGACCGCCGGGTATTCGCCGGACGGCAGTTCACTGCGCGGGCCGACCCACTCGATGTGCGCACCGGACGTCACGATGGCCGCATCCTCGATGATCGAGTAAACGCCCTGGGCCATGGTTGCAACGTGGCAGTGTTGCCAGAGGGTTTTCATCCCAAATCCTCGTATTGTTCAAAATCGAATCGCTGGCAAGCCAGCTCCCACAGGTACGGGTTGTGTTGCATGAACTTTGTTCACGCAACGGAGCATTGTGGGAGCTGGCTTGCCAGCGATGGCGTCCTTACAGGCTCGGCAGCAGCTTCGCCGTGACCAGTTCGGTCAGGCAACGCGACGCCAACAACTCGGTCGCGGCGTTGATGTCCGGCGCAAAGAAACGGTCCTTCTCATAAGGCGCCACTTCCCTGCGCAGAATCGCCCGAACCTTTTCCAGTTTCGGCGAGGTCTTCAGCCCATTGCGCAGGTCCAGGCCCTGGGCCGCCGCCAGCCATTCCACCGCGAGAATGCCACGGGTGTTTTCAGCCATTTCCCACAGGCGCTTACCCGCCGCCGGGGCCATGGACACGTGGTCTTCCTGGTTGGCGGAGGTCGGCAGGCTGTCCACCGAATGCGGATGGGACAGCGCCTTGTTCTCGCTGGCCAGTGCCGCGGCGGTCACCTGGGCGATCATGAAGCCGGAGTTCACGCCGCCATTGGCCACCAGGAACGGCGGCAGCTGTGACATGTGTTTGTCCATCATCAGAGAAATGCGACGCTCGCTCAGGGAGCCGATTTCAGCGATGGCCAGTGCCATGTTGTCAGCGGCCATGGCCACGGGTTCGGCGTGGAAGTTGCCACCGGAAATCACGTCGCCTTCAGTGGCGAATACCAGCGGGTTGTCGGAAACGGCGTTGGCTTCGACCGCCAACACGTCGGCGGCCTGGCGGAACTGGGTCAGGCAGGCGCCCATGACTTGCGGCTGGCAGCGCAGGGAATACGGATCCTGGACCTTTTCGCAGTTTTCGTGGGAGTCGGACACCTCACTGCGTTCACCCAGCAGGTCGCGATAAGCCGCGGCGGCGTCGATCTGGCCCTTTTGGCCACGGGCGGCGTGGATGCGCGCGTCGAACGGCGAACGCGAGCCCAGCACGGCTTCGACGGTCAGGCCACCCAGGGCCAAAGCGCCAGCGAACAGATCTTCGCCTTCGAACAGGCCACGCAGGGCGAAAGCGGTGGACACTTGCGTGCCGTTGAGCAGTGCCAGGCCTTCTTTCGCGGCCAGGGTCAACGGGGTCAGGCCAGCGACTTTCAGCGCTTCGGTGGCTTCCATCCACTCGCCTTTGTAGCGGGCCTTGCCTTCGCCCAGCAGCACCAGCGACATGTGTGCCAACGGTGCCAGGTCGCCGGACGCACCGACCGAACCTTTCAATGGAATGTGCGGGTAGACCTCTGCGTTGATCAGGGCGATCAGCGCGTCGATCACCACGCGCCGAATACCCGAGAAACCACGGCTCAGGCTGTTGACCTTGAGCACCATGATCAAGCGCACCAGGTCATCGCTGATCGGCTGGCCGACACCGGCGGCGTGGGACAGCACCAGCGAGCGCTGCAGGTTTTCCAGGTCTTCGCTGGCGATGCGGGTCGAAGCCAGCAGGCCGAAACCGGTGTTGATGCCATAAGCCGTGCGGTTTTCGGCGAGGATCTGTTCCACACAGGCGACGCTGGCTTCAATCTGGGCCGAGGCGCTGTTGTCGAGGGTCAGTGTCACTGGCTGCTGATAGACCTCACGCAGTTGGGCGAGGCTCAGTTGGCCGGGAATCAGGTTTAGCGCAGTCATTTCATTCTCCTTTTGAGAGTACTTCATTAACTACCAGACGCTCCGGAGATATCCGTTGTCCGTCGCTTCCCCCTTTTTGAGGGGGCTGGCGCCTTGGCACGCTGGTTTTGCAGGGAAATCAGTTCAAATTCGGCAAAGCCTTTTGCAGCAAATCAGGGTCCTTCAACACGCTCGCAGCCGCAGCGATGTCCGGTGCCAGCCAGCGATCCTGATCATAGGCCGGAACACGCTCACGCAGCAGACGCCACGCCGCATCGGTGCCCGCACCAAAGCGTTGTTCCTTGAGGAACTCGAACGCCTGGGCCGCCAGCAGGTACTCGATGGCGAGGATCTGCGTGCAGTTTTCCAATGCACGATGCAGCTTGAGCGCAGCGTTGGTGCCCATGCTCAGGTGGTCTTCCTGCAGACCCGAGGTCACGTAGTTGTCGAGCACCGCCGGTTGCGCTAATTGGCGGTTTTCCGCACACAGCGAAGCGGCGACGTATTGCACGATCATCATCCCGGAGTTCACCCCCGGATTGGCCACCAGAAACGCCGGCAGACCGCTGACGTGCGGGTTGATCAAACGGTCCAGGCGACGCTCGGCGATGGAGCCGATTTCCGCCATGGCCATGGCCAGCAGATCCGCTGCCAAGGCGACCGACTGTCCGTGCGGGTTGGCCTGCGACATCACGCGGAAGTTGTCCGGCGTCCCCAACAGCAACGGATTGTCGGTGCAGCCGTTGAGCTCGGTTTCGATTTGCTTGATCGCATGATCGAGCTGATCGCGAGCGGCACCGTGCACCTGCGGAATCGAACGGATGCTCAGGGCGTCCTGGGTACGAATTCCTTTGCTCTGCGCAATCACTTCACTGCCATCGAGCAACGCACGCAAATTGACTCCAACCTGCTGCATGCCCGGATGCGGCTTGAGCGCGATGATTTCGGCGTCGAACGCAGCGATCTGCCCGCGCTGGGCCTCGAAGCTCATGGCGCTGATCACGTCGGCCCACTGCAACAGGCGCTTAGCGTCGGCAATCGCCAAGGTGCTGAGGCCGGTCATGCACGGCGTGCCATTGACCAGGCACAGCCCGTCCTTGGCGCCAAGTTGAACCGGCTGCAAACCTTCTTCGGCCAACGCCTGCTGCGCGGAAACGATTTGCCCGCGATAGCTGACGTTGCCGACGCCCAGCAGTGCGATGCCGACGTGGGCCATGTGGGTCAGGTAACCGACCGAACCCTGGGACGGTACTTGCGGAGTGATGCCACGGTTCAGCAGGGCCAGCAGGGCTTCGACTACCCGGCGGTGGATGCCGGACTTGCCCTGACTGTAGTTGCGGATGGCCGCACACATGATTGCGCGAGTCTGCTCGTCGGCCAACGGGGTACCCACACCGCAGGCGTGGCTGAGCAGGGTATTGCGCGACAACTGGCTGAGCTGTTCGTCCTTGAGCGAAACGTTGCACAGCGCGCCCAGGCCGGTGTTGACGCCATAGGCGCGTTCGCCGCTGGCGACGATGCGCTGGACGATGGCCTGCGCATTCTCGATACGTGCCCAGGCCTGCGCCGACAGCTCGAGCTGTGCGCCATGGCGGGCGACCGCAACCACATCCTGCCAACGCAACGGGGCATCGGCGATAACGATTTTTTCAGCCTGGGACATCTTCAACCTCGTGCGTACAACCTGAATATTGATGCAGCTCCTCCGCCGCCTTCGCGAGCAGGCTCGCTCCCACAGGGAACCGCATTCCACTTGTGGGAGCGAGCC
>NZ_JBPKAM010000188.1:0-6848 GCF_051216495.1 Pseudomonas baetica | reverse complement strand
TCCCCCAGAAGATTCCATACCCCAATAGGAAACGACCAAACAGTGGGGGAAACGCCCCCCCTACACACGAGGCCCGAACAGACGACAACGATGTCGAGGTGAACATGTACAACTGGATCGACGCCCTCGCCGACCTGCAAGACCAGGGGGAACCCTGCGTCCTGGTGACTATCATCGAAGAGCTTGGCTCGACGCCGCGCAATGCCGGCTCGAAGATGGTCATCAGCGCCCGCCAGACCTTCGACACCATCGGTGGCGGGCATCTGGAATACAAAGCCATGCAGATCGCCCGCGAAATGCTCGCCAGCGGCAAGCAGGACACCCACCTGGAGCGCTTCAGCCTTGGCGCCAGCCTCGGCCAATGTTGCGGCGGCGCGACGGTATTGCTGTTCGAACCCATGGGCCAGGTCCAGGCGCAGATCGCCGTGTTCGGCGCCGGCCACGTCGGCCGCGCACTCGTACCGCTGCTGGCCGGCCTGCCCTGCCGGGTGCGCTGGATCGATTCGCGGGAAGAAGAGTTCCCCGAACAGATCCCCCACGGCGTACGCAAGATCGTCAGTGAAGAGCCGGTGGACGAAATCGACGACCTGCCCGCCGGCAGCTACTGCATTGTCATGACCCACAACCACCAACTCGACCTCGAACTCACCGCCGCGATCCTCAAGCGCAACGACTTCGCCTACTTCGGCCTGATCGGCTCGAAGACCAAACGGGTCAAGTTCGAACATCGCCTGCGCGACCGCGGTTTCGACAGCAGCGTGGTGCAACGCATGCGCTGCCCGATGGGCATCGGCGAAGTCAAAGGCAAGCTGCCTGTGGAAATCGCCATCTCCATCGCCGGCGAAATCATCGCCACCTATAACGCGAATTTCGGCCAGCACACCGCCAGCGCCGGATCGATTGCCAAACTGCTGCCCGCTTCGCGCCGCAGCCAAGCGTCCAATTGATAAGACTGAGAACCGGGAATCCCATGCCTTTGACTCGCAAAGCCTACCGCGCCGCCATCCTGCACAGCATCGCTGACCCCGCCGAAGTGGGCATCGAAGCCTCTTACGAGTACTTCGAAGACGGCTTGCTGGTGGTTGATAACGGCAAAATCAGTGCCCTGGGTCACGCCAGTGAACTGTTGCCGGCCCTGCCCGCCGATATCGAAATCACCCATTATCAGGACGCGCTGATTACCGCAGGCTTCATCGATACTCACATCCACCTGCCACAAACCGGCATGGTCGGCGCCTACGGCGAGCAACTGCTGGATTGGCTCAACACTTACACCTTCCCGTGCGAAAGCCAGTTTGCCGATAAAGCCCATGCCGACGAAGTCGCGGACATCTTCATCAAGGAACTGCTGCGCAACGGCACCACCACCGCCCTGGTATTCGGCAGCGTGCATCCGCAATCGGTGAACTCGTTCTTCGAAGCCGCGCAACAACTGGATCTGCGGATGATCGCCGGCAAGGTGATGATGGACCGCAACGCCCCGGACTACCTGACCGACACCGCCGAATCCAGCTACCTCGAAAGCAAGGCGCTGATCGAGCGCTGGCACGGCAAGGGTCGCCTGCACTACGCGGTTACCCCGCGCTTCGCCCCGACCAGCACCCCGGAACAACTGACCCTGGCCGGCCAGTTGCTGACCGAATACCCCGATCTGTACATGCAGACCCACATCAGCGAAAACCTCAAGGAAATCGAGTGGGTCAAGGAACTGTTCCCGGAGCGCAAGGGCTACCTGGACGTCTACGATCACTATCAGTTGCTCGGCGAGCGCTCGGTGTTCGCCCACGGCGTGCACCTGTGCGACGACGAATGTGCGCGCCTGGCCGAAACCGGCTCGGCGATTTCGTTCTGCCCGACCTCGAACTTCTTCCTCGGCAGCGGCCTGTTCAACCTGCCGATGGCCGAGAAGCACAAACTGAATGTCGGCCTGGGCACCGACGTCGGCGGCGGTACCAGTTTCTCGCTGCTGCAAACCCTCAACGAAGCCTACAAGGTCATGCAACTGCAGGGTGCGCGCCTGAGTCCATTCAAGTCGCTGTACCTGGCCACCCTCGGCGGCGCCCGTGCGCTGCGTCTGGAGGACAAGATCGGCAACCTGCAACCGGGCACCGACGCCGACTTCGTGGTGCTGGACTACAACGCCACGCCGCTGCTCGGTTATCGCTTGAAACAGGCGAACAACATTGCCGAGACGTTGTTTGTGTTGATGACGCTTGGGGATGACCGGACGGTGCTGCAGACCTATGCGGCGGGGAATCTGGTGCATCAGCGGTAAGGTTTTACAGGCATAAAAAATCCCCCGTAGCCTTACAGCCCGGGGGATTTTTTTGCCTGTACTGCCGCCATCGCTGGCAAGCCAGCTCCCACAGGACTCGCGGTGGAACGCAAATCTTGTGAACCCCACAAATCACTGTGGGAGCTGGCTTGCCTGCGATAGGGGCAACACGGTCTATCAGATTTTCGCTGACGACCGCCCGGGCTTCTTGGTCTGCAACAAATGCGAGAACACCGCATGCAAATCATCCGACGCACTTTCTTCGTCGAGGTTGAGTTTGCTGTCGATGTGATCCATGTGATGCATCATCAGGTCCACCGCCAGCTCACCGTTGCGCGCTTCGATCGCGTCGATCAACTGGGTGTGTTCGTCGTAGGAGCAGTGGGAACGGTTACCGCTTTCGTACTGGGCGATGATCAGCGATGTCTGGGACACCAGGCTGCGCTGGAAGCTGATCAACGGCGCGTTTTTCGCCGCTTCGGCCAGTTTCAGGTGGAATTCGCCCGACAGGCGGATGCCGGCACCACGATCGCCACGAGAGAAGCTGTCGCGCTCGTCGTTGACCATCTGGCGCAATTCGGCGATCTGCTCGGCGGTGGCGTGCTGAACCGCCAGCTCGGTGATCGACCGCTCAACCAGACGGCGTGCGAAGAACACCTGACGCGCCTCATCGACGCTCGGACTTGCAACCACGGCGCCGCGATTGGGCCGCAGCAGCACCACGCTTTCATGGGCCAGACGCGACAGCGCTCGACGGATGATGGTGCGACTGACCCCGAAAATTTCCCCCAGCGCTTCTTCACTCAACTTGGTGCCGGGCGCCAGACGCTGTTCGAGGATGGCCTCGAAGATATGCGCATAGACAATATCGTCCTGGGTACCGCTGCGGCCGGCTTTGCCTGCTCGCGGTTGTTTCTTGAGGGGTTGCAACTGTTCGTTCATGGGCACTCGAGTCGGGAGAACTGCGGCGAATAGACCGTGACTGTAATACGGCACAGTGGGTCGCTGGCAAGTATCGCGTAAAAAACACTGCGATTGTACACAATGGATGGTGGCAACACGACTGTACGGCTGTTTGCCGCCTCCGCTGTATAGCAACGCCTGCTTAGATTTGAGTTTAGGCTTAAACCCCCTCTCTGTAGGAGCGAGCATGCTCGCTCCTACAGAGGAACAATCTTCAGCAGAAACAGGAACACCGCCGTCATGAACGACGCCACCCACACCCAACTCCGTCCATTGGCCGATACCTCACCCTCGGCCATCGTCGCCGGCTTCATCGCCATGATGACCGGCTACACCAGCTCCCTGGTCCTGATGTTTCAGGCCGGACAAGCAGCGGGCCTGACCAGTGGGCAGATTTCGTCATGGATCTGGGCGATTTCCATCGGCATGGCGGTGTGCTCGATCGGCCTGTCGTTGCGCTATCGCACCCCCATCACCATCGCCTGGTCGACCCCGGGCGCAGCGTTGCTGATTACCAGCCTGGGCGGCGTGAGCTATGGCGAAGCCATCGGGGCCTATATTACCTGCGCGGTGCTGGTGACGATCTGTGGCCTGACCGGTAGCTTCGAGCGCTTGGTCAAAAAAATTCCCGCGTCACTGGCGGCGGCGTTGCTGGCAGGGATTCTGTTCAAGATCGGCAGCGAAATCTTCGTCGCCGCCCAGCATCGGACCGCGTTAGTGCTGGGCATGTTTTTCACTTATCTGATGGTCAAACGCCTGTCGCCGCGCTACGCGGTATTGGGCGCGTTATTGATCGGCACGGCATTGTCAGGACTCATGGGACTGCTGGACTTCAGCGCGTTTCAGCTGGAGGTGGCCACGCCGGTCTGGACCACGCCGCACTTCTCCCTCGCCGCCACGATCAGCATCGGCATTCCGTTGTTTGTGGTGGCCATGACCTCGCAAAACATGCCGGGCATCGCCGTGTTGCGCGCCGATGGTTACCACGTGCCGGCCTCGCCGCTGATCACCACCACGGGAATCGCCTCCTTGTTGCTCGCGCCATTCGGCTCCCACGGAATCAACCTTGCGGCCATCAGCGCGGCAATCTGCACCGGGCCACATGCCCATGAGGATCGCAACAAACGCTACACCGCGGCGGTCTGGTGCGGCGTTTTCTACGGGATCGCCGGTGTGTTCGGCGCGACATTGGCAGCCTTGTTTGCCGCGCTGCCCAAGGAACTGGTGCTGTCGATTGCCGCCCTGGCATTGTTCGGCTCGATCATCAACGGCCTGAGCATTGCCATGAGTGAAGTGAAGGAACGGGAAGCGGCGCTGATCACCTTCATGGTCACGGCATCGGGACTGACGCTGTTTTCCATCGGATCGGCCTTCTGGGGGATTGTGGCGGGGGTGGTGACGCTGGTGATATTGAACTGGTGCAAGGCCTGAATAACTTCACAAAAAAACGGCGACCCTCGGGTCGCCGTTTTTTCAGAACATCAAGCTACCGGATTGATCGGCTTTTCCGGGTACCACACGTCCAGCAGCGGGCTGACTTCAACGCTGGTCAGCTCGGTACGGCCCTTGAGCCAGGCTTCAACGGCTGCACGTTGTTCTTCGGTCACCGAACCGCGCTTCTGCAGGCAAACCAGACCGTAGTCGTCGCCGCCAACATAACCCAGGCCGTTGGCTTCCATGGCCTCTTTGAGGAACGCATCGAGGAAAGCATCAATGGCTTCGTCAGCCAAATCTTCTTTGAAATCCAGGTTCAGTTCGAAACCCAGCTCTTGAAATTCATCGACGCACAGTTTTTTGCGCAGACGCTGGGAACGGTTAGTCGCCATTGGAACAATCCTCTTAAGTAATTACGGCCGGCACTTTAGCAGTTTAAGCCGCCAATTGCCCGCCTCTGAACGGTGCGCACCCTACCGCCGGTAAAAAAACAGCCGATAACAGGACCAAGGCACGGCACAAGACACAATA
Source organism: Pseudomonas baetica (assembly GCF_051216495.1). GTDB lineage: Bacteria > Pseudomonadota > Gammaproteobacteria > Pseudomonadales > Pseudomonadaceae > Aquipseudomonas > Aquipseudomonas baetica_B. The sequence goes on along the minus strand of NZ_JBPKAM010000188.1, from coordinate 1,645 downwards.
CCTTGGGGCATAATGCCGACACTTTCATGACCGCTAAGGGCTTTTATGTTCATGCCCTCGTCTTTTTCCCCTCGACTGCAGGGTTTTATTTCAGATGATTAAATCGTTACGTCCATTGCTGCTGGCCAGCCTTCTATTCCCGCTGGCCCTTCCCGTTTCCGCCGAACCGATCAACACCGCCTTGTCGCCCAACGTTGAAAAAGCCCTCAAGGCCAGCAAGTTGCAGGACAACGCCCTGTCGCTGGTGATGATTCCTCTTAACGGCCCCGGCACACCCACCATTTTCAACGCCGACGTGTCAGTCAACCCGGCTTCGACCATGAAACTGGTCACCACCTACGCAGCCCTGGAAATGCTCGGCCCGAACCACCAGTGGAAGACTGAGTTCTACACCGACGGCACCCTCAGCGGCGGCATCCTCAACGGCAACCTCTACCTCAAGGGTGGTGGTGACCCGAAACTGAACATGGAAAAACTCTGGCTTTTGATGCGCGACCTGCGCGCCAATGGCGTGACCCAGGTCACCGGCGACCTGGTGCTGGATAAAAACTTCTTCGTGCAGCCGCAACTGCCTGAGTTCAACGACGACGGCAACGACGAGAACAAACCTTTCCTGGTCAAACCCGATGCCTTGCTGGTCAACCTCAAGGCCCTGCGCTTTGTTGCGCGCAACGACTCGGGCAAGGTGCTGGTGTCGGTGGAACCGCCCATCGCCAGCATCCGCATCGACAACCAGGTCAAGGCGCTCAACTCCAAACAATGCACCGGCGGCGTACGCTACAACCCGGTTCCCCAGGCCGATGGCAGCGTGACGGTCACGGTCGGCGGTCAGTTGGGCGAAGGTTGCAGCTCGCAGACTTATCTGTCGCTGCTAGACCACGCCACCTACACCGCTGGTGCCGTGCGCGCGATCTGGAAGGAACTGGGTGGCAGCATTCAGGGCCGGGATGTGCTGGCGCCAACGCCGAAAGATGCAAAGGTACTGGCACGGGCGTTCTCGCCGGACCTGGCGGAAATCATCCGCGACATCAACAAATACAGCAACAACACCATGGCCCAACAGTTGTTCCTGAGCCTGGGCCAGAAATACCGCACCGATGCCGACGCCGACGACGCCAAGGCGGCCCAGCGCGTCGTGCGTCAGTGGCTGGCCAGAAAAGGCATCACCGCGCCGCACCTGGTGATGGAAAACGGTTCCGGTCTGTCCCGCTCCGAACGCGTCAGCGCCCGGGAAATGGCGTCGATGCTGCAAGCCGCATGGCGCAGCCCCTACGCCGCCGAGTACATCAGCTCGATGCCGATTGCCGGTACCGACGGCACTATGCGCAAACGCCTGAAGACCACCGCGATGCGCGGTGAAGCCCACGTCAAGACCGGCACCCTGAACACCGTGCGCGCCATTGCCGGCTTCAGCCGCGACGTGAACGGTAATACCTGGGCGGTGGTGGCGATCCTCAACGACAAGGCGCCGTTCGGTGCATCGTCGGTGCTCGATCAGGTGCTGCTGGACCTGTATCGCCAACCGAAACTGCCGCAGACGGCTTCGGTGTTGTAAGCACACCACAAACTACTGTGGGAGCGAGCCTGCTCGCGAAGACGGCAGCACATTCAACATTGATGTGACTGATAGACCGCTTTCGCGAGC
>NZ_JBPKAM010000187.1:0-6861 GCF_051216495.1 Pseudomonas baetica | reverse complement strand
AATGCATACTGTCAGTTGAATCAATGCTGGCTGACACTCCGCCTTCGCGAGCAGGCTCGCTCCCACAGAGGAAATCCCGCGGAATCAGGATTTGAAACAAGCCTTGCTGAGTTTTTCGAGCACGCGGTCGGCGCGCTGTTCGGCCTCCGCCATGGCGGTTCTCCAAGTTGCAACACAAGGCTGCAAATCCACTTCGTGTTCCGCCACCGTCAACCATTGCAGGCAATCGTGCCACTCGCCCAACGCCCCCTGAGCCGATTTCAGCCGGGGTAATGCCTTCTGCGGCAAACGATCCAGCTCGGGATAGGCTTCGATGCCATAACGCACACGCTTGATCAACAAGCGCAAGCGATGACGGTCGTGGGCGGGATCATGCAAGGCTTTATCCAGTTTCTGCCATTGCTTGGCCAGGCGTTTTTCGATGGTTTTGTCCAAGCCCTTGAGCAACCGCTGACGCTGGGCCGCTCGCAGGAAACGCGGGAAAGCATCGAGGATCAGCAGCAATTGCGTCAGCTCCGTGCTCGTCGCCACGGCCGGATAGGCCTGGGCCATCTGCACCATGCGCCGCCGTGCGGCTTCGGGTTGATCATGCTGAAGCAGATAGGCCGCCAATACCTCACGATCACGCAATGGGGTGGTCAGAGCGCCTACATGGGAGGCTGCCGCCTCCAACTGTTCAACGCCGGGCAAGCCGCGCAACGGCCGCAGCAGGCTGCGCAACCGTCGCACCGTGATGCGCAGGTCGTGCAAGGCTTCGGGATCGGTAAGGGCATTCAAACGTGCCTGACAAGCCAACAGGCGAACTTCCAGGCCGAGGACATGGGCCACCAACCGGTCGATCATGGGGGTTACTCCCTAAACAACACAAAAACTGTAGGCGTTGGCTTGCCTGCAATAGCGTCCTCAAGATCGCGAAGACAGTTGAGGCCGAATCGCCAGCAAGCCGGCTCCTACAGGGTTAGCATTGTTTTCAACGACCCGCGCGGGATTCACGAATATAAAAACGCGCCTTCTGGGCTTTTTGGGTGCAACCTTCGAACCCTTCGAACTGCTGTTGGGTCTTGGCCGCGGTCAATAACGACAGGGCCTTGGAGTAGCTGACGGTTCCGGCGAAACCTTCGGCCTTGGCCAGGTCCAGTTCATGCCATGCGGCATCGAGGTTGCTGCCGCAGCTATCACGATAAGCGGTTTTACCGGCACAACCGGCCAGTGCCAGGGCAATCAGTGGCACACAGATCCAGGCTTTCATCACTTACACCTCAAAGTATGGGAAACAGTCATGCACGTAGGACGGCCTAACGCGGTAAAAGTGCCGTTCATCGCCTGCGCAAACTATACCGCCCTATGCTGTCGAAAAAACGACGCACTCACTTCAGCAAGCGACCTGAACGATTGAAGCACGCCCCTCGATGGGTGCATTGTTCAATCATTGGAACGAGGGCGATTCATGAAAAAGCGTGTCGCACTGGTGCTGGGCTCGGGTGGAGCCCGGGGTTATGCCCATATTGGCGTCATCCAGGAGATCGAACGGCGTGGTTATGACATCGCCTGCATTGCCGGTTGCTCCATGGGAGCGGTGGTCGGTGGCATCTACGCGGCCGGCAAACTGGATGATTATCGCAACTGGATCGAGAGCCTGGATTACCTCGACGTGTTGCGCCTGGTGGATGTCAGTTTCCGCCTGGGCGCAATCCGGGGCGAAAAGGTGTTCGGGCAAATCCGCAAGATCGTCGGCGAGATCAACATCGAAGACCTGCGCATTCCCTACACGGCCGTGGCCACCGACCTGACCAACCAGCAGGAAATCTGGTTCCAGGAAGGTTGCCTGCACCAGGCCATGCGTGCCTCGGCGGCGATTCCCAGCCTGTTTACCCCGGTGATGCAGGGCAATCGCATGCTGGTGGATGGCGGCATTCTCAACCCGTTGCCGATCGTGCCGGTGGTGTCGAGCCATTGCGATTTGATCATCGCGGTCAACCTCAACTCCACCAACCAGCGTCACTATCAAATGCCGGTGATCCAGCGCCCCGCCGCGTTCAAGACCCGATTCGACAGTTTGATCAGCTCGCTCGGTTCAAAGATGCCGTTCCGGCGCAAACAGGCCGAGCAGTTACTGCGGCTGGAAAAAGAAGCCTTGATGGCCGAAGCCGCCGAGATCAACCCCTGGGTCGAGTCCGCCGAACCTGAAGCCCAGCAACCGGCAGCCGCCCCTGAACGCGACGGCGCGCCGAAGTCCGCCACCGGATCGTTCATCATTGACAACGTGGGGCCTGCGTCCTTGCTGGACCTGATCAACCAGAGTTTCGAGGTGATGCAGACGTCGCTTGCGCAGTACAAAATTGCCGGATATCCGCCGGATATCCTCATCAACGTGCCGAAGCGTGTGTGCCGGTTTTTCGAGTTCTACAAGGCGCCGGAGTTGATTGCGCTGGGAAGGGAGATTGCGCGGGATACCTTGGATCGCTATGAGAATGAGCGCGAGTCTTGAAGTTTCTCGAGCGAATGATCCGGCCCTTTCGCGAGCAGGCTCGCTCCCACATGGAGTCTGAGCCAGACACAAATCTTGTGAACGCCAAGGATCCCCTGTGGGAGCGAGCCTGCTCGCGAAAGCGTCAGGTCAAACAACACAGAACTAAAGGCCACCCTCACTCAACAACCGATACCCCACCCCCGCCTCGGTCACGATAAACCTTGGCTGGGTCGGATCGTCCGCCAGCTTCTGCCGCAGATGCCCGACCACGATCCGCAAGTAATGGCTGTCTTCGGTGTGGGTCGGCCCCCAGATGTCCTTGAGCAATTGCTGCTGAGTGATGACCCGCCCCGGATGCCGCGCCAGTTGCGCCAGCACGGCGTACTCCTTGCGGGTCAGGGCGACTTCATTGCCATCGAGCAACACCCGGCGATAGGCCAGGTCCACCGTCAACGGGCCGAAGGTGAGTGCCGCTTGCTGCGCTTCGCCCACAGGCGCCTGACGCAACAGCGCACGTATGCGCGCCAAAAATTCCTGAATACCGAAGGGTTTGGTCACATAGTCATTCGCGCCGCCGTCCAGGGCTTCGACTTTCTGACCTTCATTGGCTCGCACCGAGAGCACCAGCACCGGCACCTTGGACCATTCGCGAAACTCACTCAGGACCTGTTGGCCGTCCATATCCGGCAGACCGAGGTCGAGCACCAACAGGTCCGGCTTGTTCAGCGCGGCCTGGGCCAGTCCTTCGTTGCCGGTACCCGCCTCCAGCACTTTGTAGCCCTGGGAGACGAGGCTGATGCGCAGGAATTTGCGAATCTGTGGCTCATCGTCGATCACCAAAATGGTCGCGGTCTGGCTCATGAATTCCCATCAACAAAGAAAATTGGCAAAAGAGTAGCGCACGCACGTTCAAGCTTCACCTTCGTTACTTAATTTTCAAAAGCAGGCTGCGCCTGTAATGGCAAATGCAAGGTGATGCAGGTGCCATGCCCGTCGATGCCGTCAGCGACGCTGATCCGCCCGCCATGAGCGCCGACCATGCCCTGACAGATTGCCAGCCCCAACCCGGTGCCCTGCCCGCCACGGTCGCCGCGAGCGGCGGTGTAGAACATGTCGAAAATTTTCTCCCGCTCCGCTTCCGGTATCCCCGGGCCTTCGTCGCTCACCGAGAAAAACAGCTCAGTGTCGTCAGCTCCGGCCTTCAATTGCAGGCGTCCATGGGATGGCGAAAAACGCGCAGCGTTTTCCAGCACATTGATCAACGCCTGCTCGATCAGCGCTGCATGAACGAACAACAATGGCAGTTGCGCCGGGACTTCGGTCATGACCTGCAAGGGCGCCAGCACCGCGCGCAGGCGATTGAGCGCACTGCCGACGATGTCCGCCGGCGATACCCAGTCCCTCGCCAGCTTCAGCGCCCCGTGACCGAGGCGAGTCATGTCCAGCAGGTTTTGAATGTAGCGGTCCAGGCGTTCGGCTTCATCGCGGGTGCCTTCAAGCAGTTCGCGACGGTCTTCCAGCGGGATCGCTTCGCCCAGGGCCAACAGACTGTCGATGCTTCCGCGCATGGACGTCAGCGGTGTGCGCAAATCGTGGGACACCGAGGCCAGCAAGGCACTGCGTAGTTGTTCGGTTTCGCCGTGCAGCCGCGCGGCTTCCAGGTCGTCGGCCAATTGTGCGCGGGCCAGTGCCTGGGCCAACGGCTGGCTCAACGCGGTCAACAAGCGTCGGCGCTGGCCGGTCAAGGTCTGGCCCTCTTTGGCACACACGCCGAGCAACGCCAGCGGACCGTCCTCCACCGACAACGGCCACCACCACCAGCGCCCGAACGGCAAGGTGCCGGTGCCTGCCCCCGCCGGCTGGTCGTGTTGCCAGGCCCAATCGGCGGCTGCGCGCTCGGCTTCGCTGAATTCCAGCGGGCCACCGGTTTCGACTTTCCAGCCGTTCTGCCCGTCGCGATTGAGCAGACACAACTGCAAATCGCTCCAGCCCTCCAGGTGATGGGCAGCCGCATTGACCACGGCTTGCCGGTCAGTGGCGGCCGTCAGTTTGCGCGACAGATCGAGCAGTTCGGTGGTCTCTTCCTGGGTGTCGCGCAAGGCCTGTAATTGCCGCCGTTGTCGCGCCGCGAGGTTGCCGGTGAGAGCGGCCATCAGCAGGAAGAACAGCAAAGTCAGCACGTCTTCTTCGCGCTGGATGTGGAAGGAAAAATTCGGTGGAATGAACAGAAAGTCATAGGTCAAAAACGACAGCGCGGCACAGAACAGCGCCGGGCCGAGGCTGCTGCGTACCGCCACCAGCAACACGGCAGCAAGAAACACCAGCGAAATATTCGGCAGCGCCAAGACACTCGCCACCGCCCACGCCAGGGCACTGGCCGACACCGTCGCTACCACGGCCAAGGCATAGTCGAACCACACCAGCGACTGTATCGAAGGCTGCCGTGGCTGATGCGGCATGTGCTCGCCGTCGATGACGCTGATTTCCAGGCCGCTAGAAATGCGCAACAGTCGCGCCGCCAAGCCTCCACCGAACAGACGCCGGCGCAGACGCGGCCGGGACTGCCCCACCAACAGTAACGTGGCGCGGCGTTCGGCGGCGTGCTGGATCAGGGTTTTCGCCACCTCGCCGGCCCGCAGCAACACCACTTCACCACCCAGGCGTTCAGCCAGTTGCTGGGCACTTTGCAACCGCAGGCGCGATTGCTCGTCACGCACGCTGCCGTTGTCCACATGCACCAGACTCCATGGCAGATGCCGACGCTGGGCAACACGGCTGGCGTGACGTACCAACCGTTCGGCCTGGGCATCGCCATCGATACCCACCAAGAGACGACCGCGTACTGCTGGTGCCGCCTGACCGAGCTGGCGATACCCCTGGGCCAGATCGTTGTCGACCTGGGCCGCAGCGGTTTGCATCGCCAGTTCCCGTAGCGCGGTGAGATTGGTCTGGGAGAAATACGCATCGATGGCCGCCCGCGCCTGCTCTGGCACATAGACCTTACCGTCGCGCAGACGCTCCAGCAGCTCCCGCGGGGGCAAGTCGATCAGCAGCAACTCATAGGCTTCTTGCAGGACCCAGTCCGGCAGGGTTTCGCGGACCTGTACGCCGGTAATGCCGCGCACCTGATCGTTAAGACTTTCCAGGTGCTGGACGTTGACGGTGGTGTACACATCAATGCCGGCGGCGAGCAGTTCCTGGATGTCTTGCCAGCGCTTGGCGTGGCGGCTGCCGGGGGCGTTGCTGTGGGCCAGTTCATCCACCAGCACCAGTTTCGGCTTGGCGGCGAGCAAGCCGTCGAGGTCCATTTCTTCGAGCATCACGCCCCGGTATTCGGAGCGCACCAGCGGTTGCTGCGGCAGGCCGCCGAGCAACGCTTCGGTTTCCGCGCGGCCATGGGTTTCGACCACGCCGGCGATGAGCTTCACGCCTTGACGTAGTTGGGTGTGGGCCGCTTGCAGCATGGCGTAGGTCTTGCCGACCCCGGGTGCGGCACCGAGAAAAACCTTGAGCCGGCCACGGCCATCGCGGGGCAGGTTGGCTAACAGCGCGTCGGCGCGGCCGGAGTCGCTCATGCTTGGGGATCTCTTTTTTCAGGTGTTGATTGTGTGCCTTCAAGGCCGCCTTCGCGAGCAGGCTCGCTCCCACATTGGAATGCATTTTCCTGTGGGAGCGGGCTTGCTCGCGAATGGCCGCGCCGCCGATTTACAGCTTTTCCAGCGCCAGATTCAACTCCAGCACATTCACCACCGGCGGCCCTATCAACGGCTGCTCGATGTGCGCATCCAACAGGTTTTGCAGGGTCGACACCGGCAGGTTGCGCGCTGCGGCGACACGTGCCAGTTGATAGGCAATCGCGGCCGGTGGCAAGTGCGGATCCAGACCGCTGCCGGAGGTAGTGAGCATGGCCAGTGGCACTGGCCCCTGACCGGGTACCCGTTGTTTGTTGGCGTCGTCGATCACGCGAGTGGCCAGGGCCGGGTTGCTCGGCGACAGGTTGCTGGCACCGCTCGACACCGTGGCAAACGCACCGGCCGATGGCCGTGGATGGAACCAGGCGTCGCCGACGAAATCCTGGGCAATCAGTGATGAGCCACGGACCTTGCCGTCGGCATCGCGGACCAGGCTGCCATTGGCCTGATCCGGGAATGCAACCTGGGCCACGCCGGTGACCACCAGGGGATAGGCGACGCCGGTGATCAGGGTCATCAGGACCAACAGGCTCAGGGCCGGGCGTATCATTGTGGACATTTCAAAATCCTCGAATTCGTTGAACAAATACGGCGTTCAGTCAGTTGCATCGTGTTGTGGTCTTCGCGAGGAGGGGGGGCTCCCCAAGGGGAGGTGGGGGTTGTGTTGGGGGGGGGACTGCTTTGGAAGGGGGGGTTGTT
>NZ_JBPKAM010000186.1:0-6915 GCF_051216495.1 Pseudomonas baetica | reverse complement strand
TTGGTTTTTTGGTTTTCGCGAGGTGCTCTGCGGGGGAGGGGTTTTTCCCCGCGGTTTGTTGTGGTGCAGGCAAAACCGAGGGGGGGGAGCGAGCCTGCTCGCGAAGAGGCCATTACATCCAGCACATAAATCCCGCCCATCGCCAACCTCCCCTGCCGTTAGGTACGATGGTCCTATCTACCCCTGAGGTCTGCGCCCCATGTTCATCGGCATCCTGCTGGTCATCACCTGGGTGATCCTGTTGCTGCGCTATCCGGCCAAGGCCTTGCCGGTTTCCCTGGCGGCCGCCGTCGGCCTGGGCATCGTCGCCACCTGGGTGGTCTGGATGGACCACCGCGAGCTCAAGCAACTGCAGCGCCTGGAGTTGCGCATCAGCTACGCGCCGCACCAGTGCCCTGCCGACCGTCCGCTGAAACTCACCATGAAGAACGGCAACGATGTGCCGCTGACCGAACTGCGCTGGCGCGTGGCTGCCTATGCGCCGGGGGACACGGTCAACCTGGCCGACAATCAATACACCGCCCCACGCTACCGTGGCCCCGGTGAATTGCAGGCCGGCGACAACTGGGAAGACTGCTTGCCGCTACCGCCCCTGCGCCCCGGCTACCGTCCGGAAACTTTGGAGTTCCGCGCCGAGCGTTTGCAGGGTAGCTTCTCCGACTGAATCCCTCTTCCATTCTTTTGCACAAGGACCGCGCCATGCCCGTTGCGTTGATTACCGGTTGTTCCAGTGGCATCGGCCGCGCCCTGGCCGATGCGTTCAAGGTTGCCGGCTATAAAGTCTGGGCCAGTGCCCGTAAACCTGAAGATGTGGCGATGCTGGCCGCCTCCGGCTTCACCGCCGTGCAACTGGACGTCAACGACGCCCAGGCGCTTGAGCAGTTGAACGAACGCATCAACCGGCAACACGGCGGCCTCGACGTGCTGATCAACAATGCAGGCTACGGCGCAATGGGCCCATTGCTCGATGGCGGCGTACAGGCGATGCAGCGCCAGTTCGAAACCAATGTGTTCGCCATCGTTGGCGTCACCCGCGCCTTGTTTCCTGTGTTGCGCCGGGCCAAGGGGATCGTGGTGAACATTGGCAGCGTTTCGGGGGTGCTGGTCACGCCGTTCGCCGGCGCCTATTGCGCATCCAAGGCCGCGGTGCATGCCTTGAGCGATGCCTTGCGCATGGAACTGGCGCCGTTTGGCGTGCGGGTCATGGAAGTGCAGCCCGGAGCGATTGCCTCCAGCTTTGCCAAGAATGCCGGCCATGAAGCCGAGCAGCTGATCAGTGAACAATCGCCGTGGTTTCCACTGCGTGAAGGCATTCGCGCACGGGCCAAGGCGTCCCAGGACAACCCGACCCCGGCCAGCGAATTTGCCGCCGGATTGCTCAAGGCCGTCCAGCAGAGCAAACCGCCGCGGCTGATTCGCCTGGGCAATGGCAGCCGGGCGTTGCCGTTGATGGCCGGGCTGTTACCCAAGGGCTTGCTCGAGTCCGCATTGATGAGGCGGTTCGGGTTGCGTGGGCAACTTTGAGACCGCGCGGACAAACCTGTAGGAGCCACAGAATTTCAGGAACCATCATGACCGACTACACCGACTACTTCGACGAAGTGATCCAGGCTCACATCCGCATCGAAAAATGGCTGGCCGAGGAACAGGACGAGGCAGAACTGGAACACCTGCTGAGCCGCTTCTCACCGCAGTTTTCCATGGTCTCACCCTTAGGCCGGGTATTGGATTTCGACGCACTGAACGAGCTGTTCACGCTCGCCGGTGGCAAGAAACTCGGCTTTCGCATCGAGCTCAGCGAGTTACGTGGCCTGGCGTTGCACGACGACGGCGCGACCGTGAGTTATCGCGAACAACAAACTGATGCCACCGGCCTGCACTCGGACCGCCGCTCGACCGTGGTGTTCGAGAAGGTGGACGGCAAGATCCTTTGGCGGCATTTGCAGGAGACGTTTTGCTGAGTACAACGACGATCAACTGTAGGAGCGAGCTCTGCTCGCGATGGACGTCAACGATAACGCGTGCATTCAGTAAGCAAGCGTCGCCCTCTGGTTTTTCGCGAGCAGGCTCGCTCCTACAATGGGAATGCGTTGCAAATGTGACAGCGGGCCTGCTCGCTAAGAAGACGACCCGGTCTACCGGTTATGTACTAACTACGAATTTATCTGCAACAAATACAATAACTACTCTGCTAAAAAACAGAAGCCATGCCACCATAAGTCCGGCATTGAAAAATACAGCAACAAAATCCTTCAAGCACTGTAAGAAAACTCGACAACGGTGCAGTGAATAATCCTATTCGCAGTTAAAACGTTGCCAATCCCCGTTCGCAAACTAAAATCCACGCCCTTGGTTGAATGCCCTACCAAACCGAGCGTATCAACCTTGCATTATTTGGACATACCTTAGTGAGATCAAATTTTGAAAAACCGCCACCCACTTCCACTCGCAATAATATTTTCACTTTTCAGCTTCACCTTAAACCTTACTCACGCCGACGATACAAACTCAAGTAAACCCGCTTCAAAAAATGAAGTAAAAAAAATACTGCCAACACCTGCCCTCAGCCAATACTGCAACCCAAACTTAGACAGTGATATTTTATTCGGAATTGGATACAAACTATTCACTCAAGACAATTATCCCGAAGCAAAAAGCTGCTTTATCCAAGCTGCACCAAATTACGATAGAGCGTTTTGCTATCTTGCGATGATAGCTCAACATGGTGATGAGCCGAATGAGATAAAAAGAAATACCGAAACTCTCAACTACACTAGGCTTGCCGCATCTAAAAATGATTGGTGTGCAGAATACAAAATGTATGAATACTACAAATATGGGATAAACGGTTTACAACCAGACAAAGGATTTGCACTTTACTGGTTGAAACGTTCAGCGACGCATGGGTATCCCGAAGCACAAAAACTGTTAAAAACTTATTACTTCAAACAAGGAGAACTCCCTCTAAGTTACGCCTGGTCTAGAATTATTGGCCAAGAAGCTGACGAAACCATTGAAAGCGATTTCAAGAGTATGACAGGGGACGAGATCAATGAAGGAAAAAAACATCTAAAAACACTAAGCAAATCTGTCACATCAAAGCAAACACTAAAAAATGAAGCACTAAAAGAAAACATTGCCTTTCTGTCAGCAGAAATCCATATAAACCATCCTGAGACTTTCAAAGAAACCACTTACTCAGAACGCTACGAATACATTAAAAAAACAGTAGACGAAGTCACAAAAAAATCAAAGCTCAAATCAAAAAACGATATATTTAGCTTTATCGTTGTCGCAAGACATGCACTAAAGTCAAAAAACGAGGAGAATATCATAAACAATAAAGAAGTAATGGACATCTTAGAGAACCGTGAATTCACCACCTCGGAAAAAATCGAAAAGTCTCTCAGCATTATAAACAAACCGCAGAACCAACCAAAAAACAGCTAAGCACAAACATTATTCATCGAATACACACATATGCCCTCTGCTTCTACGGCTACATCGTTTTACCCAGCCGTAGAAGCACAACACTTTCGACGATAAGCGTAAGACTATTCTCTACTGCTATTTTTAACCACCACCGTGCAAGTAATCCCCGCCGCCAGCAGCACGCCCTCCGGCACTTCATCAATGTGAATCCGCACCGGCACCCGCTGTGCCAGGCGCACCCAGTTGAAGGTCGGGTTCACGTCGGCGATCAGCTCGCGGCTTTCCGGGTTGTCGCGGTCGTAAATGCCACGCGAGATGCTTTCCACATGCCCCTTGAGCACTTCGCCGCTCATCAGTTGCATATCGGCCTTATCGCCTACCTTCACATGGGGCAGTTTGGTTTCTTCGAAGAAGCCGTAGACCCAGAACGAGTTCATGTCGACCACGGCCATTTTCGCTTCGCCGATGCGTGCGTAGTCGCCGCGATGAACATTGAGGTTGGTCACGTAGCCATCCACTGCCGCCCGGACTTCAGTGCGCTTGAGGTTCAGTTCCGCGGCTTCCAGTTGCGCCTGGGCCTGTTGATAGTCAGCCAGGGCCGAGTCGGCGATGTTGCTGGCGTCGTCGCGGTTTTCCTTGGAGATCACCAGATTGTCCAGGTCGGCACGGCGATGGGCGTTGACCTTGCGCATCTCCCAGGTTGCCTTGCGCGATGCCACCAGCGACTGCGCCTGCTTCACCGCGAGGCGGTAGTGCTCGGGATCGATCTGCATCAGCAGGTCGCCCTTCTTCACCAGCTGGTTGTCACGCACCGGCACGTTCACCACTTCGCCGGTCACGTCGGCGGCAACATTGATGATATCGGCGCGCACCCGACCGTCACGGGTCCATGGGGTTTGCATGTAGTGCACCCAGAGGGTCCGGCCGATCCATATCGCCAGGGCCAGAACCAGCAGGGTCGCAAGCAGGCTGAAAAACTTTTTCATCAAGACGCTCTCAACGGTAGACAGTCAGCGCCATGGCGCCGAACAGACAGATAAACAAACTCAGGCGCAGCAACGCCGGGTGCCAGAAGAAGCGGTACAGGTCGAACCCGGAGAGGAACCGATCCAGCCCCCAGGCAAGCGCGGCGGCGATCAAAAACATCAACGTCATGGTCGGCATGTACACGCCGTGGAAGGCGATTTCACGGGGCATGTGCAAGTCCTTGGAGCTTGGCAACTGGGGCGTAGTTGGACAGTGGCGATTGTGGATCCAGCAGCGAGGTGCGGATGAAGTGCAGGTAGCTCTTCACCCGGCGCAACGCCGAGGTGTCGAAGTGCGGGGCGAAAGGTTCGTCGGTGGCTTGCACGCGACTGATTGCGTGGTCGACAGCGATCAGTGCGCGCTCCAGATTGCTTTGGCCCGGTTGCAGAAACAGCCTCACCAACGCACGTCCCATCACGCGGATCGATTGACGCCATGGTTGGGATTCGGCGTAGGCCGGATGCACCGGCAGGATCGCCTGCTCCTTGCGCAACTCGATGATCGCGTGCCCGACTTCCAGTACCACAAACATCCAGCGCAACAAGTTGCGCTGGACTTGCGGTTGCCCGGCCGCGAAGCCGTAGGCCTGATGCACCAGGTCGCGGGTGCGGCTTTCGAAACTCGACGCCAGGCCCTTGAGCTTGCCACTGATGGCGTACACCACCTGGCCGCGCAGATCCTGCTCCAACCGTCGCCACAACCAGCGGCTGTTGGGCGGCAGGATGATTGCCCCCGCCGCCGCGCACACCAGCATGCCGATCACCATGGCGATGTAGTCGTTGATAAAGGTGTAGGGGTTATAGATGGTGAGGTTGTCCGGCACTGAACCGATGCTGAAGAAAATCAACAATCCCACTCCGACCCCGGCGTACTGCGGCCGAGATGCCAGGAACGCTCCGAGCACGAATACCGGTGCGAGCATCACGCACAACAAGGGGAAACCATCGATCCATGGGTAAATGAAAAACATCTCGGCGAAACCGATCAGCGCCCCGAGGAATGTGCCGCAGGCCATCTGGAACGCCATGCGTTTCGGGTTCGGCGTGGCGGCGGACAGACCCACGGTGGCGGCGGCCACCAGAGTCATGGTCGCCCCGCTCGGCCATGCGGTGGCCACCCAATAGCTACCCAGCACCAGCAGAATGAATGAAGCACGAATGCCCGATGCGGTAGCCGCCAGCCAGTTGGTTTGCGGGGTGAACGGTTCATCCCAATGCTCGCGTTCATGGCTGTGATCAGCCAGCGAGGCGTGGGTCTGTGCATAACTGTGCAAGTCATCGACGAAGCGATAGAGCAATTCGTACGCGGTGTGGAAATCCAGTAGCTCGGCATCGCTAGGAGCGTTCTCCTGGAAGACCGCCCGCAGGCTGCGCACCCGCGTAGGCAAACCCGCCTTGTAAGCCGTCAACGCCGTCACCAGCCGTGCCGCATCGGCGCTGGTCAAGGCGCGACCGCTGAAGCCGTCGAGCAATTCGGCGAGGTCCTGCAAGCCCGGCTTGATCGCCGTCTCAACATGATCGGCACCGTTGCTGCGCAGGCGCTCGAGCAACTGATGCAAGGCATTGAAGCGGGTGCTGATGCCCATGAACTCGCTGTTCAGGCGACTGAGCCGACCGTTGCGCCGGCGCATGTGCGGGTCTTCGAACACGGTGACGCTGCGCAGGCTCTCCAGGCCCACCGCTTCGGCGATGAAACGCACGTTGCCGGCTTCGAAGGCCTCCTGCTTACTGCGCCCGCGCAAGCCATCGGTGACGAACAGGGCGAACACACCGAAGCGCTGGTACAAGGCATTGCGCATGGCGGCACTGGCGGTTTGCGGCAGGATCGCGGCGCTGACCAGGGTCGAGCAGAGAATACCCAGGGAGATTTCCAATACCCGCCAAACCGCCGCCATAAACGCACTGTCGGGGTGCGCCAGTGCCGGCAAGCCAACCATTGCCGCGGTGTAGCCAGCGAGCACAAAACCATAGGCGCGGAAGTTGCGCGAGCGTGCGGCACCGGCCGAGCAGATACCCACCCAGATCGCCAGCGCGCCGAGGAACAGCTCGGTGTTCTGCGCGAACAACGCAATCAACGCCACCATCACCGCCGACCCGGCCAACGTGCCAAGGAAGCGATAGAAGCTCTTGGCGAACACCTGGCCGCTTTGCGGCTGCATGACGATGAACACCGTGATCATCGCCGTACGCGGTTGCGGCAACTCCAGGCGCATGGCCAGCCACAGCGTCAGGAACGCGGCGATCAGCACCTTGAAGATGTACACCCAGGTCACGCCATCGCTGCGCGCCCAGTCGAAGAAACCCCGGCGCCATTCGAGGGAATACAGCCAGCGCAGAGGGACGGGCAAAGGCGTCATGAAATCCTGCTCAAAAAATTAAGTCCGGCTCGGAACCTGTGGGAGCGAGCCTGCTCGCGAAGAGGGTGTATCAGTCAGCATTCTTGTTGCCTGATTCACCG
>NZ_JBPKAM010000185.1:0-7070 GCF_051216495.1 Pseudomonas baetica | reverse complement strand
GCTCGCGAAAGCGGAATGTCAGTTGATGAAAATCTCGCCTGATACACCGCCTTCGCGAGCAGGCTCGCTCCCACAGTTTTTTCCATTTGCCTTCAGCGCCGTGCCGAATGCTGTTGCGGCGCCAGAAACGCATCGTGGAAGTAATTGCGCAACGCCTGCATCGCCGGGCTGAATTCGCGCTCGCGGTGCCAGGCCAGGCCGACGCTCATGGGGGTGACCTTGTCGCTGATGGTCACGGTTTCGATGCGTTTGCCTTCCAGCGACCATGGGCGGTGCACCAAATCCGAGAGAATTGCCACGCCGCTGCCATTGGCCACCATGCTGCGCACTGCTTCCACGGAGCTGGTGCGCACCCTGACGTTCGGTTGCTGGTGAGCGTGTTCCCAGTAACGCATGGCGCTTTGTTCGGCCTCGTCGACGGTCAGCAGGATGTAGGGTTCCTTCGCCACGTCGGCGAGGCTGACCGACGAGCGTTCGCACAGGGGATGGTGGCTGGGCAGCCAGAGCCGGCGTTCGGAGTTGAAGAGGGTTTCGGAGACGATGTCAGGGTGGGTGAGGTTCGATGTCAACACCACCGCCATGTCGAATCGACCTTCCAGCAGGCCTTGTTCGATGGCCTGGCGTTCCTGTTCATGGACTTCGATGGCCACGTCCGGGTGCCAATGCTCCAGCCGTTGCAGATGGTGGGGCAGGAAGTAGCCGATCACCGTGTAGCTGGCAGCCAGGCGCAACAGTCCGCTGGCGCGGACGTCGGGCAGCGGGCTGTTCAGCGCGTCGTCGACGCTGCGCAGGATCACATAGGCCCGGTTGAGAAAGTGTCGCCCGGCATCGGTCAGGCTCATGCCCTGGGCCGAACGCTGGAACAGCAGGGTGCCGAGCATGCCTTCCAGCTCCTTGATCGCCGTGGTCACCGCCGACTGGGAAATATTCAAATGAATCGCCGCTTGCGAGATCTGGCCGATCTCGGCAGTGGCGACGAAATAGCGGACTTGGCGCAAGGTCAGTGACATGAAATCTCCGGTTGACGAGCTATCTGTTTTTCAGAAGATGGCCTATCTGATAATAGATCTTCCCAAGGGGTCGGCTGGAATTTAACGTGGCCTGCATGAAGTCACAAGCGTCAGGAGCAAGTGTCATGCAGGCAGTAGATTTCAATTCGGACATGGGCGAAGGCTTCGGCCCGTGGACCATCGGCGATGGCGTCGACAACGAGCTGATGGGCTTCATCAGCACCGCCAACGTCGCCACCGGTTTTCATGCCGGAGACCCCGGCACCATGCGGCGCACCGTCGAGCAGGCCAAGCGCCTGGGCGTGGCCGTCGGCGCGCATCCGGGATTTCGTGACCTGGTCGGCTTCGGCCGCCGGCACATCAACGCACCGGCCCAGGAGCTGGTGGACGACATGCTCTATCAGTTGGGTGCACTGCGCGAACTCGCCCGGGTTCAAGGCGTGGCCCTGCAACACATCAAACCCCACGGCGCGCTGTATATGCATTTGGCCCGGGACGAGGAAGCCGCTCGTTTGCTGGTGGAAAACCTGCAACGTCTGGAGCCCGAATTGCTGCTGTATTGCATGCCCGGTTCGGTGATCTGGCGCATCGCCAAAGAACTCGGCCAACCGGTGATCCGCGAGTTCTACGCCGACCGCGAATATGACCTCAGCGGTTCCATCGTCTTTACCCGCAACGTGCGTGGCTACGACCCGGCCCAGGTGGCGGCGCGGGTGCTGCGTGCTTGTCAGGAAGGCGTGGTGCGTACCGTCGAGGGCGAGGACCTGGCGATCGAATTCGATTCCATCTGCTTGCACAGCGATACACCGGGCGCCCTGGCGTTGGTGGAAGCCACGCGCAAAGCACTGGATAACGCAGGGATCAAGGTTCGCGCACCGCGCTGAGCCATTCCCGAAACGAAACACCAGGCACAGAGAAGCCAGGGTTCATACACCGATTCATTTTTTGCCTGCCTTTCTACAACTATTCCAAGAGGAACAGACATGGCCGAACACACCGTTATTACCCCGTTGCCGGGCACCTTTTACCGCAAGGCCACCCCGGACTCGCCGAACTATGTCGAGCCGGGCGCGCAGGTCAGCACCGACACCGTGATTGGCCTGATCGAAGTCATGAAGCAGTTTTCCGAACTGACCGCCGGGACGGCCGGTCGCCTGAGCGCGTTTATGGTCGAAGACGGTGATCCGGTGGAGCCGGGTCAGGTCATTGCCACGCTTGAACAAGCGTGAGGGCGCGATCATGACTCAAGGCATTCGTAAATTATTGATCGCCAACCGCGGCGAGATCGCGGTGCGGATTGTTCGTGCTGCCAAAGAGCTGGGTATACCCACCGTTGCCGCGTGCAGCGAGGCGGACGTCGATTCCCTGGCGGCGCGCATGGCCGACGAGGTGCACATCCTCGGCCCGGCTCGTGCGGATAAAAGCTATTTGAACGTCGAGGCATTGCTTGGTGCCTTGGAGGCCACCGGTGCCAACGCGGTGCATCCCGGCTACGGTTTTCTTTCGGAGAACGCCGATTTTGCCGAAGCGGTTGTCGCCGCCGGAGCGATTTTTGTCGGCCCCAGCGCCGACACGATCCGGCGCATGGGCGACAAAGCGGAGGCCCGCCGCACCGCGCAAGCGGCTGGGGTGCCGGTGGTGCCCGGTTCGCCCGGTGAGCTGTTCGACGTCGAGTCGGCGCTTAAGGCGGCCGAATCCGTCGGCTTCCCGCTGCTGATCAAGGCTTCGGCCGGTGGTGGCGGGCGCGGTATTCGCCTGGCGGAAAACGCCCAACAACTGGCCGAAGAGTTCCCCCGTTCCCAGCGCGAAGCCCAGGCAGCATTCGGTAATGGAGCGGTGTACCTGGAGCGCTTCATCGGCAAGGCCCGGCATATCGAAGTGCAGGTGTTGGGCGATGGCCAGCACGCGGTGCACCTGTTCGAACGCGAGTGCTCGCTGCAGCGTCGCCGGCAGAAAATCCTTGAAGAGGCACCGTCGCCGGTTCTCAACCAGCAACAGCGCGAGACGCTCTGCGCCAGCGCCGTACGCTTGACCGAGGCCCTTGGCTACAAGGGCGCGGGCACCCTGGAATACCTGTACGACGATGCTACCGGTGAGTTCTTTTTCATCGAAATGAACACACGGATTCAGGTGGAACACCCGATCAGCGAACTGATCACCGGTATCGATCTGGTCCAGGCCATGCTGCGTATTGCAGGGGGCGAACCGCTGGGTCTCCAGCAAAGCGACATTCAGCTCAACGGCGCGGCTTTGCAGATGCGCCTGAATGCCGAAGATCCAGCCCGGGATTTTTTCCCAAGCCCCGGTCTGGTGGAATCGCTGGTCTGGCCGCAGGGGGAGGGCGTGCGGGTCGATACGCATCTCTACCAGGGTTACCGCGTGCCGCCCTACTATGATTCGCTGTTGGCCAAGCTGATCGTCCATGGTCGCGACCGCAACGAAGCCTTGGCCCGTGCACGCCTGGCGGTGGAGCAGACCACGCTGACCGGCATGGCTAGTACCTTGTCGCTGCACGGTGAGTTGCTGGAACAACCGTGGCTGCACAGCGCCGACTTCCACACCGGCACCCTGGAAACCTGGCTGGCCGAGCGCCGCCATGGAGGTCAAGCATGAGTACGCCAATCCGCTACAGCTTCGGTGCCGATGAGCATCTGTTTGCTGAGGTCAGCGACAGCATGTCCCTTGAAGCGTTTTTCAAGGGCATGGCCGTGACCCGTGCAGTGGAACGGCTGGCGCTGGATGGCGTGCTCGACGTGTGCCTGGCCAATGCCTCGTTCCAGATCCGTTTCGACCCGGATCGTATCGCACCTGCCGACCTGCTCGAAGCGGTCAAAGGTGCGGAAGCGGAGGCCGTGGCCGAACGCACCTTGCAGACCCGGATCATCGAAATTCCCGTGCTGTACAACGATCCCTGGACCCATGAAACCCTGATGCGTTTTCGCGACCGTCATCAGGACCCGGGCGCCACGGACCTGGAATACGCAGCACGGATCAACGGCCTGGCCGACGTCGAGGCGTTCATCGCCGCCCACAGTGGTGCGCCGTGGTTTGTCTCGATGGTCGGCTTCGTCGCCGGTCTGCCGTTCATGTTCCAGATGGTCGAGCGCGAGCGTCAGTTGCAAGTGCCCAAGTACCTGCGTCCGCGCACCGACACGCCGAAATTGACCCTCGGTCACGGTGGTTGCTTTGGTTGCATCTACTCGGTGCGCGGTGCTGGCGGTTATCAGATGTTCGGCGTCACGCCGGCACCGATCTACGACCCGCAGCAGAACCTGGCGTACCTCAAGGAGCACATGGTGTTCTTCCGTCCCGGCGACATCGTGCAGTTCAAGCCGATGGACCGCGAGGAATACGACCAGGCCGTGGCCGAAGTCGAAGCCGGGCGTTTCGATCTGCGGATTCGCCCGGTGGAGTTTTCACTGGACGCGTTTCTGGCCGACCCGATCGGCTATCCCAAGTCGCTGCAGGAGGTGCTGGCATGATCAAGGTACTCAAACCCGGCTTGGCGACCTCGGTACAGGACCTGGGCCGCGAAGGTTATTACCACCTGGGCATTCCGCCGTCCGGTGCGCTGGATCAATACGCCCTGAGCGCGGCCAATCAACTGGTGGGCAACCCGGCCAACACTGGGGCGCTGGAATGCACGCTGCTGGGGCCGGAACTGGAGTTTCAGCATGACGCGTTGGTGGCGGTCTGCGGCGCACACATGACGCCAAAGGTCGATGGCGTGGACATGCATCTGGATACCGCTTTCGAGGTGAAGGCCGGGCAAGTGTTGCGTTTTGACTTCCCCAAGGCTGGCGCACGGGCTTATCTGGCCGTGGCAGGCGGTATCGATGTGCCGGTGGTGCTGGGCAGTCGTTCGACTTATGCGTTGGGTGCGCTCGGCGGATTCCAGGGCCGCAAGCTGTTGGCGGGCGATGAACTGCCCGTCGGTGTTGCCAGCGGCAAGGGCCGCGTCGGGGCCAGCCTACCCATGGCGTTGCGTCAGTCGTTGGGTGGCGAGATCACCCTGCGGGTGGTGCCGGGCCTGTACTACGACCGTCTAACGCCAGCGGCGGCGGACAGTTTTTTTGCCGAGGCCTGGACCGTCGGTTCGGAGGCGGATCGCATCGGTTATCGCTTCAAGGGCGGCAGCCCGCTGACGTTTCAACCCCGTGAACAACCGTTTGGCGCCGGTTCCGATCCGTCGAACATCGTCGACAGTTGCTACCCGATCGGTTCGATTCAGGTGCCCGCTGGGCTCGAACCCATCGTGCTGCATCGCGACGCGGTGTCCGGTGGCGGCTACGCCATGATCGGCACGGTGATCAGCGCCGACCTCGACCTGATCGGCCAGATGCAACCGAACCAGAAAGCCCGTTTCGTGGCGGTGACCCTCGAAGAAGCGCTGGAAGCGCGACGTTCCTATAAGAAAAAACTTAGCTGCCTGAGCAAGCTGTTCCCTTCCTGATGCTGCCCGCCGCACGGCGCGGGTAAAGCCAAACGATAAGCCAACGCCGCACTTCGGTGCGGTGGCGGCTGCCCGTGCCTCAACCTTTGACTGGTTCTGGAGTTCACGCACATGGCTGCTTTATCGCAATCGAGTCAAACCGGGCAAGACCCGGCCAATCATCCCGTTCCCACCAACGCCCGCATGGGACGACTGTCGCTGACCATGGCCTGGTGGGCGGTGTGCAGCGCGATGTTCTACATCGTGGTCGGCGCCTCCCTGGCGTTGTCCTATGGCGCCCGTAATGCGCTGATCGGCATGCTGCTGTCGGTGATCAGTTACGGGCTGGTCAACACCGTGCTCAGTCGCTTCGCGGTGCGCAGCGGCTTGTCGGTGGCGTTGTTTTCGCGTCTGTTGTTCGGCAGTACCGGTGCCTGCCTGGCGACGCTAATCTTCTTCTCCACGGCGATCTACTACGCGGTATTCGAAGGTTCGGTGATCGCCGTGGCACTCAATCACCTGTACCCGGAACTGATGTACCCGTTGGCCGCATTGCTGGTGGTGCTGTACAGCGTGCCGATGATCCTGGGCAGCGTGCAGCACTGGCTGGACAAGCTCAACGGCGTGCTGCTGCCCGTGTACCTCGGCGGCTTGCTGGTGGCGGTGGGACTGTCGATCAGCCGCTATGGCTATCAACCGCAATGGTTGGATTTCGGCCCGGCAACGCCCAATGCCTTTGGCTGGTGGGATTGCTTCGTGGCGTACATGGGCGTCTGGATTCTGATGCTGTTCACCTTCGACTACGCCCGTTTCGGCAAGGCCGAGGACGCCGAGTATCACGGTCGCTGGAACTTCGGCATGCCGTTCTACGCCGTGACGTTTTTGCTCAATGGCGCAGCCGGCATCTACCTGGTCAGCAGCATTCCCCACGAAGGCGCGCTGAACGAAGTGTCGGTGGTCATGGCGATCCTGCAGTTGATGGGACTGTGGGGCCTGTTGTTCGTGTGGGCCACGCAAACCCGGATCAACACCGCCAACTACTACCTGGCGACGTTGAACATGCAGGCGTTCTTTGCTCGCTTCGGCTTGCGCGCCTCGTATCTGGTGTGGGCGCTGGCGGTGGGTGTGATCGTTTATGGGCTGATGCTGGCGGATGTGTTTGCTTACCTGCTCAAGGCGTTGGCCTATCAAGGGATATTCGTGGTGGCCTGGGTTGGCGTGGCGCTGGCGCAGATTGTGTATGGACGGTATGACGCGTCGGCGCTGGAGCGGGTGGCGGCGTTCAATCCGGTGGGCCTGACGGCGTGGTTTGGCGCTACGGCATTGGGGCTGGGGTTGATGTTTGCGGGTAGTGGTTTGAGCAGCTTCTCCGCGCCGGCGACGGTGGTTGTGGCGTTTGGGTTGCAAGCAGGGTTGGCTTATCGGGGGCGGTTGCAGGTGGGGTTGGCTGAATAGGGATTCTTTGGATGTACCCAATCCCTGTGGGAGCTGGCTTGCCAGCGATGGGGGCCTGACAGCCGACCAATCTCTTACGGATTTATCCCTGATTCCATTGTGGGGGCGGGGGGGGGGGGGGGGGGGGGGGGGGGGGGGGGGGGGGGGGGGGGGGGGGGGGGGGGTGGGTGGGG
>NZ_JBPKAM010000184.1:0-7072 GCF_051216495.1 Pseudomonas baetica | reverse complement strand
CGCTCCCACAGGGGAATGCATTTCAAATGTGGGAGCGAGCCTGCTCGCGAAAGGGCCGGAAAGCTCACCACAGATCACTTGGGCTTCTTCGCAATCCGCAACGACTTGGCCTTGGCCTCCACCAGCAAATACATCACCAGTGTGATCAACAGCGGCAGCAGAAAATAAATCGCCCGATAAGCCAGCAATCCTGCCACCAGACTGCCCCGCGACGCTTCGTGTTGCAGTAATGCCACGAACACCGCTTCCAGCACCCCGAGCCCGGCCGGTATGTGGGTGATGACGCCGGCGATGGCGCTGATCAGCAGCACGCCAAGTACCAACGGGTAGTCGAGTTTGCTCGGCAGCAACGTGAAGATCACCGCGGCCATCAGCGACCAGTTCAGGGCGCCGAGCGCCAGTTGCAGGATCGCCATGCGCAAGGATGGCAGGTTGATTTCCACGCCGCGTATTGCCCATTCCCGGCGTTTGGAAAATTGACAGGCCACAAGATAGCCTGCGCTTACCAGCAACAACAAAACGCCCACGGCTTGCAGCGCGCCGCTGCTGAGTTTCCAGCCGGGCGGCATCCGCACCAAACCGCAGGTGAACACTGCACCGGCAATCACCATGTAGCCGAACCAGTTGGTGGCCAAGCTCAAACCGAGGATTTTCGCGATGTTGCTTTTGCTCACACCCAATCGTGAATACAGCCGATAACGCATGGCAATGCCGCCGACCCAGGCGCTCAGGTTGAGGTTGAACGCGTAGCTGATGATCCCCACCGGCAGGATCTGTTTCCACGTCAAATCCTGGCGGATGTAGGTACGACCGATCAGGTCGAAGCAGGCGTAGACCAGAAAACTCACCAGAGTCAGCCCGGAAGCGATGATCAGGGTGCGCACCTTGAATTCGGTCAGGGTCTCGAACACCTCACCCCATTCAATACGCGAGGCGAACATCGCCAGCAACACGATCAACGCCAGGAAAAACAGCATCGTCAGCGGTCTCTTCCAGCGGCTCAGGCGCGACTTGGCCGGCGGCTCGGCATGGGGCGCCGCGTGGGCTTCAGTGGGATTCATGTTGATCGCTCCCGCTCGCAGAGGTGACCGCTTTCAGGCGTGGTTTGTGTGCCGGCAGCCAACCGGCCCAGGCCGGGAAGTGCCGTAAACAGTGGAACACCAGAAAGCCTACGGTCATGTGCCAGATCCGCCCGCGCGGGGCCTCATCCACCAACATGGCCTTGCAGTGGTTGTCGCTGAGTTCCTCGAGTCGTACGAACAGATCCCGGTTGAAGGCGCGATCACGGATCAGCACATTGGCCTCAAGGTTCATCGACAGGCTCAACGGGTCGAGGTTGCTGGAGCCGACGGTGCTCCAGTCTTCGTCCACCAGCGCGACCTTGCCGTGAAGCGGGCGGTCGCAGTATTCATAGATTTTTACGCCGGCCTTGAGCAGGTAATCGTAGGTCATGCGCGCGGCGAGTTTGGCCACCAGCATGTCGGGCTGACCTTGCAGAATCAGGCGCACGTCAACGCCGCGGCGGGCGGCGTTGCGGATCTCGCGCAGCAATCGGTAGCCGGGGAAAAAGTAGGCGTTGGCGATGACTACGCGTCGTTGTGCCGTGCGCAATACCTGGCGATAAACCTCTTCGATGTCGGTCAAGTGCTCGGCGTTATCACGGTAGACCAGCCGCACCTGACCATCATGATCCGTGACGGCCAGTTCCGAACGACGCTGCCGACGCCGTTGCCACCAGTATTTGGCCCGCGCCGGACGACCGCATTGCAACAGGGCAAAGTGATGGATGTCAGCCACCGCCGGGCCTTGCACTTCGACCGAATAGTCCTGCTTGGCTTCGGGGCCGAAGTCAGCGAGATGATCGGCGGAAAAATTGATGCCGCCGATGAAGGCAACGGTCCCGTCCACCACCACGATCTTGCGGTGCAGGCGGCGGAACCAATTGGTGCGGATGCCCAGGCGTTTCGGTGCCGGGTCGAACATTTGCAAATGCACACCGGCGCCGCTGAGGGCGGTGAGGTAACCGGTGCTCAGTTCGCCACAGCCAAATCCATCGAAGCTGGCGGTGACGCGCACACCGCGTTGCGCCGCGTCGATGAGCACGCTCTTGAGCTCTTCGCCGACCTTGTCCTCGAACACAATGAAAGTTTCCAGAAGGATCTCGGTTTTAGCCTGGCGCATGGCCTCGAACGCGCGGGGGAAGTAGGCCTCGCCGTTCTCCAGTAACTCGACGCGATTGCTGCCTTGCCAGCGATACTCGACGTCGACCGGGGCGGGTTCGCTTGCCGGTGGCGCGGCAATTTGCTCCACGCTGGTTTTCTCTATCGGCGAGGTGCTCATAGCTCGATCTCCACCGACAGCGGTGCGTGATCCGAAAGGTGCGACCAGGGGCGTGTGGTCAGCACCTTTGGACAGCTAGCCTTGAGGTTGCGCACATAGATGCGGTCCAGGCGCAGCGCCGGCAAGCGTGCGGGAAAACTGCGCGCCGGCTTGCCGTGGCACTCGGCGAACACCTCGCGCAAACCGCAGGGCTTGAGTCGGGCATCGGCACGCTGGCGCCAGTCATTGAAGTCCCCTGCAACGATAACGGGCGCATCGTCTGGCAGTTCCTCCAGGCGACGGGCGAGCAGCCGCAGCTGTTCGTCGCGATGGGTTTCGCGCAGGCCCAGGTGGACGCAAATCGCATGCACCTGCGGACCTTCGCCGGGCAGACGCAGGACGCAATGCAGGATGCCGCGATTTTCATGGCCGCTGATGGACACATCGAGGTTGTCGTGGCGCACGATCTGGAACTTCGACAGCAGTGCGTTACCGTGATCGCCCGCTGGATAGACAGCGTTGCGCCCGTAAGCGAACTGCGGCCACAGCGTGTCGGCGAGGAATTCATATTGCGGCATCGCCGGCCAATTGCTGTAACGCTTCGGATGCTGTTCGTGGGTGCCGTGGACCTCCTGCAGAAACACCACATCGGCAGATACGCTGCGCACCGCTTCGCGCAATTCCGGCAGGATGAAGCGTCGGTTCAACGCAGTGAAGCCTTTGTGGGTGTTGACGGTCAGCACCGTGAAACGATGCACCGTGGTGTCGATGATTGCCTGCTTTTTATCGAAATAGCAAAACACGTCGCCTCCCGTCCGGTCCCCCATTCTTTTGCTGACTGCCGGGTGGCGAGGAAAGTTTCGGTGGGACTACAGACGGTACAGGTTCAAATGTGTGAGCGAGCCTGCTCGCGAAGGCGGTGTGTCAGTCACATCAATCTTGAATGTGCTGCCGTTTTCGCGAGCAGGCTCGCTCCCACAGAGAGGGGGTCAGTGACCGGCGACTATGCGAGTCGAGCTTGCCGCATAGACCGGCCCCAACCGATCCAGGCGTCCGCTCCAGGCCGTCAACGCCAGCGCCACCAACACCACCAGGCCACCGATCCACGCGGTATGGATCAAGCCCATGTGGGCGACGATCAAGCCACCGCCCCATGCACCACCGGCGATGCCGAGGTTGAATGCGGCGATGTTCAGGCCCGACGCCACATCCACGGCATGAGGGGTGTGATGTTCCGCCTGGCGCACCACATACACTTGCAGCCCCGGCACATTGCCGAAGGCCACGGCACCCCAGACCAGCACAGTGGCCAGTGCCAGCCATGGATTGCCAGCCGTGAACGTCAGGACAAACAGTACCGCCGCGAGCAGGGCGAAGATGATTTTCAGGGCGCCGATGGGGCCGCGTTTGTCCGCCAGTTTGCCACCCCAGATATTGCCGACGGCCACCGAGACGCCGTAGACCAGCAGCACCAGGCTGACGGTGCTGGCGCTGAAGCCCGAGAGGTCCTGAAGGATCGGCGCCAGGAAGGTGAAGGCGATGAAAGAGCCGCCGTAACCGATGGCAGTCATGGCGTACACCAGCAGCAACCGGGGTTGTTTGAGTACCTGCAATTGCTGCAACAGCGACGCGGGTTTGCTGTGGGCGATGTTTTTCGGCACATAAAGCAGGCTGCCGAGAAAGGCGATCACGCCCAGTGCCGATACGGCGAGGAACGTTTCACGCCAGCCGAAATGCTGGCCGATGAAGGTCCCCAACGGTACGCCGGTGACCAGCGCGACCGTCAGGCCGGTGAACATGATGGCGATCGCGCTGGCGGCTTTTTCCTTGGGCACTAGACTGGTGGCGATGGTCGAACTGATGGAGAAAAACACGCCATGGGCCAGGCCGGTGACGATTCTCGCCAGGATCAGCGATTCGTAGCCTGGTGCTTTCCAGGCCAGCAGGTTGCCGAGGGTGAACAGCACCATCAACGACAGCAGCAACAATTTGCGCGGGACTTTGCCGGTCAGGGCGGTCAGCACTGGAGCGCCAACGGCAACACCCAATGCGTACAGGCTGACCAGCAGGCCGGCGGACGGCAGGCTGACGCCGAGGTCGGCGCCGATGGTGGGTAACAGGCCAACGATGACGAACTCGGTCGTCCCGATGGCGAAGGCGCTGAGGGTCAGCGCGAGCAAGGCAATGGGCATGGCTGCAACTCCGGTGGGTTGTTTTGATGGAGCGCAGTGTCGGGTTTTGGGTTGTGCGGAAAAATACAGGGATGGGCATTTGATATTTGCGTGTAAATCAAATATCCCAAAGACAACGGAGTTTCCGTGGCGAGGGAGCTTGCTCCCGCTCGGCTGCGAAGCAGTCGCAAGTCAAATCAACCCGGTGCACCTGATGAATCAGGATGGTCTGTTTTGGGAGCGCTTCGCACTCCAGCGGGAGCAAGCTCCCTCGCCACAGAAGCCCCTACCACCCGTTCATTTACGAGCTAACACCGAACTTGCCGGCCATTTCCCGATCAGTTCCTTACAGTCTCATCCAAGGGAGCGGATACGTTGATCAAGCTCAAGACCGCGATATTACTGGGGGCGCTGATATTTTTTGGCAGCGAGGAACTTGAGGCCGCGACGATTCCAGGCGTGCCGGCCACCGCCGTGACGCCGCCGGCGCACCCGGAACCCCTGGTGCAAGGCGGGTTGTTGGGCGCGATCAGTTCGAGCATCGATGAGGTACAGGAAAAGCTCGATCTCAACGAAAACCTGGTCGACGCCTGGCGCCTGCGCGCCGACCGTGCAGCCGATGAAGTGGATCAACTGGTCAATCGTCCGTCGGCGCGGTCGGCCTGGAGCGTGACCGGGGATTTCCTGCTGCTGACCGCGGTGTGGGCGGGTGTCTTCGGCCTGCTTTGGATGTTCGGCAGGTTTTTGGCCGAACGCCTGTGTCGGCATCGTTTTTTGCTCAGTCGAGAACGTGGTCAGGCTTTGTTGGGTTATGTATTGCCCTACAGTATTCCCGCGGTGATCAGCCTGCCGCTAACCCTTTACGCCAGCCAGTTTTTACCTGTATCGGCTGGTCGGGCGCTGGCGTTATGTTTGGCTTATGCCACCAGCAGTGGTGTGTTCGCCGCGTCCTTGGTGATGTCGCTGGTGGTGCTGTTCAATGCCGGCCATAAGCGCAGGGCGGTGAAAATCATTCGTCAGGACAGTCCGCGGCCGCTGTTCGTCATCGGTTTTCTGGTGGCTCTGAGCGATGCCTTGACCAGTCCGCAGATCGCTCACCAACTAGGCAGCAATCTCACCAGCAGCATTGCGGTGTTTACCGGTCTGGCGGCAACGATTTCATTCGGTCTGCTGGTGTTTCGCATGCGCCGGCCAGTGGGTCAGGTGATCCGGATTTTGCCGTTGGCCCAACGGCGCTCCCAGCCGGCCTTGCGCGAAACCCTGCGGATTTTTTCCGGACTCTGGTATTGGCCGATTCTGTTGATGGTGCTGGTTTCGGTCATCAACCTGATCAGCGTCAGCGATGACAATCAGCAGGTACTGCGCAGTGCGCTGTTCACCACGATTTTACTGATTGCGACGGTGTTCCTGAGTACCACGCTGCATCACCTGTTCAAGTCGCGCAGTGACGCGCAGGTGCGCCGCAGCAGTGCCTACAAGGAGCGCTTCCTGAACCTTTCCCACGCGTTGCTGCGCATTGCCATGGCCATCGTGTTCATCGACATCCTTGGGCGCATCTGGGGCGTGTCGCTGTTCGAGTTCGCGGTGAGCAACTCGGTCGGGCGGGCGATCAGCGATTCACTGAGCCACATCGGCCTGATTTTCCTGGTGACCTGGATGGTCTGGGTCGTACTCGATACGGCGATCCAGGAGGCCCTGAAGCCACCGGTCAACAAACGTTCAGCGCGTCAGCCCAGTACACGGGTCAAGACCATCCTGCCGCTGCTGCGCAACGCGATCAAAATCATTCTGGTGGTGATCTGCGCGATTACCACCATGGCCAACCTCGGGATCAATGTTGCGCCATTCCTGGCCGGTGCCGGGGTGATCGGGCTGGCGATCGGTTTCGGCTCGCAGCAACTGGTGCAGGATGTGATCACCGGTCTGTTCATCATCATTGAAGACACCCTGTCCATCGGCGACTGGGTGGTGCTCGACTCCGGCCACGCCGGCACTGTCGAAGGCCTGACCATCCGCACCTTGCGCCTGCGCGACGGCAAGGGGTTCGTGCACTCGGTGCCGTTCGGCCAGATCAAGGCCGTGACCAACCAATCCCGGCAATTTGCTTACGCGTTCTTTTCGGTGCAGTTCACTTACGACACCGATGTCGACAAAGCCATCGAGCTGATCCGCGAAGCCGGGCATTCGATCAGTAGCGATCCGTTCCTCAAGTACAACCTGCAAGGGCCGCTGGATGTGTTCGGCGTCGACAGGATGGACCTCAACGGCGTGGTCCTGACGGCGCAGTTCCGCACCGTGTCGGGTGGGCAGTATGCGGTGAGCCGGGCGTTCAACCAGCGTTTGAAAAAGCTTGTGGATAACAGCCCGTGGGCGCATTTCGCGCAGACTTATCCACAGCAGGTTTTGATGCCGAGGCATGCAGAGTCGATGTCGGACGGCGTGGCCGAGCCAGAGCACTCGGCGGTGTTGATGCCGGATCGGCCGCGTCCGCAGTAGTTGTGGTGGCTGGGCTGGCCTCATCGCGAGCAGGCTCGCTCCCACAGGGATTTGTGAACGCCGCAGATCCCTTGTGGGAGCGAGCC
>NZ_JBPKAM010000183.1:0-7106 GCF_051216495.1 Pseudomonas baetica | reverse complement strand
GGGGCCGTGTCAGTCAACACATGTATTGACTGATACACCGCCTTCGCGAGCAGGCTCGCTCCCACAGGGTTTGCGTTTAGCCTGCCGGATTTGGATCCGTTTGGCGGCCTGTCTGGCCGCCCTGCCAACCTGAACCATACTTGCTCCACACGGTTAAGGAGGACAGGCTCATGCACCGTAGCGACGTGTTGATTATCGGCGCCGGCCCGACCGGGCTGGTACTGGCACTGTGGCTGAGCAAACTGGGGATTCGGGTACGGATCATCGACAAGGCGTCAGCCCCCGGCACGACATCCCGGGCATTGGCCGTACAGGCGCGGACGCTGGAGCTGTACCGCCAGCTCGACCTCGCCGACGCCGTGGTCAAAAATGGCCATCGCGTGGCGGCCGCCAATTTCTGGGTCAAGGGTGAACCCGTGGCACGTTTGCCGCTGAGCCGTGTCGGCGAGGGCCTGACGCCCTATGCCTTCCTCGAAATCTTTCCCCAGGACGAACACGAGCGGCTGCTGATCGATCGCCTCACCACCTTCGGCGTTACCGTCGAACGAAATACCGAATTGCTGGGTTTCGAGGAAACCGGCGACGACATCATTGCCACCTTGCGCCTGCCCGACGGCGAGCAGGAAACCTGTCAGGCGTGCTACCTGGCCGGTTGCGATGGCGCCCGCTCGATCGTGCGCAAGACCCTGGACACAGGGTTCCCCGGCGGTACTTATCAGCAGATTTTCTATGTCGCCGATGTCCAGGCCAGCGGACCGACCTTCAATGGCGAACTGCACGTGGATCTCGATGAAGCGGATTTCCTCGCCGTGTTTCCCTTGGCCGGTGAAGGCCGTGCGCGGCTGATCGGCACGGTCCGCGACGATCGCGCCGCGCATGCCGAAACCCTGCGCTTCGAAGACGTCAGCAGCCGCGCCATCGAGCATATGAAGGTCAAGGTCGAGCAACTGAACTGGTTCTCGACCTACCGTGTGCACCATCGGGTGGCCAATCATTTCCGCACCGGACGCGCATTTTTACTGGGTGATGCCGCCCATGTGCACAGCCCCGCCGGTGGTCAGGGCATGAACACCGGGATTGGCGATGCGATCAACCTGGCCTGGAAAGTCGCGGCCGTGTTGAGCGGCGGCGCCGAGGCCAAACTGCTGGCGACCTACGAACCCGAACGCATCGCGTTTGCCCGCAAACTGGTGTCTACCACCGACCGGGTCTTCACCTTCGTCACTGCCGAAGGCCGCATGGCCGACCTGCTGCGCACGCGCCTGGCGCCGTTCCTGCTGCCGAAAATGGCCTCGTTTGAAACGTCTCGCGAGTTTCTGTTCCGCACGGTGTCGCAGATCACCCTGAACTACCGGGGGATGCCCTTGAGCACCGGCGTTGCCGGACATGTTCACGGTGGCGACCGTCTGCCCTGGGCGCACGATGGCGAGGGCGATAATTTTGAGCCGCTGAAGTGTCCGAGCTGGCAGGTGCATGTGTATGGCGACACCAGCGACGAGATGATCGCCTGGTGCCACGAACATCATCTGGCGTTGCATGTGTTTGACTGGCGACCGGCGTTTGAAGCGGCAGGCCTGGGGCGTAACGGCTTTTATCTGTTGCGGCCGGATACCTATGTGGCGATTGCCGAAACCTGCTCGGATCCGAAGGTGATCGAACGGTATTTCCGGGATCACGGGATTCGGCCGTTTTTCGGCAGAACCTGAGGCCACAAAAATCCCCTGTAGGAGCGAGCCTGCTCGCGATAGCGGTGTATCAGACAACAGAAATGTTGAATGGCAGACCGCTATCGCGAGCAGGCTCGCTCCCACAGGAGGTCTGCGGTGGTTTTTAGATCCCAGCCAACGCCAGATCCATCGCAAAGTAGGTAAAGATCAGATCCGCCCCCGCCCGCTTGATCGCGCCCAGGCTCTCGCGCACCACGCGATCTTCATCGATGGCCCCTGCTTGCGCGGCGAACTTGATCATCGCGTACTCGCCGCTGACCTGGTACGCCGACAACGGCAGGCGTGAGGCCTCGCGGATGTCGCGGATGATGTCCAGGTAGGCGCCGGCCGGTTTGACCATAAGAGCGTCGGCGCCCTCCTGCTCGTCCAGCAGCGATTCGCGCACGGCTTCGCGGCGGTTCATCGGGTTCATCTGATAGCTTTTGCGGTCGCCCTTGAGCGCACTGCCCCCGGCTTCGCGGAACGGGCCATAGAGCGCCGAAGCGAATTTGGTCGAATAGGCCATGATCGCGGTCTGGGTGAAACCGGCCTGATCCAGTGCCCGGCGAATCGCCTGGACCTGCCCGTCCATGGCCGCGGATGGCGCAATCACATCGGCGCCGGCCCGGGCGGCCGCCACGGCTTGCCTGCCGAGGTTGATCAGTGTCTGGTCGTTGTCGACTTCATGGTTATGCAACACGCCG
Organism: Pseudomonas baetica; assembly: GCF_051216495.1. GTDB lineage: Bacteria > Pseudomonadota > Gammaproteobacteria > Pseudomonadales > Pseudomonadaceae > Aquipseudomonas > Aquipseudomonas baetica_B. The sequence continues at coordinate 4,696 of NZ_JBPKAM010000183.1, read as the reverse complement.
CAATGGCCATGATCGGTGTACTCACAGAAACAGGTGTCGGACATGACGATCATCTCTGGCACCGCATCCTTGGCGATCCGCGACATGCGCGACACCAGGCCATTTTCGTTCCAGGTGTCGCTGCCGCTGCTGTCCAGGTGGTGGGACACGCCGAAGGTCATCACCGACTTGATCCCGGCACGGGCATAACGCTCGATCTCGCCGGCCAGTTTCGATTCGGGAATGCGCATGACACCGGGCATGCTTTTGATCGGTACAAAATCGTCGATGTCTTCTTCGACGAAGATCGGCAGTACCAGGTCGTTCAGGCTGAACTCGGTTTCCTGGAACAGGCTGCGCAGGCTCGCATTGCGGCGCAGACGGCGTGGACGTGCTTCGGGGAACTGGCTGGACATGGGTATTCCTGAGAATTGGGGGTATGAACATAACCCTGTAGGAGCGAGCATGCTCGCGATGGCGGCAAGAACACCGCGGGGAATCAGGATGCCCGCGTTATCGTTGATGTCCATCGCGAGCATGCTCGCTCCTACAGGGTATGTGGTGTGTCAGTTGGAGATCGGTTTCGGGATTTCCAGGCCGCGCTTCACCGCCGGTCGCGCCAGGAAGCGCTCCAGCACACGCGTGACATTCGGGAAATTCTGGATGCCCACCAGATCACCGGCCTCATAGAAACCGATCAGGTTGCGCACCCACGGAAAGGTCGCGATATCGGCAATGGTGTAACGCTCGCCCATGATCCAGTCCCGCCCTTCCAGGCGTTTATCGAGGACGGCGAGCAGGCGCCGGCTTTCTTCGACGTAACGGTCGCGGGGACGCTTATCTTCGTATTCCTTGCCGGCGAACTTGTTGAAGAACCCGAGCTGGCCGAACATCGGACCGATGCCGCCCATCTGGAACATCAGCCACTGGATGGTTTCGTAGCGGGCCGCCGACTCCTGGGCCAGCAGTTGCCCGCTCTTGTCGGCCAGGTAAATCAGGATCGCCCCGGACTCGAACAACGGCAGCGGCTGGCCGTCCGGACCGTGAGGGTCGAGGATGGCCGGGATCTTGTTGTTAGGGTTGAGCGACAGGAACTCGGGGGACATCTGATCGTTGGTGTCGAAACCTACACGGTGCGGCTCATAGGGCAGACCGATCTCTTCGAGCATGATCGAGACCTTGACGCCGTTGGGGGTCGGCAAGGAGTACAGCTGAATCCAATCCGGGTACTGGGCCGGCCATTTGCGGGTGATGGGGAACGCAGACAAATCGGTCATGGGCGAGATCCACGGGCAATTGAGAGTGACGATCATAATGGAGATAGCGTTGGGTGCGGCGCCTGCAGCCATCAATATCGCTGATGGTAAAAATCAAAACAGATCAGGACATGCTCGCGCCCCCGTCCGTGTACCGTGTCCACAAATCCGCAACATCCTGTCGATAACCTCTGCTCGAACTCGATCCAGGTTATCGATACATTGCGGCGCTTTCTGCCGGAATCGAACCAATCGGGCTTCAGAGGACTCTGAGCACTGCCCCTTTGAATACGGACCGGCTCAACGACATGGAAAACACCCGACGCAGGAAAATCGCGGTGTAAAGGTTTGTCAGCCTTAACCCAATACGCTGAAGAACTTTTTTTCCATGATGAACTTTCTGAAACTTGCCAATCGCTTCAAGCATCGCGCCTATGTATTCCTGCCCGCCCTGCTGGCAGTCAGCGCGCTGTTTCTGGTGCTGGAGTCCGCCGAAAGTCGCGCGCAGCCAGTGGACGGCACCCAGACGCTGGTGTTCCTGCGCCACGCGGAAAAACCCGCTGGCGGCCTGGGCCAGCTCAATTGCCAGGGCCTGAACCGCGCAATCGACCTGGCGACCCTGCTCCCGGAAAAATTCGGCAAGGCAGACTACGTGTTTGCCGCCAACCCGACGCGCAACGTCGAGGAAGGCGAACTGGACAACTCCTACAGCTACATCCGCCCCTTGATGACCATCAGCCCCAGCGCGATCAAACTCGGCTTGCCGGTCAACATCAACTTCTCGGCCAACGACACCAGCGACCTGGCCGATGAACTGCTCCACGACAAGTACCACAACTCGGTCATCTACACGGCCTGGTCCCATGGTTATCTGCCGGAACTGATCAACAAGGTCGCCGGCGAAGCCGTCGGCAAGAAGCAGAAGATCACCGAGGATTGGGAATCCAGCGACTACGATTCGCTGTACGTGCTGACCCTGACCTGGCACAACGGCAAGGCCAGCCTGCAAAGCCACAGCTACAAGCAAGGGCTGGATAACGGGCAGGAGACTTGCCCGACCTGAGTTTTTTCAGCGACTGTCCAGGCCTCATCGCGGGCAAGCCCGCTCCCACAGTGTTCTTTGTTGTTCACAAATGCTGTGAACGCCGAAGATACCTGTGGGAGCGGGCTTGCCCGCGATGAGGCCGGTAAAATCAACATTAATTTCGCTGATTCACCCGCCCGCGCAAATACTCGATCACCGCCCCCCGTTCCCCCGCAAACTCGATCCGCGCGCCCTTTTTCTCCCGCTGAAACGCATACATCGGATCGTAATACTCAACCAGCAACCCCTCGATCCAGCCCCGGTGCAAATCCACCGCGCCGCTTCGTCCCTGCTCCGCCAGGGCGTCTTCCATCAACACCAGCATCCGCCGATGCCGCTCGCCGCCCAAGCGCTTCTGCACGTTGTTCAGACTTTCCAGCAATCGCTCGGAAAACAGCACAAAGCCCTCGTCGCCGTGCACACGGATAAACTCGGCACACAAGTCCACCACGTAATCACGCAGAATCCGCTCGACCCGCCCTTGCAGACTGTCTTCGAGCCAGACCATCGGAAATTGCTGCATGCCCTGATACAGCGGCAATGGCAGCGCGCAACTGCCGATTGCACGGTTCTCGTCCTCCAGCACGAACTGTTGAATGCCAAAGGCGCGTTTTTTCAGCAGGTCCACAGCCAGGCGGTTTTCGAAGTCGATATTGGAGGGTTGGCCGGTGGCCCGTTTGCCGAAACTGGAGCCACGATGATTGGCGTGACCTTCAAGGTCCAGCCCGTTACGCAATTGAGTGAGTACTTCGGTTTTTCCGGTACCGGTCATGCCGCCCAGCAACACGAAATCGCATTGGGCGACGGCCTCATCGACTGTGTTCAACAGAAAGTTGCGCATGGCCTTGTAGCCGCCCACGACGCGCGGATAGTCGATGCCCGCCTCGTCCTTGAGCCACTGCTGGACGATCTGCGAACGCAGGCCGCCGCGAAAGCAATACAACAGTCCATCGGGATGCGCCCGGGCGAAGTCCGCCCAAGCCTGGATGCGCTCGGCCTTGATGGCGCCGGACACCAATTGATGTCCCAGTTCGATGGCCGCGTGCTGACCGTGTTGTTTGTAGCAGGTGCCGACCCGTTGCCGCTCGTGATCGTTCATCAGCGGCAGGTTGACCGCACCGGGGAACGCGCCCTTGGCGAACTCGATCGGCGCACGGGCATCCATCATCGGCCGGTCGTTGAGAAAGATATCGCGGTAATCGGTGCAGTCGACAGCCATCAGGACACCTCGACCGCGTGATTCTGTCGCTCGACCAGTTCACCGATGGGTTCAAGGTTGAGGCCCAGTTCGGCGGCGGTCTCAAGAAATGTTCGATTAGCTGCGGGGGTGACCGCGATCAGCAGGCCGCCACTGGTTTGCGGATCGCACAGCACGCGTTTATGCAGTTCCTGAAGGCGGCCCAGCTTGCTGGCGTAGCTGTCGAAGTTGCGCAAGGTGCCGCCCGGAATGCAGCCCTGTTCGAGGTAATACTCGACCCCCGGCAAACGCGGCACCCGGTCGTAGCGGATACGTGCGGTCAGGCCGCTGCCGTCAGCCATTTCCACCAGATGCCCCAATAGCCCGAACCCCGTGACGTCGGTCATCGCCGCCACGCCCTCGAGCTTGCCGAAACGGCTGCCCGGTTTGTTCAGGGTGCACATCCAGTCGCGGGCCAGGCCGATGTCGGCCTGGCGCAGCTTGCCCTTTTTCTCGGCGGTGGTGAGGATGCCGATGCCCAGGGGCTTGGTCAGGTACAGCAGGCAACCGGCGGTGGCGGTGTCGTTGCGCTTCATGTGGCGTTTTTCCACCAGGCCGGTGACGGCCAGGCCGAAGATCGGTTCCGGCGCATCGATGGAGTGCCCACCCGCCAAGGGGATGCCCGCTTCGTCGCACACCGAGCGACCGCCACGGATCACTTCCCGGGCAATTTCCGGCGCCAGCACATTCACCGGCCAGCCGAGGATCGCAATCGCCATCAACGGATCGCCGCCCATGGCGTAGATATCGCTGATGGCATTGGTGGCGGCAATACGACCGAAATCGAACGGATCATCGACGATCGGCATGAAAAAATCGGTGGTCGAAACCACTCCGCGCTCCGCATCGATCGAATAGACCGCCGCGTCGTCGCGCGAAGCGTTACCTACCCAGAGCTTCGGGTCCAGGTTCTGCGCCCCGCTACCGGCCAGAATCACTTCCAGCACCTGGGGGGAAATCTTGCAACCGCAACCAGCGCCGTGGCTGTATTGGGTCAGACGGATCGGTTCGCTCATCGGGGGTACCTCATTGGCTCAATGAGGCCGATTCTAGCCCTGTGGGAGCGAGCCTGCTCGCGAAAGCGGTGTGTCAGACAATAGTGATGCTGAATGTCCGACTGCATTCGCGAGCAGGCTCGCT
>NZ_JBPKAM010000182.1:0-7118 GCF_051216495.1 Pseudomonas baetica | reverse complement strand
CCCACAGGGGACGGTGCTCAATTGTGGGAGCGAGCCTGCTCGCGAAGGCGTCAGCCCTGGGTGCGCAAGGCCAGCTGACGGATCGCTTCGACCACGGGCGCTACCTGCTCACCCTGTCCCGGCGGCCAGACGGCGTACAGGTTGTAGTGCGCCGGAATCTGCGCCGCGTTCAGCGCCACCAGCGTACCGGCGCGCAACGCATCCGCCGCCAGCAAACCGCGCACCAGCCCCGCGCCGACCCCGGTTTCGGCAGCGGCAATCAGGTTGGCCGCATTGTCGAATACCACCCGAGCGGGCGGCTCGCTGGGCGTCAACCCGGCGGCATCCAGCCACGGAATCCACGACCGGCGCGTATACCCCAGCAACGGCAATTGCAGGACCTGCGCCGGGGTGATCGGCACTTGCAAACCATGGCGAGCGAGCAGTGAGGGCGAGGCGACCGCCAGCACACGATCGCCACAGATTTGCGTCATTTCGCAGTCATCCCAATCGCCATAGCCGTAGCGCAGCGCCAGGTCGACGCGTTCGAATGAACTGCGATCGGTACGCGGCATCGATAACAGCACCACCTCGTGATCCGGCAACAGATCAAGCAATTGCGGCAGGCGCGGGTTGAGCCAGCTCTGGGCCAGCTCACTGTCGACATCGAGGGTCAGGCGTTGCGTCACGCTGCGGTTTTTCACCGAGGACAACGCCCGGTCGATCTGGGCCATGCCATCGGCCAGCACGCTGGCGAACAATTGCCCGGCGTCGGTCAGGTTGCTGCCGCCGCCTTCGCGCACGAACAGCGGCTGGCCAATGAATTCTTCAAGGGCGCGGATCTGCTGGCTGATGGCGCTGTGGGTCAGGTCAAGCTTGCGCGCCGCGCTGGAGAAGCTTCCGCTGCGGGCCGCCTGGATGAAAGCACTCATGGACTGCACCGACGGGTATCGCTTGTACATGCTGTTAGTCCTACTTACACAGGATGGCAGAAATCGTCGCTGGCCCGAATTTACCGGGGCTCCCAATAATCGATCACCAGGCCTGCACAAAGACGGGCCGCTCTCCTGGAGCCTGACAATGATCGAATTCTCGGTAAACGGCATACGACACGAGCTGGCAGAAACATCGTCCGCCGTGCCCTTGTTATGGGTGTTGCGCGACCACTTGAAACTCACCGGCACCAAGTTCGGTTGCGGCATGGGCCTGTGCGGTGCCTGTACCGTGCACCTGGATGGCGTGGCGGTGCGCTCCTGCCAGTTGCCGGTGGCCGCCGTGGCGGGCCACGGCATCACCACCATCGAAGGGCTGTCGCCCACCGCGGAGCATCCGCTGCAACTGGCCTGGGTGGCCGAAGATGTCCCGCAATGCGGTTACTGTCAATCCGGCCAGATCATGTCGGCGGCGGCATTGCTCAATACCGGCGCGGCGATTACCGATGATTCGATTCGCAATGCCATGTCGGGCAACCTGTGCCGTTGCGGCACCTACGCCCGTATCAATAAAGCGATCAAGCGCGCGGCCACCGCGCCGAAGGAGGCGTGATGAGCATCGAGCCGATCGAACTGCCACGCCGGGTCTTTCTCAAACAGGCCGCGACCGTTGCGTCAGGGCTGGCGATCGCCTGCTACCTGCCTTCGGGCATCGCGGCATCCGATACGCAGGCGCCTGCATCGAGCGCCGCGTTCGAGCCCAATGCCTGGGTCCGGGTGCTGCCCGACGGCACGGTGAAACTGGTGGTGCACAAGCACGATTCCGGTACGGGCACCCACACCGCGCTGGCCGCGTGCGTGGCCGAGGAACTGGACGTCGATCCGATGACCGTACAGGTGATCAGCCCGGAAAACCCTTTCTTTGAAACCTACATTCACCCGGTCTGGAAAGTCTTCTCCACCGGTGGCAGCACCAGCGTGTCCCTGGAATATGATCGCTTGCGCATGGCCGGTGCGACCGCTCGCGCGCTGTTGATTCAGGCTGCGGCCAAACAGTGGAAGGTCAGCCCCGACAGTTGCACGACCGACGCCGGTCGGGTGGTGCATGCCCTCGGCAAGCGCAGCCTCGGCTACGGTGAGCTGGTGGAGATCGCCGCGCAATTGCCGGCTCCCCTCAACGTCACGCTCAAGGACCCGGCGCAGTTCCGCTACATCGGCAAGCTGCGGCACAAACGCGAAGCGGCGGCCAAGGTGTGCGGGCGTTTCAGCTACAGCATCGACCTGGATCTTCCGCAGATGCTGGTGGCGGTCATACAACGTGCGCCAGTGGTCGGCGCCAGGGTGCTGGCCGTCGACAGCCACGCGACGCTGCAAGTGCCGGGCGTGCGTAAAGTGATCGCGATTCCCGGTCGGCCGGACATCCTCGGCGGCAATCTCGAGGGGGTTGCCGTGCTGGCCGACACCTATTGGGCGGCGCACCATGGGCGTGAGCAACTGAAGGTGCAATGGAGCGATTCGCCGCTGGCCGATTTCGACAGCGATGAACTGGTCAAGGCCCAGGCCGCCGCCATCGATGACAAGCACGCACAACGGGTATCGGCCTTGAAACAAGGGAATGTTGAGGCTCAGTGGCCGCAGGCGGCCAAGCTGATCGAAGCCGACTATCGCATGCCCTACAAAGTGCAGAATCCACTGGAACCGATCTGCATCACGGCTCAGGTCTCGGGCCATGCGATCACCTATTGGGGTGGTGTGCAGGTACCCTCGTCGGCGCTGGAAGCCGCACAAGTGGTGTGCGGGATCGACCAGGCCAACGTCACCATCAACGAGTGGGTGTCCGGGGGCAGTTTCGGTGCGCGGGAAGCCAAATACTGGCTGTTCGAAGTGGCGTACCTGGCGCAACACACCCAGGTGCCGGTCAAATTGATGAACAGCCGCGAGGACGAAATGCGCGCCTTGTTCATGCACCCCGCGACCCTGCATCGTGCCAAAGCGGCGCTGGACGCCGAGGGGCGCTTGATGGCGTTGCAACTCAACGCGGTTTCCCCTGCTTCGCCGGAGCAATGGGAGCCGGGCTATTTCGAACGCCCCGACAAAATGGATTACAGCACCACCGAATCCATCACCGCCTGGGATTTTGCCTATCGCCCGGCCCATCTCGACCTGGTCTGGGTCCGGCATGAGAGCGCGGTGCCCAGTGGCTGGTACCGCTCGGTCAGCTTCATTCCCAACGTGTTCGCCGTGGAGAGTTTCATGGATGAATTGGCCCATGCAGCGGGACAGGATCCTCTGGCCTTCCGCCTGGCCAACATGCAGGAGCGGCCGCGGCATGTCGCTGTCTTGAACCGCGCCGCCGAACGCGCCGGTTGGGGGCAGCCACTGCCACCGGGAACGGCGTTGGGCATCGCGACGAATCAGGGCTATAGCAGTTTCATCGCCGTGGTGGCGCGGGTGGCGCAAAAGGACGGCACGGCTGTCGTCGAAAAACTCACCTGCGTGGTTGATTGCGGCCTGGCGGTCTCGCCGGGGGGCGTGGAGGAGCAAATCTACGGTGGACTGATGTGGGGCCTGGGCCATGCCTTGTTCGATCGTATGGATATCAAGCAGGGCAGGGTCGTGCAGAGCAACTTCCATGACTATCGCGTCGCGCGCATGTCGGACATGCCGCCGGTGGACATTCTTATCGTCGAGGGCGAGCCGGGCAAACCCGGTGGTGTCGGTGAGCTGGGCAGCCCGTCGGTGGCGCCCGCGATCGCCAATGCACTGTTTCGCCTGACCGGTGTGCGTCAGCGTTCAACGCCACTGAAACTGGGATAACCGCCATGGACTTGCGATTGCTGCGTTATTTCATGGCGCTGGCCGAGGAGCTGCATTTTGGCCGCGCCGCCACGCGCCTGCACATCTGCCAGCCGCCATTGAGCCAGCAGATACGGTTGCTGGAGGAGGAGTTGGGCACGCCATTGTTCGAGCGCAGTCATCATCGGGTCGAATTGACGGCGGCCGGGCAGGTGCTCAAGGAGCAGGCGCCACTGGTGTTCGAGCAACTCAACCGGGCACTGGACCTGACACGTCAAACCGGCCGAGGACAACTGGGGCAGCTTGAGATCGGCATGATCAGCTCGGTCATGGTCGGTGTACTGCCGCGGGCCCTGCATCAGTTTCGCGAGCGCTATCCGCAGGTGACCTGGCAGTTGCATGAAATGACCCCGGCGGCGCAAGTCAAAGCGTTGAAGGAAAAACGCATTGATGCCTGCGTGTTCCGGGTGGGCTACGACGATCCGCAATTGCGCAATGAATTGCTGATCCATGAGCCGATTCGGGTGGTCATGCCCGCGGATCACCCGCTGGCCCGGCGTGAGTGTGTGGCACCTCGGGATCTGGCCGGGGAACCGTTCGTAGCGCTCGAACTCAAGCAATCGAGGTTTGCCGACTTTCTTTTCCAGTGCTGCATTCAGGCCGGATTCACACCACAGATCCGCCAGCAGGTGATTGAAGTACAGACGCTGCTGAGCCTGGTGCGAGCCGGCTTCGGCGTGGCACTGTTGCCGGCGTCCATCGAGCAGATGTCCCCGCCGGGGCTGGTGTTCCGGCGCCTGACCCCAGCCTTGCCGGAGGTGCCGTTGTACGCCACGTATCGCGCGGATGATGATTCGCCGGTGCTCAAGCTGTTCCTCGATACCTTGCGTGAACGGGTGCTTGAAGACGCTCGCTGAACCTTGTTTCAACCAGATCGCTTCATCGTTGATGACCTTCGCGAGCAGGCTCGCTCCCACAGATTCTTCGCACTATCGCAAGCCCCGACGGTCGTACGCTTCACAGGGGTATCGCAATGTGTGGAGAGACCATGAACCAGGACGTCCTGACCACCGAAACCAGTCGCCGCCAGTTGCAGCAGATCATCACCGGTCTGTCCGACGGGGTCATTCTGCTGGAACTGGACCAAACGATTGTCTGGGCCAATGACGCCGCGCTGGCCATGCACGGTGTCAAACGAATCGGCGAGCTAGGGGCCAACGCGAAGGAGTATGCGCGGCGCTTTGCCTTGCGTTATCGCAACCATCACCCGGTGCCGGTCGCCAACTACCCGATCAGCCGCGTTGCTCGCGGTGAAAGTTTCAGCGATGTGCTGGTCGAGGTCACCCCGGTCAATGGCGAAGAACGCACCTGGGTCCACCGCGTGCGCAGCCTGGTGGTGACCGACCGTCACGGCGAGCCGGAATCCCTGGTGCTGATCATGGACGATGTCACCGACTGGGCCAGTGCCGAGCAGCGTTTCGAAAAGACATTCGCCGCCAACCCGGCACCGGCGGTGATCTGCCGTCTCAGCGATCTGCGCTACATCAAGGTCAACCCGGGTTTTCTGGAAATGACCGGCTATGTTCGCGATCAGGTGATCGGCCGTTCGACTTATGAGCTGGACGTGTTGGACCAGGTCGAAAACAAGGAGCTGGCCAAGCAACGCTTGCGCGAAGGCGCGACCATTCCGCAGATGCAAGCCGAATTGCGCCTGGCCGACGGCGGCAACAAGCAAGTGATCGTCGCCGGCCAACCCCTGGAGCTCAATGACGAACCCTGCATGCTGTTTTCCTTCGTCGACATGGAGCCCCGGCACAAGGCTGAAATTGCCCTGCGCCAGAGCGAAGAGCGCTTTGCCAAGGCATTTCGCCTGTCGCCGGTACCGATTCTGATCTGCAGTGCGGACGATCAGGTGGTGCTGGACGTCAACGAAGCGTTTCTCAATACCCTGGGTTACTCCGGCGAGGAGGTCCTGGGTGAATGCATTAGGCAGATCAACTTCATCGAAGACAAGGGTGCGGGGGCACAACTGTTTGCAACGCTGGGAAAGCACGCAAGCTTGGATCGCATCGATGTTCGTCTGCGCAAGAAAAACGCGCAGATGATCGATTGCGCGGTATCTGCGGACACCGTGAACATTCAAGGCAATCGCTGCTACCTGTTGGTGTTGATGGACATCACCGAGCGCAAACGCACCGAGCTGGAGCTGGTGGCGGCCATTGAGGAGGTGATGAAGGATGCCTCGTGGTTCAGTCGTACGCTGATCGAAAAACTCGCTAATGTGAAAAACGTCAACTCACCGCAGTTACCCAGCGCGTCTTTCACGGATTTGACGGCTCGGGAGCGCGATGTGCTGGGTTTGATTTGCGAAGGCCTGGCCGACAAGGAAATCGCAGCGCGCCTGAAGCTGGCGCCGAACACGGTGCGCAATCATGTGGCGACCGTGTATTCCAAGCTTGACGTGCACAGTCGCAGCGAAGCGATCGTCTGGGCCCGTGAGCGTGGGCTGTTTTGCGCAGACTGGCGATCCAAGGGGCAACGCTAAGGTGCAAATGCACCAGGCGATGGGGTGCAAATGGGGGTTCTGAAGCATCTGTGGCAGACCTTAGCCTGAGCGTGTCGGAGCATCCGCACACCCTTTGACGTCGCGAAAGGAACAGCCATGACTCACGAACCTATCACCGCCGCCGTATTGCGTCGCCGGGGTCAATCGCAATGATTTACCTGGCACAACTACGATCGCAGCTTGAGCGGACGTTTTCGCCACTGGCGTGTGAGTGTAATGTCACAGGCCATCATTCCCTGACCGTCAAGCTCTACCATCCCGTGTCCGGTCAGGTTGATCTGGTGGTCAGCGGCTTGAGCGTGGCGAATCTGCAAACCCCCGAATCGATTGCCGCGCTGATCGAAGAGTTGCGTTATGAGCTGGAGAGCAACACGTTGCGTCGCTCGGATCCCGTGCGCTAGTTTTTGTCGGTTTTGACTACTGCGCAGGCCGTAGAACCCACAAATGCGGTGCTTCCGTCGGTTACCCGTGAACTTTTTGGCAGTGTTTTGTTGTCACAAACTTGTCGATCACTTTTCGCGGGTCATCCTATGAACAGTCTTGGGAAACGCGTTTTTACACCGCTTGCACTCGTTGTCGTAATGCTGGGTGGTTGTGCCAGTCCGCCGCCACCTCCCGCTGCACCGGCACCACCGCCCGTGCGTACCTGCCAGGCCATGGACAAAACCGATGTGCTGGGCGATGTGCGTGGCGAAAATGGCCAGGTCACTCGGCTCACGACCACCACCCGGTGTGTCACTCAGTAGATTCGCTCATGCACCAGCCCCTGTAGGGGGGGGGGGGGGGGGGGAGGGGAGAAAAAAGACGCGCGCTCGCGGGGAGGTGGCGCTTGTCTTTCCTACACC
>NZ_JBPKAM010000181.1:0-7152 GCF_051216495.1 Pseudomonas baetica | reverse complement strand
CCCCTCTCCCACCCCCCCCCCCCCCCCCCCCCCCCCCCCCCCCCCCCCCCCCCCCCCCCCCCCCCCCCCCCCCCCCCCCCCCCCCCCCCCCACAGTTGGATTTTGTCCGGTCTCAAGTTCCGCGCTGGCTTTCAATCTGCCTGTACGCAGTAGCGTTTTAGAACGCCCAACGCGCCTTGATCGAGGCGCCCTGATTGAGGTAGTCGCTGCGCGACTCGGCGTCATAGCGCAGGCTGACTTCGGTACCGTTGTCCAGGGTATGGCTCAAGCCCAGACCAGCACGTCCCAGCCACGGACTTGGATCGAGGCCACGGGTGGTGAAGACCCCTGTTGGTGAGCCGGCGTACGCGGACGAAATCGAGGTTTGCTCGTTGATCACGTCGTAACCGGCACCCAGGTTGGCACTCAGGACGGTGTTGGCGCCCAGGTTGTAGTTGAGCTTGCCATCGACGCTGAAGATCAACTCCTCGGCATCACGACTGTCCACGTCCAGGTTCAGGGCACCGGCACCTTTCTCGTGGTACGCCTCATCACCGATCCAGGTGTAGTCGGCGCGCACCGAAGGCACGAACGTCAACGTCTCGGAGAAGCGCAACGTGTGTCCCAGCCCCAGGCCCGCATGGGCACTGTAGCTGTCATAGTCGGCCTTGGCGGTCGCGTCGGCGAATGGCATGTGACGCTTGCCTTCGTTGCGGTTCTGGCCGGCATCGACCTGGAAGTTCAGCTCGGTGTCCGGGGTCAGGGCGTAGCTGCCGTAGCCGATCAACTGGAAAGTATCGATCTGGGCATCTTGCGGGGCGATGCGCGAGTCGCTGTCGACATTGGTTTTCGCGTAGGCAAAGGCGATACCCAGGCGCGTCTGTTCGGTGAATGCACCATCGACACCAATCGCCAGGCCTTGGGTGTCGGCGTCGAAACCGGAGATCCCGCTGCGCTCATCTTGATCGGCCCAGGAGCCGAAAGTCTTGATCCACGCATTGTCCTGCGCGACCGGCTCATCACCGGACGACAGGCCGCTGTTGCTGCCCTGGCGGGCCTGGATCACGCGATTGATCCCCGACAGCGTGCTGCTGGTGGCGCTGTTGATACCACCGGTCAACAGCGGCAGGGTCTGGGTGACCGCATCGGACACTTGCTGTTCGGTGGTCAGGCCAACGAAGTGGCTGGCCAGTTCGCCGGAGGGGTTCTGCGCAAAGCTCTGGTCCAGTGCGCGGGCTGCCGGGCCGGCCGGGGTGTTACCCAGGTGATTGACCACTTGTTCGGCACTCGGTCCGCTTGATGGCGGCTCGACGTCAGGCGGGGTATCGACAACCGGTGGGGTCACGGCCGCCGCGACCATGGTCAGGTCGACGGCGTTGCCGTTCTTCACCGCGCCAAAGTCGAACAGCAGGGAGTTGTCGCTGACGGCGAAGGTGCCGTTGCTGTTCAGCGTCTGGGCGCTCAACACGTTGGCCAGTCGCGAGGTATTGAAGCGGGTATCGGCGGGGGTGACGTCGACGATGACCCTGGCGTCGTCAGGCAGGGTCGCGGTCCCGTCCACCACCAGCTTGCCGTAGGACGTATCGCCAGCCGCGCCGATTTTCAACGCACCAGCGTCACTCTGGAGGTAGTTGCCGTGAATGGTCGCCGTGGTGCCGGCACTGGCAGCCACGCCGAGCACGCCGTCGTTGTTGAAGGTGTCGATGGTGAACGATTCGCCGCCACGCAGCGTGTAAGTGGCGTTCTGGCGCAGGACCACATCGGCGTCCGGCGCATTGACCGCACCGATAAAGCGGGCGGTGTTGTTGCCATCGATCGCGATCGAGCTCAACCCGCCTTCGAAATTGTTGCTGGCATCGATGGCGTACATATTGCCGCTGATAGTGCCGCTGTTGACGATGGAGGTGATGCTCGAACTGTTGGTGATCAGGATGCCCGGGCCGTTACTGGCGCTGATGGTGGCGCCCGCGTCGTTGATGATGTTGTGAGCCGAGGCCGAGCTGAGCTTCACACCATTGGACGTACCGGTGATGGTGCCGCTGTTATGGATATCACCGATGACAGAGGTGCTGCTCAGGGTCAGCGCCGAGTTACCGGTGATGGAACCCGATGCGCGGTTGATGACATTGCCGTTGATCAGGGACCGGTCGGCGCTGAAGCCCGCCTGGGTACCACTGATGATGCCGCTATTGTCCAGCCCGCTAATGATCGGGGTTGGGCCGAACTCGGTCTGGAGCATCCGGATACCGAAGTCGCCGGTGATGCTGCCGGCATTGTTGATGCCGCCGACAACAGCCCCCCCTTCCTTGATGACGATGCCCGAATCATTGCCCGAGATCGTACCGCCGGCGGTGTTGGTGATACCGCCACCGATGGAGCCCATGTACACGTTGACGCCATCGCTACCGTGGACAGTGCCGCTGTTGGTCAGGCCTTGGTTGGTGCCGATGTTGGTAATGGACACGCCAGCGCCCGAACTGACATTGATCGTCCCGCCCGAAGCGACAGTCAGGCCCGGGCCTGGAAGCGAACAGGTCGCGGTACGGGTCTCTCCCGCCGCAACCCCGGTGCAGGCCGGAATAGCCAGTGCCGGCGTGGCCATCGCCAGCAAGCCGGCCCCCGCGCCGGCCAGCAACAGACGCCCGGCGCTGCGTTTTCCCCGGGCGCCGGCCAGTTCGTCAACCACCACGAACGCTTGGCGCGTGTGGCTCCAGATAATACGAAAAGCTTTGTTCATTTCACTCCCGCGTGGCCTCTATGGGCCCTGTTTGACAGATCGCGCAAATCTACCGAAGAGTCCGTAAACGAGGCTGAGCAAATCTGAGCGCCGGTTCAGGTCGTTGCCGGCCGCTGGTAGGATGCGCGCGAACCTGCGCCGGGAGCCCACACGTGCATTACCTGATCATCGAGAACGCCTTGCCTGCGCAATTGCTGGCAGACATCCGCCAGGCGATTGCCCAAGGGCCTTTCAGCGACGGCAAGATCACCGCCAACGGCATGGCCCGCGAGGCCAAGCACAACCTGCAACTGGACCAACAGGTGCACGGCGCGCTGCTCGAGCGCCTCACCCGCGCACTGTGGGAGCAACCGGCGTTGCAAGCCTTCGCCATCCCCAAACATGTCGGTCGCCCATTGATCAATCGCTACGAGCCCGGCATGACCTATGGCCTGCATGTCGACGGTGCATTCATGGGAGAACTGCGTGCCGATATCTCTTACACGCTGTTTCTTGAAGACCCGGCCGGTTATGACGGCGGCGAGCTGGTGATCAACCATCAATCGCAGAATTTCAGCTTCAAGCTCGCCGCCGGCAGCCTGCTGCTTTACCCCAACGACTGCCTGCACGAAGTACGGCCGGTAACCCAAGGCGTGCGGCACGCGGCGGCCGGCTGGATCCAGAGCCGCATACGCAGCGCCGAACACCGGGAAATCCTCGGCAAGTTGAGCGCCGTGCCCCAGCACCTGAGCCGGGACGCGCAATATCAGGCGCTGGCGCTGCAAACCACTGAATGCGTTCAGCGACTGATGCGGATGTGGGCCGATTAGGCCTGGATGCTGGCGGGCGCGTAGAAACAGAAGCCGACGTTGCGCAAAGTCTTGATCGGCAGCGTCTGGCCCGAGCATTCCTCGATGTTGCGGCGCAGGCGTCGCATCTGCGAGTCGAGTCGCCGTTGGTCATAGCTCAGGTAATCCTGGTCCAGCGCTTCGATCACGCTCTGGCGGCTGACATTGCTGCCGGCCTGGCTCATCAGGCAGCGCAATACCAACAGGTCCTGCTGAGACAGGCGCACCGGCCCACTGCCCGGAACCTGCAAGCGTCGGGGGCCGGGCTCGAGCAGCCAGCGTTGTTCGCTGTGGCCAAGGTTCAAGCGCCAGCGCAGTGATTCCAGCACCGCCGCCAACTCATCCAGATCGCAATCCTTGCTCAGGAAGTGATCGGTGCCGTGACTCAGGGCTGCGACTTTGCTGGAAACGTCTGCACGGGCACTCAATACCACTATCCCCAGTCGCTGCCCGGCCTGACGCAAACGACGGATCAACTTGAGTCCGTCCCCGTCAGGCAGGTTCGGATCAATGATCGCCATGGGATGAAGCTGGGCGTCGAAGCGTTGTTCGAACGACGCCAGGCTGTGCACGGTCGTGGTGATGTAGCCGTTTTGTCCAAGGAACTCACTGAGTGCCAGGGCCTGTACGGGGTCTTGTTCGAGGAGGATCAAAGGCGTCATGGCACGATTGTATCAATTGGCCATCATTGCCGGCGAGCCATATACAAGTGAGTTGGCGCCTTTTCCGACAGAGTGAAGGGTGTCTATGTCACGTACGGCTGCGCGCCTTCTGATTATAAATTCAGATAATAATCAGAATAATAAATAGAAAATTGACTAATCATGGCTCCGGGCCGAAAAATCCTCCCCAGACCGGCGCCGCAGAGCGCCCCGTTTTTGCCGTTTCTCTCCTGCCAAAAAAATAACCAAAGGAGCCCGACCCTCATGAAGCCCAACGCTTCGTCCCAACCGCGCCGTGCGGCCGCCGCTGCCTTCATTGGCACCATGATCGAGTGGTACGACTTTTACATTTACGCCACTGCCGCCGCGTTGGTGTTCGGCGCGCTGTTCTTTCCTTCCGACGATCCGCTGTTCAGCACCATGGCCGCCTTCGGCACCTTTGCCGTGGGCTTTTTTGCGCGGCCGTTGGGAGGGATTGTCTTTGGCCATATCGGCGATCGCATCGGGCGCAAGAAGTCGTTGATCATCACCTTGCTGATGATGGGCGTGGTCACTGTGTGCATCGGTTTGCTGCCGACCTACGCTCAGATCGGCGCCACCGCACCGGTGCTGCTGATTCTGCTGCGCATCGTCCAGGGCATCGCTGTCGGTGGCGAGTGGGGCGGGGCGGTGTTGATGGCCGGCGAACATGCGCCGAAAGGCCGGCGCAATTTCTTCGCCTCGTTTGCGCAACTGGGCAGTCCGGCCGGTTTGATTCTGTCGTTGCTGGCGTTCAGCGCGGTTACCCGTTTGCCGGAAGAAGATCTAATGAGTTGGGGCTGGCGCTTGCCATTCCTTGCCAGTTCGTTGTTGCTGCTAGTGGGCCTGGCGATTCGCCTAGGCGTGAATGAATCGCCGGAATTCCTCGCCAGCCGCGAACAGGCAATCAAAAACAAACGCAAGGAGCAGGCTCCGGTGATGGAGGTCGTGCGCACCGCATGGCGTCCGTTGCTACTGTGCATCGGCGCCAACACCCTGGGCATCGCCGGGGTGTATTTCACCAACACCTTCATGATCGCCTACACCACCCAGCAACTGGCGTTGCCGCGTTCGCTGATCCTTGAGTGCCTGTTCTTCGTCGCGATCATCCAGTTCTGCATCCAGCCAGTGGCCGCGTGGGTCGCCGAGAAAATTGGCGCGACCCGTTTCCTATGCCTGGTATCGCTGCTGGCCATGGCCTCGCCGTACCCGATGTTCGTGCTGGTCAGCTCGGCCCAGGCGCCGCTGATCATCCTCGGCATTGCCTTGGCGGTGGTGTGTATGGCGTCGTTCTACGCGGTGATTGCCGGATACGTCAGCGGTATGTTCGAGACCCGCGTGCGTTACACCGCGATCTCCCTGGCGTATCAGATATGCGGTGCCGTGGCCGGTGGCCTGACGCCGCTGATCGGCACCCTGCTGGCGCACAAGTTCGCCGGGCAGTGGTGGCCGATGGCGGTGTTCTACAGCCTGATCGCCGCGACTTCTCTTGTTTGCGTCCTGTCCCTTGCCCGTCGCCATGCCAGCGCTGAACGCGTCGAACTGGCCCGCATTTAATCCCGACTTCCTGGAGTAACTCATGTTGAAGATCAATGGCGAACGCCTCTGGGCGAGTCTGATGGCCATGGCCGAAATCGGCGCCACGGCCCGTGGTGGCAATTGCCGGCTGGCCCTGAGCGATGAAGACAAGGCCGGTCGCGAACTGTTTGCCCACTGGTGCCGTGAAGCCGGCATGACCCTGAGCGTGGATGCCATCGGCAACCTGTTCGCCCGCCGCGCCGGCACCGATCCGGATGCCGCACCGGTGATGATGGGCAGCCACCTCGACACCCAGCCCGAAGGCGGGCGCTTCGATGGCGTGTACGGCGTACTGGCCGGCCTGGAAGTGGTGCGTTGCCTCAACGACCTGGGGATCCAGACCCGCAAGCCGCTGGAAGTGGCGGTCTGGACCAACGAAGAAGGCGCACGCTTCACCCCGGCGATGTTCGGCTCGGCGGTGTTCACCGGGATCATGGAGCTGGACACGGCGCTGGCGGTGCGGGATGTGAATGGCATCAGCGTCGCCGATGAATTGAAGCGCACCGGTTATGCCGGCGAACGTCCGCTGGGTGGCGCGGTGGATGCGTATTTCGAGGCGCACATCGAACAGGGGCCGATCCTTGAAGACAACGCCAAGAGCATAGGCGTGGTCAGCGGCGGCCAGGCGATCCGCTGGCTGGACGTGCGGGTCGAAGGCATGGCCGCCCACGCCGGCACCACGCCGATGCCGCTGCGCAAGGACGCCCTGTATGGCGTGGCGCGAATGATTCAGGCCATTGAAGGACTGGCTGCCGATTTCGCCCCCGAAGGGCTGACCACGGTCGGAGAGTTGAACATCAACAAATCCTCGCGCAACACCATACCGGGGCTGGTGAACTTCACCGTCGACCTGCGTCATCACCGCGACGATGCCATCGCGGCCATGGAGCAACAGGTGCGCGCGCGGCTTCAGGCCATTGCCGACGGTCGCGGCTTGAACCTGACCATCACCCCGCACTGGATCAGCCCGGCCACGCCGTTCGATGCCGATTGCGTGGCGGCGGTGCAGCAGGCGGTGGACGGGCTGGGTTACGCTCAGCAATCGATCGTCAGCGGTGCCGGGCACGACGCGATCCATCTGGCGCGATTCTGCCCGACGGCCATGGTGTTCATCCCGTGTGTCGGCGGCTTGAGCCACAACGAGGCTGAGGATGTGCTGCCCGAAGACGTGCGCCAGGGCACCGATGTGCTGCTCAATGCCGTGCTGGCCCGTGCCGAAAAAGCCGACTAACCACAAGTCCCCTGTGGGGGGGGGGGGGGGGGGGGGGGGGGGGGGGGGGGGGGGGGGGGGGGGGGGGGGGGGGGGGGGGGGGGGGGGGGGGGGGGGGGGGGGGGGGGGGGGGGGGGGGGG
>NZ_JBPKAM010000180.1:0-7241 GCF_051216495.1 Pseudomonas baetica | reverse complement strand
GGATATCCGCCGCCCTTGTGGGAGCGAGCCTGCTCGCGAAGGGGCCATCAGCCTCATCACAAAACCCAACCTTGTTTGCTGAATCGAAATTATTTTCATCCAGCCCTATCACTTTTCGAATCTCGTCCGGCACGTAGGCAATTGAGAAGTATTCACTTTCAGGAGCCGCTGTATGTCCCGTTCGCTAGACACCTTGTTGCGCCCCAGTTTGCTGGCGGTTGCCATTGCCTTTTGCACCCCTTTGGCCAGCAGCCAACTGATCGCTGCTGAACAGGTCTCCAGCGTTCGCGCCTACAACCTGCCAGCTGCGCCATTGGCCAGCACGCTGAACCAGATCGCCAGCCAGGCCGGTCTGGCGCTGTCCTTGAACCCTTCGCTGGCGGCAGGCAAGACCTCCGCACCGGTCAAAGGCCAGTACGATGCGGCCAGCGCCCTGCGCGAAGCCCTGCGCGGCACCGGTCTGCAACTGGAACAGAGTGGCGGTACCTACACTCTGGTGGCCGTGCCCGAGGGCGTGATGGCCCTGCCGGCAACCAGCGTGATCGGTGTGGAAAGCACCGAAAGCGCCTGGGGCCCGGTGGAAGGTTATGTGGCCAAGCGCACCGCCGCGGGCAGCAAGACCGACACCGCACTGGTTGAAGCACCGCGTTCGATCTCGGTGGTCACCCGCGAGCAGATGGACGATCGCAACGTGCACACCCTCGACGCCGCCGTGCGCTACTTGCCGGGCACCACTGGCGCCAGTTTCGGCAGCGACACCCGCGCCGACTGGTTGCGCGTTCGCGGTTTCGAGCCGACCCAATTCCTCGATGGCCTGCCACTGCCCAAGGGCGTCTATGCCAACCCCAAGCAGGAAACCTGGAACCTCGATCGCCTCGCCGTACTGCGCGGCCCCGCTTCCTCCGTGTACGGCCAGACCCCACCGGGTGGCTTGCTGGACATGGTCAGCCGTCGTCCCAGCGCCGAGTCCAGCAATGAAATCCAAGTGCAATACGGCAGCGACAACCATCGCCAGATCAACTTCGCCAGCACCGGCAAGATCGACGATGAAGGTCAGTTCCTCTATGGCCTCAGCGGTGTGGTGCGCGATGGCGGCACGCCCATCGACCATATCGACGACAAGCGCTACAACATCGCGCCGAGCCTGACCTGGAACATCGACGACGACACCCGGTTCACCTTGCTCACCCAATTCACCCGTGACGATACCGGCATCACCAGCCAGTTCCGTCCGATCCAGGGCACCAAGCTCGACTCGCCATTTGGCGATATCTCCCACCACAAGAACCTGGGCGACCCGGACTGGGAATACTACGACCGCACTTACTACGCACTGGGCTACGCCTTTGAGCATCGCATGAACGATGTCTGGCAGTTCAGGCAGAACCTGCGCTACACCAAGTCGGACCTGTCCTTCCAGGCCCTGACGCCCGGCGCTTACCCGTTCACCCAGGTCGATGCCGACGGTAACATCGGCCGCACCAGCACCTCGACCGACGAAGACATCAGCCAGTTCGCCGTGGACAACAACCTGCAGGCTGACTTCGCCACCGGCGACATCCTGCACACGGTGCTGATCGGCCTCGATCACCAGCGCACCAACACCAACTACACCTCGATCTTCGGTGATGGCCTGACCACCAACGTCAACAACCCGATCTACGGCCAGCCCATCGTGCGTCCGCCACGCTCGACGGCGTTCTACGATTACAACCAGAAGACCAATCAGACCGGCCTGTACGTGCAGGACCAGATGGCCCTCGACCAATGGCGCCTGACCCTGGGTGGTCGTGAGGACTGGGTGCATACCAGCACCAAGTTCTTCAACAAGGGTGATGCCACCAACACCGACCGCAACAAGAACTTCAGCGGCAACGCAGCGATCAGCTACGTATTCGACAACGGCTTCGTGCCGTACCTGTCCTACGCCGAATCGTTCCAGCCGGCGAGCAACGCCGATACCTCCGCCACCGACTCCTTCAAGCCGACCGAAGGCAAACAGTGGGAACTGGGCATCAAGTACCAGCCACCGGGCAGCAACACCTTGTTGACCGCTGCAGTGTATGACCTGACCCAGAAAAACGTCTCGGTCACCAACAACATCGGCGGCATTCCGGTCACCAGCCAGACCGGTGAAGTGAAGGTCAAGGGCCTGGAGCTGGAAGCCGTTTCCGACGTGACGGAGAACCTCAAGCTCACCGCCGCCTACACCCTGGCCAAGTCCGAAGTGCAGGATGGCGAGTTCAAGGGCAATCGCCTGCAACTGATGCCTAACCAGACCGCTTCGATGTGGGCTGATTACACCTGGCACAACGGCGTACTGGACGGCTTCGGTGTCGGCGCTGGCGCCCGTTACACCGGCAACACCTACGGTGACCAGGCCAACACCAACCTGGGCAAGGCAGACGCCTACACCGTGTTCGACGCCGCCGTTCATTACGACCTCGGCCGCCTGGACAACAGCCTCAAAGGCGCGTCGCTGGCCGTCAACGCGACCAACCTGCTCAACAAGGATTACATCTCGACTTGCGACAGTTTCTACTGCTACTACGGCGACCTGCGCAGTGTTGTCGCCAGTGCCACTTACAAGTGGTAACGGCTTGATCTGACACGCCCGGTACCCAGGCCGTCCTTCGAGGACGGCTTTGGTATTTCTGGAGGCTATGAAATGAAAAGTAAAACAATTCGCCGCTGGTCCTTTATCCACACCTGGACCAGCCTGATTTGCACGGTGTTTCTGCTGCTGTTGGCGCTGACCGGCCTGCCGTTGATCTTCCACCACGAGATCGACCATCTGCTGGGCGATGCGCCTGAAGTGAAGGACATGCCGGCGGACACCCCGCGCCTGAATTTGCAGGAATTGGTGGCGGCAGCTGAAAAGCATCGCCCCGGCGAAGTGATGCAGTATTTTGGCTTCGAAGACGATGAGCCCAACGCCGTACTGACCATCATGGCAGCGACCGCGGGCACTGAACCGAACTCGTCCCATACCTTCATGCTTGACGCCCGCACCGGCGACGCCTTGGAAACGCCGTCGGCCAATGGCGGCTTCATGATGACCATGCTGCGCCTGCACGTGGACATGTTCGCCGAGCTACCAGGCAAGTTGCTGCTGGCGTTCATGGGCCTGCTGTTCGTCGTCGCGATCGTCTCCGGCACGGTGTTGTACCTGCCGTTCATGCGCCGCTTGAAATTCGCCACCGTGCGCCAGGACAAATCCACCCGCCTGCGCTGGCTCGACCTGCATAACCTGATTGGCGTGGTGACTTTGACCTGGGCGCTGGTGGTGGGCGTGACCGGCGTCATCAGTGCCTGTGCCGACCTGATCATCGCGGCATGGCGCAACGACAGCCTCAGCGCCATGGTCGCGCCTTACCGCGACGCGCCACCGCTGACGCATCTGGCGCCGGCTACGCGCCTGCTCGACATCGCCGGGGAAGTTGCACCGGGCATGCAACCCGACTTCATCGCCTTCCCCGGCACCCGGTTTTCCAGTGAGCACCATTACGCGGTGTTCATGAAAGGCAGCACGCACCTGACCTCGCACCTGCTGACACCGGTATTGATCGACGCCAGCACCTTGCAGGTCACCGCCGTGGCCGAGCGCCCCTGGTACATGGACGCCATGGGCATGTCGCAACCGCTGCATTTCGGTGACTACGGCGGCATGCCGATGAAAATTCTCTGGGCGAGCCTCGATGTGCTGACCATCATTGTGCTGGGCAGTGGCGTTTATCTGTGGGTGGTGCGGCGCAAGGCGACGAAACCCGTGCTGGAAAAAGCGGAGAGTGTGGCATGAAGCCGAGGCAGTCGAACTTCTGGAAAGTCTTCGGCACACCCACCGTCATTGCCCTGTTCACCGCAGCAGGGCTGTTCGCCGCGCTGCTCGGCGATGGCATATGGGACGCCCTGAGCTGGATCGGGCTGGGCATTCCCGCCGCCCTCGCCCTGCGCGGCCTCCTGCAGCGCCACTGAACCCGGATAAACACTGATCCCCTGTGGGAGCGAGCCTGCTCGCGATGAAGACATTGCATTCAACATCTCTGTTGACTGATGCACCGCATTCGCGAGCAGGCTCGCTCCCACAAGGGGGACACATGTTTATCCGGGATATTGAGTAGCCCCGCAACACGCTATGCTGCCTCGACTCCGCCACCGACCGAGACCCCGCCATGTCCGCCCCGAGCATGACCCTGTACCACAACCCCCTCTCCCCCTTCGTTCGCAAAGTCATGGTGCTGCTGCACGAAACCGGTCAACAGGACCGTGTCGCGCTGCAGAACTGTGTACTCACCCCGGTCGACCCAGACCAGGCGCTGATCGACGACAACCCCCTGAGCAAAATCCCCGCCCTACGCCTGGCCGACGGCAGCGTCATCCACGACAGCCGCGTGATCCTCGACTACCTCGATCACCAGCACGTTGGCAACCCGCTGATCCCCCGCGATGGCTCCGCCCGCTGGCGGCGCCTGACCCTGGCGTCGATGGCCGACGGCATCATGGATGCCGCGGTGCTGGTGCGCTACGAAGTCGCCCTGCGTGCGCCGGAAAAACACTGGGACAAATGGCTGGACGGCCAGCGCGACAAAATCCGCCGCGCCCTGGCCGTACTGGAAAAAGACGCCATCGCCGAGCTGACCAGCCATTTCGACGTGGCGGCGATCAGCGTGGCCTGCGCGTTGGGTTATGTGGACTTGCGCCACCCGGACCTGGACTGGCGCACGGCCAATCCGCAGCTGGCGGCGTGGTATTTCGAGGTGAGTCAGCGGCCTTCGATGATTGCGACTATGCCGAAGGTTTGACGATCAGCAATCCGGTTTGTCGGCCGTAAACCGCCGAGCCGGATTCACCGCCGCACCAAACTCCCGCAGCGCCTTCGCGCCAATCAACAGCGGATAATTGAAACTGCTGCGATCCGTCAAATTCACCTCAACCGTCCGCTTCACATTCCCCAGGCACAACTCCAGATCAACCACCGGCCGCTTGGTCGGCGCCGCCACTTCTTCATCCTCATCCTCTTCGGAACGGGTCTTGATCTTGCTGATCCGCGCAATCTTGTGCTCATACACCTTGTTGCTCGCATCCTTGGTCGCCAGGCGGAAACGCACCCAATCCTCGCCGTCGCGGGTGAAGGTTTCGATGTCTTTGGCCGAGAGCGATGCGGTCAGGGCGCCGGTGTCCATCTTGGCCTTGAGCACTTCGCCGCCGATTTCCGGTAGGGCGATGTATTCGTAGCGGCCGTAGAGGGTGGGTTCGGCGGCCAGGACTGGCAGGGCGACGAGGGACAGCAGGGCGAGGAGGGATTTCACTTGTTCGTTGTCCTTGAAAGATGGGCAGCGGAATTTTAGACCGTCAGTTGGCAAATCGTTCGTTCTCCAGATCGCTTCGCGAGCAGGCTCGCTCCCACAGGGGAAACACATTCCATTGTGGGAGCGAGCCTGCTCGCGAAGAGGCCCGCACCAACGACACAACTCGCTGATCAGTTGAATTGTGATCGAGCTTACCGCCAGCAACGTGAAACATTCGTCACCCACCGATTTGGCCTGCCGCCCGAAGCCACTTATCATGGCGCGCCCACACGTTTCCAAGAGTTGCCTATGCGCCGCCTGCTCACCGGCAGTTTCGTCACCCTGCTGCTTCTGCTCAACACCCTGGTCCTGATCGGTCCGTTGATGGTCTTCGCCCTGCTCAAACTGGTTCTGCCCGGCCGTTTTCGCGATTACGCCTCTGGGGCGGTGATGTGGATCGCCGAGACCTGGTCGGAAATCGACAAGTTGATCTTCCGCCTGTGCATTCCCACCCAATGGGACATTCGCGGTGGTGACGACCTGCGGCGTGACACTTCCTACCTTGTGATCAGCAACCACCAATCCTGGGTCGACATCCCGGCGCTGATCCAGACGCTGAACCGGCGCACGCCCTTCTTCAAATTCTTCCTCAAGAAAGAGCTGATCTGGGTGCCCTTCCTGGGCCTGGCGTGGTGGGCGCTGGATTACCCGTTCATGAAGCGCTACACCAAGGCCTTCCTGGCCAAGCATCCGGAACTGGCGGGCAAGGATCTGGAAATCACCAAACAGGCCTGCGAACTGTTCAAGCGCCAGCCGGTGACCGTGGTGAATTATCTGGAAGGCACTCGTTTCACTGCTGCCAAAAGCGCTCAACAGCAGTCGCCGTTCCGCCATCTGCTCAAGCCCAAGGCCGGTGGCGTGGCGTTCGTGCTGGCGGCCATGGGCGAACAGCTCGACGCTATCCTCGACGTGACGGTGGTCTATCCGCAGCCGAAGATTCCGGGTTTCTGGGATTTGATCAGCGGCAACGTGCCGAGGGTCATCATCGACATTAAGACCCGCGAACTCGACCCGGCGCTGTGGCAGGGCGATTACGAAAACGATCCGCAGTTTCGTGAAACGGTCCAGAACTGGGTCAACCAGCTCTGGACCGAGAAGGACGGTCGCATCGACGCCTTGCGCGCCGAGCGCCGCTGATCAGCTACCGGTGACCGCGTTCATGCCGTTGACCACGTTCATGCCGGTGCCCCAGATCCCGCCCAGGTTTTGCAGCAACGAAGCGGTAACGCCCTGTTGACCCAGGTATTGCAGGATCACCGGGGCAAACAGGCCAACCATGCCTGTGTCCATGCCCAAGGCGCCGAAGGCGTTGTTCAGGTCATTGGTGTTCTTGACGTTACCCAGGGCGTTATTCAACCCGGCCACCTGGCCGGTGGAACCGAGCAACCCGGCAAGGGCACCCAGCTCCCCGCCTCCCGACAGGATGTCGAGGGCCGGCACGCTTTTGGTCAGCTCGGCATAGTCGGTCGAACTCAACTGGTTCCGCGCCAACCCAAGCATCGCCCCGGCGCCGCCGAGAGCTTGCTGTGGCGTAATGTTCAACGCGCTCAGCGCGCCCAGCAAATCGTCGCTTTCCGAATCCGGCTCGGCCTCGGTGGCCGCATTGCCGTTCATCCCGGAAATGGCATTGGCCGCATCGCTCAGGGTGAGCTGGGCAAAGACCGGGCTGGCCGTCAGGGCCAGGAGCGATGCCAGTGCAAAACCGCGTGAAATCTTCATCCAGACACCCTCAATGAAAACCGCCCGGAAATGGGCGGCGAAAACTGAGCGTTGGACTAGCGTCCATCAACATTGTTCCCACCCCTGCGGGCCTGCCATCGCTTTTGTAGGAGCTGCCGAAGGCTGCGATCTTTTGATCTTGAAAAGCAAAATCAAAAGATCGCAGCCTTCGGC